>CAYOBQ010000358.1:0-2520 GCA_964402225.1 uncultured Nannocystaceae bacterium | reverse complement strand
CCGTCGCCCGCCAGAGGGGCTGGCAGGTGGTGGACGAGTTCATCGACGAGGGCGTCTCCGGCAGCAAGCAGTCGAGGCCCGCCCTCGACCGCCTGATGGTCGCCGTGCAGAAGGGCGAGGTCGATGTCGTCGCCGTCTGGCGGTTCGACAGGTTCGCCCGTAGCACCCGACACCTGCTCGCCGCCCTCGATGAGTTCCGCAACCTCGACGTGGACTTCATCTCCATCAGGGAGTCGGTGGACACGTCCACCAGCGTCGGCAAGATGGTCTTCACCCTGATCGCCGCCATCAGTGAATTCGAGCGGGCCTTGGTCATCGAGCGGGTCAACGCCGGGGTCGCCCGTGCCAGGGCTGCGGGCAAGCACTGTGGTCGGCCTCGCCGGGACATCGACCTCGACCTCGCCCGCCTCCTCCAGAGCCAGGGCCACGGCATCCGCCGGGTCGCCCGGATGATGGGGGTGCCGAGATCCACCCTGTCCCGGCACCTGGCCCTGGCCCAGTAGTCCGTCCCGGTTCTCGACCGCTGTTCGACCCCTCGTAGACGGCCTCGAAAGCCTGTCCCGAATCGTCGAGCAGAGCCGACCAGGAACCGGATGCTTGTGGGCCACCCCCCGAAAATCGGGACGTGTTGCACCACCGTTGGCGTCGCCAGCCCGCAGATCACCGTCACGATCTGCACGCAGGTTCGGTCTTGGCGGCCTCGCAGCCCGTGTTCTCGTCGCCGTGCAGGGTCGGGCACCAGGCGCAGCCGCACGCCAGCCGCCTGCAACGGTGCCCAACCCCCCACGGGTTCATCCCCCGGATTCATCGGCCTGGCGTGAGAGCCAGACAGACACCGGCAGCCGCTCCTCGACGGGCTCGTGCTGGTAGTCGAGTGCCCATACCCGAGCCACACGCTTCAGCCGGTCATCATCACCGTCGCCGTTGGGATGCTTTTCGGCGTCCTTGAGCAACTTGGTGAGCATCGCCGGGACGCTGCGGATCGTCGTCCCACGATCCTCGGTGGATCTGGCAGCCTCGACGGTGTGGGTGACGACGCACTCGATAGCCGACAGCCCCTCGGTGTCGATGCCGTTGTCCATCAGCCAGCGCAGCATCCTGCCTCCCCGCCTCGTCAGGGCTCTCGATCCCCCGATCCGCTTCGGCAGTTGATGAGCCCACCAGGCAGGCTCGTCGAAGGCGTCTCGTGCGAGCAGCCACTCCATCGTCTCCGGGGCGAACCGGAACACGATCTTCTCGGCGGACGACCTCCTCTGTGCCATCAGCCGTCGCCGCAGCGGCACCGGCACGCTCGTCATCTTGGTCTTCCGACCCTGGAACCCCTGAACGGCACGCAGCCCCTTGGGGTCGGCCTCTGGCAGCCCCTCGACCAGCATCGTGACCTTGCCGTTGCTGCGCTTGATGAGCCCCTTCTTGGCGAGGGCCGCACAGGCCCCCTTCACCTGCGTCCTCGTCGCCCTGGTGATGTTGACGAGGGTGCCCGTGTCCACGGGTACGGGATGCCAGTGGGTCACGAGGAAGTAGACCTTCGACCGCAGCGGCATCGTGTCGTCCCACAGCACATCGAGGGGGACTTGCAGATGGTTCATACAGCCCTTGCTGCCAGCCTGGTCAGCCATCTCGTCTCTCCTCCTCTCGCTCCTTGAGGGCCTTGAGCCCGAGGTGGAGCAGTTCCCGCACTGTCCTGCTCCTGCTCGCCTTGATCGTGACGCCACCGGCATCGCTGGCCGCCTCCGCTTGCTGGACTGCGATCTCGTCCAGTTCTTCAACCAGGTCGTCGGGCAGACGCACCCCGACCGCTACGCTTGTGCGCATCGCTATCCTCCTCTGTTCACACTGTTTTCACCGTGCACACAGCGGCTTCAGAACGAGCCGCAAGTGCAGGGGGTGCTCTCTTTCTATCGAGCGGGCAGATGATGGTCAAATCGCCAAAAGTGCAATGATTTCAATGGTCGCGTCTCGGCTCCTCCCGAATTTCGGGGGGTGATCCCCTCGGAGAAAAATCACAGGAATCTGATCACCTCCCGAAATTTGGGGGGTGTGTCCTGATCTTTTTCGGAGAAGGTCGGGGTCGAGGCAGGGCGGGGGGAGCCCCCGGAGGGGGCGACACCCGACCGTTCAAGCAGAGGGGGTGCCGCCCGTTGCGGGCAGACGCCCGTTGAAAAAGGCAGTGCCCATTGGGCAGTCCACCTTCTCGGCAGATGGCTTGTTTGAGGGCAGAAAGGTGGTTAGGCAGAGACCTTGTTGATGTAGTCACTTTGAGAGACCACCCCTCGCCCGAGAGAAACCGGATTGGGCAGAAGTGGTCACTCTGCGAGCCCCCCTGGTCTCCGAGAGATCCGAAGGTGGTCACTTTCAGGCCAGCCAAGCAGAAGAGGGCTCAGTTTGGGCCTCGTTCTCCGTAGTAGGTGGAGATGAACCACCCGCTGCGGAGACCTCGATGCCCGACCAGAAGACCACGACCACCCTCGACATCCTCGAAGCCGAGGTGAACCTCGCCGTCGCCCGCTGCAAGCGCAT
>CAYOBQ010000357.1:0-2543 GCA_964402225.1 uncultured Nannocystaceae bacterium | reverse complement strand
CGGAAGTTCTTCACGGTGTCAAGGTCCTTTGAGCAAACTGACGGCTGAGTGCTGGAAGCTGACAGCCTCGTCCAAAGACGACCGCAGATCTGGGATTTGCACCCCTCAAAAACCCCGCTGTCGGGCACGCCGGCCACCCTTCCGCTTCGCCGCCGACTTGGTGTCGACGATCCGCGCGAAGCTCATCAGCATCGGGTCGAGCTGGATGCTGAGTCGGTCCATCGCCTGCCGGTTGAGCGTGATCAGGGCTTTTTGCGGCGCTTCGACGGGCAGATCCTTGACGGCGGCGCCGCCGAGCACCTTCTCCACCATATCAGCGAGCTGCGTGCCGACGGTGAGCCGGTCCAGAGCGATGGCCATCGTGAGGCCGCCTCGAACGAGCCGCGGAGACCAGGTCACGACCGGGACCGACTCCGCGGCGGAGACCTTGCGCAGCGCCTTGAGGTTCTTCGCGGTGACGAGCTCGGGATCCTCCACCAACCAGAAGATGTCGACCATGCCCATGATCGACTCCATGCTCCGGTCGAACTCCTCGGCCTTCTCCACGAACACGGGGATCAAGGTCATCTTGGTCGAGGCCGCCTTCTGCATCGCGCGCTCGACGAAGCCCTTCGAGTTCGTCGTATAGACCACGCCGATCCGCCGCCGGGCCGGTAGGAAGAGCTTGATGTGGGAGGCCATGGTCTCGGGCTCGAGCTGCATCGAGATGCCGCTGCCCCGCTCACGGGAGAGACCCAGCGCCTCCCAGCTCGGGACCATCGCGAACAGGAAGGGGAGCGACGCGAGCTCCTTGTTGACCAGGTACGCGGCGCGATCCCCGAGGGCGATCACGAGCTTCGTAGCAGTCTGCCGCCTCGCCGCGAGCTTCTTCACCGACGCCGGCTTGTCCAGGCCCGTCAGGTCGATGACCTCGAGTTGGTGCTTGTCCGACAGGCGGGTGTTCAACATCCGCATCGGATCGTCGAACTCCGGTTCGCTGGCGTTCTTGACGAGGAGGATCTCTGCGGCCTGCGCCGCGCAGACGGAGGTGCAGAGGCACGCGACCAGGATCCGCGACCGGGCGGTCGTCAGCATTCTCACCCTCCCTCAGAAGTCGTAGACCGCCTCGGCGGTGAACGCATTGTTGTCCAGATCTGGGCCGCCGGGCTCGGTCTGGAGGGCACCAGCCACCTTGATGGTCCAGCCGACGACCGGCTTGATCCGGAACCCGAACCACGCCAGGAATCGATCGCCGCGATCCGTCGAATCGTCGGTCCAGGAGTCCATGAACTCGAGGCGGAGGACGGGCTCCAGGCTCAAGAGGAAGCCGTCCTTGACTATCGCGTAGCCCGCCGACGCGTAGGCCGACCGCTGGGTTACGTGGTCGTTGCCTTTGGTGCCGTTGTCGGCGTTGAAGGGGCCCTTCATGTTCTCCGGGTCCACTTCCACCGTGAGCTGCCCGTACTCCGCCGCCACCGTGAGGCGATCGCCCGCGTACAGCAGGTGGGCGAAGATGTAGCGCGCGAGCCGCTCGTCGTCGTCGTCGTAGTGACCCTCCATCCAGGAGGCGCCCACCTCGAGGCCCGGCAGGGGCGAGACCGTCAGGCGGATCGGGAAGAACTTGCCGTCGTTATTGTCCCAAGGCTGGCGTGCCTTGGAGTGGAAGTTCTCGTACATGTAGCCGTTGCTGTTGGGCTGCATCTTGCTCAGCAAGAAGTTGTCGTCCTTCTGGTGCTGCTCCCCGGGCCCGTTGATCACCGAAGCGTCGAAGCGCAGCCAGGCCTCGGAGCCCAACGGCACCTTGGTCGAGGCGTGCAAGCCGCTGTCCCACCAGCCGGTCGCGCGGAGGATGCTCCAATAGAGGTAGGGGGAGTACGTGAACAAACGGAAACGCGACGGCGGATAATAGACCCGGTCCTGAAGGCCGATGGGCGGGAAGTCGCGCCCGATGGAGAGCCGGAAGTTCTCCGACGGGTTCCACACGCCGCGCACCTTGGTGACCTTGAACTGCCCCTTCTGGCCCTTGTAGAGCTCGAACTCCGCCTCGGCGAAGACGGTCTCGTGGAGGTCGGAGCTGATGTCGATGTAGGCGCTATAAGTGATGAATGTGGGGCGCCCGGCGGCGCTGCTGCCCTCGTCGGCATGGGAGCCGTAGGCCTGCTCCCCCAGCCACCAAAAGGCGGTCGTGAGAAACGCGTGCAGCTCGACGGGGGCGCCTTCCTGGCCATAAGCCAGACGATCCTCGATGAACTCCTCTTCTACTTGAAGGACTTCGTCTTGACCCTTCTCGAAGGGGTTGACCTCCTGAGCCCGAGCGTCGACCAGCGGTGCGGCGATGACCGCGCCCGCGATCAAGATTCCCCAGGCACTCAAGGTGCCCTCGCGCAGCTTCTCCCTTGCCATCCGTGTTTCCCTCCGCTCAGGCCGCCCCTCGGACATCCCCCCGGGGACGGCTCCCTGTCTCTCGTCGCCCGGGTCCGAGCGGCCCAGACGTAAACGTGGTCCGTACGCTAGTACCCGAGATCCCAAGTCCTTTCCGTAACTTAGCGTCATTCGCCGGTCGG
>CAYOBQ010000356.1:0-2560 GCA_964402225.1 uncultured Nannocystaceae bacterium | reverse complement strand
AGGAAGCGGCCCTGGCCGCTTAACTTAACTGTCTGGAGAAACGGGGCAGGACCACGTCCTGATTGCCCCGGATCTTCTACGCGCCTCCTCCCCGAGGCGCCCGCGAGGCTCGACCGCAGCACGCTCTATCTGTGCCTGGGAGGGACCACGTGAGCGCGGCGGCTCGATACGCCCCTGTGCCCTTGACCCGCGATCCGGCGTGCCCTAGCGTCTGCGCCACTCAACCACCGGGATAGGGAAGAGCCCATGCTTCGGATCATCGCGACCACCCTCGCGTTCACCTTCACCGCCAGCGGCCTCTACGGCTGCGGTGGCGGCGGCGGCACCAAGAGCGACAGCAAGAGCAGCTACGAGCAGCTCGAGGCCATCCCCGGTGAGCTCCAGGCCGAGCTCGACAAGATGATGGAGCCGATGAAGTCCGTCGACGCCCTGATCAAGCAGGTCGGAGAGCTGCCGGGGAAGGCGAACGTGGACGTGCCCACGTTCAACACCTTCGTCGCCAAGCTCCTCAACGGTGAGCCCGGCATCGAGGTGCCGAGCGTGCCCGACACCGCCAAGGCCGAGATGGACGCCTTCGTGAAGTCGGTCAAGGACTTCCAAGCCGCCGTGGCTGCGACGCCCGACAAGGCGACCGCTCTCACCAAGCTGGTGGCGGAGAAGACCGCCAGCGTGCCGGCTCTCGTGAGCGCGGTGGCCGCCGAGGCCACCACCGTGACCGCCAATCCCTTCGCCTCCGCCGCCGACAAGGCTCTCGCGAAGAAGCAGGCCGACGGCGCCAAGGCCCTCCAGGGTGACGTCGAGAAGAAGATCGAAGCCATCAAGGGCGAGATCGGCAACCTGCCGGCCAAGGCCGCCGGGGCCCTGACCAAGCTTCAGTCGTCCCTCATCAAGGGCTGATCAGCGGTTCGTCGCCCTCAGCTCGACCACCACCTCCCCGTCCTCGTTCGCGTTCTCCGCGTTGGTGAGGATGATGAGCCGCCCGGCGTCCATCTCTAGGCTGCCGGGCGCGTACTCGATGAACAGCTCGTGGGTCTGCAGGCTGCGTAGCTCGAAGGCGGCCGACACGAGCTGAGGGACGAAGGCCCCCTCGGGCTCGGCGCGGATATCGAGCACCTCCAGCGGCGGCATGTCGGGGTTCTCCAGCACCACCGCTCGTCGCCCACCGCCCTCGAAGAGCACCGGGTTGGGGGTCGCCGTCAGCGTCGCGCTGGCCCTCGCCGAGCTGATGAGCACCCGAGCTGGCGCCTGCCGGTCTGGATCGTCGGTGGCGACGAAGAGCGCCGCCTCGTCGGGCTCGGTGTCCCGCGGCGTGTAGCGAATCGACACCGTCATTCCGTCTCCCGGGGCGATCTGGGCGGGCAGCGCCTCCGCCCACTCGGTGACGATCTCCGGCGCCGGCTCTCCCGTCTCGGGATCGAGATACGGCTCGGTCGTCAGCTCCATCCACATCCGATCCAACAGAAGCGGGGCCTCGCCCTTGTTGGAGATCCGCAGCTCGACGCTCTGCTCGCCGCGATAGGGTGTGAAGACGACCCGGTCGTCGTCGATGTCGAGCCGAGGGCGATCGCCCATCACGCCGAGCGGGACGTTCCTCGTCGGCAACCGGACGTCATCGCTCTCGACCACCAGCCAGGTCGTCTGGAGCGGCCCGCCCCGCGGCTTGAACCGAATCGGCAAGTCGCGGAAGTCACCCTGCTCAAGGACGAGCGGAAGCTCGGGTCGCCAATCGATGACGAAGTCGCACCCATCGGCCATCGCCGGCGGTAGCGTCGCGTTGACCGCGATCCCCTCCGTCACTCGGTCGCAGCCCTCGATCTCGAAGAGGAAGATCCGCTCGACGGTCACCGGCAGGTCGCCTAGCTGACGGAGCTGGACGATCCGCGTCTCGAACGCCCCGGGCTGCGTCTTGGGAAACACGATGCCCTCGCCCGGCTCCACGTTGAGGAACGGCCCGCTGGGTTGGTCCGCTGGCTGAGGGACGCAGCGGAACTTGTCCTCGGCCACCCGGTCGCAGAAGAAGCCGTCGGAGCACGTGCCCCCGCGGCAGTCGGTCCCCTCGCCGCCGTCGTCGCAACCGCTCGCGAGCACCATCATCGCCGAGATCAGGATCCGCATCCGCCTCTACCTATACACGATGGTCCATGATTGTCGCGGGCCGCTTCGTCGCGCGCCATACTCTCGCCCGACGCGACGCCCCTGCGTGGAGAGAGGTTGAAGAAACTCGAGCGCTCCCTCGGTCTCACGGGGGTGATCGCCATCAGCCTCAGCGCGATGCTGGGGAGCGGTATCTTCGTCCTCCCGGGGCTCGCGGCGGCCAAGACCGGACCCTCGATCTGGCTGGCCTACCTGCTCGCGGGGCTCTGCGTGCTCCCCGCCGCGCTCTCCAAGGCCGAGCTGGCAACCGCCATGCCCGCTTCGGGCGGCACCTACGTCTACATCGTGCGCACCTTCGGCCCCCTCGCCGGCACCATCGCGGGCCTCGGGCTGTGGGGGTCGTTGATGCTGAAGGGTGCAGCTCCAGTGCTACGACGTGACGACGCTTGGGTGGATTCATGCCGCG
>CAYOBQ010000355.1:0-2631 GCA_964402225.1 uncultured Nannocystaceae bacterium | reverse complement strand
CCTTGGCGACCACTGTCGCCTCAAATCGGGTGTCTGGAAAAGCGGGGCAGGTCCATATTGTGCGATGTTGACTTACTTGTCGGTCGGGGCTTGCGGCGAGGTGGCGCTCTACGAGGTCGGGGTCGGCGAGGACCAGCACGAACTCACGCTGAAGATGGAGATCGAGTGGTAGTCGACCCGGCTCAGCGTCAATCGGCGCACGTCGCCGGTGCTTCTAGAGTTGGTCGAGGAGTCGAAGGGCGGCATCCGGATCGCCCCTCGCCGCGCGCGCCGCAAAGCGGTTGCGCGCGTCGAACTCGGCCAACGCGATGGTGGCCAACTCGTCCATCAGGCGATTGAGGCTGACGTTTCGGAAGCGGGCCAGCTCGCGCAGGCGCTCGTGCTTTTCGGTGGGGATGCGAATGGTGAGCGTGCTCATGATTCCTCTTCCTCCAAGAACGCGCCGGGCGCAACGACACGGATCCGATCGAATATCAGCTCCGACCGTCGGAAGTCCCTTTGGTTGTGGGTCACGATGGCAGAGGCCCCGCTCGCGACGGCTAGCTCCAGGACATGGTGGTCGGCCTCGTCCGGCAAGTTCGGCCGCCAGAGGTAGTAGACCTCCACCCATCGGCACCTCGACAGGAATGCGTCGAGGATCTGCTCGACCTGGTCGGGAGTGAGAGCGCACTGCTCGACGATGGGCGGACGCCGAGTCACCGACTCGTACTCGGCGAATAACGCGTTGCCCATCTGCGGCTCGAACTCTCCGCGCAGACAGGCTCGAAGCAGCGTGCGACTCGCACCACCGGACCCGATCAGGGCGGCGATCAAGACGTTGGTGTCGAGGACGATGCGCATCGCGTGCATGATAGCAAATACGCTATCAAACGGCATGCCGGTCGCATTGGGCGCTGGAGGACAGGACATAGGACATAGAGGGTTCAGAGCCGACTGGCGTGTGGGTGGATGTATCCAGTCAACTGGACATAATGCACATTGTGCGACGTTGGCTTACTTGTCGGTCGGGGCTTGCGCCGAGGTGCGTGTGGCCGCCCCCCACCCAGCCGCGGCTGCCCGCGGGCGTCACGGCCGGCAACAGCGTCGTGCTCTTTCTGAGCGGGGTGGCGCTCTACTTCGCCCATCGCCGCTTCAAGGCGTCGCCGGAGTCCGCCCGTGGGGCCCTCAAGGCCGCGCTGGTCCTCGGTGGGCTCTTCGTGGCGGTCCAGGGTGCCGAATGGATCGCGCTCATCGGCCAGGGGCTCACCCTGAGCTCCAGCAACCTGGGCGCCTTCTTCTATCTGATCATCGGCTGCCACGCGCTCCACGCCCTGGGCGCGATCATCGCGCTGGGCCTCGTGTACCGGCAGCTCGTCCGCGGCCATCTGCGCCCCTCCACCTTCTTCGCGACGCAGGTCTTCTGGTACTTTGTGGTGGGCGTCTGGCCCATGCTGTACTGGCGCGTCTACCTGTGAAGCTCCTGGTCGCCACCGCCGCCCTCATCCTGCCAACGGTGGCCCAGGCGTGCGCCGTGTGCGGCGCGGCGACCGAGAACAACCAGATGGCATTCCTGGCCATGACCCTCTTCATGAGCTTGATGCCGTTGGCCGCGATCGGTGGCATCGCGTGGTGGGTCTGGCGGCGCACGAAGGCCCTCGACGCCGAGGCCCCCGACTACTGATCGAGCTCGCCGTCGACGACGACGGTGATGCGCTGCTCCGTTCGGTCCGTCCCCCGCTCATCCATCGCTCCTACCGTGATGCCGAAGACCCGGCGCGCGGCGAGCTGTGCGGCGGTGGGCGTCCAGCGGAGGCGAGCCTCCTTGCGCAACGGCGTGAGCTCGACCCCGGCCGGCGCCTCGACCAGCTCGAAGTCGATCTGTGTGCTGTCGTCGTCGCGGACCGTGACCACGACGTCCAGCGTCGGTCCCAAGCGGAGGTCCAGGACGTGGGCGCCGGGTGAGGTGAATCGCGGCCGGCTCTCGCCCAGGTAGACCACCACCACCAGGCGCTCCTCGAGGCGCGCCCCGTTCTCGTCCTCGGCGATGAAGACGATCGGGTGCAGCCGCCCGTCGGCGTCGGCGTCCGACGCGAGCGGGGTCCAGCGAAACACCGGCGGCGAAGCGTCGCGGTCGAAGATAGATCCGACGGGTAGGCCCCGCGCTCCGTAGCGCACCTCGTCGCCATCCCGATCGATCGCGCGGACGTCGAAGCTGATCGTCTGACCCACCGTCACCGAACGGTCCGCCAGCGGCGGATCGAAGACGGGGGCTCGGTTGTCTGCGCATCCGCAGAGGAAGACGAGTCCGAGGAGTCCACGATTCACGGGCCACAGCATACCCCGTCTGCGTATCCTCTACGCGATGCGCGTCTCGTCACTGCTCCTGCTCGCCGCCATCGCCCAGGCCCAGGGTGGCCACAACGAGCTCGTAGACCGTCTCTCCACGCGGCTCGACCGCGGCCTCGCGGGGCCCAGCGACGCCGAGCACTTCCGTCCCCTCGAGCCGGCGGCGGCGGATCCCGTCCGTGCGGTCGTCACGGCGGTCGCGATGGCGGCGCCCACGGGACCCGTGGAGCGCCTCGAGCTCACCGTGTCGAAGCCGTGTCCTTGCGGCAACGGTGCACTCGCCCAGGAAAAATGACCGAGCAGCGC
>CAYOBQ010000354.1:0-2643 GCA_964402225.1 uncultured Nannocystaceae bacterium | reverse complement strand
CAAGTCGATTGGATACGTGCACGCACACGTCTGCCGGTTTTGAACCCTCCACATCCCCTCCATGCCCCTATGCCCTCCTGTCCTCCCCTCCGCCACGGCTTCGTCTGGCGCACTTGAAACCTCTATCCGCCCATCCGCCTCTATCCGCCAATCGACCTCGCAGAGGCCTGTCAGCGTGGGGGCGGCAGCCGCAGGATGCGCTTCCCGCTGTCATCGAACGCGTTGCACGCCCGCAAAACGTCCAACACCGGCTGCAATTCGCCGAAATCGAGGCGTGAGCTGAAGTTCTGCGCGCGGTCGAGCATGCGCAGGTAGGGGTTCGGGTCGCCCTTGCGGGACAGCCGGCGGAGGGCGCCCAGGTAGTCGGTGCGATAGGCGGTGGCGACCAGGACGCGGGTCTCATCGGCGGCGGAGAGCTCGGCGTTCATCATCGCCCGCGCGAGGCGCCCGTTGCCGTCGGTGAACGGGTGCACCTCGGCGACCAGGAACATCACGAACGCCGCGCGCTGGAAGGGCGTCTCGAGGGTGCGCAGGATGGCGAACCCGCGCTCCAGCGTGCCGCGCACCAGCTCCGGCGCGACGAAGCGCGTCTGGCCCGCCTGGTTCGACGCGACCTTGTACGCGCCGGGACGGGTCTCGGGGCGACCGCCCATGATCGCGTAGTGGCGCCGCTTCAGCAGCGCCTCGAAGTCCTCGAAGAGCTCGAAGTCCGTCGCCGACACGGTCATCTCCGCGTCATCGACGAGAAGCTCGTAGGTGTCGGTGACGTCGCGCCCGTCCTCCGGCCGCCCTGCAGGAGCCGCGCCATCGACGATGATGTCGACGGCCTCCTCGACGGTGAACCGTGTGCCCTCGATGTAGTTCGAGAAGTAGGCCTCGACGAGCGCCAGGTGCTGCCTTTCGTCCCGGAGCATCGGTCCGGCCGGGCGCGGAACCTCTGGGTGCGCGCGGAGGGCGTCGGCGAGCGTCTCGAAGAGCGCGATGCGCTCCGCGTCGAAGGGGGCGCTGGCGGCGCGCGCCACCGCGGCCGGCGCGGTCAGCGTCGCCTCGCGGGTCCGCAGCAGCGCGCCGACGATCGCCTCGAGGGCGGGCAGCGCCGCCTCGAGTCCGACGGGCCCGGCGACCGCGCGCGCGTCGTCGCGCAGGGCGTTCAGGCCGGCCTCACCGTGGTCGCGCAGGTGGTGCTCGAGGCGGCGCTCCAGCTCGGCCCGTTCGAGGACCCGCGAGACGCCGCCGGCGCGCCGGGTGCGGCGCAGATTCTCGAGGTACGCGCGGGCGTCGGAAGCCCGGTACAGGTCCATCAGCGGCATGTCGCCGTCCGCGGGGCCGGGTCCCTGGACGAGGCGAATCGTCATGCCCGGCAGGCGGTCGGTTTTCTCGTATGCGCCGGTGAGGAAGAGGTGCCCGTCCACGGGCCGCATCTCGAACGCGGAGCGATGGGAGACCACCGCCCCCGGGAAGCGCAGGCTCGCGACGGGGATCGCGTTGCGGGTGACGAGCGTCTCCAGCGGGGTGGTGACGTCGGTGGTGTAGAGCTTGGGGCCGACCTTGCGGACCAGCCCCCGGGACCCGGCGGTCGCGACGTCCCGGCTGAGGGCAGTCGAGGACGCGAACAGCAGCGGCAGCCCGGCGACCCACGCGTCGAGCGAGACACCGGACGCTCGCGCGAGGTCTCCAGGGCGAGCCACGGACAATCCTTGCGAAGATTACCGAGATGAGCCACCGAACGGCGCTTTTCCTTGCCAAATATTCACAGCGAAGGGCGAAGAAGACAAGAAACAACGTAGAAAAGACAAGGAACGACGGCAAACCGAGTGCGGTAACCGCCAACCCCCCCCGCATGAGCGAGATTCGACTGACGTAGTACGCCGGATGCGGCTGCATGGCGCGCGCCCGCGGTGTTGGGCGGCATCCACGAGGCGAGCGGCCCCATGGGCCCGAGGACGGGGTTGCTGGTCGGACACGAGTCCCGCGCCGACGCGGCGGTGTTCGACCTCGGCGATGGCGCCACGGTCACTAGCACCACCGACTTCTTCATGCCGATCGTCGATGGCTGACCCTACCCCGACGATGCCGAGCTGCGCATGGTCCGGGCAAGGTCACTGACGTCGTGCTCCCCCTCGACGCCCACCGCGCGCGCCCACTCCGGCGCCCCATCCAGGCGGACGCACCGGCTCTGCGGCGCCGCGCCCCCCTCGATCGCCGCGAGATCGAGGTCCGTCAGCGCTGTAGACGACGAGCCAAAAGGGCCCGAAGACCAGCAGACGGACGCTGATTCCGCCGCCGACGATCCGTCTCGTAGTGGGCCCGGACCCACGCGTCGACCTCGGCCGCGGATATCCGCGGGGCGCCGGTCGGTGGCGGCATGCGCGAAGCGACCGCCACGAGGACCAGGAGGCTCGGCGCGAGCGTGAGCAGGCCGCAGACGACCCCCGTGAGGTCCAATTCGTACGCGTCGAACCAGGCGGTCTGCAGCTCGGCCAACCAGCGGTAGAGGCCGTTGTAGATCGCCCACCAATACCGGCTCTTCTTACATCTTCGTGGGTCGGGCGCGGAGGGGAAAGGCGCGCACGCCGTGTCTGCTCTAGGGTGCGGGTTACTTAACGACCTGCTCCTGGAGGTTCCGCGACGTGCGCATGGTGA
>CAYOBQ010000353.1:0-2714 GCA_964402225.1 uncultured Nannocystaceae bacterium | reverse complement strand
CACCGGGAGGAGTGCGCCCGCCGACCGGCGAATGACGCTAAGTTACGGAAAGGACATGGGATCTCGGGTACTAGAACGCTGCGGCAGAGTCGCGACGCGGCGCGCTGCACGCGCCCGGCGGTCCCTGGTCATCCGGCCTCGAGGCTCGGGACGGCCTGGGCGATGGCCCGCGGCAATGGGCCGCCCGCCACCCCTACCCTCTCGTTGACCCGGCCGGCGAGCGCCCGCACGGCGACGACATCCCCTGTCAGAAACATCGCCACCATGCGATCGAGGGCCTGCTCCAACGGGATCCCCGCGAGGCTCGCCACGAGCGCGGTGTCGTCGAGCAGCATGGTGGTGAAGCCCTCGGAGCGTAGCGTCGCCAGGAGCCGGCCGGCCTCGGCGGCCAGCTCGATCTGGCGCTTGCCGTCTAGACGATAGGAGGCCTCGGGCCACAGGGCGTAGGGCATCAGGGCCTTGATGCGGTAGTCCATGACCTCCTGGAGGTAGGCGTCCTCGTCGGCGACTTCGAAGCCAAAGTGCTCGCGCTCCGCGAACCAGGGGGTGCCCGGAAAGAGGCCGGCGAAGGTCACCGGAATCGAGCAGTTCTCGCGGCCCGCGAAGACGCGACGCACGAAGTCGAGGGTCTCGACGGTGCTCTGCTCGTCCTCCCCCGGCGCCGGGTACAAGAGCGAGGCCACCACGAAGACGCCCGCGTCGAGGCAGGCCGTGAGGTTTCGTTCCATCAGGCCGACGCGGTTCTTGGGCTTGCGCATCCCCTCTCGGAGGACCCGCTCCGACCCCGACTCGACCCCGAAGAAGAGCCCCCAGAGGCCGCCCTCCGTGAGGGTCGGCAGCAGCTCTGGGTCGAGGCTGTGGGGGGTGCCGTATGCGCTGTAGAGGATGTCGATGTCCCGCTCCAGGAGCCCTCGGCTCACCTCATACATCGTGCGGTAGGGCGTGGAGGAGCCCGCGAAGCGGAAGACGCGGGCGTCGTGGCGCCTCCGCAGCTCGGCGATCTCCTCCACGATTCGCTCCGGCGCCTTGACGCGCCGACGCACCCCGCTCTTGGTCGCGTGGACACAGAATGCGCATTGGTAGGGGCAGCCGCGGCTCTCGTCGTAGGTGAAGATGCGCAGCTTCTCGTCGCCGGCCATCGCGGGGTAGGTCTCGACGTCGTAGGCCGGGAGCGGCAACGCATCGAGGTCCTCGACCCGAGCGGCGCCGGTCACCGTGCCGTCGCGCCACAGGATGTTGGGCACCGCCTCGGCGGGCCGGCGCCCATCCACCCACTCCGCGAGGGCGACGACCGTGGGCTCTCCCTCGGCGAAGGCGAGGGCGTCAAAGGCCCGGCTGCGGGTGAACAGCGCGTCACGCACGAGGTCGACCTGGGGCCCCCCCGCGAAGATGGGGAGCTCGGGCAGGCACGCGCGCACTCGCTCCGCCATCCGCACGGAGTTGCGGAGCCCGTCACCCATGTAGAGCTTGAAGCCAACCCAGTCGTAGCGCCCCGCCACCAGCTCGGCGACGAGCTCACCGGCCACCACGTCGCACTCGGCGGCCATGTGGGCGTCCATCCGAACGTCGGTGGCGCGGGCAAAGGCGGTGGCCTCGGCGTCGCGGCCCACGCGGTCGAACATCGGCAACAAGCGCGCCATGTCCGCCCGGAGGGCCGGCGTCATCAGGCGCTCCATCATGGTCAGCGTGTTGAGGTCCCAGATCTTCACGCCGTGACCCGCCGCGAGCAGCGCCGCCGCCAACGACGCCAAGCCGTTGTCGGGGAACAGCGAGGAGGGCGTGTAGGGGTAGCCGCCGAAGGTGACGAGCAGGCCTTTACTCATTCTCGGTTCCTCCCGCCCGCCGGGCGGCCACGACGAAGATCGGGACGAGGGCGAAGAAGTCCGGCGCCGCCACCAGGCGATCGACCAGGGAGGAGAACGCGCCTTCGTCCTCCCCCAGGAGCTGTCGCTTGAGCCCCAACGCCAACGAGAGCAGCGGCCGCAGGCCGAGGGCGTCCCCGGTGATCGGCACGACCTCGCACGACACCTCCGCGAAGCGTGCTCGCGCCAGCATCCCCGGCAGCTTCGCCCCGACCTCGCGATCTCCCCCCACCTCCCGCTGCCGCGCCGCCGCCCGGCGGTAGATCTCGCGAAGGGCGGCCGGCTCCGGCTCGAAGACCACCGCGCGGTCGTCCACGTCCGTGAGGAGGACCCGGCCCCCCGGGCGCAGCACCCGCCGCACCTCGGCCAGGAGCTCCGCGGGGTGGGGCACGTGCTGCATGAGGAACCGGCCATAGACCGCGTCGACCGAAGCGTCGGCCAGGGGGAGCGGCGCTCCGGGGGCCACGTGCGCAAAGCGAAGGCGCCCCACCCCGGGCCCGTCCGCCACCATCCGCGCGTCGGTGTCGAGTCCCACGACCTCCCAGCCCGGCCACGCGTCGGCGATCGCCCGCGTCGTCGCCCCCGTGCCGCACCCGAGGTCGAGCAGCCGCCCACCCGGCCGCGTCAGCAGGTGAGCCCCCAGCAGGGCACGCTCACGCACCCAGACCGCGACCGCCTGCGCGTCGAGTCGCCGCTTCTCCGCCGACAGCCCGCGGTCATCGATCGTGCGATACACATTCATCAACAAATCTCCCCTTTGAGTCGGCGCATAGGCGCCAGCCCTTGACCCTCGGACAGCGCGGCAGACCAAGCGACCAAGTGATGTGCGTGCCCGCCGGCCGAGTTCAAGGC
>CAYOBQ010000352.1:0-2801 GCA_964402225.1 uncultured Nannocystaceae bacterium | reverse complement strand
GATTCGAATCCCCGCGACCTCGCCGAGGGGGAAGGTCGCGTGGGTCCAGTCACCGTTTGCAGGGAGCACCACGGCGTGCTGCATCGTGCGCCTGCCGCCGTCGGTGTCGAACGCCAGCCGGATGGTCAGCTCCGCGTCGCTGTCGTTGCGGAGATCCATTTCGAAGGCGCCGATGCCCGCACCGTCGATGTCCACGTCCCACCGATCACGGTTGAAGACGACCATCTTCGAGCCGGCGCCGCCGCCCCCCTGGGAGGTGACCTGCATGTAGGCGTCACCGTCGCCGTCGGGCCCGCCATCGGCCACCCGCTGCGGTGGCACGGGGCTGTTGCCCCCGTGTTGCCATCCGTGGAGGTCATCGTCGAAGGTGTCGATCTGCCCCAGCAGCCCGGCCAAGGCGGGCGTCGTGGAGAAGAGGAAGCTGGCGAAGAGCGTGAGTCTCATGGGTCCCCCGGGGTGTCTTGAGTCGCGAGTGTAGCTACGGCGTGTCCGTCAACGCGAGCTGACCGCAGGCGCCCGCGACCCCTCGCCCGCGTGGCCATCGCACCGACGCGGGGACGCGTAGCGCGTGGAGCCGCTCGGCCACCCGCTCGACCTCGGCGCGCGTCGGCGACCGATTGCGGGCGCCGGGGAAGGGGTTGAACGGGATCAGGTTGACCAGGCAGCGCAGGCCCCGGGTCCACGCCGCGAGGGCGTCGAGCTCGGCGTCGGTGTCGTTTGTTCCGGGGAGCACGACGTACTCCAACATCAGGCACCGGGACTGCGGGAGCGGGTGCTCGAGGCAGGCCTGGCGCAGCGCCGCGAGGTCGTACGTCTGCGCGACCGGGATGATCCGCCGCCGGGTCGCGTCGGTCCCGGCGTGCAGGCTCAGGGCGAGCTGCACCCGGCCGCCGAAGTCGAGGGCGAAGCGCCGCATGGCGGGGACCAGCCCGACGGTCGAGACCGTGACGTGCCGGGTGGCGAGGGCGCAGCCCCGCGGATCGATGAGCACGCGCACGGCGTCGCGGGTCGCGGGGTAGTTCGCCAGCGGCTCGCCCATCCCCATGAAGACCACGTGCGTCACCCGCGCGCCGCCCTCACGGGTCCGGGCCATCGCCGCGTGGACTTGCCCGAGGATCTCCGCGGCCTCGAGGTTGCGCGCGAGGCCCATCGTCGCCGTCGCGCAGAAGTCGCAGCCCATGGCGCACCCGACCTGGCTCGAGACGCACACCGTGACGCGTCCGGGTCGCGTCGGGATGAGCACGGCCTCGACCTTCGCTCCGTCGCGCAGGGCGAAGACGAGCTTGTCGGTGCCTCCGTCCGGCGCCACCCGTACCAGCCGAACCGGGGGCTCGAAGAGGCCCTCCAGTCGGGCCTGGTTGCGCCAGCCCAACGTCGGCACCGCCTCGATGGGCCGCAGCTCGCGGTGGAGGGCCCTGAAGATCGCCGGCGCGTGGACCGCGCCCACGCCGAGGGTGTCGAGGGCGGCGCCGAGGGCCTCGAAGGGCATCCCTGTGAGTTGTGCCTCCACGCGCCCATATTGCATGAAACCGTTGGCCGGGGTGCGTCGTACACGTGCCCGTGAGGAGGTGCCGCGTGAACAAGCTCAAGTCGATCTTCGTCGGGACCGCGCCGATGCTCGGGATGGCGGCCATCGTGGTCGCCGTCCGTGCGATCCTGGCGGGGGGGCCGCCGCTGGCCTGGGCGGGCGTCGTGATCTCGAACGCGGCCTTCCCGGTGTTCCTCGCGTGGCTCATGCTGGCCTCCGTCGCGCGGACGAGCGCGGGGCTCCCGGTGGTGGTGGTCGTGGCGTTGGGCGGCACCGTGCTCGCCGCGACGGGCGCGGGGGACGCAGGCGTGGCCCCCGTCGCGTGGGCTCTGGCCGGGCTCGCCGTCTCGGCGCTCTACGTGTTGTGGTACTCGCGCCTCGGTCGACCCACCACCGGCCCCCTGGTCGTCGGCGCGCCCCTGCCCGACTTCACGGTGGAGACCGAGGCCGGCGATCCGGTGGCGTCGGCGGCGCTCCGGGGCAAGCCCTCGGTCATCCTCTTCTTCCGCGGCAACTGGTGCCCCCTCTGCATGGCCCAGATTCGGGAGATCGCCGGGCTCTACCGGCGGATCGAGGAGATGGGCGCCGAGGTCGTCCTCATCAGCCCGCAGTCCCACGAGAAGACGCGCGCCCTCGCCGACCGATTCGACGCGCCGATGCGCTTCCTCGTCGATCGGGACAACACCGCGGCGGTCGCCCTGGGCATCGCCCAGCCCGACGGGCTCCCACTGGGGATGCAGGTCCTCGGCTACGACTCGGACACCGTGATGCCGACGATGGTCGTGACCGACGCCGAGGGCACGGTCCTCGCCCTGGACCAGACGGACAACTACCGCGTTCGACCCGAGCCATCCGTCTTCATCGACGCCCTCACGGCCGCCGGCGTGGGGACCTGACCGCCAGCAGCAAGACCAAGACGGCGATCGGTAGACCACCGCCGGGACCATCCGTCACCGAAGAGAAGAGGCAGCCGCCGCCGCGGGGCTCGAGGCCGAGGGCCGAGGCGTCCGGTGGATCGGCGTCGGCGGGGCCGACGTCGGCTGAGGCGTCCGGGGCGGGACCGTCGGTCGGGGCGGCGTCTGGGGTGGGGGTGTCGGCCCCGGGGCCGTCACTCGCGGCGGCGTCCGGGAGTCCCTCGTCGGGCGAGGCGCCGTCAGGGGCGCGGGCGTCCACGGTCGTGGCGTCGGGATCGGGGACGGCGGCGTCGGGGTCATGCTCGGCGGCGTCGGGCTCGGGTGGGGCGGCGTCGGGCTCGGGTGGGGCGGCGTCGGGC
>CAYOBQ010000351.1:0-2826 GCA_964402225.1 uncultured Nannocystaceae bacterium | reverse complement strand
CGAAATCGGTTGGCGGGCGCGTGCAGCGCGCCGCGTCGCGACTCTGCCGCACCGTTCTAGACTCCGGTCGGCCCCCGGCGTCAGGTGCCGGCGTATATGAAGGCGCGGACGCGGTCGTCGGTGCTCGCCTGGAGGGTCGCGGGGGAGCCGACGGCGGCCAGTCGGCCTTCGTAGACCATCGCGACCTGGTCGGCGATGCGGAAGGTCGAGACCATGTCGTGGCTGATGACGATGCTGGTGATGTCGAAGCTCTCCGATGCCTCGACGATCATGTCGTCCACTCGCTTCATCATCACCGGGTCCTGTCCGGTGGTGGGCTCGTCGTAGATCATGATCTCCGGCTTGGTGATGAGCGCGCGCGCGAGGCCGACGCGCTTGCGCTCTCCGTTCGAGATCTTGGCGGGGAGCCGGTCGAGGATGCCCTGCACTTGCAGCCGCTCGGCGATCTCGTCGACCGCGGCGCGCACCGCCTTGCCGCGTTGGCCGCGGCCCTCGACGAGGGGAAAGGCGAGGTTCTCGCGGACGGTCATCGAGTCGAAGAGGGCGGCCCCTTGGAACAGCATCCCGATGCGCGCCCGGAGCCGGGCCATCCCCTTTGTGTCGAGGGCCGCGAGGTCTTCGCCAAAGACCTCCACGCGACCCTCGTCGGGGCGCAGCAGCCCGATGATGTGCTTGATCAGCACCGACTTCCCCGACCCCGACCCGCCGATGACGACGGTGATCCGCCGGGCCGGGATCTCGAGGTCGATGCCCTTGAGCACGTGCAGGTCTCCGAAGGACTTGTGCAACCCGCTGACCCGGGCGACGACCGGTGTCGCCTCGAGGTCCGGGCTCGCCTCCGCCAGCGTCGCCCCCGCGCCACGTTCGGTGACCACGTGGGCCATGAAGGCCCGCACCGCCGGGTGGTCGCTGTCGCAGACCGCGGTGAAGTCGCCCGTCTCGACGATGCGCCCCTCGGCGAGGACGCACATGGTGTCCGCGAGGCGCTGGTTGGACGCCATGTCGTGGCTGATGACGACGGAGGTGAGATCGAACTCACGCTGCGTGCGCAGGATCATCTGGTCGACGAAGTCGATCATGATCGGGTCGAGGCCGGTGGTGGGCTCGTCGAAGAGCACGACCTCGGGGTTGGTGATCACCGCGCGCGCCAGCGCAACGCGCTTCTTCATCCCGCCGGAGAGGGCCGCCGGCATCAGGTGGATCGCGTTGGCCAACTCGAGCATCTCGAGGAGGTCCGAGACGAGCCTGGCGATCTCGTCTCTGGGCATCCGGGTGTTCTGGACCAGGGGAAAGGCGACGTTGTCGAAGACCGACATCGAGTCGATCAGGGCGTAGCTCTGAAAAACCATGGTGCAACGCTTGCGGAGCTCGGTGCGCTCTCGTTCGGAGACCGCCGCGAGGTCGCGGCCGAAGAGCAGGACCGAGCCGGTGTCGGGCAGGGTGAGCCCGTTCATCATCCGCAGCAGGACCGACTTTCCGCTGCCGGACTCCCCCGCGATGACCGTCGTCTTCCCGGCCTCGACCGTGAGCGAGAGCCCGGAGAGGACCTGGAGATCACCGAAGCGCTTCGACACGTCGCGCAGCTCGATGAGCGGACCATCGCCCGACCAGCGGTCGACGTCGGGTAGGAGTAGGTTGCGCCGAATCACGCGCGGAGGGTACTCCGAGGCTCATGCGACACGCACTCATCGCCGCTGCCCTGCTCGCCTGCGACGCCACCGAGAGCCTCCCCGAAGGCGCCGGCGTCTCCCAGGCTTGCCCTCGACAGACCGACACCGCCTACGTGAAGACCGTGGACGACGGCGGATTCGAGACCTTCTGGCGCTCGAGTGAGATCACCTGCATCGACGTGTACACCGATCCCGTCAGCGCACCGAACCCCACCACCGCACAGAAACACGCCGCCATCGGCCGCTCGATCGACACCTGGAACGCCGCAGCCGACGACTGCGGCTCGGCGCTCTGCCTCAACGACGCGGGCACCGATCCGCCCGCCGGCTCGGTGGGCCACGACCGGGAGGGCGCCAACCACAACATCGTGACCTTCGTGCAGACCAAGCCGACGTGGCGCTCGGCCTTCCCTGGCCAGGAAGACGCCTTCGGCATCACGCTGATCACCTCGGTCGTCGGCACCGGGCAGATGGTGGACGCCGACGTCTACATCAATGAGGCCTTCTTCACGCACTCCGTGACCGCCGAGCCGACGCCGAATCGTGCCGACTTCGAGTCGGTGGTCACCCACGAGCTGGGGCACGTGCTGGGGTTCGATCACACCGACATCGAGAGCTCGATGATGTTCAGGAGCCTCGGCGAGGGAATGGCCCGTCGCTCGCTGCACCCGGTCGACGTGACTGGGCTGTGCGAGGTCTACGCCTGCTACTGATGGCGCGCGCCTGCCCCACGTGCGCGGCCGAGCTGCGCCCCAGTCGCCTGCACGGTCAGGAGGTCGACCGCTGCCCGTCATGTCGAGGCGTCTACTTCGACGCTGGCGAGCTCGAGGCGGTGATCGAGTTGGTCCGCCTGTTCGACCAGGTGGAGCTGTCCGAACCGGAGATCGCGAGCGCGCGCGACCGCGAGCCCGACCGGGAGCTCCACTGCCCTTCCGACGGCGCACGGATGGAGAAGGCGGAGGTCGGCGGGGAGGTCATCGACCGCTGCCCTACCTGCGCGGGCCTGTGGCTCGACGACGGCGAGGTCGCCGCCCTCAAGCTCGCCGAGCAGCACATCCGCAGCTACCTCGATCTCTACGTTCGGTTGGGCACATGAGCCTAGGACGGTGCGGCAGAGTCGCGACGCGGCGCGCTGCACGCGCCCGCCAACCGATCT
>CAYOBQ010000350.1:0-2890 GCA_964402225.1 uncultured Nannocystaceae bacterium | reverse complement strand
CGCCAGCTCCCGCCGGCTGGCCCCGACGAGTTGTGGGCGGCGGACATCACGTACAGATGAGCCCGGTTGAGCTCGAGCGAGCGGCCTGTCAGATTTCGGAGGTCGCAGCGTAATCAAGCTGTCCGGCGAATCGGGGCAAGACCAAGGCTCGAGCTCGACGAGTTCGAGGGCAGGGGGGTCGCGCGCTTCGTAGCCGCGGGGCCGGGAGCCGGCCCATCAGTTCGAGCTGAACACCGTGGTCGCGAGCCGTTCGTCGAGGCGGCGTGCGGTCTCGTGGTCCACGTCCGTCTGGTTCGCCATCGCGGTTCGGAAGGCGGTGAGGACCTGCACGAACTCGTCTCCGAAGCGCTCGCACCAGCTACACCCGGCGAGGTGGGCCTCTACCTGGGCGACCTCGGCGTCCGTGAGGTCGCCATCGACGTAGTCCGAGAGCCTCTCCAGGACCTCCGCGCAGCGGATGCCCGCGACCATTCGGTCATGCGCCATCGGTGGACCCCTTTCTGATGGCCGCCACGAGGCGGAGACGCGCGCGGTGCAGCCGGCTCTTCATCGCGGCGAGGCCCAGGTCGAGTCGCTGGGCCGTCTCGGCGCCGGACAGGCCCTCGAGCTCGCGCAGCGTGAGGATCTCCTGGTCCGCCGGGGCCAGGCTCGCGAGGGCTCGCTGGACGTGCTGCCTGTCGCGCAGACGGATGAGCAGCGCCTCGGGATCCGCCGGGCTGCCCCAGCCGGCGTCGACGCCGAGGGCGTCGAGGGGCTCGAACCGCTCCGGCTCGCCGGCGCGTTTGCGCGCGCCCCGGTAGCAGGTGTGGCGCGTGATGGTGAGCATCCAGCTCCGGAGCGAGGCGTCCCCGCGGTAGCGGTGTGCGCCTCGGATGGCGGCGATGAAGACCTCCTGCATCGCGTCCTCCGCGGCGGCGGGCTCGCGGCAGATGGCCACGGCCAGCCGGTAGACCGGACCCCGGTGGGTACGGACGAACTCCGCCTGGGCCTCGGCGTCACCGGCCGCGACCCTCTGCATGAGCTCCGGCTCCGTCATGGCGCCCCGATCTTGCGGATGGGGAGCTCGCCTCGGGCGGACCACGCCCACCAGGAGCCGTCGTAGTTGGCGACCTGGGTGTAGCCCAGGTGTAGAAGGGCCGCCTGCACGAAGGCCGAGCGAACGCCGCCCGTGCAGTAGGTGATGACCGGCACGTCCCGGCGGATGCCGGCGGCATCGAAGAGCGCCTCGAGCTCGTCTGAGCCCCGCAGGAAGCCCTCCTCGTCGAGCAGCGCCCTCCAATAGAGATGGCGCGCGCCGGGGATGTGTCCGCCTCGCTGGGACCAAAACGGCGTCGCCCCCGCGTACTCCTTCGTGGTGCGGACATCCAGGAGTCGGGTCGAGCCGCTGGCGATGGCGTCGCGCACGGCCCGGGTCGTGGCCCGCAGAGCAGGCGCCTCGCGCGGCTCGAAGCGCGCCCCGCCGCGGTGCGTCTCGAGCTCGCCCACGGTGGGGCGCCCCTGCCGGCGCCAGCCCTTCAGCCCGCCATCCAGGATTCGTACCTCCGGGTGCCCGAGGTAACGCAGCATCCACCACACGCGCGCCTCCTGTCCCCAGCCTCGCGCACCGGCGCCGTAGACCAGGACCGGGCGATCGGTCGACACACCCGCAGCCGAGAGCGCAGCGGCGATGGTCCTGGCGTCAGGGCCCAACAGCCCGCTTCGGAGCCCGCCCGTCCGATGGTCGCGCCAGTCGATGGGGACCGCGCCGGGTAGAAAGGGCGGCTTCGCGTCGTGGCCGCGCGCGTCGAGGACGGTGGGCTTCTCGGCGCGCATCCACCCCGCCGCTTGGGCCGGACGCAAGAAGACGTGGGCCCGCGCGGTGGCAGACCAAGCGCACAGCGCGACGACCGTCGCGATCAGCCCTTGCTTGTGGGGCACGTACCGAAGCCGAAGATCGTGTAGAGCGGGCAGCTCCCCGCGAGGCCCGTCAACAGCGGCACGAGGCCGATGAGGCCGAGCCAGGTCTTGGGACCGACGAAGCAGATGGAGAGCAGGCCGAGGCCGACGACCACGCGCAGCGCGCGGTCGATACCGTTCTCGTTTCTTGGGAAGAGTCGGGCGAGCATGAGTCCTCCGATTCTCGTGTTTCGGGGAAGAATAGTCGTGGTTCGGGGGAGGGGAGTCACGCCCCCCGAGCGAGGATTCGGCCGCTCGGTCGATTTCCCGTTTCAGACCGATTTCAGTGCGCGGGCCACGCCCACCGCTAGTCTGGTGATATGTCACTTCGGACGCCCTCGGTGGCCCTGCTCTGCGCGCTTTTGCCCCTGGGATGCGGGGACGGAGGCGGCGCCGCGCCAGACGCCCCCGACGACGCCGCCCTTCGGGACGTCGCCGCCCCGGGAGATGGCGCGGCGGACCCGCTCTACGACGGCGCGGTGGCCGACGCCGCTGATCCCGACGCCGCTGATCCCGACACCGCTCCACCGGCCCTCGACGAGGGCACACCGGCCCCCGACGGCGCGCCGCAGCCTCCACCTCCTCACCCGACGGATCCCCCGCCGATGCCCGAGTACTCCCATGGCGAGTGCCCGCCCCTGATGGGCGGACCCACGTCCGGCGAAGCGCTCGTCGGGGCGTTTCCGACGGGCGACCAGCTCCGCAGCTTCCGCCTGGTCGTGCCGGAGAGCTACGACGGGAGCGAACCCTGGCCCGTCGTCTTCGCGTGGCATTGGCTCAACGCCAGCAGCAACTCCTTCGTGCGGCAGGGCGAGCTGGAGTCGGCCGCGGAGCAGATGCGCTTCATCGCGGTGGTCCCCGACGCCCTCCGCAACGCCGATGGCGACAAGGTCTTCTTCTTTAGCTGGCCCTTCGCGGAGGTCTGGGGCGTCGAGGCCGAGGAGGTGTTCGTCGA
>CAYOBQ010000349.1:0-2900 GCA_964402225.1 uncultured Nannocystaceae bacterium | reverse complement strand
AGTGCTGAAAGCCCTCCACACTCCCTCCGTCAGAATCGGGATATGCACCCTGATGTTGCTGGGGTGTGACGCGGGCGGCGGGTCTGGAGATGCGGCCGCCGCCGCGGATGTGGCGGTGGCGAGGGACGGTGCCCACCGCGTCGATCTGTCGTTGGTCGCGGACCTCGGGGCGATGGACACGGGGGTGTCCGACGGCGCCGCGATGGATGGCGCCCCGCCGCAGCGGTGCGAGCTGCCTGCGCCCTTCGACCTGGACGTCGAGTACGCGCGTGACCTCTGGGTACGACCCGGGGCCGAGGCGGCGGGGGCCGATGGGAGCGAGCAGCGCCCCTTCTCGAGGTTGTTGGATGCGACCGCCGTCGCGACGCCGGGGACCCGAATCCGGTTGGAGGCGGGCGTCCACCGGGGGTCCAACTTCATCGTCGACTTGCGGGGGACTCGCGAGGCGCCGATCGCCATCGTGGGGGCCCCCGGCGCGGTCCTCGACGCCGAGGGGGCGAGCGAGGTCATGCACCTCTTGGAGCCGCACTTCGTGGTGCTCGAGGATCTCGAGCTCAGAGGCTCCCTGCACAACGGCCTCAACATCGACGACGGCGGCAGCTTCGACACGCCCGCCCACGACGTCGTGCTGCGCCGGTTGTACGTGCACGACGTCGGGATCGGCGGCAACAACGACTGCGTCAAGCTCAGCGGACTCGACCACTTCTTCGTGCTCGACAGCGAGATCACCGACTGCCGTGAGGGCAGCGCCATCGACATGGTCGGCTGCCACGAGGGCCTCATCGCGGGCAACGCGCTCCACGACGTCGTGGGCAACTCGGTGATCCAGGCCAAGGGCGGCACCGCCGATGTGCTGGTCCACGGCAACCGCTTCACCGACACCGAAGGACGCGCCGTCAACGCAGGCGGAAGCACCGGCTTGCAGTTCTTCCGCCCTCCGGACGCGCCCCACGAGGCGGCCCGCATCGAGGTCGCGGCCAACGTGATGCTCCGAGTTGGCGCCGACAGCGGCGCGCCCATCGCCTACGTGGGATGCGACGCCTGCGTCTTTCGCCACAACACCGTGGTCGAGCCGCGAACGTGGGTGGCGAGGATCCTCCAGGAGACCACCGGGCCGCGCTTCGTCCCGGCCCGCGACGGGCGCTTCGTGGGCAACGTGGTGGTGTATCGCCCCGGCGATCTGCGCCGCACGGTCAACGTGGGCCCGGACACCGCCCCCGAGACCTTCGAGTTTGCGCGCAACCTCTGGCACGCCTTGGACGACCCGGGCCGGCCGGTCCCCGAGCACGGCGGTGGCGTCCCGCCGGAGCGGGACAGCCGTACGGGGGATCCCCGCTTCGTCGGCGACTCCTTCCGGTTGGGCCCGGAGAGCGCCGCGGCGGGCATCGCGGGCCCGGAGGCGCCGGGCTGGCCGGACCACGATGGGCGCTGCTACGGGTCGCCCTCACAGGCGGGGGCCTTCGCCTTCGTAGATTGACCACCCCCGCGTGAAGTGCCATGTTGCGCGCGATGTTTCGCGCCCTCCTCGCGTTGTCGCTGGTCGCCTGTGGACCTTCGCGGAGCGACGTGCAGGAGGCCACCGAGCAGGGCGAGTTCCACTACGAGCTGGCCTATGGCCACTACATGGATCCGGCGAACTCCAACGCGGATGCGGCGATGCAAGAGATCCTCACCTCGCTACGGCACGACCCGCGCTCTCCGCGGGCCCACATGCTGGCGGGCGTGATCTTCATGGGCCGCGAGCGCTACCTCGACGCCGAACGTCACTTCAAGACGGCGGTGGCCTACAAGCCGGACTACTACGACGCGCAGAACAACCTCGGGGCCGTCTACCTGGCCACCGAGCGCTGGGACGACGCCATCGCGCTGTTCAAAGGGCTGGCGGGTAACCTGCACTACAAGAACCCGGGCCACGCGCAGAACAACCTGGGCTGGGCCTGGTACAAGAGCGGCGACGCGAAGCAGGCGAGGACCCACTTTCACCTCGCCATCAAGCTCTCCCCAAAGCTCTGCCCGGCCTACAACAACCTGGCGATGGTCTACATCGACGGGGAGCGCTTCGACCGCGCCAAGAAGTGGCTGGGACGAGTGGTCAAGCGCTGCCCGGCCTACGCCGAGCCCCATTTTCACCTCGGCCGGATCCAGGCGCGTGAGGGTGACCTCGCCGAGGCCCGGAAGGACTTCGAGCGCTGCCTGGACCTGTCCGGTGAGTCGTCCCTCGCCGATCGTTGCGAGGCGCGGCTGAAGTCCCTGCCGCCCGTGGCGTCCCGACGATGAGCCAAGCGGCGACTGAGCGGGAACGATGAGCCAAAACGATGAGCGTTGAGGACACCTTGGAGGACTACGAGATCCCCGAGAGCCCGGGCGGGCTGCTCGCCGCCGCGCGCGTGCGGTCGGGGCTGTCCCTCGAGCAGGTCGCGGACCGCTCGAGGGTCCCGTTGCAGGCCCTCGCGGCGATCGACGCCGACGACTTCGAGGCGTTGCCGGCGATGGTGTATGTGCGCGGCTTCATTCGGCTCTACGCCACTGAGGTGGGGCTCGACCCCGCGGCGCCGATCGCCCGGCTCGACGCGCTCGCGGCCGCCCACGACGCCGTCGAGGAAGACGCCCACGCCCAGGGAGAGGCGGCCCACCGCGCGCGCGCCGTCGAGCGCCTCCGCGACCGCACCACCGCCGGGCTGGCGGTGGGCGCGGTCTTCGTCATCCTGTTGCTGACGCTCTACGCCCTGACCCCCGGCCCCATCGAGGCGCGCGTGCCCGACGCGGCAGGCGTCGGCGCAGAGCCCTAGGACGGTGCGGCAGACCACGCGACGCAGCGAAATGCGTGCCCGCCGGCCGAGTTCATGGCGCGAAGCCGTGGCGATATCCGAAGATATCGGTAGGCTTCGCAACGCCGAAAT
>CAYOBQ010000348.1:0-2984 GCA_964402225.1 uncultured Nannocystaceae bacterium | reverse complement strand
CTATGCGCGAGAGCTACACCGGAAATGCTGGTGTTATTCTTGCGCGGGCCCCAAGTTCGACTCGTCCCATGACCGGGGCCGCCCGTTCTCCTTCATCCTGGGGGCCCAGCAGGTCATCGCGGGCTGGGACCAGGGCGTCGCCGGGATGCGCGTCGGCGGGCACCGAACGCTCACCATCCCGCCCCACCTCGCCTACGGAGACCGCGGCGCCGCGGGCGTCATTCCCCCCGGCGCGACGCTGGTCTTCGACGTCGAGCTCGTGGCGATCCGGTAGCCACCCTCAGCGCTTGCGCAGGCGCTCCAGCTTCTCGTCGATGATCCGCCGCCGCTCCTCGTCGCTGGCGGTCTTGGCCGTGCCCTCCTCCGCGGAGAGGATGTCCTCCTCCACGAGCTCGATCTCACCGGTCTCGATGGACTCGAGCCCGTCGTCCTCGAAGCGTTCCACGCCGTGGGCGTCGAAGATCGCCGGATCGGGGTCGTCGACCACCGAGTCATCGGGGGCCTCATCGCCGTCGGTCACCGGCACCGCGAGGGCCGGGCTCGGGATCTCCGCGGTGGGTGGGTCGCTGTCGCGGGTCGGCGGCGGGGGCAGGAACTCGGCGGATGCCTCCAGCGCGTCGGGCGTGGACACGGTCGGGACCTCGCCGGTGGTGGACCGGGCGCGATGGGGCTGTCCGACGGCGGGCCGCGGCGGCGTGACCTGAACGGACGCCAGCCCCGGCAGGGCCACCGGAGGCTCGACGAAGAACGGCGCCTGGCGGGCGTCGAGGAGCTCGACGATAGCCGGCGCCGTCCACAGCCGCGTGAGCACGGTGTCGATATCGGCGGGGCGACGGTCGGGATCGTCCTGGGCCATGGAGTCGAAGATGTCGTCGATCTCCGCTGGGATGCCGTCTGTGACCTGGCTCGGCATCGGCGAGCGTCGCCCGGGCAAGTCGCCCACGAGCATCTCGTAGAGCAGGATCCCCAGGGCGTAGACGTCCGCGCGCGGACCCACGTCGCTCCCCCCACGGAACAGCTCCGGCGCCATGTAGCCGACGGAGCCGTAGCCGACGTAGGCCTGGCGCACGGTCCGCCCGTCGCGCTCCGCCACCCGGGTGATCCCGAAGTCGCTGAGCTTGACGTTGCCCTGCCTGTCGAGCAGCACGTTCTCGGGCTTGAGGTCGCGGTGAATGAGGCCCACCTGGTGTGCGGCCTTGAGGCCCAGCGCCACCTGGATGAAGTAGCGCAACGCGACCGGGGGCGGCAGCGCCCCCTGCGTGAGGAGCTGCCGGAGGTTCCCGCCCGGCGCGAGCTCCATCACGTAGTAGGGCGTCTCGTAGCTCGTGTTCTGGTCCATGATCTGGATGACGAACGGGCTCACGAGGCGCGCGTGGTCCCGCACGGCGAGCTCGAGGCGGCGCAGGATCTCGTCATGCTGGTCGGGCGTGAACAGGTCGAAGAGGCCGTCGAGCAGCTTGATGGCGACCGGGCGGTCGATGCTGAGCTGCTGCCCGCGCCAGACGGAGCCGAGCCCGCCGCGGCCGATGGCCTCGAAGCGCAGGTACCGCGTGTCGAGGCGCTCGCCCTGCGGCGACGCGTCGGGCGCCTCGGCGACCGCGTTGAGCCGGTCGCCGAAGTGGTAGCGCGCGTCGCCCAACAGGCCGGTGAGCCGTGACTCGTCGCCCCCGGCCACCTCCTCCCCCGCCCGGGTGAGCGTGAGCAAGTCAGACTTCCGGTTGAGGGAGACGAAGCCGTAGCGTTCGAGAAACTGGACGTACTCGGCGAAGCGCAACGCGAGCCCGCGCTCGATGAGCCGGCGGACATCGCTGGCGTAGGGCTTGCGACCGCCCGCGATCTCGTCGCGGACCGTTCGCAGCAGGGTGCGCGCGTCGCTGACGACGCGCGCAGAGGTCGTGGATTCATCGGCCATAGCGCGCACGCTACTGCGGGGTCTGCGGGCTTTCAAGCTCGCGCGGAGGCCCGACGCGAAGCCGGTACTCCACACGCCCGCCGGCGCGCTCACAGACGGCGGAGACGGGCCCGAATCGGCCCCCGATGGCCCGCAGCGTGGCGGTGGCTTCGGCTCCGCCGAGGACCCCCGCGGCCTCGGCGGCGAGGGCCTCCGGCGACAGCTTCAGATCGACGAAGGTGCGGGGCGGCTGGCGAACGCCGTGGAGCGCCGCCGCCGCGAGCAAGCCCAACCCGAGGTTGCCGGCTCGGCAGCGCGCGAGGTCCTGCGCCACGGCCCACCCGACGGCGTCGTTCGCCGACCCCTCACCCACGACGGGGTAGCTCAACCGCACCTCGAGGACGGCCCCGCCGGTCAGCTCGATCCGGGCCAGCGGGACGAGGTCCGCCACCGACGTCCAGGCGCGCACGCAGGCGTCGGTCACCTCGAGCTCACCGGCACGGGCGCCGAGGGCGGCCTCCAGCACCGCGAGCGCCGCGAAGTCGACGACCACGACGGGCTCGGACCCCGCGTCGCTCCCCGTCCCCGCCGGAGCCACACCCACGCCGTCCGCAGCACGCGAGACCGCGCCGTGCAGCCCCCGCCGCGAGGCGTCGGGTGGGAGTCGACGTGCATCGGCGACCCGAAACGCCAGCCGCGCCCGCCAGCCCGAGGCCGCATCCGCTTCACCCTTCGCGAGGGCCGCCCGCGACCGCGAGATGCCGGTGCCCGCCACCGTGAGCCGCATCGGCGCCGCGACATCGACTCCCCAAGACACCGGATCCAGCTCGTCGTGAAAGCTCGCCCGGGCCCGCTGCCAGGCGTCGGCCACCCCGCCCAGCGCATCGCCGCCGGGGGCGAGCCGCCGATCGACCTCGAGCAGGAGCCCCTCCCAGGCGTCGTAGCTCCCGGTCACGCGAATCGCCGGGCGCGGCAGGTCGCCGAACGGGGCGGGGCCTGGGGGGGCCGCGCCGCAACCCACCGCGAGGGTGAGGACCAGGAATCGGGTGCATATCCCGATTCTGACGGAGGGAGTGTGGAGGGCTTTCAGCAC
>CAYOBQ010000347.1:0-3011 GCA_964402225.1 uncultured Nannocystaceae bacterium | reverse complement strand
ATCAGCAACTTGCGCTGCTCAGAACGACCCGGGGATTCTGGCCGAGGTGTCCTAGCACGCCTCGAAGGCCTCCAGCCGTTGGAGGATCGCCTTGGGTGAGAGGACGCCCTTGTAGACGTAGAGCGCGCCGGGGAGGTCGTCGCTCAGGACCGCCTCGCTCACGCGGAGTCGCTGGCTGACGGCGAAGAGGATGTTGTCCGGTAGGCCGCCTTCGACCAGATCGACGCGGCGCCAGACGGCGTCGCGGCTCCAGTAGCCCATGACCTCGAGGTAGACCTTCGTCTTGCCGCGGCTGAACACGATGTCGGGGACGCAGAGACCCACGCCGGGGAGCTCCAGGATGCGCGTCGAGCGCCGCGCCTTCCATTCGGTGTCCATGCCGCGGAGGCGGTCGAGGAGCTGCTGGACGTCGTCGGCGAGCCGTGCGGGCTCGGCATCGGGGGCGCGCTCCCCCTCGTACTGGAAGCTCAGCTTCGCCTTCTCCTTGCCCCAGCGCACGTCGGCCTCGATGGACCAGGTGTCGCAGGCGGCGATGGCGGGGAGCATGAGGGCGAGCTGGAAGCCGTACTTCGTCGACTGCCGGAACAGGCTGTGGGGCCCGTCGAGGACCAGCCGGTAGCCGCCGTCGGGGTGGGGGTGGATGGTGTGCAACAGGCGCCGGAACTTGAGCTTGCGGAACAGCGCGCGGTAGGCCCCGACGTCGCTGCACTTCACGGTGGCGACGACCTTGACCGACCGCAGCAGGACCGCCTGAGCCTGGGATTGGTCGTAGCCGTCGACCAGCGCCTCGGCGCTGGGGGCGTCGAAGGCCCGGCAGAGGTGGGCCTTCTTCAGGTCGGAGAAGAGCGCGGCGTCGACGGCCTCGGGCTCGAGCTCGAGCTCGGCGGCGGCGGCGGCGATGACCTCAGCCCGCTCGAAGTCACCCTCGCGTCGGGCGATGGCGGCGCGTTGGAAGACCTCGCGACGCAGCGTCGGCGGATCGACGCGGTCGTCGGCGGAGAAGTCGCAGCGGTCGGTGACCAGCTTGAGCAGCCCGAGCGCGACCCTCCGATCGGGGTTTGCGACCTCGACCTCGGCGCAGGCGTCATCGAAGGCCGCGCGGGGCTGGCCGATGGAGGCCTTCGCCGCCTCGATGTAGCCGCGGGCCACGACCACGAGGCGATCTCGCGACTTGGGGTGCACGGTGCGCAGGAAGAGGTCGCCGTCGCGGGTGCGGCGCACGCGGACGAGATCAGCGGTAAGCATTGTGCTCGCGGCGCCGCTCGGAGGTGAAGGTCTCGGCAGTGTCGGCGGCGACCAACTCGTAGAGGACCGCGCGCTTCTCCCCGCTCTTGCGCAGCACTCGCCCGAGCCGCTGGACGTGCTCGCGGACGGAGCCGCTGCCGGAGATCACGATGGCGACGTTGGCGTCGGGCACATCGACCCCCTCGTTGAGGACCTTGCTGGTGGCCACCGCGCCGTAGCGTCCCGAGGCGAAGCCTTCGAGGATCTCGCTGCGCTCGGAGATCTTGGTCTGGTGGGTGATGACGGGGACCAGGAAGCGCCGCGAGACCTCGTAGGCGGTGTCGTTGTTCTGGGTGAAGAGCAGCACGCGGTCGGTGGCGTGGAGATCGAGCAAGTAGGCGACGTACTCGAGCTTCGAGGGGGCCGAGTAGGCGAGCCGCTTCTGGCGTACGTAGGCCTTCATCGCCTCGCGGCCGTCGGCGCTGCGGGCGGATTGCTGCACGAATTGCTGCCAGCCATCCGGGCGGCTCATGCGGATGCCCATGCGCATCACGAAGCCGCGGTAGATGCCGCGGAAGTGGTCGTACTCGGCGCGCTCTTCGGGCGTCAGCTCCACCACGACGCGCTCCGTGTGGTAGTCGGCGAGGTAGTCGCCAGCGAGCTCGGTGACGTCCTTGCGGCAGACCAGCGGTCCGACCAGCTCCTCCAACTCGACGTGGCGGCCGTCCGTGCGCTCCGGGGTGGCGCTCAGCCCGAGGCGGAAGGGGGCGAGGCAGGAGCGGGCGGCGAAGGCGTAGGCGTCGCTGGGCAGGTGGTGGCACTCGTCGAAGACCACCAGCCCGAAGCGGTTCCCGAAGTTCTCCATGTGGATGTAGGCGGAGTCGTAGGTCGTGACCGTGAGCGCCTGGACGTCGTACTCACCGCCGCCGACCGCGCCGACGGGGTGGCCGAAGCTCGCGCGCAGGTTGTCGTACCACTGCCGGACCAGGTCGAGGGTGGGCACGACCACCAGCGTGCTGCGGCGCACGGCGTCGATGGCGAGCATCGCCACGTAGGACTTGCCGGCGCCGGTGGGGAGCACGACCACGCCCTGGCCGTGCCGGGGCCCGGCGCGCCACGCCTCGAGGGCCTCGGTCTGGAACGGCCGCGCCGTACGACGGACGCGCAGGCCCTCCTCGAGGACGAGATAGTCGCGGGCCGCGTCGTTGTACTCGACCTTTGCCCGCACCATCGCCATCACGATCTCGGCGTAGGCCACCGCGGGGGCTCGCCAGGCACGCACCCGCTCGTCCCAGACGCAGCTCTCGGGGAGCAACGCGGGGTCGTCTACCTCGCGCACCACGACCGTCCCGGCCTCGAATCGGAGATCGACCACCCTGCCTTCTATCGCACCGGGGCCGCGTCGTCGAAGAGCGCGTCGGCGGTGACGACGGTGTCGACGACATCCTCGGACCACAGGTTGGGCTTCATTCCGGCGACGGTGGCGAGGGCGAAGGAGATTCGAGCTCCTGGTCCTCACGTCCACGGAGGTCATGGTCGAGTCGGTTCTGGAGGACGCCTTGCTGAGCAAGCTACAGGGCTCCCTGCTGGAGTTGGGCCATGGCTTCTGCTTCGAGGCTCGGCAGAATCGCCTGCTGAGCGGCGAGACCTACAACTTCGTCGAGTTGGTCTTCTGCCACCGGATCTCGAAGTGCCACGTCCTGGTCGAGCTGTTATGTAGCGCGCTACATAACAAGTCTTCTGTGGCGTCCGCGCTTATGTGGCGAAGGGCCGAGGCCTCATCGGAT
>CAYOBQ010000346.1:0-3136 GCA_964402225.1 uncultured Nannocystaceae bacterium | reverse complement strand
TGCACGGCGACCCCCGCTGACCTGACCGTGGGGGTCCCCGTCACCGGGTGGTCCCAGAAGAAAGTGCCTGGTCTTCCCCCCGTGTTCCGGGGCCTTCCGAGAAATCCTCTCCTGCACCCGGCAAGTTCCGGTCCCCGCCCGGGTAGAGCGATCACCAACCCCGCATCACGGAGGTGATCGTGAGCAGCCCGAACCCCGAACAGACCATCCGCCTGACCGCCACCGAGCTGGGACTCCGGCTCCAGGTCCACCGCAAGACGGTCCTGCGGCTCGCCCGTGAGGGAGCCATCCCGAGCATCCAGGTGGGGCAGCAGCTCCGCTTCGACCCCATCGAGGTCGAGGCCGCCCTCAGCAGGAACCACGACTGAACCAGAAGCAGCAAGGCCCCGCCCGCAGTGAGAACGGACGGGGCCAGGAAGGACATGACCACCATGAACATCTACCCGAGCAACCCCCTCTTCGTGTCCCCCGAGGGTGAGGAAGATCCCGCCATCACCAACTTCGACGAACTCGTCGCCGCCGAGGCCCATCCCGCCATCCGGCTCGTCCGTCACCTCTGGGGTCCCGTCCCCCACGACGACACGGCCACGTTCCAGGTGAACGTCTACGCCGACTCCCAGATCGCTCTGGCGAGGACCACGGGCGGCGGCGGCAAGTCGGGCATCCGCCCCAGGGTCGTCATGTGGGGCATCCGAGGCGGCGGCGCTCCCGAGCCGATCCCGCCCACCATCAACGAGTGCAACGCTGCGGGACTCGCCATCGGCTGGGTCCCGAACCCCATGAAGGACCTCAAGATCGCTGGCATCCGCTGCGTGTGGGTGGAGTTCGACGACGGCAAGAGGTTCGAGCCCGAGAACTGGGACGGCCCCGAGCCCGACGCCGTGGTCCGCTCCCGTGGCGGTGACCACCTGTACTGGCGGGTAGACCCGGCCACGACCGACGAGGATGCCCTCCGCCTGCTCCGGCACCTGGCCGTCAGGTTCGGCGGCGACCCCGCCGTGGCCCGCACCGACCACGTCATGAGGCTGCCTGGCTTCCTTCACCAGAAGGACCCCAACAACCCCGTGGAGGTGCCCATCGTCCACCTGAGCACGAAGGACAACCCGTGGAAGGCGTGGGCGCTCCGCCGCAGCCTGGGAGACGAGCCGACCCCGCAGGAGTGGAAGAGCTACCAGGTGTTCAACACCGCCATGAGGGCCAAGATGGAGGTCGAGGACATCGGGGAGTTCGGCTCCGAGCAGTGGGCCAACAACAGCGCCGCCGTCGCCGCCTACCTCAAGGTCAAGGCGCTCCACCACACCTACTTCTCCCGCTACAAGAAGCCGGTGATGGTCCCGTGGAGGGAGGGCAGCAGCCCTCGATGGTGGCGGAGCCTGGAGACCTGGCTGCGTGCCTGCCGGGCCTACAAGAGGATCGCCTTCAACGGGGGCAAGGACACCCTCAGCCCGGAGCTTCTGGAGACCATCCAGAGCACCGACAACCCGGACTGGCTGACCGAGCACGAACCCTACCTCCGTGCCTGGCTGGCCGCCGTCGAGGCCGTCGAGGCGGAGGCCGACGCCGCATACGCTGCCGACCGGGAGAAGGGCTACATCTACCCCAAGGTGCCCGTGTTCCGGCGGGAGGACATCACCCCCGAGATGATCGCACAGGCTCCGCCCGCCCCCGGCTCCGAGAACGTCAGGCCGGGCCACTGGAACCTCCACACGGTGGACTGGGTCCCGCTCATGACGATGGCGGGGCTGTACGTCGGCACCGACGACGACGACAAGCACACCATCGTCTGCCCGTGGGCCGAGACCCACAGCGACGGCAACGAGGATGCCGCCGTCTTCGAGCCCACGCAGGAGCGGCCTGGCGGCTACCACTGCTTCCACTCCCACGGGCACAAGACCCGGGACCTCATGGAGTGGCTGGTGAACCGGCTGGGCGAAGATCAGGTCGCCCAGCACTGCGACCGCTACATGGTCCGGGTCGGCCATGCCGTGGTGTACGGCAGGCCCAAGTTCCCCGTCATGAACTCCGGCAAGGACGGCAGCGCCTACCCCGTGAAGGACCGCCGGGAGAACACCATCGCCCTCCTGGACCACCACGGCATCGAGGGCACCTACGACGAGATGGCCCGGGAGGTGACCTGGCGGTGCGGCGAGGACCGCTGGAGCGACCAGGAGGCCATCGACGAGATCCGGGAACTCGGCCGCCGGTACAGCTTCCGCCCCGCTCGGGACATCCTCGAAGAGCACCTGCGGGGCTACCTGCGGGACCGGAGCTACCACCCCGTGAAGGACTGGATCGAGGACGTGGCCTGGGACGGCGAGGACCGCATCGAGCCCCTGTTCGCCACCCTCAAGCTCCGTGACCATGTGGACCGTGACCTCGCCCTCGTCCAGGTCCGCAAGTGGCTCGTGTCCGCCGTGGCCGCCCTCTACGAGGCGGGCGGCGTGAAGGCCGAGCACGTCCTGGTCCTGGTCGGCCCACAGGCGTGCCGGAAGACCACCTGGATCACGGGGCTCGCCCCCGGATTCGTCCGCCAGGGCGTCCACATCGACCCCGACAACAAGGACTCCATCAGGCAGGCCACGACCACCTGGATCGCAGAGTTGGGGGAGATGCGGTCCTCGGTCTCCAGGGCCGACACCGAACGGCTCAAGGCGTTCCTCAGCCAGACCGTGGACATCTACCGCCCGCCCTACGGGAGGTACGACGAGAAGCACCCCCGCAGGACCGTCTTCGCCGGGTCCGAGAACAACCGGGACTTCCTCCGAGACCCCACCGGCAACAGGCGCTTCTGGGTCATCGAGGTGGAGCACTGCGACACGGACCACGGCATCGACATGCAGCAGGTCTGGGCTCAGGCCAAGGACATGTACGACAAGAAGGAGAAGTGGCACCTCGACCCCGAGGACGAGGCCAAGGTCCGCATCGTCAACGAGGGGCACATGGCCTCCGATCCGATGGAGGACGCCATCGAGGCCCACTTCGAGTCGGACCCCAAGACCTGGACCCCCCAGAACGAGATCAAGGTCGCCATCGAGGGTGAGCTGGGCAGGTGGAGCCAGCGGGAGGGCCGGGCCATGACGGCCGTACTCGGTAGGTGGGCTGACCGGCTCGGGCTCAAGCGCCGCAAGAGCAACGG
>CAYOBQ010000345.1:0-3194 GCA_964402225.1 uncultured Nannocystaceae bacterium | reverse complement strand
GACAGGACAGGACAGGACAGGACAGGACAGGACAGGACAGGACAGGACAGGACAGACACTGCGATTGTGGGCGTAGAGCGTACGCTGGACGCAACAGGTAGCCTGGTTGAGGAACGGGCGATCTACGACGAACCTCCAGACGATCTCTACGCGCTCCTCCGCGATGGTCGGTCGGGGCCTTCGGGAGCTCGCTACGTTGCCGTCTCGGGCGCATGGTTCGATGGTCGGCACGAGCATCGATACAACCACATTCAGGTGGCCCGTGTGCCCGATGTCGTCGCGCGCGAACGGCCTGAAGGCGACGGCGGCTTGCCCACGCCGCCGCCCAGCCCCGAGGTCATTGGGCCCGCGCTGGCCGAATGGTTGCAGAGCGCCGCGCCCAGCGATGAGGTCCACGTAAGCATTACACTTCGGAGTGAGCCTGCGACGCGACTCAACGATCGCGCGGGGTTGGAATACGCGTCGGTCTTTGCCGCGAGCGTCGCTCCACGGACGCGCGAGCAGGTGATAGAAGCGCGCAAGGCCGAGGTCTCAGGCCTGCAAGCTGGCGTCATCGCGGTGCTCGCCGAGGATGGCGAGCCCAGATACACCTCGCTTTGGCTCACGAACGACCTCATAGCCCTCGTCTCCGCCGCGACCGCGGCGCGCCTCGCCGCTCATCCAGACGTGAGGTCTGTCGCCCGCTCGGGGGGGGAGGTGGGCCCTGATTCGATGGGCCATTGGGATGGCTGGGACATGTTCACGAACCCCGGCTTGAATAACGTTCAGTACGATGCTAACGGCTACGATGGGCAGGCATCAAATAGTGTCACTGGACGCAATATCCGGATCGCCGTCCTCGACGACGGGTTTGACGCTGACCATCCGGGGTTCGATGACTGGGCCAACGGGCCGAGTCGGGTCATCGGCACCTGGGAGTGCGACAGCGACGGGTGTAATTCGCCCGATACCGGTGCTCCCAAGAAGCACGGGACCACGGTCGCCGGGCTGGCGGCGGGTGATGCCAGATGGAACCAGTTTGGAAACCAAGGGGACCTATGGGAGATCGAGCGGTCGGGGATGTCCCGTGAAGCGGAGCTCATCTTCTATCGAACGGTTGGTGTTCCGGCCGTGAAGCTGGCAATTCAGTCCGCCGTGGGCGCGGGCGTGGATATCATCATCGATTCTCAATGGACCGCGGGTGGAACCGTCTGCAACGGCAAAGCCTCCTCCAGCCTCGAGAGCGCGGTCTTCCAGGCGCACGAAGCCGGTGTTCTGTTCGTTCAGAGCGCTGGAAACAACTGGTCCGCGAGCACTTGCAATCTCTCGGGCATCGCGGAGAGCCTGTCAGCTCTCACGATTGGCGGGCTGGGGGACGGCACGAACGATTGCACGTGGGCCGACTACGAAACGTGCGACCTCTATGGTCCCTGCGTCTCGCAGAGCGGAACTGACGGGACCGCACGGGGAGGCATGGACCTGCGGGTCGCAGGAAACACCAAGGCTGCCGCCGCAACCGTCGTCGACCTGGTGGCCCCAGCGTGCCCCCGATACAAGTACGATGCGGTCGCAGGGATCACTACGGAGCCCCTGGGTTGCGGCACGTGCGGCACCAGCTTCTCAACCCCGCAGGTCGCCGGGGCCGCTGCCAGTATCAAGGACTGGTTTCTGGACGTCGGTCAGCCGATCTCGTCGCCGGGGCGGCTCTTCACGGTCGTCTTGGCGATGTCAGATCGAGCCAGCGGAAACGGCAGCTATTCGGCGTGGGGCTTCCATCCTCAATGGGGCGGCGGACGCTTCCAAGCACGCTACTACCACAGCGACGATCACAGCGGCGTCTGGGGGTGGAACAGCATGGACTACGTTATGAGCAGCGGCGATGTTGTGGACCATCTCGTCCATGGTCCGGGGCCAGAGCCGGGCTCGTTGCAGCAGTTCAAAGCCTACGCGACGTTCTTCGAGGAGAACGCGGATGACGCCGCGGACGTCACCCTCGAGATCTTTGACCAGGATTGTGGCGCTGGGGCGTCGCTGCTCGGAAAGGACTTTCGGTTCGACGTGAAGAAGATGAGGCGCCTCGACGGGACGTCAGCGGCAGGCAAAGCACTGTGTGTCCGACTGCACGCGTGGCACGTACCCGCGGGCGAGACGCGGCGTGTCCAACTGTTCACCTACTACTCGGCCGATACGGAGATGCGATGACTTGCTCGCGGCCGTCGTCTGCGGCAACTCATCCGCGATTCGTGGGCACCGCATGTGCGTGGGCGTTGTCTGTACTCCTGCTCGTTTCCTGTATCCAAGACTCAGACGGAGTCTCCGATGCGTCGTCTGATAGCCCCCGCCCGGTGTGCCGTGGGCTCGACGAGGCCGGTTGCCTCGCGGCCTCCCCGATGTGTGCTCCACTGAACGCATCTTGGCTGGGCGAGGAAGGAGAGGCGCGGGGAGGTTTCGCGGGCTGCGCGACGGTTCCGCGTGCGAGTGATTGGGACGCGAGTGGGTTGGTGTGCGGCACAGCATCGGGCTGTGCTCACCCGCCGGACTCGGAGAAGTGCTACTCGTTCTCGATGTTGTGTTTCCCCGATGGTTGGGTCGAGATGAGAGATTGTAGGGCTCCCGATTGCCCCCTCAGGCATACGCCAAACGTCGAAGGACGTGAGCGGTGACCGCACACTCAGTTCCGACTTGCGCCGTCGCCCTTGTCCTCTTCTTCTCAGCCTGTGAGCGTGGAGAACCCGACTCCGTCGTGCTTTGCGCCCGTGACGATGTCGCGCTGGCCACCGTCCATGGGGTGGTGCTGCACGAGCGGGACGTCCAGATGACGCGTGCCGAAATCGCGCTTGCCGGTGGCAGCGCCACGCGGGCAGAGGCGTTGCGCGAGGCCATCTGGCAGCAAGCGCTCGTTCAGACCGCCGGGTATTCCGATCCTGCTGGCCCGGGCCTCGCGCGGCGCCGTGCGGTGCGAGCGCATCGCGCTGACCGGCTCCGGGGGCGCGCGGGCGTCCTTCCCATCGGCACCGGGCTCCCCGAAGGCGCTGTTCTCACACGATGCGGACGTGAGTTCGTCGCTGGTGCCTGATTCGAGCACCCGCGCGACTGAGGTCGACCGCGCGTCGCGACACCGATGCGCGACCGGCGCAACGGCGCTCGCGCCTCGAGGCGGTCAACCCCGCGCGACCTCGCCGACCGCCTCTCGCAGCGCTCGGGTGACGCCGCCG
>CAYOBQ010000344.1:0-3198 GCA_964402225.1 uncultured Nannocystaceae bacterium | reverse complement strand
CTGAGTGCTGAAAGCTGACAGCCTCTCCAAAGACGACCGCAGATCTGGGACTTGCACCCGTTTCTTTTAGTGACTCGCGGCGAGCTTGCGGACCTCCGCGTCGCTCATGCGCTGGGAGAGCGTGACGGTGCACTCCGCCCCGGCCCCGCTCTCCTTCTCGACCGCGCTGACGTTCACCAGGCCGCTGGCGTCGATGTCGAAGGTGACCGCGATCTCGACCTCGCCGCGGTTGGCGATGCGGAACCCCGAGAACTCGAACTCGCCCAGCAGCTCGTTGCGCTCCACCTCCTTCGACTCCCCCTGATAGATGCGGATGCGGACCTTCTCCTGGCCATCGGAGGCGGTCACGAAGGTCTTGGCGTGCTCGATCGGGATCGGGGTGTTCTTCGGGATCACGACCTCGGTGAAGCCGCCGACCGTGCCGATCCGCAGACTCAACGGGGTCACGTCGATGAGGACCGCGTCGCGCTTGCGGTTGAGGAGTTGGTCGGCGTGGATCGCCGCGCCCAGCGCGACCACCTCTTCGGGGTTGACCTGCGCCTGAACCCGCTTGCCGAAGTAGGCCTCCACCGCCGAGCGGATGAAGCGGCTCTTGGTCTGCCCACCGACCAGCACGATGCCGTCGATGTCGGTGACGTTGCAGCCCGCCGCCTGGATCGCCTCGTCGCAGACGCCGAAGGTACGCTGGACGAGGTCGTAGGTCATCTGCGCGAGCTGCTTGACCGTCAACAACGCCGAAAGCGTCAGCATCCCCTGGTCGTCACGGGCGATGTCGGGGACCGACACCTCGATGCGATCGACCTCGGAGAGTTGGATCTTCGCCCACTCCGAGTGTTCCTTGAGCTTCTGCATCGCCAGGCGTTCCTGGCGCAGGTCGATCCCCGTCTGCTCGTAGAAGGCGTTGATCAGGTAGTCCATGATCCGGGCATCGAAATCGTCGCCGCCGAGGAACGTGTCGCCCGCCGACGACCGGACCTCGAAGACGTCGAGGTTGATGTCGAGGACCGTGATGTCGAAGGTGCCGCCGCCGAGGTCATAGACGGAGACGCGCTGGCGGAGCTGCTTGTCGTAGCCGTAAGCCAGGGCAACCGCCGTCGGCTCGTTGATGATCTTGAGGACCTCGAGCCCGGCGATGCTGCACGCGTCCTTGGTGGCGTTTCGCTGGTTGTCGTTGAAGTGCGCAGGGACGGTGATGACCGCCTTCGTCACCGTGCGGCCGAGGTATTTCTCGGCGACCCGCTTCATCTCCTTGACGACGTGGGCGCTGACCTCGGGGATCGGGTAGACGCGCCCCTGTGCTTCGATCCGCACGTCGCGGTTCTGCCCCTCGACCAGCCGGAAGGGCAGGAGCTCGCGAGCCTTCTTGACCTCCTCGCTGAAGAAGTAGCGGCCCATCAGCCGCTTGAACGAGTAGATCGTGTTCTCGGGCTCGAGGTGGAGCCGCTTCTTCGCCTGGCTACCGACGAGGACCTGACCATCGGCTGCGAAGTGGACGATGGACGGATGGATGATCTCCCCCCACTCGTTGGGCAGGACCACCGGCTTTCCGTTCTCGACGACCGCGACAACGCTGTTGCTCGTGCCCAGGTCGATACCGATCGCGACGTCGCTCAACGGCGCCCCCATAGGAATTCGTGCTTTCGTGAGGATAAACCCGTATCGACGGGCGCCGCCACGTTCTCACGAGGTGTCCATCAATCAGCGACGTCGGTGCTTTGATGGACACCTCGTCAGACGACGCTGTAGGCGAAGGCGGTCTGAGCGAGGTAGTACGCGGGCAGGCCCCACAGGCGGTTGCTGAAGCCCGCGCCGGCGAATCGGTCCAGGGCGACGGAGACGTCCGACGCCCAGAAAGCCAGGGCGGCGCCAATGAGGAGCACCTCCCGAGTGCCGGCCGCGAGCGTCACCATCGCGGTGATCACGATGATGTAGGCGACCACCGGGGCGCGCATCCCCGCCGGGACGCGAGGCCCGAGCCAACGTTCGACGAAGAACGCCGCGGTGAAGAGCGCCGGGGCCGCCGCGAGCGCCCAGACGGCGTCGACACCGCGGACGGCGAAGGCGATCGCGTAGGCCAGATGCCCCAACAAGAAGGCCGCCAGCCCGACGAGAAACGCCACCCGCGAGCGGCCCAGCAACGCGACGTCACCGACCCACGACAGCGCGAGCGCGCAGAGGACGGCGCGCCCGTACGGCGTGGTCCAGGCGCCCAGCGCGAGCGCCACCACCACGAATCCGCTGGACGCGAGTGGCTTGGAGAGGCCCTTGGCCAACGGGCGCTGGCCATGCTCGGCCCACAGGCAGACCGCGAGGGCGGCAAGCATCACCGCGGTCGCGACGCCGGGAAACACGGCGTGGCTACTTGGTCGACTCCTCGAACTGGCACTTGTCACAGAGCCAGAAGAAGCCGGAAGGCCGGCTATGCCGGACGAACTTCACGACCGCCATCTTCGGGTTGCCGCAGGACGGGCAGGCCTTCGTCTTGCCGGCGTCACGGTCGGCACGAATGGCCAGCTTCGCGGGGCGCGCACCCATTGCTTACCTCACAGGTCAAAAGGGCGCCGGAGGGTAAACGCGGCTCCAGAGGGTGTCAATGGCCATGCGCTCAATCGTTGGCCGGGCGCCGACTTGATCCAGATCTGATAGGTGGCCGTGGCCTTTGCTCGAGGAATCCCGATGGAACGCAGCGCCCCGCGCCGGTACGGTGTCGGGTACTGGGGAAGATCAAGATCTGAGGAGCGGAGATGTCTCAACTCGCCAAACGGGCGTTGATCGTGTGCACGATGGGGTTCGCGTTCTGGGGCTGTCAGCCCGAGGAGCCCGCGGAAGACCCGGTCCTCGAGGACGTCCTCTCCGGGGCATTGGCCGACATGGATCGGCCCGTCGACGAGGGCTGCCGAGGGCGGTGCATGGAGGTTGGGCGAGACGCGTTCGCGTCGTGCAGGGCGGACGGCGGCCGGCCCGGGCGCTGCGCGCGCGCGGCCGTAGAGGCAGCGGTCGAGTGCGCCGTGCAGTGCGAGCGGCCGAGGGCGCACCGCAGGCCCGACCATCGCCGCCCGCCCGCCCACGGACCACGACCGCGACCCGAGCCCGACGACTGCCACAGGCGCTGCGCCCGACATGCCCACGAGGTCTTCGAGGAGTGCGCCGAGCACGGCGGTGACGAGCGCCGCTGCCACGCCATGGCCGAGCGCGCCA
>CAYOBQ010000343.1:0-3211 GCA_964402225.1 uncultured Nannocystaceae bacterium | reverse complement strand
CCAGGCTCGTCGGCGGGGCTCCCCATCAGGAATGTCCCGCCGGGGATGGGGACCATCGTCAGTCGGTGCCCCGGTCTGGGGCGCAGCGCTTCCGCGAGCCGCCGCCACAACCCCGGCGTGTTCGATACCGGGACCATCGCGGACCGCGCTGTCTTCAGCTCCGACAGCTCGCGGCGCGCCGCCTCGAGCTCCCCTCGGACCGCCGACAGCGTGTCGCGTTGCCGGGTCAGCGCCTCGACCTCGCCCCGCAACGCGTCCGCCTGCGTCCGCCGCTCCGCGTGGGCCCGCTCCAGCCCGCGCCACCGCAACACCGCGTCCAGCTCCTCCTGGACCTCCTTCGCGCCGGCGGGCCGCTCACCCGGGGGCTCGCGCAGGCAACACTCGATGAGCCAGTCCAGCCTCGGCGGCCGGTCCGTGTCGGCGGGCAGGGCGGGTGGGCGCCGCCGGTACCACGCCGTCAGCGCTTGCAACGCCGCCGGCGCCTCGCCCTCGAGGTGGGGCCGGCCGGCGAGCAGCTCGTAGGCGAGGGCGCCGAAGGCGTAGAGGTCGGCGGCAAGCCCGCTCTGGAGCCCGAAGAGCTGCTCCGGAGCGGCGTAGCCCGGCGTCCCCAGGCCGTGGGCCGTCCGCGTCGCCCGGCGGAAGTCCTGGCCGCGCAGGGCGGCGATCCCGAAGTCGAAGAGGAGCAGATCCCCCGCCCCGTCGAGGCCGAGGTTGCCGGGCTTGAGATCCCGGTGGGCGACGTCCCGCGCGTGCAGGTAGGCGAGGGCGTCGGCGAGCTGACAGAGCACGGGCAGCGCGCGGTCGAGGGGCCACGGCTCGCCGATGACCTCGACCTCCAGGCTCCGGTCCGCGAAGCCCATCGTCATGAACAGGAAGTCACCCGCCGTCCCGCTCACGCCGTAGGGGACGATCCGCCGATGCTTCAGCCCCGCGAGGACCCGCACCTCCGTCTTGTACTGGCCGCGCAGGTCCGCGAGCCGCTCCTCCCCCAGCCGCCGTGCAGGCCGCAGGTCGAGGACCTTCAGCGCCCACAGGCGCCCATCCGCCCCCCGGCACTTGTAGACCTTGCCGAAGCCTCCCTTGTCCACGAACTCGATGAGCGTCAGCCCATCAAGCTCCGGCGCCGCCACCCGCCGATGCTCCGCACAGTCGGGGTGGCCGTCGTCGCGGGGCTCACGGCAGTGGTTGCAGAAGAACACGGCGTGGGGGTGGCTATCGGCGCTTCGGCGCGCGCCGGGCGACCCGGAAGCCGAGGTAGAGGTGGGCCTTCGAGGGCCTCTCCCCGATCCGCCGCGTCACGCTCATCCACTCGGCGCCGTTGCTGAACGAGCCGCCCCGGGCCACGCGCTTCTTCCCCGATCTGGGCGGCACGTGGGGCGTGCTGTTGACCCCGTAGACGTCCCCCGTCCACTCCCAGACGTTGCCCAGCATGTCGTAGAGCCCCCAAGCGTTCGGCGCCCGGTCGCCCTTCACCGCCCGGGGCCCGTCGGACCTGTTCCCTCCGTAGACCGCGATGCCGCGGAGGTCGTCGGCGTAGCGGTCCCCCCGGGTGCCCGCCCGCGCGGCGTACTCCCACTCCGCTTCCGTCGGCAGCCGGTAGCCACGGCACGCGGGGTCGATGGCGCAGCCGGCCTTTCCCTGACACGCCGCGTCCGCGTAGCAGCGCGGCAGGCCTTCCCCCCTCGACAGGGCGTCGCAATACCGGGCGGCGTCCGTCCAACTGACGCCCTCCACCGGGCAGTCGTCGCAGAGCTTCGCCGACGACGGACGCTTCTCCATCCGAGCGAAGTATTGCCCCTGCGTGACCTCCGTCTCGGCCATCAAGAACGCCTCGACGCCCACGCGGCGCACGGGGTCCTCGGGTCCAGCCCCCTCGGGGCGCTCCTTCCCCGTAGGCGAGCCCATGTCGAAGGCCCCCGCCTCCACGAGGCGCATCGCCGGCCGGTGGGCGGTGGCCTCCGAGAACGGCGCGTCCGATTGGCGAAGCGTCATCCAGCCCCCGACGCCGGCGGCGACGAGAACACCGACGGCGGCGAGGAAGAGTGACCTACGGGACCGCCGGCCCTTGGCATCGGCCTTCCTTCGCAAGTCGCGCGCCGCGGGAACCAAGGCATCGACGTCTGCTCGAGACACCGGCCCGGTGTCACTCCGGTTTGAGAGCTGACTCTCCAACTCCTCGATTTTCCGGGTCTTCTCGCGGTCGCGTTTGATTCTGCTCAGCTCACTCTGCAACTCCGTGGCGTTCGTGGGTCGCTCCTCCGGAGCCCACCGCAGGCAGCGTCGAATCAACGCTTCGAGTTCCGGGGGGCGGCCTGCGTCTTCCGGCAGCGGGAGCGGGTCCTGCTCGTACCACGTCCTCAGCGCGTCCAAGCCCGGGGGGGCTCGGCCCTCCAGGTGTGAGTGACCCGCCAGCAGCTCGTAGGCGAGGGCCCCAAAGGCGTAGATATCCGCGGGCCGACCGCTCTTTGCGCCGAAGAACTGCTCCGGCGCCGCGTAGCCCTCCGTGCCGCACCCGTGGGCGGTCCTCGTCACCTTCTGGAATTGCTCGCCGCGCAGCGCGGCGATACCGAAATCGAAGACCAGCAGCTTACCATCCGGGCCGAAGCCCAGGTTGCCCGGCTTGATGTCCCGGTGCGCAACCCCTCGCACCTCGAGGTGGGCCAGGGCGTCGCTCAGGTCACACACGACCGCGAGCGCGGCGTCGACCGACCACGGCTGTCCAGTCATCTGGGGCTCTAGCGGGCGGTCAACGAAACCCATCGTCATGAACAGGAAGTCGCCAGCGGTGCCACTCAGCCCGTAGGGGACGATCCGCCTGCTCGACAGCCCCCGCAGTGCCGCGACCTCGGTTTTGAAGTCGGCGCGCACCCCACGCACCAGCTCGTCTCCGAGGTGCCTGACGCTGCCCAGATCGAGCACCTTCAGAGCCCAGATCAGCCCGGCGCGATCCCGACATCGGTACACCTTCCCGGAGCCGCCCCTGTCGCAGAACTCCAAGACCGTCAGCCCGTCGAGCTCGAGTGCCAGGACCTTGTCGTGCTCCCGGCAGGGTTCGTAGTCGTCGTTCCGAGGGGCCCTGCACCGAGTACAAAAAAACATGCCGTCCGGAAGGATGCCCTAGTCATGGGGTGTCGTCGAGGTGGTTGCGCACGCCGCCTTAGGGCCCGCGCAAGAATAACTTCCGCTTTTAGTCTGGTCGGATTGTGTAATT
>CAYOBQ010000342.1:0-3235 GCA_964402225.1 uncultured Nannocystaceae bacterium | reverse complement strand
CGGCGAGGGTGGGGGCGGCGGGGGCGGGGGGGATTGCGCGTCGGGGGTGTGCGCCGGGGGGGGGTGCGCGGGGGCGGCGTGTGACGACGGGGTGCACAACGGGGACGAGACGGGGGTCGACTGCGGGGGTGGGTGCGACGGATGCGCCGATGGGGGGGCTTGCGCCGCTGGCGAGGACTGCGCGTCGGGGGTCTGTGTCGGCGAGGTGTGCGCGGCGGCGGCCTGCGACGATGGGGTGCAAAACGGGGCCGAGGTTGGGGTCGACTGCGGGATCGACTGCGTCGGCTGCCCTGACGGTGAGCCGTGCGGGGTCGCGCGGGATTGCGCGTCGGGGGTCTGTGCCGACGCGCTGTGCTCGGCGCCGGCGTGTGACGATGGCGTGGAGAATGGGGACGAGTCGGATATCGACTGCGGCGGAGGCTGCGCGGACTGCGAGGTCGGCGAGGGCTGCGGGGTAGGCGTGGACTGTGCCAGCGGCGTGTGCGCCGATGGGGCCTGCGCCGACGCCGCCTGCGGCGATGGGGTGCTCAACGGAGACGAGTCGGACGTGGACTGCGGCGGCGATTGCGCCGGCTGCGCGGGGGGCGACGCGTGCGGGGACGGCGCGGACTGCGCGAGCGGGGTCTGCGCGGAGGCGGCCTGTGCGGAGCCGACCTGCGAGGACGGCGTGCGCAACGGGGACGAGCGCGACGTGGACTGCGGCGGGGGCTGCGATGCGTGCGCCGATGGAGCCGGATGTGGAGTCGCCGAGGATTGTCAGAGCGGGGTCTGCGCGGAGGAGATCTGCGCGGCGCCGAGCTGCGAGGACCGGGTGCTCAACGGCGACGAGACGGGGCTGGATTGCGGTGGCGGCTGCGTGGGCTGCGCCGACGGCGAGGCGTGCGTGGAGGCCGAGGACTGCGCCAGCGCGGTGTGCGCCGACGAGGTGTGCGCCGTGGCGCGGTGCAACGACGGCGTACGCAATGGCGACGAGGTCGACGTGGACTGCGGTGGGCGGTGCCTGCGCTGCCTGGATGGCGCGGTGTGCGAGGTGCCCGGCGACTGCGACAGCGGTATCTGCGAAGGCGGCGTGTGTTTGGAGGGGGGGTGCGACGACGGTGTCCAGAACGGGAACGAGACAGACGTGGATTGCGGGGCCGGGTGCGCGCCGTGTGACGACGGCGCGGGCTGCGAGATCGGCGTGGATTGTGCCAGCGGGGTGTGCGACGCGGTCTGCCAGGTCGCGGCCTGCGACGATGGCGTGCGCAACGGAGAGGAGGGCGGCGTGGACTGTGGCCCGGGTTGTGATCTCTGCGCCGACGGTGCGGGGTGCGGGGCGGCGGCGCATTGCGCGAGCGGGGTGTGCGTCGACGAGGTGTGCCAGGCGCCGGCGTGTGACGACGCGGTGCGGAATGGGGACGAGGTGGGGGTCGACTGCGGTGGGGCCTGCGATGGGTGCCCGGATGGGGCGGCCTGCGGTGCGGACGCCGACTGCGCGAGCGCGGTCTGCGTGGGCGAGATCTGCCAGGCGTCGACGTGTGAGGACGGGGTGCGAAACGGCGACGAGAGCGACGTGGACTGCGGCGCCGGCTGCGGCGAGTGCGGCGACGGTGACGCCTGCGTGGTGGCGGCGGATTGCGTGAGCGGGGTGTGCGTCGGCGCGGTGTGCCAGGCGGCGGCGTGTGACGACGGGGTGCGCAACGGAGCCGAGAGTGACGTGGACTGCGGGGGCGGGTGCGCGGGGTGCGCGGACGGCGACGTCTGTGAGGTGGGCGAGGACTGCGCGAGCGGGGTCTGCGATGGCGTGTGCCAGGCGGCGGCGTGCGACGACGGGGCGCGCAATGGCGGTGAGACGGACGTCGATTGCGGCGGCGAGTGTCCCGCGTGCAACGACGGGGACGGCTGCGAGGTCGGCGCCGACTGTGCCAGCGGGGTTTGCGTGGGCGGGGTGTGCCAGGCGCCGGCGTGCGACGACGAGGTGCACAACGGCGACGAGTCAGACCTCGACTGCGGCGGGCCGTGCGACGGGTGCCCCGACGGGGGTGTGTGTGGGGAAGACGCCGATTGCGAGAGCGGATCGTGCGACGCGGGCGTGTGTCAGGTGCCGGCCTGCGACGACGGCGTGCGAAACGGCGCGGAGACGGACGTCGATTGTGGGGGCGCGTGCCCGGTGTGCCCCGATGGGGACGGGTGCCTCGTGGGGGGCGATTGCCAGAGCGGGGTGTGTGAAGACGCGTTCTGCCAGGTGCCGACGTGCGTCGACGAGGTGCAGAATGGCGACGAGACGGGGTTGGATTGCGGGGGGAGCTGCGGACCGTGCCCCGATGGGGAGGGGTGCGCGGATCCGGGGGACTGCCAGAGCGGGGTGTGTGACGCGCAGGAGTGCGCGGCGCCGGCCTGCGACGACGGCGTCCGAAACGGGGACGAGAGCGACGTGGACTGTGGTGGTGCCTGCGACGACTGCGAGGACGGCGAGGCCTGCGGAGGCGACGACGACTGCGAGTCGGGGGTCTGCGTGGACGACGTGTGCGGGCGGGTGAGGAGCTGCCTCGAGATCTTGAACGCGGGGCGTTCGGTGGGCGACGGCGTCTACGAGATCGACGCCGACGGGGCGGGGGGCAACGCGCCGTTCGAGGTGGTGTGCGATATGAGCACCGACGAGGGCGGCTGGACCGAGATCACGTTGGCCACCGCGGCCCTGGGCTTCGGCGCGGCGATGGTCGCCGTGGAGGCAGCGGGGATCGAGGGCATCGACGGGGAGCATCGGCCCTTCACCCGTGATGGGGCCGGCCAGCACACCTACCACTACACCATCGAGTTCCCGGCGGGCTTCGCGGCCTTCTATCTCCAGGACTACCAGCTCCGGGCCAACGGCTCGTCGGCGGGGAATACGGCGGACATCAACCCGGACCTCTTCGCCCAGCAGGTGTGGGACAACGCCGTCCGCGCGGGTGGGGTGGGGGACGTCTCCTTCGGAGCGGCGAACGAGGCCGGGCCGACGACCAGCTTCGGGCGGACGCTCGCGGACCGGTTCGACTGCCACGACTGCGTGCTCGGCTGGCCGGAGGGAGCGCAGATCTACGAGCTCGAGGGTGAGGCGACGCAGCTCCGCATCGGCTGGGGCGAGACGGGGCCGCAGCACGAGGGGTGGTATCCGTGGTGGTCGGGGACGATCCGGGTGCGGTGACTCGGGGTGTGATTGGGTGCAAATCCCAGATCTGCGGTCGTCTTTGGAGAGGCTGTCAGCTTTCAGCAC
>CAYOBQ010000341.1:0-3257 GCA_964402225.1 uncultured Nannocystaceae bacterium | reverse complement strand
GCTGCTCTTCGTCGTCTCGACCGGGAATTGGAAATGGCGCGTGGAACGTTTTGGGTGTGCGCGAACACACCTCGAGGACGCCGAAAACCGACACCCGAGGCTGCTTCGCCGGCTCCACGACCTCACGGCGGAGCGAATGTTGCTCTCCCCGGCCGAGTCGATCAACGCGCTCACCGTGGGTGCCTTGGACGCCGACGGCGGGGCGCCGGGCTCGCCCCCGAACTATGTTGCGCCGTGGGGTGGACAGCACGAAGGCGCGCCTGCGGTGTATTCCCGCGTCGGGCTGGGGCTGCGAAACGCTCCCAAACCGGATCTGGTCGCAGCAGGGGGGCGGCAGCCGGTGGAGGTCCACTATCAGGACGCCGAACAGAGCTGGCTCCAGCCGTACGGAGCCAGGAACGCGCACCCTTCACCTGGGATCCAAGTCGCGGCCCCCGGGAAGTCGCCCGCACCCCAGAATCAGGGCGTCCGATTCCTTCGGGGCACCAGCTTCGCGGCGCCGCTCGTAACAAACGCCGCCGCCAGGATCTCGGACGAGCTCGACGCGCTGCTCGCGACATACCCCGATCTCCTCGAGCGTGCGCCGCGGGCGGTTTGGATCAAGACTCTGCTGGTGCACGCGGCGTCCCGAAAGGGGTTCGACAGTTGGGTCGAGCCCCTCGTGGAGGGTGACTCGAAGAGAAGGTGGAGGAGCCAGCGGAAGCAGCTCGACAAGTTCGTCGGGTACGGCGCGCTGGAGTTGGACATCGCGCTGGGGTGCAGCGCCCATCGAGTGACGGTGCTCGCTGGGGGCCGGCTGAAGCAGGACATGGCACACGAGTACCGCTTCCCGCTGCCCAACAGCCTGCTCGACCTTGAGCGTCGCCGATTCTCCCGATCGCTGCGGATCACCCTGAGTTGGCTGACGCCCCCATGGGCCACGTCCGCTCGGTACCGCGGGGCCGTGCTCTCGCTCGATGCCATCGAGAAGACCCCCGGGCTGACCTTCACCAAGGGCTCGGACCGCCCGGACGCCCTCCGCAACGGCGCCGGCACGGTGCTCCACCTCGTGAAGCACGGAAGCGGCGTCGCCACGTTCGTGAAGGACGGGGAGATTCGATTGAAGGTCAATTGCCGCGCGGATGCTGCGTCGCGCTTCGATGAGGCCATCCCCTACGCCCTGGCGGCCACGCTGGAGGTAGACGAAGCTCTGCCCGTCGATATCTACCAGGACGTGGAGACCGCGCTGGCGACCGTCGTCCCAATCCCCGTGGGAGCTCACTGACCGATGAGCATGACACCCGAAGCGAAGAGCGCCCTGGCCCGGACCATCCGCGGCACCTCCACGAGCAATGGCGGGCTGCGGCAGCGGCTGCTCGACGACCTGCACAACGCGACGGAGACGGCCTACCGGCTGGGCGTACGCGCTCAGGACGCGGGGCTCGATGAGGCCGGCGGCCGGCGGCGGGCGCGGCTCGAGACCTGGATGGCCGAGCAGGTGCGCGCGCAAGGGGATGGCAAGGCGGCGCGCACCGCCGGGGACTTCCGCCGCGACGCCGAGAAGATGGCGGCCTACACATGGCTGAACCGGATCATCGTGCTGCGGCTGATGGAGGCCGCCGGGCTGCGGTCCCCGGAGGTGGTCACGGGCGCCTGGGAGAGCCGGGGCTACACCGACTTCCGCTCGCTCGCGCCGGCCCTCGTCTCAGGCGACGAGACCGAGGGCTACGCGCTGCTGCTGCGGCTGGTCTTCGAGGACCTGGCGACCGAGCTGCCGGGGATCTTCGGCGGCGGCGGCGTCGCCGACCTGGTGCCGATGCCGGCGGGGACGCTGCGGCATCTGGTGGAGTCGCTGGACGCCGCGGATCTGGCGACATGCTGGACCGACGACATGACGCTCGGCTGGATCTATCAATACTGGAACGACCCCGAGCGGGAGGCCCTCGACGCCGAGCTGAACGGCGGCGGGAAGGTCGCGCCCCATGAGATCGCCAGCAAGACGCAGATGTTCACCGAGCGATACATGGTGGATTGGCTGCTGCAGAACAGCCTCGGGCCGATGTGGTTGGCGATGTGTCGCAAGCAGGGCTGGACCGCGGCCGTCGAGGCCGACGGCACGCTGGACGCCCTAGAGACACGCCGTGTCGAGTGGCAGGCGAAGCGCGACGCGGGCTCGGTGTCGCTGACCGATCTGATGCCGCTGCATGGCGAGGCGGAGCGCCGCTGGGCGTACTACGTGCCGCAGCCGATCCCGGAGGGGGCGGTGACGTCGGCGCCCTCGTCGGTGCGGGATCTGAAGCTGATCGATCCGGCGGTGGGCTCGGGACACTTCCTGGTCGTCGCGTTCGAGTTGTTGGTGGCGCTGTACCGCGAGGAGGCCCAGCACCGCGGCTCGGTCGGGGCGCCCGAGTGGACCGACCGCGCCATCGTCGAGCGCATCCTGGAGCACAACCTCCACGGCATCGACCTGGATCCGCGGGCGGTGCAAATCGCCGCGGCGGCGCTGTGGCTGAAGGCGAAAGCCGTGTGTCCCGAGGCTCGTCCGCGCAGGCTGAATCTGGTGGCGGCGAACCTGCGGCTGTCGAGCCTGCCGGACGACGACCCCGCGCTGCTGGAGTTGCGGCACGAGGTGGAGCGCGAGACGGGGATCCCGGCGTCGCTCACGGACACCATCATCGGCGCGCTGAAGGGCGCCGACCACCTGGGCAGCCTGCTGAAGATCGACTCGACCGTGGACGAGGCGCTCGGCGAGTTGGAGGGGAAGCTCGGTCGGAGCGAGGGCGTGCAGGGCCACCTCACGGAGGGCTTCCCGGAGCAGCAGATGCGGCTGACGATGACCGCCGACGCCGCGAAGGAGAGCCTGCTGTCTCGGCTGGAGGGCTTCCTCGCGAAACGCACCTCCGGTGACGACCTGGGCCTGCGCCTACGCGGACAGCAATTGGCGGCGGGCGTGCGCTTCCTGCGGATGGTGAAGGAGGGCGGGTACGACCTGGTCGTGGCGAACCCGCCGTATCAGGGCACCTCGAAGATGGAGCAGTCGAAGTACGTCGAGAAGCAGTACCCGCTGGGGAAGGCTGATCTGTACGCGGCGTTCCTGTTGCGTGGGTTGGAGTTGGTCCGCGAGGGCGGCGTCTCGGCGATGCTGACGATGCGCAATTGGATGTTCATCAAGCAGTACGCTGGGCTGAGGGAGAGGTTCCTGGAGTCGTTCGACCTGCGAGCGATTGGAGATTTCGAGATCGGGGCATTTGAGGAAGTGGGCGGGATGGTTGTGAGCG
>CAYOBQ010000340.1:0-3301 GCA_964402225.1 uncultured Nannocystaceae bacterium | reverse complement strand
GCGCCGAGGCCGCAGCCGCCCAGGCCGGCCCCCGCGCCGCGCCCATCGGCCCCGGCGGTCGCCCCACCGGCGCCGCCCGCCCCCGCCGCGATCCCCGCCCCGGTGGCGGTCAGCGGCGGTGACGACGTCGGCGCGGTGATGGCCCAGCTCTTCGATCGGCTCGCGGCCTGGATGGGCGACAACGGCGTCTTGGCGCCCAGCGCCTACGCCCCGGGCATGGGTGTCGACGAGGTCACCCGGAAGCGCGTCGAGCAAGGGGCCGGTGACGCCCTGCGCGAGATCGGCGCCCCGGCGGGCGCCGACGCCGACGCGATCGTCTCGACGGTCGTCTCCGAGGCGCTGGCCGTGGGCCCGATCACGCCCCTGGTGAGCGACGCAGGCGTCTCCCGCATCACGGTCAACGGACCCGCCCACATCTTCGTCACCCGCGACGGGCAGACCGAGCGTGCCCCCGGCCGATTCTCCGGCGGGGCCGCGGTCGTCACCGCTGGCGCGCGGCTCCTGGCCGCGGCGGGCGCCCACCCGGAGGGCGGCTTCGGCTCGGGCTACCTGCACGACGGCACGCGCATCCACGTCGCGATGCCCGGCGTCGGCGGTCCGTACCTCACGATCGACCGACCGTCCGCCGCCGTCGGCCTCGAGGACCTCGTCGCCAGCGAGACCCTCACGGCCAACATGGCGACGTTCCTCGCCGCGGCGATGACGCAGGGGAAGAACATCGTCGTCGCGAGCAACTGCGCCGACACCCGGTTCGGCTTCATCCAGGCGCTGATGGGCGCCGCTGGCGACGTTCGAATCGTGGCCGTCGAGGGCGGCGCGCGACTCCAGGGCGGCGGGAACGTCGTGGTGCTCTCCGGTGGCGACGCCGACAACGCGACGCTGGTCCGGCAGGCGCTCAAGATGCGGCCCGACCGACTGGTCATTGGCGACGCGCGCGGCCCCGAGACCTTCCACGCGTTGAGCGCGTTGGGCGGTGGGGTCAACGGCGGCGTGATGGGGGTCGACGCCGAGTCGCCCGACGACGCGTTGGTGCGCATCGTCAACCAGGCGGGCCTCGGCGTGAGCACCACGGACGACCGCGTCAAGGCGCTGGTCATGGAGACCGCCGACGTGCTGGTGCAGGTGCTCCGCTACGCCGACGGGCGGGTGGTCGTCACGCAGGTGCTCGACGTCGATGGGGAGATGCGCGAGGTCTTCAACGGCCTCGGGGGCTTCCGCGCGAGCGGACACGTGCCCCGCTGGGTGAGCAACGCCCAGAGCCTCGGCGCCCAGATCGACGCGTCCATCTTCTCCTGATGCAGTAAGCTCCTCCGATGTTCATCGTCGTCGTCGAGGACGAGCGCGGCGCGCTCATGAGTGAACACGCCCTCTTCGAGGGGCAGCTCACCCTCGGGCGCACGGCGGACAACGACGTCGTCCTCCCCAGCAGCACCGTCTCACGGCACCACGCGAAGCTCTACGTGGAGGGCCTGTCGACGTACATCGTCGACGAGGGCAGCGCCAACGGGGTGCTCGTCGACGAGCAGCGCATCAAGGGCTCCACGCCCGTCAACGAGGGCAGCGCGATTCGCATCGGCGAGTACCGCGTCTTTCTGGAGCGGGCCACCGGCAAGCTCAAGCCGTCGCAGTCGGGCATCAACACAGCCATCGTCAACCCGGACCAGGCCCACGCCAAGGTGGTGGTCACGTCGGGGCCGCAGGCCGGACGCGAGCACCTCCTATTCGACCCCATCGTGTGCATCGGACGGACCGACGAGAACGACGTCACGCTGGCCGACGTCTCGGTGTCTCGCCACCACGCCCGCGTCAAGAAGCAAGACGACGGCAGCTACGTCGTCACGGACCTCAACTCGAGTAACGGCACGCTCCTGGGCGGTCGTCGCATCGGACAATCGGCGCGCGCTTGGCCCGGCGACCGCGTACAATTCGGCAACGTCGAGTGCATCCTGGTCGATCCCAGCGGCAAGAGCCGCAACGCGCGGCAGCGACGCCAATGGGTCGTCTTCGCGCTGGCGGTCGTCGGCGCTGCGGTCCTCGGCGCCCTGGTCTCCCTCCTCCTGCGAGGCGGATGAACGCAAGGAGCTACATGAAGCGCTCGTTGACGATGGTGATCGCTCTCCTGGCCGGCTGCATGACCGGTGGCAGCGGTGGTGGGGGTAGCGGCGATCACGGGGGCGCCCGGGTCGGAGAGGCGTTCTTCGCCGGTGGGAGGGCGCCTGCGCCGAGCGGGGGAGTGGTCGCCGGGATGAGTGGTGACGAGAACACCTGCACGAACGCCTGCGTGGGTCTGATCGGCTGCGTCACGAGCGTCTGCGAAGTCGAGTTGACGGCGCGTCAGACCCGGAACGGCGAGGCCGCGTGCGTCTACACCTGCGACGCCGAGGCGGTGGACGACGAGATCGAGGCCGCGATCGAGGGCGCTGACGCCGGCTGCGCGGGCTTCACCCAGGTCGCGGCGGAAGAGGCGCTGTGCGACGGCCTCGCGGCGGAGGACTTCGACGCGGAGCCCAGCACACCCGCGCGGTCCCCCGGCGAGAACGGAGGGGGCGCACAAGGAGGGTCGCAGGACCCGACGGCCCCCGGCGAGATCGGCGTCGGAGGCGGGGGGCGAGATGACCAAGGAAGCTGAAGCCATCCGCCAGGCCGCGCTGAGCTTCCCGGAGACGACCCAGGGCAGCTCGTGCGTGAACATGGCGTTTGCCGCCGGCAAGAGGAACTTCCTCTTCCTGGGCGTCAAGGCCGACAGCTACAACGTGCGCTTCAAGCTCACGGAGTCCCTCGCGGAGGCGCGGGCTCTGGCGGTCGAGATCGAGGGCCTGACGGTGGGGGATCTGGGCTGGGTTCACCTCGTGCTGCCGGCGGACGAGCCGCCCCCTGACGTCCTGCACGAGCGCTGGATCGAAGAGGCGTACCGCGCGATGGCGCTCAAGCGAATGCTGAAGGCCTTGGACGCCCGTTCGGATAGCTAGAATGCTGTAGCGCATTCGCGACGCGGCGCGCTGCATGCGCCCGCGAATCCATCGCGGATGGAGAGAAGCGACTGACGTCGTTCGTGCATGAATGTCACGCGCCTGGTAGGTGAAGGTTCTCGGTCAGGGAGAGCAGCATGAGCGCCGCGTCGATGAACAGTCGCCGTACGGGCGACGGGTCGCGTCCTCGCGTCCTCGCGTCCTCGCTGGCTGCAATTTCGGTCCTTGCTGGCTGCGGAACACCGCTTCAGGAGTGTCAGGGCAACACCTCAAGTTCCGCTTGGTCTGCCGCACCGTCCTAGTACCCGAGATCCCAAGTCCTTTCCGTAACT
>CAYOBQ010000339.1:0-3304 GCA_964402225.1 uncultured Nannocystaceae bacterium | reverse complement strand
CGGGGGTATGATCCATGGGCCGGTCACGCGGCCTCCGCATGGTAGGTTCCATCGTCCTTCGCCGGTGCAGCAAAGGCGGTGGCGAGTTGCTGCGTGATGTCCGGCTGGTCCCAGAACGCCTGCCAGCGGCCGGCGAGGGTCATCATGCGGAGGTTGAAGATGGCCTGGGAGGTCTCGCGCAGCCAGCGCCCCCCAGGGATCTTGAGGCGGGCCTGGCTGCCAGTGCGGTGGAGAGACTCCATGGCGCCCGATCCGATCTGGTAGCCGAGCTGGCGGTACCGCGTGTAGTCCATGCGCGTGGCGTTGTGCTCGATGTAGGCGACGAGCTGCGCGTGGGCCTCGGCGACGCCCTTGGGGATGCTTCCGGCGGCGAGGAGGTCGAGCAGGGCCTCAGCGGCGGGGGTGCGGTTGGGGTCGGCGCCAGGCGGCGGGGTCTCGACCTTGGGCCTGGATGCGCGGCGAGTCTTCTTGTGGCCTTTCCTGCGCTTGCCTTTGGCGCGCTTGGGCGGCCGCTGGCCGAGCAGGGTGCGCACGGCCTTGTCGTACCAGTCCTTCGCGCGTGGCGTACCGCGGCCGAAGCGGGCGGCCGCGTAGTCACCAAGACGTTCCAGCGCGTGGTAGGCGTCGAGGACGGCGACCGCCGAAGGCAGTAGCGGCAGGAGGTGGTCCTCGAACCACGGCATCCCGTCGCTGACGAAGACGAACTTCGCCGTGACGCCGTCCCCGTAGTTGCCGTCGGCCGGAAGATGGCCGGAAGCGACGAGCGATGCGAGGGCGTCCTTGACCACGTGGCAGTCGCCCCAGGTGTACTCGCCGCCGATGTGGATGATGGCGCCGTTGTGGCGGTCGACGCACCACAGTCGGAGCCCGTTAGCCATCTTCCACTGCGCGTCCCAGGTCTCGTCGACGTAGCGGCGCAGCGCGTGCGCATCGGACGAGAGGTACAGGATGGGCTGCTCGCTCTCGGCATCGCGGGTGGCCCGGGTGCGCAAGATCTCGGCGATCTCCTGGACGGGCCGGTACAGCCACTGCTGGTCGACAAGCAGGCCGACTCGGACCATGTGGCGGGCGATGGTCGTATCCTCGAGCGCGACCGCTCCGTGGGTGAAGAAACTCAGCGCCTCCTCAGCCTTGCGGAACGGATGCTCGCTGCCCAATCGCGCCTCCCACTCGATACACGCCTCGGAAGAGCGGCACCGCGGGTACAGGGGGAACAGCTCCTCGCGCGCGGGCGACCGTGTGACGGTGCCCAGGCCGCTGCTCCGATCACGGTACGCGAACAGCGGGACCCGAACGGGCCCGAGCGTCGTCGTCAGAGACACGTGGTAGTCCTCGTCCATCCTGAGCGACACGTCCTGCTGCGACAGGCCACGTTCGCGCAGGTCCTGCTCTGTGACCCGCCGACAGGCCAGCGCCAGTGCGTACGTCAACAACAGCCGCCCGACGGTCAACACCAGCCGCCACGCGCTGCCCTCCAGTTCGCGCGGCGACGCACCAGCGTCCACCGAGGCAAGCAGCGCGTCGACGCCCTTCGACAGCTCGGCCATCACATCGGCCTTGACCTCGTCACGGCGGAGTGGGATCACGGTCTCGGTGGTCACGGAGGCGGCTCCTTGGGCCGCACAGTGCGGCCTCAACAGGTTTTTGCACCGCCCCCGTACCACCAACCTCACACCTCGTCGATCTTCTTCACGCCGCCCTCCCGACCGGGAAAAAAATCACGCCCTTCCCGCGGGGTTGCGCCTACAGCGCGGCGATCTCGAGCACCACAGTCTGCTGGGGCTGCAGGACGACATCGGGCAGATCGAACGTTCCTTCGGAGTCCAGATTGCCCAGCGCCGTACGCGTGCCATCGATGTCCACCCGCACGACCTCGTGGATCCCGGGGACGAACTCCAGCCGCGCTCCATCGAGGAGAACCGAGCACGCGGTCACGACCTTCACATCCGGGTTGGCGAGCACAACCATAGAACGAGCGAAAGGTCAGGTCAAGAGGCGGGGAGGACACGGCAGGCGGTCTCAGCCACCGGCCCAGCCCCAGATACTCGATGTAGCGATGACGCATGGTCGCGAGATCCCGCCAAGCTTGGCGTCCCAAGCGATGTGTGCGTGAATACGAAGTGTGCCGACATGTCGGTTAATGTCGCATAATGTGCATTATGTCCAGTTGGGGAGCTTTGAACTCCCTATCCTCAACGTGAACGCCGGCCTCGGCTCCGCCGCGCTGGAAAGCGTCCCAGCGCGGGGACTCATTGGGGACTCAACGAAAGAAGGCCCCAGCGCTCGTTCGCGCTGGGGCCTGTCTTTCTTGGCTCGACGTTCGCCCCGGATGACCAACTGGGTCGAACCGTCCCTCGTGACGTTCAAGTCCCCTCGGGCACCGAAGTGGCGACGGCGCGAGGCGCTCACCTCGGCGCAAGCCCAGACCGACAAGTAAGCCAACGTCGCACAATATACATTATGTTAAGTCGATTGAGTACATGCACCCACATGTCAGCCGGCTTTGAACCCTCTATGTCCTCCACCACTCGCAGCCAGCGGCGCTTCCAGAGGTTGCGCCAACACAACCGACCGTTCGCCACCACCCTCCGGCGGCACTTGAAGTAGCCGTGGGCGTGCCACCCGACGCCCGGGCGGTCGCCATCGAACTGGAGGTCACCGTTGGGTCGCCTCCGGAACCTCCCGCTCCACGCGAACAGGCTCGACGACACCGCCTCCCGCACCGCCTTCAGGTCGTATGTCCCGCTCACCCCTCCCGGTCTCGCCTACTGGGACGTGGGGCGCTACTTCGGGATCAACGGCCCCTCAATCGAAGCTGGGAACCGGGACGGGACACTCGTGCTCGACGCGCTAAAGCTAGGCCGCTCGCTGCTCGACCGCCTGCTGTCGGCAGGCTACGCGGCCGGACTATGGGCTCGCCCACGACGTTGGGTTCCACCCAATCGCTGGAGCATCGCTCGTTCCGACGACTCGGAACGTACCCTGGCCCAGACAAAATCTGGCAGGGCTCCACCGTCATCGAGTTCGCTCGGCGCGCCCATGAGCTAGCTGCTCCATCATCACCACCATGATGATTGACAGCCACCCAGCGCCCTCGACGACTGAACCTCCGAGAGCTTCGTCAGCTCATCTAACGTCGACGACCTCTCCACCCCCTCGCCCCAAGCTCCCTCCGGTGCCGAAGTCGTCCAGAGCGTTTGCGCGTAACCATTCCCAGTAGGGAGTTGACGCAAACGCCGCACCCCGACACTGGACCTGCCCCGCTTTTCCAGACACCCGATTTGAGGCGACAGTGGTCGCCAAG
>CAYOBQ010000338.1:0-3318 GCA_964402225.1 uncultured Nannocystaceae bacterium | reverse complement strand
CGCCGTGAACTCGGCCGGCGGGCACGCACATCACTTGGTCGCTTTGTCTGCCGCAGCGTCCTAGACTCCCGCCTTCGTTGGTCTGGAGTCGGTGATGTCAACGCATGGGTTCGAGCCGGTCTCGGCGCAGGTCTCCTTTCCCAAGCTGGAGGAGGAGGTGCTCGCGCTGTGGAAGGAGAAGCGGGTCTTCGAGCGCTCGGTGACGCAGCGCCCGGAGTCCTCGGCCTACGTCTTCTACGATGGCCCGCCCTTCGCAACGGGCCTGCCCCACTACGGACACCTCGTCGCCTCGACCCTCAAGGACATCGTCCCGCGCTACTGGGCGATGCGCGGACACCGCGTCGAGCGCCGCTTCGGCTGGGACACCCACGGGCTGCCCATCGAGTCGCTGGTGTCGAACAAGCTCGGCCTGACGGGGCCCAGCAGCGTTCGGGCCTACGGCGTCGACCGCTTCAACGAGGCGTGCCGCACCAACGTGCTGACCTACACCAAGGAGTGGGAGCGCATCGTCGGGCGCCTCGGGCGCTGGGTCGACTTCGACAACGACTACAAGACCATGGATCCGACGTTCATGGAGTCGGTGTGGTGGGTCTTTGCGCGGCTCTGGGAGCAAGGGCTCGTCTACGAGGACTTCCGCGTCATGCCCTACTCGTGGGCGCTGTCGACCTCGCTGTCGAACTTCGAGGCGAACGCCAACTACAAGATGGTCGACGACCCCGCGATCACGCTGACGATGCCGCTGGAGGATGGCTCGGCGACACTGCTGGTGTGGACGACGACGCCCTGGACGCTCCCGTCGAACCTCGCGATCGCGGTGGGGGAGGATCTGGCCTACGTCAAGGCGCGCAAGGCCGGTGACGAGACCGTCTATGTGGTCGCCGCGGCCCTCGCCGAGCAGGTCCTGGGGGCGGATCACGAAGTCCTCGAGACGGTGACGGGCCGGGCGCTGGTGGGCGCCCGCTACACGCCGCTATTCGACTACTTCCGCGGGCACGCCAACGCCTTCCAGGTGATCGCGTCGGACCACGTCACGACGGCGGACGGCACCGGGCTCGTGCACATGGCGCCGGACTTCGGCGAGGACGACTTCCACGCCTGCAAGGCGATCGGCATCGAGGTGCTGCTCTCCGTCGACGACGAGGGCTGCTTCGTCCCCGCCGTCACCGACTACGCGGGGCGCAACGTCAAGGAGGCCGATCCGGACATCATCCGCGCGCTGAAGGCCAACGGGAGGCTCTTTGCGCGCTCCACCATCAAGCACAACTACCCCTTCTGTTGGCGGACCGAGACGCCGCTCATCTACAAGGCCGTCCCCGCGTGGTTCGTGCGCGTTGAGCAGCTCCGCGAGCGGATGGTCGAGCACAACAAGGAGATCCATTGGGTGCCCGAGGCGGTGGGCAGCAAACGCTTCGGCAACTGGCTCGCCGACGCCCGCGACTGGAACGTCTCGCGCAACCGCTTCTGGGGTACGCCCCTGCCGATCTGGCGCTGTGAAGACTGCGGCGAGGCCCGCTGCATCGGCTCCATCGACGAGCTCTCGAAGCTGGGCGGCTGTGCGGTCACCGATCTGCACCCCCACCGCATCGACCACCTCACCATGCCCTGCGAGGCCTGTGGCGGTGAGTCGCGGCGCGTGAGTCACGTCTTCGACTGCTGGTTCGAGTCGGGCTCGATGCCCTACGCCCAGGGCCACTACCCGTTCGAGGGCAAGGAGACCTTCGAGGCGAACTTCCCCGCGGAGTTCATCGCCGAGGGGCTCGACCAGACGCGCGGCTGGTTCTACACGTTGCTGGTGCTCTCGACGGCGCTGTTCGACAAGCCACCGTTTCGCAACTGCGTCGTCAACGGGATGGTGCTGGCCGCCGACGGCTCGAAGATGAGCAAGCGGAAGCAGAACTACCCCCCCGCCGACGAGGTCCTCGACGAGCTCGGGGCCGACGCCCTGCGGGCCTACCTCATCAACTCGCCCATCGTGCGCGCCGAGCCGCTGCGCTTCTCCAAAGACGGCGTGCGCGACGTGGTCCGTACCGTGCTCATTCCGCTGCGCAACGCGTGGTCCTTCTTCGTCCAGTACGCCAACATCGACGGCTGGCACCCGGGGTCGGGGCTCGACGGGGTCCCCCAGCCCGCGCCCGAGGACCGGCCCGAGCTGGACCGCTGGTTGCTCTCTGTCCTGCAATCGCTGGTGGGCGAGGTCAACGCGCAGATGGAGGGCTACTACCTCTTCCGCGTCGTGCCCCCCATCGTCGGCTTCATCGACGACCTGACGAACTGGTACATCCGCCGCAGCCGTCGTCGTTTCTGGCGCGCGGCCACCGACGAGGCGGGCCGGATCGACAAGGCCGCGGCCTATGCCACGCTCCACGAGGCGCTGGTCACCTTCGGGCAGGTGATGGCGCCGGTGCTGCCGTTCATCACCGAGGCGCTCTACCAGAACCTCGCCGTGGGCCCCGGCGTCGCCGAGCACGACAGCGTGCACCTCTGCGACTACCCGGAGGTCGACACCGCCCGCATCGACGCCGATCTCGAGCGGCAGGTGGCGGTCGTGCGCCAGGTCGTCTCGCTGGGGCGCGCGGTCCGCGAGCGCCACCGGCTCAAGACGCGCCAACCGCTGCGCCGGGTCACGATCGTCCACGACGACGCCGCCGTGCGCGCCGCCATCGACGCCCACATCGACCTCGTCGCCGAGGAGCTCAACGTCAAGGAGGTCCACGCCCGCGCCGACGACGCCGACCTCTGCACCCTCGAGTTCAAGGCCAACTTCAAGACCCTCGGACGCCGCCTCGGCAAACGCATGAAGGAGGGCGCCGCGCTGATCCAGGGCCTCGACCGCGACGCCTGGGCGGCCCTCCAGGCCGGCGGCCCACTCACCATCGCCGACGAGCCGATCACCACCGCCGACGTGCTGGTGCAGCGCAAGGCCAAAGGCGACGTGGTCATCGAGACCGACGGCCCGCTCACGGTCGCCCTCGACACCGAGCTCGACGCCACCCTGCGTGGCGAAGGCCTGGCCCGCGAGGTCACCAGCCGCGTGCAGCGGCTCCGCAAGGAGACCGGCCTCGCCGTCACGGACCGCATCGCGCTGACGCTGGCCACCGACGACACCGAGCTGAGCGCGGCCCTCGACGCGAGGCGCGACTACATCTCCGGCGAAGTCCTCGCCACGACGCTGATCATCGAAGCGGGCGCCGCTGGCGAACACCCGCTGGACGTGGAAGGCCACGTCCTGACCGCCTCCCTCACGCGGGCCTAGGACGCTCCGGAAGAGTCGCGACGCGGCGCGCTGCACGCGCCCGCCAACCGATTTCGGCGTTGCGA
>CAYOBQ010000337.1:0-3364 GCA_964402225.1 uncultured Nannocystaceae bacterium | reverse complement strand
GATCTGTGAGGGGCCTGGGGGGCGTTAGCTCCCCAGGCCTACTCGACAGTGCTGAGTGCCCTCCACACTCCCTCCGTCAGAATCGGGATATGCACCCAAAGGACCTGCGCCCCGCGCACTGAAGCCCCATGCGCCACGAGCTCCCACGGCACACAGCCGTTCGCGTGGGTGAGCGCCAGGCCCGGGCCGTAGCTCAAGCGCTCGGGGGGAACTCCGTCTTGACCCAGCCTACGGTACGAGCGGATTACGGGTCTGCAGCGCAGGGAAGCGGCTGAAGTCGCGGTCCGCAGTCCAGAGCTCGCGCACCCCGTGGGCGAGGCAGATGGTTGCAATGCGGGCGTCGTGGATCTTCGGCCCGCGAACCGCCCCGGCACAGACCAGCTCGCCCAGGGACTCGAGATGAGCCTCCGTTTCACCGATGAACGTCAACCTCGGCGCCTGCCTCCAGGCTGTCAGCGCCGCGAGCGCTACGTCCGCGGGCGTGGGCGTCTTGAAAATGTGCGCGTGTGTCACGATGCTGAAGAACTCGTGGACACACGGCCACGGAATGGCCCACGACGAGGCGCCTTCGGCGAGCTCCGTGAGCGCGCCGCGAGCGAGATCGTGGAATGGCGACTCCGGCCGGTGGGCGTAGACCAGCAGGTTGGTGTCGACGGCGATCAAGCCCCCTGGCCCTCGTACGCGGCATCCCGGATTCGCTCCCAACCGGCGTCGGCGAACTCCGGCCGCAGCCCGTCTCCGCCGAAGGTGACATGGCGCAGGCGGAAGGGCTGCTCCTCCTGATGCCGGGCGATCGCCAGCCGCAGACCCTCCTCGACGAGCGCTCGGAGCGTGAGCTTCCGACTCGCAGCGAGCCTCCGAGCGTCGCGCATCAACGGGTCTGAGATCTCGATCGTGGTCTTCATGTGGGTCACCATACTGGGCGATGTGGGCCGCTGCAATTGAGCCCGGAGGGGCGCGCGACTTCGACCAACTACGTCAGCCTGCTGGAGCACCAACTCTTGGCCACTCGAGCACGGCTCGCAGCGCAACCAAACCGTTCACTGGTTCGTGGACAGCTCTCGAAGATCCACGAGATCCCCTCCCGGGGGCGCCTCACTTCGCCGGGAGCGTCGTTGTGAACGCGAGCGTGCGCGCCACCCAGCCATCGAGGGCCTCGGCGTCGTCGACTCCCTCGGGAGCCACGAAGATCCAGCCCTTCATCGGGCGCCCGGTGAAGTCCATCGGGCGCGCGCCGGGCAGCGCCAGCGCGTCGTCGAACGCCTGGGGCCCGACGCGGGCGCACAGGTCGTCCTTGACGACGCCGACCGTCATATGTCCGCGCACCATGAACGCGATCCCCCCGAACATGCGCTTCTCGGCGACATCGTCTCGGTCCGCGAGCGCGTCGCGCAGCCGCTCGGCGAGCCCTTCGTCGTAGGCCATGATCTCCTCCTGGTCGGCCGCACCGGGGCCGCCGGTTGGCCGCGGATAGGCGTCATCTACAGAACCGCGGTATACTTCGGGTATGCGTGTTGCCGACATCATGTCGTCGAGCCTCGTCACGGTCGACGAGGACACCTCCCTTGAGGATGTTCAGCGTCTGCTCGACCGCCACGACATCCACCATGTGCTGGTCCGCCAGGACGACGGCCGCGTCGTCGGGATCATCACCGACCGCGAGGTGCTGCAATACAGCAGCCCGTTCATTGGAAAGCTCGCCGAGCGTGGTCGTGACCGGCGTACGCTCTCGCTTCGCGCCCATCAGGTGATGACCCACGGCGTCCACTCCGTCGGCCCGGACTCGACCCTGCGAGCGGGCGCCGACGTGCTCCTCGAGAAGAAGGTCTCGTGTCTCGGGGTCCACGACAAGACCGGCAACGTGGTGGGCATCTTCACCTGGCGTGATCTGCTGGCGGCCATGGCCGATCCCCACGCCTCGCTGGACGGCGCCTCGGGGCCCCCGTCGGATGCCGGCGGCGGCGAAGTGTCGTAGAGTCTCGCCTCGGAGGCGAGATGAGCAACGGAACCGACGCGCTGGACTTCGCCGAGGCCAACCCAGCGCGTCTCGTATTCTCCGTCGTCGTGGGTTGGTGCTTCACGTTGCTGTGCGCGGTGACGGTGATCGCCCTCGCGTTGGTCACCTTCGGAACCTGTTGGCGCTGGCTGACGCCGCTCGAGTTGAGGCTCTGGGGCCGCGGCGCGTTGGCGATCCAGGGCGTCAAGGTCATCTACGAAGGGCTCGAGCACCTGGAGGGACAGGCCAACCGCGTCGCGCTGTTCAACCACTCCTCGGGCCTCGACGCGATGATCGTGCCCACCCTGTGCCCGCGCGCGGGGGTGGCGGTGGTGAAGCGTGAGGTGCTCTTCGTGCCGCTGGTTGGCGTCGCCCTCTACCTGATGGGCTTCGTGCTCGTCGACCGGGGCCGCGGCGACCGCGCGAAGCGGACGCTGGGTCGAGCCGCGGAGCGCATGAAGCGCGATCAGATGACGGTCTTCATCGCACCGGAGGGGACGCGCAGCCGTGACGGTGGACTCCAGCCCTTCAAGCGGGGGGCGTTCCATCTCGCCCTGGCGAGCCGGGCGCCCATCGTGCCGGTCGTGATCAGCGGCGCCTACGCGCTCTATCCACGCCACCGTTGGACCGGGCGTCCCGGGACGGTCCGCGTCCGAGTTCTGCCGCCTATCTCCACCGATTCGCTCACCGTGGAGAACCTCCCGGCATTCGCCGAGGAGGTCCGCGACCTCTTCCAGAAGACGGTCTAGGACGGTGCGGCAGAGTCGCGACGCGGCGCGCTGCACGCGCCCGCCAACCGATTTCGGCGTTGCAAAGCCTGGCGATATCTTCGGATATCGCCAAGGCTTCGCGCCTTGAACTCCGCCGGCGGGCACGCACATCGCTTGGTCTGCCGCAGTGTTCTAGAACACGCCTCCGCTCGCTCCCTGGGCGCCCGCGTTGCCGCAGCTCGCGCCGCCGCCGCCGCCAGCGCCGGGGTCGAGGTCGTTGCTGGGATCGACCACCGGATTCGAGACGCCGGCGCGGTAGACCGGGAAGGACGCTCCGCCACCGCCGCCTCCGCCGCAGCCGCCATCGCCGCCACGCCCGCCGGTGCCGCCGGGGCAGCCGGGGCCGCCGTCGTCCGCGGGACCGCCGCCGCCGCCGAAGGCGCCACCGTTGCCGCCGGTGCCGCCGTCCCCGCCGTTGCCCCCCCGCCCGCCGGTCCCCGTGGAGATCTCGTTGCTCGTCCGCACCGGTGAGGCGTCCACCAGGAAGCCGCCGAAGGAGCCGCCGCCGCCGGTCCCGGGTAGGCCGCCGGTCGCCGCGCAGCCACCGCCTCCGCCACCGCCACCGCCGCCGCCGCGGTCGTCGCGACAGCAATCGGAG
>CAYOBQ010000336.1:0-3416 GCA_964402225.1 uncultured Nannocystaceae bacterium | reverse complement strand
ATCCGATGAGGCCTCGGCCCTTCGCCACATAAGCGCGGACGCCACAGAAGACTTGAAGCTCGGAAAGCTCCCGCAACAGGCCTCGGGCAGATGCAGATGTACGTGAACTTCTTCGACCGCCACCAACGTGAGGAGCACGATGGCGAAGGCTGAACGCCACAAGTGGGAGTTCCGGGCGCGCTTTCGTCGCAACGCCTTTGGCTGGAAGTCGCAGCCCGCGATCAAGCGGATCAAGGAGGCCGTCTCCGAGATCAAGAAGGTCGCACGCAAGGACCGAGTGCTCGCGGCCGAAGGCGCTGTCCTTCTTCTCGAGAAGCTGTCACCGGCCTTGGAACGTATCGACAGCTCATCGGGGGCCATCGGCACCGCGGTCAACAACGCCATCCGGGCGCTCGTGCCCATCATCGCGGGGGCGCCAGCCGAAATGGAGGTTCGGGAGAAGTGGCTCGAGCGGCTCTTCGAGGCGCACGCCGAGGACCGGATTCCGTACATCGAGCAGCTCGCCGACCATTGGGGTGAGCTGTGCGGGTCGCCCGAGCTGGCGTCCCGCTGGGCGGACGAGCTGATCGGTACGACGCGGATGGCGCTCAGCGCCGACAAGAACCTCCGCGGCCACTTCCATGGCTCGACCGCGTGCCTCAGCGCGCTCTCTGCGGCCGGCCGCCATGACGATCTCCTCGATGTGCTCGAAGCGGAGAGCTTCTGGCCCTACAAGCGCTGGGCCGTCAAGGCGCTGGCGGCGGAGGGCAGGAGAGCCGACGCCATCCGGCTTGCGGAGGACAGCCGGAGCCCGTGGGCGAGCGACCACGACATCGACAGTCTATGCGAAGAGATCCTGCTCTCGTCCGGGCTAGCCGAGGAGGCGTACCAGCGCTACGGGCTCGCGGCCAACCGCGCCGGAACCTACCTGGCCTGGTTCCGGGCGGTCGCAAAGAAATACCCCCACAAGCTGCCGGCAGAGATCCTCGAAGACCTGGTCGCATCGACGCCCGGCGAAGAGGGCAAGTGGTTTGCCGCGGCCAAGAGCGCGAAGCTCTTCGACGAGGCCATCGCGTTGGCTCGGCGGACGCCGTGCTCCCCTCAGACGCTGACGCGTGCCGCGCGCGACTTCGAAGAGAAGAACCCGTCGTTCGCGATCGAGGCAGGGATGACGGCGCTGCAGTGGCTGGTCGAGGGCTACGGCTACGAGATCACAGGGCTCGATGTGCGCAGCGCCTACGCCCACACCATGAAGGCCGCTGAGAACGTGGGATGTGCGGACGAGACGCAGCAACGGGTCCGAGCTCTCGTGATGAGGGAGTCCTTCGGCGAGCGCTTCGTAACGAAGATCCTCGGCCGACAACTGGGGCTGAAGTGATGGCGCTGTCGTTGAACGAACGCGCAGCACGAGAGCGTCGCCTTGAACACAGCGCACGACGAGGTACTCCATGATCCAGCGCGCGTTCGTACACGTCGGTGGTCCGCCCGGCGGCGGCAAGACGATGTTCATCGAGCGTCTGCTCGAGTCCAACCGAAGCAAGCTCCTGATGGTCGCCCGCGGCGTTCGCGACGAGACGCTCGAGCGGGTTGACGAGACCTCGAAACGCTCGGATCCCGAGATCGGCCGGTACCGGGAGGCCGGAGCCAGCAACACGGCTCGCTACCGGTTCCCTGGCGCGGCGCGGGACAGCGACGCGTTCTTCACGTCGGAGTTCATGTCCGACTACTCCCAGGGGGTCCTCATCGAGGGTGACTCCCCTCTCTCCTTCAGGCCCGATCTCAGCGTCTACGTTACGCCCCCGGTCCCGGCGAGTAGAACGTTGCTCCGCCGCGTGACCGAGGACCGCTCGGCGTCCCACGCTCGTGAGCTGGGCCACCTTGAGCGCTTGCTCGACACCCCCGGCTCCGTGGAGGAGTTCCTTGGCAACATGCTTGCGGCAGAGTTCGGTGGGCGACTTCCCGTTTCCGATGCCGGCTTCGCCGACGCGCGCCGCTCAATGGCGGACCTTGTAGCGCGCGCCAAGAGCCAGGGGGCGCCGCCACCCATCGAGCGCTGGGCGTTGGCGGACGGGTTCGCGGGCATCGAGTTGGCCCAGGTCGTTGTCATCAATGCGCGGTCTGCCGGCGAGCGTGAGCGAGGTGAAGCGATGCTGCCGGAGCTGGTGCGCCTTCGGAAAGACCGTGCCGTGTTTGATGATGTCATTGGCCTGAGAGGCAATCGGCTTGCGGTCACCGTTGGAGTGGCCGACGTTGGCGACCCTGGGGACAAGGGACTCAAGCGCCTCCTCACCCGCGTCAAGCGGGCCTTCGCGGAGAGAAAGTAGCTCGTGTCCGGCGAGCCCGTCAGCGAGCGGCCCGCCGTGCTGCCGTCGGAGCCACTTCGCTACGATCTCCAGCCGACCCTCGTGCGCCACCTGACCTCGGCCCACCGCAACGCGGGCAAGGTCGGGGGCATGCGTTTCTCCCACTACGGACGCAAGCGGCTCGAGGTCCAGGCCCATCGCAAGCGCGTCACCTACATGGTCATGCGTGCCGGCCACGCCAGCGTCACCCTCGACGAGGTGACCCGTGTGTTGGCTGGCGACTTGCTGCCGCCGCGCCGCCGCCTCATCGAGGAGTTCACTCGCAAGGGGGCCGGTCTCTGCGAGGCCGCTCGGCAACTCGGGCGGCCTGGGGAGCCAACCACACCCGAGGTCTGCGCAACCTACCTCGACTTCCTGAAGCGCGGCAGAACGCTGTGGTCGCGGTTCGCGGGCCAGCCCAAGGAGCGTCTGATCGAAATGCACCGCGGCTCGGTGGAGCCCGAGCCAGAGGTCTCCCGACTCTACGCGTGGATCCACGACGACGACCTCGTGTCCGACGAGCCCATCCTACGGGCAGCGACGCTCTATTGGGGCCTCTCGATTCTCCACCCGTACGCGTTCGATCGTCCCGTACTCGACGCCATCGTGGACCACGAGCTCCGCGCCGGGGGCATCGCCCCCCACGGCCTTCTCCTGCTCCCCGACTCCGACTTCGGCGCGTCCGCGTTGCACCTCGGCCGTGGCGTCACCATGTCCGCGGACCTGCGCGGTGACCTGACCCGCTACTACGAGCACTTCGTCTTCGACCTCGCTCGGGCCCTCTCCGAGCACCACCAGAAGCTCGAGAGCTTCCAGGACCGCGAAGACCGTCTGCCGTGGCTGATGGTTCGGCCCCCGGACGAGCTCGACCGACAGGTCTTCGAGATCATCGAGCGCCTCGGGTCGGCGCGCACCCGCGACATCTTTGCGCCACCATATGGTGCACAGGCGCTGCTCTGGTGCGGGTAACAGCTCAATAGTGGTCATGACCCGGTTTCCCGGACACCCCGGATGAGGCGAAGATGCTCCAGCAGGAGGTCTCGTGGGAAAGCGAGCGAGACGGAAGTTCACGGCCGAGTTCAAGGCCACCACGGT
>CAYOBQ010000335.1:0-3463 GCA_964402225.1 uncultured Nannocystaceae bacterium | reverse complement strand
CTTCGGATATCGCTACGGCTTCGCGCCTTGAACTCGGCGGGCGGGCACGCACATCACTTGGTCGCTTGGTCTGCCGGAGCGTCCTAGGACGCTCCGGCAGAGTCGCGACGCGGCGCGCTGCACGCGGCGAAGCGTCGACGTTCTGCCGCACCGTCCTAGACCCTCTTCAGGGGCAACCGCAGTCGTCTTCCACCCAGACGGTCTTGGCCTCGAGGGCGGGGTCTCGGGCGATGTAGGGCTGCTCGATCTCCTCGAAGAACGTGCAGGGATCCGACCACGCCCGGTTGGCGACGATGACGGTGGCTGCTTCGATGTGTCCGAGCACGAAGGCGTCGATGTCGACGCCGTCCGGAGCCAGATCGGTGATGGGCTCGGCGCCGTACGGTTCGCCGACGCGGTGCAGGCAATCGACTCGACAGTCGTTGGCGAAGGAACCGAGGACGATGGCGCGGGGTTCGGGCACCCAGTCCGTCCGGTCGAGGCTCTGCAAGCCGCGGACGCCCCCGGCGAGGGTCAGCGCAGGCGGACATGGCTCTGCGCGACCGCGCGCGTTGAGGCAGCCGCCGGTGTGGTCGCGGTCGATGCTCCAGTTCTCGGGATCCCACTTGTCGACCGAGATCGGGACGATGTTGCCGATCGCGTCGCCCGCGTAGGTCCAGTCGTCGACGTGCAGCAGGCTGTGGACGGCGGCGGGCACGCCCACGTCCCACTCGTCGTGCCCGGTGGCGGGGAGCCCTCTACGGACCGTGCCGACGCCGCCGAGTCGGGTCCCTGGGAGCCCGCCGGCGTGGCCGAAGTACAGGTAGGCTCCGGTGGCGTCCCAGGCGGTCACGAGCGGGCTGCTCGAGGCGGTGAAGAACCGCGCCTCGGGGGCGTCGGGCTTCACGTCGATGACGTCGAAGGCGATGGGATCGAGGACCGCGACCCGATCCGTGCCCTCCAGCGCGACGGCCAGGCAGCTCTGGTACTCGGCCTCGCCGACCACGCACCCCGCCTCCCGCAGCGCCATGCCCATCGGGCGGGAGCGGGTGGGCAGGTCGAGGTACTCGACCTCTCCCTGCGGGCAAGAGGGCACCGGCCAGTATCGGTACATCGCGACGCGACCCGACGGGGCGGCTGGCGTCCCGGGCATGCTGACGAAGACGCGTACGCTCAGGTCGGGGAAGGCCCGGCCCTCGACTGGGACGCTGAGCCGCGCCGCCAGCACGGCGCTCGGGTTGGCTCTATCCGCGCCTTCGGGGGCCTCGAGCGGCACGCGGAGGTCGCCGGTGGGCGTCTGGGTGTCGACGATCAGCAGGGCGTCCTCGTCGGAGAGCGCGACGAAGGCGGTGTCTCCCACGGGGCTGAGCGCAACGGCGCCGGTGTAGGTGTCCACCTCGAGCGTCTGGGCGACCCCCTCGCGCCCGCGGCGCATGTCCAGCAGCTCGACGGAGCCGCCCCGCCCCGTGGTGACGACCGCCCGGTCGGAGAACCACGGGTTGCTGGCCAGGCCTCGGGGGCGCCCGCCCACCTCGATGCCACCTTCGGGCAGGTGGTCGATGGGGAAGCGATCAACGGCCGCCCCGTCCACGCCGAGCCGGTCCACTCGACCTCCGCCGAGGGCCAGGGCGTTGTCCGCGCAGACCCCACAGTCGATGGGGCAGGAGGCGCAGTCCTCGAAGCTGTTGCACTCGCCGTCCCCACAGCGCGGGCAGGTGTAGAAGACAGCCTCGGCGTCGAAGAGCTCGGCCTCGTAGTCGACGAGGTCCACACCGACCGCGCCGAGCTCGAAGCCCGCGACGCCTGTCACCCCCAACCCGGCGCTGCACCCCGGCGGGGACGGGAAGAGGCGGGCGTTGAAGCGAATATCGGACTCCAGCCCCAACCATGGGCCCGCCACGCCGTAGAGCTTCACGTCGATCCTGGGTCTGAGGAAGACCCGTGACGTCAGCGCCGCCTCCGCCGCCCAGTCGGGGCCGATCGCTTCGACCTCTGATTCCAACTCCGAGACCGGCGTCCACTCGCCGAGCTCGGTGCGTACGCCGCCCGCGACCGTGATCGTGGCGGCGGCCCCGACCTCGGCTGCGACCGCGGCCCGTCCTTCGACCTCGTACCCCAGATCCAACCGGACGGTGACGACCTCGACCACCGGCACGCCGCTGATCCATTGGAGGAAGCTACGGCTCGTCTCCCACAGGACCGTCTCACCGCTCCACGCGGCGTGGCCCTCGGCGGTCGCGCGCAGCGCCAGCTCGAGGCCGAGCTCCCCGGTGACGACGAACTCGCCTCGGACCAGCGCCTGGTCCCGGATCTCAAGCTCGAGGTTCATGCTCGGGTCGAAGCTGACGAGCCCTCGAGAGAGCTCGAGCCGCAGCCCGCCCTCGTCGTAGAGGACGAGCCCACCGAAGTCCACGTCGACCCATGGCTCGTCGCTCTTCTGCGCCGACGCGTCGAGCTGGGTGCGCAGGACGAGGCGCTCGAACACATCCGAGAGCGCCGCCGGGGTCGTCGTCAGGCGGAAGGCGCCGTCCAGTCGATCGATGGCCTGCACCCGGCGAAGGAGTGGGTTCCCCATCCCCGCCACCAACACCGCCGGGGGCTGAACCTCGGCCAGCCAGGCGCTGTCCTCGCGGTCGGGGATGACGAGCACGTCGCCCTCGAACTCGATCGCCTCGTCTAGGACGGTGCGGCAGAGTCGCGACGCGGCGCGCTGCACGCGCCCGCCAACCGATTTCGGCGTTGCGAAGCCTGTCGATATCTTCGGATATCGCTACGGCTTCGCGCCTTGAACTCGGCCGGCGGGCACGCACATCACTTGGTCGCTTTGTCTGCCGCACCGTCCTAGCGGTGAGTCGACCACATAGACGTTGGGCAACAGGAGCGCGCCTTCGCCAGCATCCGCGGCCGAGTCCGTCGCGGCGTCGTCGGCTCGCGTGGCGCCATCGGTCGTGCCCGGCGCCGCGTCGGCACCTAGCTCCGCGTCGTCCGTCGGGGCGCAGCTCCACTGCCAGATGCAGCAGGCCAACGCGGCGACGAGGAGGCGCGGCTCAGCGGACGCCGGCAACCCGTGCCTCGCGCTTGCGGACCTGCTTGGAGAGCACGTAGGCCTTCACCCGCGCCAGCTCCTCGGCCGAGAAGAGGGCCGAGAGCTTCTCGTATCGGTCGTGGCGGCTCGTCCGGCGCAGCAGCCGGTGCCACTGCCGAGGGCTGTGGGCGTTGGGGTCCAGGGCGCTCGCGGAGCGGCCGTGGCAGCTCTCGCAGCCCTGGGCCCAGGCCTGCGCCCCGGACCACCCGCCGCCACCGCTCAGATACGCGGGCTTGGGGGGCTCGGCCGGGGGAGGCGGGGGCGGCGGGGCGGCGTCGGCTTCCGGGGCGGGGGGCTCGGCGGCGACGACGGTCGCCGCGGCGTCGGCCTCGGGGGAGACGGCCTTCGCGACGGCGGCGCGCGTCGCTGGGCGGCGGACCGTCGCGCGGGGCGTCGGGG
>CAYOBQ010000334.1:2326-3483 GCA_964402225.1 uncultured Nannocystaceae bacterium | reverse complement strand
GTATCTAATGACGCATGGCCTAAGTGGTCAGCGACTAATCCTAGATCACCAGAAGCGCGGTATAGATGTTCTCCGCAATAGTGGCGGAAAGCATGAGCGCCCAAGTAGCGAACCCCGGCGGCCTTGCAGAGACGCGCTAGGCGCTTTCTGAACCCTTGCGGCGTAATCGGTGGAAAGATAACGCGCTCCCCGGTCTGTTCCAGAGCGAGAAGAAAGGCACAAGCGGAGCTATCTAGAAAAACTGTTCTTATCTTGCGCCCCTTGCCCGTTACCCTCAGCCGGTTTCTTTTGTGGTCAATATCACTCCATTTGAGCGCTAACAGCTCAGAAAGCCGTAAGCCGTGAGCTAAAAGAGCAACAGCAACGCAATCTCTAGGGTTAGCCGTATCGAGTAGCGCTCGAATATCGGCGGCGGAGTAGCTTCTGGCCTTCTCAGCGCGTGAAGTTAAATCCTTGCCCGGCTTTACATGGCTTGGAAAGAAATCTGTTTGCGTAACTCCAGCCCAACGCAAGGAAGCGCCCAAGGTTCTAGCCCCGGCTAATCGCTGGCGAACAGTAGCGGCGGAAAGCGCCCCGGCTTCCATTGTGAGTTTCCAAGCGGCGGCCATATCTCTAGCCGGTCTTACTAAGTTCCAGCCTTGCCCCAGGCAGAAGGCGCATAGCGAGCGCACAGCGAGCCGGTAGGCACTCAGAGTATTAGCAGACACCAGAGCGCCACGAGCGCCATACAGCGCGCTATATGCTTCTGAGAGGCCAGACAGCCCAGAGCAGTCCAGAGAAGCCGCTAATTCTGTTGCGCGGCGTTTCCTTTCCCCTGCGGAGAGCTGAGTCCAGCCAACAGCAGAGGCTTCTAAGCTACTTGGCGCGCTTCTGGCAATCCCAAAAGATGACGCTATGCCAGGCCGGTTAGGTTGTTTTGTTTCCATAACTAGTATTATGGAAACTCTGGCCATGTAGCCCAAATGGAGAAAGTGGTCCGATGTACATAGGGTGGAGAAAGTGGTCCGATGTATTTAAGGAGCGGAGAAAGTGGTCCGATGTATTTAAAGAGTAAGAGAATATTAAAGGAACAGGCTTTTAAGGCACATAAAGACCAAAAACGACTGGCGCGGTGGCACTAATCGCGAAAATCCCAAAAGAGACAAAGGAGACAGCTA
>CAYOBQ010000334.1:0-2226 GCA_964402225.1 uncultured Nannocystaceae bacterium | reverse complement strand
ACTGGCGCGGTGGCACTAATCGCGAAAATCCCAAAAGAGACAAAGGAGACAGCTAAAAAAGCTATCTAGTCATATATCCAGACCAATAACCCGACGTTTGTCCAGTAAAGGTTAAGCTATCGTTGGGCTTCAAAACTAAAGCTGGAGAGACTGTTAGCTTAAAGTTATAGGTGTCCCGGCCTTCCGTAATTTTGGTGGCTGTTCCAGCAATAGCGTCATGAAAGACAATATCATGGTTTATACTTGCGTAACGAGTCCCAACTTGTGTTATGTAAATGCTCTTGTCTGGCGGAGCTTGGACAATTGTTGTCCCGTTAAATGTTCCGGAAACGATCGCGTTATATGGGAAAGCTCCACCTAATCCTTGTTGCGGCTGAGGCGCGCTAGAAAGGTTATTGCTAGTTAGGCTGATTAAGCCAAAAGCTAAAAGGAGAGCTAGGAGAATGGTTGAGAGACTTGTTTTCATAAGGCTGAAGGTAGCAGAAAATAAAAAAGTAGGTTCTTTCTAGCGGTTTGTGTGAGGGTTGTTCGTGAGCGCAGAACCTTCCTAGCGACAGAAAAAAAATCACTTAACCCAGTTCACCCCCTAGTGAAGGCTTGAAACTGGTTACCCCTTGTGTATGTTGGCTGGTATGGATAAGGAATACAAACTGAGCCGTAATGAACTAGCAGAGGCGCTAGAAGTAACACCCCAAGCAATTACAAAGGCCGTTAAGGTTGGCCGACTGGAGGGAACATGGATAGAAAACCCTAGCGGCCAAGGATATTTATTTGACCGGGAAAGCGCGCAACTGGCTTTCTTGGAGCTAGATGAATTTGATGGGATAACGCTCCAAGAGGTCAGATTGGAGCAGGAGAAACTAAAGGCCAGACTATTACAGCTAAAGCTCCAAGATGCGTTAGACGCTAGAAAGCCCCTAGATTTAGCGGCCTTTGAGGAGCAATTTACCAATATGCCAATAGGCTAATTTTTGGTTCTTAAATGATGTTTTCTTATAGTTCAGGAAGCCAAAACCGGATAAAAAAGGAAAGCGCCCCGGTTAATGGTCAATCACAACCCCAGAGCGCCTTTCAGAAGCAGACATGAAAAGCATACTAACTTTTAGCGACAAACAAGAAAAAAACTCCGCGCAAATCTGCGAAGACAAAAGCCTGGAGCAAATAGGCAAGCTAGTTTTTAGCGGAGAATTGAAAGTCCTAAGCTCCGCACTCCATGAGTTTAATAAACAGCTCCGGATAGGCTGGCAGAACAAATTGCCCGGCTTCCCAGGCAAACGCGGCGCATATGTAATTGCCGGATATAACTATTTATTGTGGTATTTCCATGAGCGAAAAAAGCGGACTTTTGAGGGTTCAGCCGGAAAGCTGGCAAATGTGGCGCGTAAATACTTGGGCGCGAATGTTACTCGGCGGCAAATTGTTAGAGCGCGCCAAAAAGCGGCCAAGCTTCCCCTTGCCTTTTCTGTTTGCTGGAGTTCTGGCGTCTGGAAACCAACAGCAACAGCCTATCGCGGCACAAGGATAAGAAACATACTTGCGACTTCCCGGAGAGATCTAATCTTGTTTGGCGCGCTAAATGCTATGACGCAACAAGAAAGCGAAAAGGCAACATTTGAGAAAAAGAACTGGCGCGGCGTTTCGGGGATTTTCAATATCGCTAACTTCTGGAAGCTCCGGCACTCATGGAGCGACAATAACTCAGATTGGCGCGCTGGAATAAACGCTAGCAAACTGGCGGAGACAATTCTGGCGGCAAAAGCAATAGCACATAACTACAAGCGCCAACCAGGAGACAAGAAGGGAAGCGCAAAACGCAGAGACGCGCTAGGCGAACAGAGAGCGCGTGAATTTGCCGCGCAAAATGCCAGGCTATCACCATCGGTATCTAAAGCGCCGTCAATAGAAGAAGAACTAGTCGAGCTGGATAAGGCTTTCCGCGGAACGGAAAGTAGAACAAATTGCACAGCTAAAAACAGCCAGATAACAGCGCTTGAAGTCTTTAACGGACAGCCGGAAAATATGCTGGAAGCGGTTAGATCCGATAGTGTTTCAGGAACGCAATTTGAGAGCTTTAGCTATGAAGTTAAGGAGCTAAAAGACCTCGTAGAACAACACCCAGAGGAATTAATACGACAAGACCTAGAGCGCGCAATCAGCAAGTATTCATTGCCAAGAGAAGCCCCCCAGGCATTACAAAAAGTGAAACAGCTTCTAATGGTCGCGTAA
>CAYOBQ010000333.1:0-3589 GCA_964402225.1 uncultured Nannocystaceae bacterium | reverse complement strand
ATCGGTTGGCGGGCGCGTGCAGCGCGCCGCGTCGCGACTCTGCCGCACCGTCCTACGTGAAGACGCTGCAGGGGCTGTGGCCGGTCATCGAGCCACTCGCCGACACCATCGAGGAGAACCCTGGGCTGACGATCCGGCCCTCCGTCGGGCCGACGGACTCGGATGAGCGCAAGGCGGTGGCCGTCTTGGGGCGGCTGCGCGGTGACGAGCGTGCGGCGCTGCTCTTCGAGGACGTGCTGGGACGGGGCGGCATCGGCGAGGTGCACCTGGCCACCCAGACGTCGCTGGGGCGCAAGGTCGCGGTGAAGGGGCTGCGCGACGACGCGCGGACCGAGCACAACGCCCGGAGCCTGATGCACGAGGCGTGGATCACCGGCGCCCTCGAGCACCCGAATGTGGTCCCCGTCTACGACATGGGCCTCGACGAGGAGGGGCAGCCGCTCATCGTCCTGAAGCGCATCGAGGGCGTGCGCTGGACCGACTTGCTCGCGAATCCCGCGCGGGTCTGTGAGGAGCGGGGGGTCGACGACGCGCTGGAGTGGCATCTACGCACGTTGCAGCAGGTCTGCACGGCGGTGCACTTCGCCCACAGCCGTGGCATCGTCCACCGCGATCTCAAGCCCGACAACGTCATGGTCGGGGCCTACGGCGAGGTCTATGTCCTCGACTGGGGCATCGCCGTCAGCTTGCGCGAAGATCCCGGCGGGCGGCTCCCCTCGGCGAGCGAGGCCACGCGGCTCGCGGGGACCCCGTGCTACATGGCGCCGGAGATGCTCGGCGAGGATCCGCCGCGGATCCGTGAGACGACGGACGTCTACTTGCTGGGCGCGATCCTCTACGAGATCGTCTGCGAGCAGCCGCCCCACGACGGGCCGGACATCACCGCCATGTTCGAAAGCGTGCTGAAGTCGGCGCCGAGCTTCCCGCCCCACGTCCCCGTAGCGCTCGCCGACATCATTCGCCGGGCGATGAGCCTCGATCCCGCGGCGCGCTATCCCGACGCCGACGCCCTCCGGCAGGAGATCGGGCGGTATCTCGAGCACCGCGGTTCGGAGCGCCTCGTCGCCCAGGCCGAGCGGCGGATGGCGGAGCTCGAGGCCACCGACGAGCGGGTCCGGCGCTACAAGCTCTTCGGCGAGTGCCGCTTCGGCTTCCGGCAGGCGCTGGACGCGTGGCCCGAGAACCGGAGGGCGTCGCGGGGGCTGCGGTGGGCGATTCGGTCCATGGTCGACTACGAGCTGGGCCGAGGGGACGCGAGCGCCGCCGCCTCCCTCCTCGAAGACCTCGGCGAGCCGGCTCCCGATCTGATGCGGCGGGTGCGCGAGGCCGAGGCTCAGTCGGAGCAGGACCGTTCTCGGCTGGCGGCCCTCGAGCGCCTCGGCGCCGACCACGATCGATCCGCGGGGGCACGAACCCGCGTCTTCTTCGCTAGCGTGATGGGCGTCTTGTGGGTCACGGGCCCAGTGCTGCGCGAAGTGTTCGGGCTCCCCAGCGACTACACCCACTCCCTCCAGGCGCGGGGGCTCTTTCTGTTGGTCGCGGCGGCGTTGACCATCTGGGCGCGGGACTCGATGACCCGCACCGCGATCAACCGTCGCCTCCTCGCGACGCTCTTCTTGGCGCTGCTCGGAATGGTGCTCATCGACACCGTGAACCTCGTGGCCGGCGTGTCGGCTCGCTTCAGCCAGGTCCAACATCTGGCTTTCATCTCCGGGGTGCTCTCGATGGTGAGCGTCGCCATCGACCGCCGAATGTGGCCCGCGGCGATGCTCTACGCGGTGGCCTTCGTGGTCTCGGGGATGCAGCCCGCCGTCGTGTACTGGGCCCAGGCCGGCGCGAACCTCGCGGTCACGGTGAACACCGTGTGGATCTGGGGGACGGACGTCGAGCCCAGGCCCGAGTGATGCGGAGGCTCATCGCTCTGGCCGTGCTCGCGGCCCTCCTCGCGGCGGGGCTCGCGCTCCTGGACGCCGAGGTCGTGGATCGCGCGCTGCGGCGCGCACCGAACATCGCGGCGGGTGGCCCCCAGGGGTACCGTCGACCGCCGCCCCCCGCGGGCGCCGATCTCTACTTCGAGCTCACCGAGCCTCCGGTCCACCGCTACGCGCGCCCTCCGATGACCGCCACCGACGAGCGCCTCGCCTCGATCGTCGCCGAGGCCGGTGGGCGCTACGACCCGGCCCTCTCCCACGCGGCCCGGGAGCTCGCGGCGTGGTACGCCCAAGACAACCGGCTCGTGCCGACCGACGCCCTCGCGTTCTTGCTCGACAGCGCCGGCGCGGTGGCCTGGGGCGTTCGTCAGGCGGTCCTGGTGACCTCCCGAGACGGTGACGACGCGGTCGCGGACGCGGTCTCGAAGCAACTGCATCCGGGCCGAGAGCGGGTCGGCCTAGGGGAGGCGTGGCAGGTCGGCGAGCCCCCGATGCGAGTCCTGGTGACCATCACCACGGGGGCGGGCCCCGGGCTCGAGCCGGTGCCGCGCACCTCGAACGTAGGCGCGAAGGTGGTCGTCGCGGGGCGTCTGCGGGCGGGCTACACCGACGCTGGCGCGGTGTTGATGGGGCCCGATCTCGCCATCGTGCCCCTCGAGGTCGCCAGCGGGGGGCGTCGCTTCGTTGCGAGCTTCGTGCCCGACGTGCCGGGGGCGTGGGTCGTGGAGCTGCTCGCCAAGGGCCCGCGCGGGCCCGTACCCCTCGCGCAACTCACGATCTACGCGGGCGTCGAGTTGCCGGTGACCTTCGAGAGCGTGTGGCCGCCGGACGAGTCTGGGGTCGAGTCGGAGGTGGACGCCGTCGAGGAGCTCGGCGCGTTCTTCGCGCAGGAGCGAGCGCGCTATGGGCTGGCGCCCCTGCAACGGGACGCCCGCCTGGACGAGATCGCCCAGGCCCACAGCGAGGACATGCGCAACTCGGGCTTCGTGGGGCACCACTCGCCGAACACCGGGTCGTCGGGGGACCGCCTCCAGAGCGCGGGCTACCGGGCCATCGCCTACGCCGAGAACGTGGCGCTGAACCAGAGCCTCTGGGACGCCCACGCCGGCTTGCTCCGCAGCCTGGGGCACCGGCGGAACATCCTCAGCCGGGAGCTGACGCATGTGGGCTTCGGCGCCGCCGGACACGGCGAGGACTGGTGGGTGACGCAGGTCTTCACGGTGCCGCGCCCCGTGGTGACGGACGCCGCGGCCGCCGAGCGGACCGTGCTCGCCAGGCTGCGCGCCGCGCGGCGCGAGGCGGGGACGGGTCGACTGGAGCCCGATGGAGCGTTGCGGCGCGCGGCCCGGCGAGAGGCGGCCGAGCCCGAGCCCACACCCCGGGGGGCGCTGGGCCGAGCGAAGCTCAGGCGGCGGGGGAGCGCGTGGGTCATGGTGCTCTCGACCCTCGATCGGTTCGATCCCGACCCGACGCTGCTCGACGGGGCGTGGCGCAGGGTCGGCGTCGGGGTGCATCAGCGCCGAGACCAGGCGGGACCCGACATCCAGCTCGTGATGCTGCTCAGCGAGTGATCGGTAGAATCGATGCACCCCTCTCATTTCAGTCGGGTGCAAATCCCAGATCTGCGGTCGTCTTTGGAGAGGCTGTCAGCTTTCAGC
>CAYOBQ010000332.1:0-3657 GCA_964402225.1 uncultured Nannocystaceae bacterium | reverse complement strand
CCCCCGCCCCGGCCCCCGCGCCCCCCCCCTCCCCGCCGCCCCCCCCACCCCCCTCCCCTTCCCCTTCGCCCTCACCCTCACCCTCACCCTCGCCTTCCCCCTCGCCGCCCGATCGGCACACCATCGCGACGCACGTCGCAGGACTCCGGCAGTCGTCCGTGCGAGCGCACGACTCTCCGATCTCCGACTTGCGGCCACCGCCACCGCCACCGCCACCGCCAGCCGGGACGCACCCCGCCACCAACAGCATCGAGAGCCACACAACGAGCCGCATGGGTCGCCTCCTCTCCGCGAACGCGGGGCGCATGGTGGCGCGATACGGGGGGTTGTCACAAGTGGCGGTGTCAGGCGCACTCTCGGTACCATGCGGCCGAAACCAGACTCGGGGGTCCATCAACGATGAAGCGCGTCCTACTCGCCGCATGCCTGTGTCTGTCCGCGACGGCGCTGGCGCAGGGGTTCGCCCTCGGGCCCGACCCCACCTTTGAGTGGGAGGGCAACCTCGACTACGCCGCCACGGGCAACACGTTGCTCGACTGCGGCGCCGAAGGGCAGTGCGGCGGCACCGGTGGCGCCAACTGTCGCGGGCTCGACACCTCGTCGGCGACCCTCGATGTCATCCCGCAGACGCCCACCCTGCGCATCGCCCACGCCCAACTCCGATGGGCGTCGTCGACGCCGCCGGGGGCGGGCATCGATGACGCCGTGACGCTGGTGACGCCGGGCGGTGAGGCCATCGCCGTCGGCTCCGACGCGGCGCTCACCCAGTCCTTCATGGACGCCGCCGACGGGCAGAGCTGTGAGCTGTTGGGCCTCCTGTGCGGTGTCGGACAGTGCGCGGTCGACTTCTACTCCACCGGCGGTGACGTGACCGAGGCCCTCAACGACTACCTCGACGCCGGCGGTGACCTCAACGGCGAGTGGACGCTGCGCGACGTGACGATCGCCGGCGGGGACATCGGCGACCAACGAACCGCGGTCCAGGTCGCGGCCAGCCTCACGATCGCCTCGTGGTCGCTCTTCGTCGTGTACGAGGACGAGGACAACCTGCCGCTGCGCCGCGTCTACTACTATCAGGGCTTCGAGCTCATCGGCGGCCAGAACCGCCAGCTCCGCGTCCGCGGTTTCCTCGCCCCGGCGGATCCCACGGTGGACGTGACCTACCTCGTCCTCGAGGGCGACGCGTCGATCCAGGGCGACTCGTTGCGCATCAACGGCTTCGAGGTCAGCGATCCCTGCAACCCGAACCGCAACGTCTTCAACAGCACCATCAACACCGGCCGCCAGGACGGTCAGTGCCAGCAGAACGTCCACGGCGTGGACCTCGACGCCTTCACCGTCGAGGGGGCCATCGAGCCCGGCGACGAGTCGGCGGAGGTCGAGTTCGTGGTCCCCCGCGGCGCCGGCCTCGTGACCCCCGGCGAGCAGCTCTTCACCGACTGGCTGGTGATGGCCTTCGACCACCGACTCCCCAGCTTCGACACGGTGAAGCCGCAGAAATCGGCGCAGCCCCCCTCCGGGAGCGTGGTCGATCCTGAGGACCGAATCGCCTACCAGATCGTGGTCGAGAACACCGGCGGCGACTTCGCCAACAACGTGGTCATCTTCGACGAGGTCCCCGCCGGAACCACCTACATCTCCACCAGCGCCGCCATCGACGGCCAGGCCATCGGGGACGGCCCGGAGGGGACCAGCCCCTTCGGCGGGCGCGGCTTCAACCTCAGCAACCACGGGAACATCGGCAGCTTCGAGCCCCGTGAGCGCCACGTGGTCACCTTCGCCGTCACCGTCGACCACGGCCTCGAAGAGGGCACCGTGATCCAGAACGTCGCGGGCATCGACGCCGACGAGCTTGAGGAGCGCGCCACCACCGAGCAGGTCCTGCACTTCGTCGGCGAGCGCACCGACGCGGCGATCCCACCGCCGCCGGACATGGACCAGAACCCGCCCCCGCGTGACATGGACGTCTCGCCGCCCCCCGACGACATGGATCCCGGCGAGGACCCCGACGTGAGCGGCGGCCGGTGCCCCCCGAACCAGCGGCTCAACATCCGCGGCGAGTGCGAGCCCCGCCCCGACGCTGGCGAGCCCGACGCCGAGGCCTGCTTCGAGGAGGACAGCCCCTGCGGCCCCGGCTCGGCCCTGGTCGACGGGGTGTGCGCGTCGCTGTGCGGCGAGGGGCTCGTCTGGGACCAGAACTGCGGCCGCTGCGGCGCCTGCCGCCAAGCCTCCGCCGAGCCCTGCGCCCGCGACACGAACGGCGCCGCCGGTAGCAGCGACGGTTGCGGCTGCGACGCGGGCGCCACCCCCGACCAGCTCGCGCTCGGCGCGCTGCTGCTCCTGTTGGGGCTCCGGCGCCGACGGTGAGCGTGCCGGGGCGGCTACTTTCGCGCGTCGCCACGCTGAGTCCCCGGGTGAGGAGGCAGATGTCGGCGACGGGCTCGCCCCGGACGCCAGCCGCGACGCGGGCGCTCCCGATGCCGACGCGCCGGACGGTCGTGCGGTGGACGCGGCGGCTGACGCGAGCCAGGACACTCGCGCATCGGACGGGCCGCCACCGGATGGCCCCTGACCGGATCGCTCGCTCGCTGACACCGCGCGGCTGGACGAGGGCGCCCGCGACGGCGCCCCGGTGGTCGACGCTCAGCCCGACGCGCTGAACCCAGAGGATTCGACGCCACCGCCCGACGCCGGGCCGGCGCCTCCACTCTGCGAGCGATGGGACGTCGCCGGCACCTTGCTCTGCGACGACTTCGATCGCGTCGGCAACCGAGTCGGCGGTGGTGCGAGCCTCGATGAACTGCTGCTCCGCGTCGATGTGGACGGCGACGGCGTCTACCCACCCGAGGACAACTGTCCGGTCGATGCCAACCCGGACCAGGCGCTCACGGCCTGCGAGGACGCCGATGGGGACGGCCTCCTCGACGACGACGACGGCAGCCCACGGACCGTCGATCCGCGGCAGCGAGATGGCGACGCGGACGGCCAGGGAGACGCGTGCGACGACGATGGAGCCGTCGTCCTGCTGCGTCGACCCTCCGGGCCGTGGCTCTTCGACGGGGCGACGGGTCGGCAACGGACGGTGTGGTCCGGTGACGTTCCCCCGGCCCATCTGCGTCCCTCACCGGATGGTCGGTCGGTGCTCTATGCGAGGGCGGGCGATGTGTGGCGGGCCGATCTCGACGGCGCCGCGCCCAGTCTGGTGGCGCAGGGCGCGGAGCCCGTGGGCTGGCTCGGCGCCGACGTCCTCTATGTGCGCGGGGGGGCGCTGTGCCGGCGCAGCGCCGATCCGCTGGACGAGCGCTGCCTGTGGGATGGGATGAACTGCCCCGACCTCCGGGCCCGGACGAGCCTCGGCGGGCAGGTGCTCGCGCGGTGGAACGAAGCGGTCGACTCGACCGCGGCGGCGGTCGGTGGCGTGGAGATCAAGCTGCGCAACCGAGTCGAGGCGCGGCTCGCCGAGGCGGGTCATGGGGTCGAGGAACTCCTGGAATTCAAGGCGCTGAGCGAGGGCGCGCGCCATCAATTGAGCTTCCACGATGCGCTCGCAGGTTTGAAGCATCGCCACCGTGGTCTTGCCCCGATTTGCCGGACAGCTTGACTACGCTGCGACCTCCGAAATCTGACAGGCCGCTCGCTCGAACTCAACCGGGCTCA
>CAYOBQ010000331.1:0-3702 GCA_964402225.1 uncultured Nannocystaceae bacterium | reverse complement strand
CGGCGGGCGGTAGTGCCGCGAAGGCGGATGAGCCGGCGGCGGCGGGCGGTAGTGCCGCGAAGGCGGATGAGCCGGCGGCGGCGGGCGGTAGTGCCGCGAAGGCGGATGAGCCGGCGGCGGCGGGCGGTAGTGCAGCGAAGGTGGATGAGCCGGCGGCGGCGGGCGGTGGTGCTGGGAAGGCGGATGAGCCGGCGGCGGCGGGCGGTAGTGCAGCGAAGGCGGATGAACCCGAGGCCGCGCGCCCGGCCGGTGCCGCGGCGAAGGCGGCGGGGGTCGGCGGAGTCGGCGACGCGGGCGGTGCGTCGAAGCTGGCGGGTGGCCCGGACGTGAAGGCCGGCGGTGGTCTGGGTGACAAGGCCGGCGGTGGTCTGGGTGACCAGGCCGGTGGTGGCGGCGGTCTGGTCGACGACGCGGGGAAGGGAGGCGGCGGTCTGGTCGACGACGCGGGAGGCGGCGGTGACCAAGGGGGCCTCGTCGACGACGCGGCCGGGGGAGGCCCGGATGGAGAGTACCCGGGTGAGGCTGGAGGACCGGGCGAGCCGGGGCTCGATGATCCGTCCGGGAAGGCGGCTGGGGGAGGCCTCGTCGATGACGCGGGTGAGGGCGGTCTGGGCGATGCGGCGAAGGACGACGACGAGCCCGGCGGCGGCTCTCCGTTTGGACGGGGCTGATGCCGGATTCGCGAGCTGTGTTCGGTCGGCGGTCTGAGGTGGCGTGAGGTTCGTCCTCCGAACCGGCACCCGTGAGGTGCTCTTCTTCACGCGCAATCGGTTCAGCCGGTTCTATGATCTGGAGCAGGCGGCGGAGTTCCTGGCGAGCTACTGCGCCCGAAACGGCAACCTCGAGGCGTTGCGGACCGCGGTGCGCGGATCGATGGATCACACGCACTTGGACCGGCTCGACGATCTCGCGCTGCTCGTTCGGGTCGCCGAGTTGCTCGTGCGCGGTGAGCTCAACGTGCTCGTCGATGCCAACGGCCTGGCGCCGTGGGTGTGGACCTTCCCGCGTACCCCGTCGGTGCAGCTCGACGAGGCGGGGGTAGAGGGGGAGTTCGCGCCTCTCGAGGGGGAGGGTGACGAGACCGAGGACTCCGAGGCGGAGTTCGAGGACACCAAGCCCGAGCCGGTCATCCCGCCCGAGTATCCACGGTTGGCCGAGTCGGAGGCCAACGCCCTCGGGTTCCAGACCGGGCTGTTTTGCGGGGCGATCGATCTCCTTCGATACGTGGGGATGGGCGCGACCGAGGAGTCGGCGGTGCCGGCCTCACTCAAGCAGGTGGCGGAGTCCGGGGCGGCGGGGGTCGAGACGGTGAGCGGCAGCACGGCCGACCAGCTCGATCCATTGCGGGGAGGGGATCAGGAGCCGTTGGGCAGCTCCGAGGTCGCCCAACAGGTCAGGGGGCTGGCGGGGGAGAGCGGCGACAAGATCGCGGGGCTGGCTGGGAAGAACGCGGCGCAGATCGCCGACATCCTCTCGGGTCGAGACGATGGCATCCCGGCGTCGAGCATCCCGAAGTGGCTGCGTGACATCGCCGAGGCGACCGGCGGCGACATCGCGGCCAAGGCGCGGACCATCGTCATCCTGATGGAGGCGTGGAAGAAGATGATGGGCTACGAGCCGCCGCCGGGCTCGGAGCTCTCTGGGACCTACGGAGACCTCGCCAAGGAGCAGGGTGGCAAGCTCGAGGTGGCCGCGGGGGAGGCGAGCCAGGGCCTCGATGACTTCGGCCCGCCCGCCGAGCCCGACGACTCGCGGGTCCATGTGGTGCAGGCCGATGAGACGATCCAGAGCATCGCGATCCTGTGGGGCCTGGGCGCGGGGCTTTGGAAGGAGATCTGGGAGCACCCCGCCAACGACGATCTTCGACTCAAGCGAGAGGCGCCGGACAAGATCCAGCCGGAGGACGAGATCTACGTCCCGGAGATGCCCGTTGGCCGGGACTGGGTCGAGATCATCCTCCTCGACGCCCAGGGAGAGCCGTGGGCGAATCAGCCGTACCGGGTCGTGCCCAGCAGTGGGGGCCCGCGGTCGGGGACCCTCGACGTCGAGGGCTGCGCGCTGGAGGAGGGGCTCGCCCCGGGGATGCTTGAGGTGCGTTTCCCGAAGTCGCTACCCGGTCCCCAGGATGATGGGGGTGGGGCGCCGCTGGGTCCCGACGCAGATGGGGACGATGGCGGAGGCGGCGGGCGCTACGATGGTCCGGGGGACGCTGCGCAGGCGCCCGTCCAGGTCGGCGGGGGCGCGCTCGAGCTCGGCGAGGCGTGGGTCAAGTTCCGCGTGGTCGATGATCTGAGCGACGAGCCGCTGGCCGGCGTGACGGTGACCATCAAGCTCCCCGACGGGACGGAGGAGGCGTTCACGACCAACGCGGACGGGATGATCGAGGTCGACGGGATGCCGGCCGGGAAGTTCGCCATCGAGGCCATCTCGGACGGGGAGGCCTACGAGGTCATCGACCTTTCGTAGGGAAGACGGATGGGCTTCGACAGGCGCTCTGCGGCAAAGGTCTACGAACCACAGGACAACGACACCCTGGAGAAGATCGCCGAGCGCGAGACGCAGGCGGGCAATCCGATCACCGCGTCTGATATCGCGCGCTTCAACTGGGGGACCGACGATCCGGCCAAGGTCGACGAGCTCATTCGGGACCAACTCGGCACCTGCCAGCGCGACGTCGGCAAGGCGTGGATCATCACCGCTGATCTGACCCCGGATCCGCCGTTGTTGATCCCGCAACCGTTCAAGCGGGCGGACCTCGATCCGGGCCAGCTCTACACGATTCGAGTCCGGAAGAAGAGGCCGCCCGCGGCGCAGTTCGAGGCCTGCATCTGCGCTGACGACCTGCACTTCGCGTTCGACAAATCGTTCGTCCGCACCAAAGAGGTCGGCAAGCTCGAGGAGCTGGAGCAGGTCCTCGAGGCGCGCCCGCGCTCGTCGGTCATGATCTTCGGGCACACCGACAAGGTGGGCACCGATGAGTACAACAAGCGGTTGAGCGAGCGGCGAGCGCGCAGCGTCTTCGCGTTCATCACCAACGACGCCGACGAATGGGAGGCGCTCTACCAGGAGGAGGATTGGGGCATCCAATGTGTCCAGCAGATCCTCTCGGACATGCCGGACATGCCGGATCCCGGCCCGGTCGACAACCAGGACGGGCCCAAGACCCAGGGGTCGGTCACGGCGTTCCAGGAATCCAGCGGCCTGAGCCCGGACGGCGTCGCCGGTCCCATTACGCGCAAGGCGCTGTTCCAGGCCTACATGGATGGCCAGCACGACGTCGTGATCCCCAAGAGTCGGTTCATGAACCCGCGTCTGGTGGGCTGCGGCGAGTTCAACCCGCTCGTTCAGACGGAACAGCGCTGCGAGGAGAACCGCCGTGTCGTGTTCCTGGTGTTCAACGGAGGTCGACTCCCCGGGGGGGCCCAAGGCGTGCCCTGCGAGTTGGGGGCGCCAGCCCCTTGCCTGAAGCGCCTGTCGGACAGCCCCGACGAGCGCCACACGCCGACGTTTCGCTGTAGCTTCTATGACTCCATCGCTCGCATGTGTGACTGCGATGGCGGGTCGGACATCGAGTACGAGCCTGAGCCGGAGCCTGGACCCGAGCCCGAACCGGAGCCCGAGCCAGAACCCGAGCCAGAGCCGGAGCCCGAGCCCGAACCCGAGCCAGAGCCAGAGCCCGAACCGGAGCCAGAGCCGGAGCCG
>CAYOBQ010000330.1:0-3835 GCA_964402225.1 uncultured Nannocystaceae bacterium | reverse complement strand
CTGAAAGCTGACAGCCTCTCCAAAGACGACCGCAGATCTGGGATTTGCACCCGATGGGTTTCCAGATCAGGACAACTCGAAGGCCTGCTCCATCAGCAGGTCCTGCTCCATGCGGTGGCTCGCCGACGAACCCGTCGCCGGGCTCGCGCTCTCCGGTCGCGTGATTCCCCGGAGGGCGTGGCCGTGGATGCGCTCGCCGAAACGGAGGCGCAGGTAGGGCCAGGCGCCCATGTTCTCGGGCTCCTCCTGGACCCACACCACCGGGACATCCGCGTCGTAGCCCTCGAAGAGCCCGGCGATCTCCCGTTGGCGCAGGGGATAGAGCTGCTCGACCCGGTGGATCGCCACGTCGTTTGCCTCGAGCGCTTGTCGCGTCGCCAGGAGGTCGTAGTAGACCTTGCCGGTGCACAGGATCACGCGCCGCACGGCCTTCGCGTCGATTACGTCGGCGTCTGGGATCACGCGTTGGAAGCCGCCCTCGCTCAAGGCGGAGATGTCGGACACCGCCTCGGGCCGCCGCAGCAGGCTCTTCGGGGTCATGACCACCAGGGGCTTGCGGATCGCGCGCAGCATATGACGCCGCAGCGCGTGGAAGATCTGCGCCGGCGTCGTGAGGTTGCAGACGGTCATGTTGTCTTCGGCGCACAGCCCCAACCAGCGCTCGAGGCGGGCGCTCGAGTGCTCGGGACCCTGCCCTTCGAAGGCGTGGGGCAAGAAGAGCACCAGCCCGCTGAGCCGGTGCCACTTGTCTTCGCACGAGGAGATGAACTGGTCGATGATGACCTGCGCGCTGTTGGCGAAGTCGCCGAACTGCGACTCCCAGATGACGAGGGCGTCGGGCATGTCGAGGCTGTAGCCGAAGTCGAAGCCGAGGACGCCGGTCTCGCTCAGGGGGCTGTCGAGGGGCTCGAAGGCGCCCTGGGCCTCGCTCAGACCGTTGAGCGGGACGTGGCGGGCGCCGGTGGATTGGTCGTGCAGGACGCAGTGGCGGTGGCTGAAGGTGCCGCGTCCGGCGTCTTGACCCGACAGGCGGATGCGTGTCCCTTCGTCTAGCAGCGTCGCGAAGGCGAGGGTCTCGGCGCAGCCCCAGTCCACGGGCCTGTCTCCCTTGACCATCGCCACGCGGGCGTCCGTGAGGCGCCGGATCTTGGGGTGGCTCTCGAAGCCGTCGGGCAGCTCGGCGAGCTGCTGCACGAGCTGCTCCAGGCGTTGTCTGGGTACCGTCGTGGAGGCCTCGGGCACCGACGCGTCGTCCCCGCCGAGGTAGCCCGTCCACAGCCCCCGCCCGAAGTCGCGCTGGTAGGTGAACTCGCGGTGCTTCGAGGCGGCCAGGGCCTCGTCGAGGTGCGCTCGGCGAGCGACGGCGATCTCGTCGGCCTCGGCCCGCGTGATCCCGGCGCCCAGGGCGATCACGTTGTCCAGGTAGCCCTCTCGCACGGACTTGCGGGCCCGCACGTGCTGGTAGAGGACGGGGTTGGTGAAGGTGGGGTCGTCTCCCTCGTTGTGACCGTGGCGGCGGTAGCACCACATGTCGATGACGGCGTCGCGGTTGAAGGTCTGACGGAAGTCGAGGGCCAGCTTCACGGCCTGCGCCACGGCCTCGGGGTGCTCGCCGTTGACGTGGAAGACGGGGATCTCGAGCATTCGCGCGACGTCGGTGGCGTAGTACGTCGACCGAGAGGACTCCGGAGGCGTGGTGAAGCCGATCTGGTTGTTGAGGATCACGTGCAGCGTGCCACCGACGGCGTAGCCGTCGAGCTCGCTGAGGTTCAGCGTCTCTTGCACGACCCCTTGGCCGGCGAAGGCCGCGTCTCCGTGCACCAGGATGGGGACCACCTTCTCCCGCGACGTATCGCCCCGACGGTCCTGCTTGGCGCGGCAGCGACCCAGGAGCACGGGGTTGACGAACTCGAGGTGGCTCGGGTTGAAGCACAGCGAGATGTGCAGCGTCTGCCCGGACTGCGTCGTGTGATCCGAGCTGTACCCCATGTGGTACTTGACGTCGCCGCCGCCGAAGTAGAGGTCGGGATCCTTGTCGGCGAACTCGCGGAAGATGTCCGCGGGGGACTTGCCCATGATGTTGGCGAGCACGTTGAGGCGACCGCGGTGGGCCATCGCGATGACCACCTCATGGGCCCCGTGCAGCGCCAGCTCCTCCAGCGCCTGATCGAGCAGCGGGAGGAGGCTCTCCCCGCCCTCCAGGGAGAACCGCTTGGCGCCCAGGAATTTGCGATGGATGAACTGCTCGAAGATCTCGGCGTCCGTGAGCTTGGTGAGCACCCGGATCTGCTGCGCCCGGGACAGCTCCAGGACGTTTTGCGTCTGCTCCATCCGCGTCTGCAGCCAGGACTTCACGTTCAGGTCGTCGATGTGCATGAACTGCACGCCGATCGCGCCGCAGTAGGTGCGCTTCAAGCGATCGATGATCTGGCCCAGGGGCAGCACCTCGGGGCCCGAGAGGGTGCGCGCCGAGAACGTGCGGGAGAGGTCTGCCTCGGTGAAGCCGTAGTGCGCCAGCGCGAGCTCCGGGTGGGGGTCTCGGTGGACGTCGAGGGGGTCGAGATCGGCGATCATGTGCCCGCGGACCCGATACGCCCGGACGATCTGGTCCACGCGGTCCTGGAGCGCGGCGACATCGAGCCCCGCCGGGCCGCCGCCGCGAGCGCCGAAGATGCTCGCCGGGCGAAAGGACGGGCCGCGCAGATCCGCCGCGGCGTGGCCGTTCGCGTCTTGGGCTCCGAAGTAGCGCCGCCAGTCCTCGGAGACGGAGCGCGGGTCGTCGAGATAGTCGGCGTAGAGGGCTTCGACGAAGGCGAGGTTCTGACCGCTGAGCGGGTCGTCCATCTGCGCTCGCTGTGGCTGGGGCGATAGGGGTCGGATTGTGGCAGACTCCCAATTCGTGAGCGAGGTTGTTCGCAACGGGAATCACGTCCGACGCTTCGTGCGCGAGAAGGGCCCGAAGCTGCTGGAGGTGATCGACGAGGCGCCGCTGGACGGTGCCGAGTGGCGCTGCGCCAGCCACGGCGCCTGGCTACGCGTCCGCGGGGAGCGTCCCGATCTCTTCGAGCGGTTGGTGGTGGTGCTGGTGCGCCCCGAGAGTCGGTCGGCGGACCGGTTTCGCGAGTGGGGCGAGCAGCGCCTGACGCGGCTGGGGGCCTATACTGAGGCGTGCAATACGGGGCGCGTGGTGCGCACGCTGGTGCGCGATCTGAGCGCGACGGGGGTCCTCGTTCGCCGCGTCGGACGCGACCCGAACGAGCCCGACACCGAGCTCCCGTCGAGCGAGGACGTCCCGCAGACCCTCGGCGACTTCGTGCGCGACGTCGAGCGCTATCTGCTGCACTTCGGTGATGATGAGCTGCGGTACGTGCGCGCCATCCGCCTCCACCGCGTCCCTCGCAAGTCGAAGCCGCCCCTCTTCTTGCTCGGGCTGGACGTGCTGCCGACGGCGACGGGCCTCGAGCGGGCGCCGTTGCCGATCCCGCCGCTCTCGCTGGTGCGCGGCGTCGTCGGTGAGTTCGCCGAGCAGATGGCGCAGCGTCGCGACGAGCTCACGGCGATGCGGTCCGTCACCCGGCCGATGCAATTCGCCAAGAGCGCCGCGGCCGCGAAGCGTCTCGAGAGGCTCGTCTGTGGCCTCGACGAGCTCTGTGCCGACATCGACGCCGTGACCCCGTCGCTGGAGGAGGTCCGCGGGGCGCTGGCGTCCCTCGCGCGGCAGGTTCGATAGGGTGCAAGTCCCAGATCTGCGGTCGTCTTTGGAGAGGCTTTCAGCTTTCAGCACTCAGCCGTCAGTTTGCTCAAAGGACCTTGACACCGTGAAGAACTTCCGGAA
>CAYOBQ010000329.1:0-3974 GCA_964402225.1 uncultured Nannocystaceae bacterium | reverse complement strand
GAGTGCTGAAAGCCCTCCACACTCCCTCCGTCAGAATCGGGATATGCACCCAATTCAATGGTGAGCGTGGTAGATCGCGCCAATGACCGAAGGGGATAGGGAGGCTGGGGCGACCGCTGCAGTCTTCGCGCTCGCGGCCTCCGCCTTCGCGTGGACGGCGCTCCCCGGCCCGCATTGGCACGACACCGCTGAGTTTGCAGCCGTCGCGTGGCGACTCAGCCTATCCCACCCCCCCGGGCATCCCCTGCACGCGCTGCTGACCCAAGGAGCCGAGCGGGTCCCCCTCGGGGACATCGCTTTTCGTGCGAACCTGCTCAGCGCTCTGGCTACCGGGGCCGCGCTGGCCGTGCTGTATCGGCTCCTTCGGGCCGTTGCGCCCGACGCGTCACGACTCCCGAGCGTGGCCGCGGCGCTGCTCCCGGCGGTCATGCCCGCCGTGTGGCTGCAGGCGGTGCGCGCGGAGGTCTACGGGTTACAGCTTCTCCTCTGCGTCGCGGTGGGCTGGCTGGCGGTTCGAGTCGCATCCGGGGACGACGCGAGGGCGCTCCCCGCGATGGCGTTGGTCTTCGGCCTCGCGGGCGCGAACCACAGCCTCATCGGCGCCGCCTTCATTCCCCTCGCGCTCGTCGCCCTCTGGCTCGGTCGCCAGCGAGCCCAGCCCATCGGTCTGGCCGTCGTCGCGGGCGCGCTGGGTACGGCCACCTATCTGTACCTCCCGCTGCGCGCGCGAAGAGGTGGTGAGGTCGGGTGGGGGATGCCGGACGGACCCGCGGCGCTGTGGGAGACGATCAGCGGTCGCGCTTGGCAGGCGAACCTCGTGGGGCCCGCGGGTGACGTCGACCTCGGCCTCAACGCCTTGAAGCTCTTCGGCTACGCCATCGACGAGATCGGCCTCGCGGTGGCGGCTCTGCTCGCGGTCGGCGTGAGCGTGGGTGTCGCGACTGGGGGTTGGAGGCGCCCGGGCCTCGCGGTGGGCGCGCTCGGCGCGGCCGGGTGCGTCTTCGCGACGCGCTTCTTCTACCCCTTCGACGCGCTGAACCCTGATCTGGGCGGCTACTTCGCGCCGGGACTGGTCGCGGTCTTGGTCGCCGTCTGGTCGGCGACGGCCGCTCCCTGGCGCTGGGCCTTTCTGCCGGCCCTCGCCGTCGCTTCGCCGGGCGTGGATCCCGGCGAGCGCCGGGGCCAGCGCGTCGCGGAGTCGGTGGCGCGGGCCTACCTCGAGGAGGTGCCACCCGACGGGGCGCTGGTCCTCAGCGACTACGGGAGTACCTTCCTCACGTGGTACCTGCGCGCTGGAGAGGGCGCGCGCCCCGATGTCGCCCTGGTGTTTCGGGGGCAGACGAGCCAGCCGTGGGTCCGCGCCCGGCTCGCGGCCTCGCATCCGGCGAGGGCGGCCTGGCTCGGCGAGTTCCCGCGCGGCTTCGACGGCCCCGAGGTCCGTTACGAGCCGGGGGTCGAGGCCCACCGGGTCGGCGCGCTTCTGCCCTACCTCGCGGCGGATGGCGTCACCCTCGCCCCCGGTGGGCCGGACACCCTCGAACGCCTCTCGAGAGCCTTCGCGCGTCTGGAGCTACCACGCGACCTCGACTCCCTGCGGGCCCTCGCGCTCCTCCATGCCCATCACGCCGAGCACCATCTCCGTCGCGGCGCGCGAACCCTCGCTGCCTGGCACCTCGCCCACGCCGAGGCCCTCGCCCCGTCTGATCCGTGGCTCGCGCGGATCCGCGCCGCGCTGGAGGAGAGATGAGCCCGGGGGACCGCTGGCCAGGGCGGGTCGCCGCGCTCCTGCTGGCGTTCTGGTACACCGCGACGATGGCCGGCGACCTCGCCTGGTTCGACGCGGGCGAGTTGGCCCTCGTCGGTCACGAGTTGGGTCTCGGCCACCCGCCGGGGCAACCCCTCTACACGCTGTTGCTCGCGGTCTTCGCGCGCCTCCCTGGCCTCGATCCGCTGACCGGGATGAACCTGCTCTCGGCGCTGAGCGCTGCGGCCTGTGCGCTGCCCGCCGACGCGCTGGCGCGCCGTCTGACCTCCGCGTCCGCCACCGTGCGGCTCTGGGCGTTGCTGAGTGTTGGAGCGCTGACGCCGCTTTGGGATCAGGGCACGCGCATCGAGCTCTACGCGACCGCGACGCTCTTGGCGCTCACCCTGATCGCGGCGGGCGTTGCCGTCGTCCAGGCAGAGCGCCGGGACGCTCGCGCGTGGCTCGGCCTGGGCGTATTGAGCGGCCTCGCCGCCTGCGTGAACCCGGTCTTCGGGCTCACCGCCGCGCTCGCCGTGGGGACCTACGCTCTGCCGATGCTCGGTACTTCGACGCCGCGCGCCGTTCTCGCTGCGGCGGTCGGCGCGGCGGCGGGCCTGGCGCCATACGCTTACCTCTGGTGGGTCCATGACGCCACCGACCGGATGGTCTGGGGTGAGCTTGGCGACTGGGCGGGCGTGCGCGCCTACCTGACGGGCGCCGACTACACGCACACCCGGACCCACGTCGCCGAGGGGGGCTGGACGGCGGCGCCGGGGCACATCGCGAAGTGGCTCGGTTGGCTCGTCCTCGAGGGCGGCGCGGTGGTCCTCGTGCTCGCGGCCTTGGGATGGTTGGGCTCCGGGCTGCGCCGCCACGTTGTGCTGGCGGCCGTACCGGTCTTCATCGGCTCGATGTATGTCTTCACGGCCGGCGACACCTTCTTCCCCGAGATGCCCGACTACAACGGCTACCTCGCACCTTCCCTGTGGCTCGGTGCGTGCGGGGTGGCGGCGTCTCTCGACCGGTTGCCGCGCGCATCGGCCTGGGCGGTCGGGTTGCTGGTCTTGACGCTGGGCACCGGCGAGCGGCCCCTCTGGGATCGGAACCGCTCAGCCCTCGTCACGCCTCGCATGATGGCGGAGACCTGGCTCGAGTCCGCGCCGACCGGCGCGCTCTTGCTGGTCGAGTCGGACCACCTCGTCTTCCCGTTGATGTACTTGCAGGAGGTAGAGCGCACCCGCCCCGACGTGGCTGTCTTCAACGTCGGCTTCGGCGCGAGTAGCTGGTACTGGCGCCATGTCTACCGCCGCCACCCGGACTTGCCGCCGATCGAGCTGCGCGCGCCGGATACGCCCACCCGGCTGCGCCGTCTCCTGCGAGCCGGCGTGAGGCGGCCGGTGGCGGTCGAGAGCGGTAGGCTCGCCGCCGCGATGGGCCTGCGCCCTTGCCCGCGCACCTGGGGCTTCGCCATTGGACCCGCGTGCGCCCACGCCCGAGACGATCCCGAGGCGTTCGAGACGGCGCTGCGAAGCTGGTCGGCGGCCGACCCGATCACCCCCAAGGTCCTCGCCGCGACGGGCTTCTCTCGCGCCGAGACGCTGTGGGCGCTAGCCGATGTAGGCGGCACGCTACACGCGCTTCGCGCGGGCATCCCAGGGGGCGCGAATCTCCCGGTCCCCACCGGCCTGGCACGACCGGTGGACGCCCCGCCCCTGCGCCACCCGGGCCCCGTGCTCATCGGCGACCCGCTGCACAACCGCCTGCTGGGCGCCGAGCTCCTCGAGCGCCTCGGACGTCCCAAGGAGGCCGCCACCTGGCGCGACTTGTCCCCACGAGCGCATCGGCGCCTCGGCCCAGCGCCGGGTAGGCGCGCCCGGGCAAATTGGTCTGATAATCAGACAAAGTGGTATGTTTATCAGACCAATTCCCGCGAGGCTCGGACACCGCGGCAGAGGTGACGGCCAAGCGAGCGCGCGCCGCGTCGGCGACCTGCCGCGGTGTCCGCTGTTTGGCGTCAACTATTTCTGCCGGTCAGCGACAACTACTTCTGCCGGTTGTCGCGGCCCAGTTTCCTCGGTTCCTAGAATCCCTCGTCGCTGGCGGTGGGCGCTGTGCGTGGGCGACCGAGCTGCGGGCGAAGATGGCCTGCGCTCGTGGATGCGAGGCGCCTATTTATTTTGGGTGCATATCCCGATTCTGACGGAGGGAGTGTGGAGGGCTTTCAGCACTC
>CAYOBQ010000328.1:0-3983 GCA_964402225.1 uncultured Nannocystaceae bacterium | reverse complement strand
CCGGCTCTGGCTCGGGCTCCGGCTCTGGCTCGGGCTCGGGCTCTGGCTCTGGCTCGGGCTCCGGCTCGGGTTCCGGCTCCGGCTCCGGCTCGGGCTCCGGCTCGGGCTCCGGCTCCGCGGGCTCGACCGCGGCTGGCGGCCGCGAATACGCACCGGACTCGACGACCGGCGCACCGGGCGCCGGGACCGGAGAGGTCGCCGCCCGGAAGCGCGGGATCGGCGTCGGCGCGTGATCGCCGGTCTGCGCCAGCGTCTCGAGGGCACGCGCCATCTCGGACGCGCTCGCGAAGCGTCGATCGGGCTTCTTCTCCAGCGCCCGCATCACCAGGGCGTCGAGGGCGTCGGGGATGCGCGCTTGCGGGCGAACCAGCTTCGGCGCGACCGGCTTCTCGAGCGCGTGCCGACGTGACGTCGTCTTGAAGTTGTTCCCCGGGAATGGCGGGCGACCGGTCAGCAGCTCGTAGAGCAGGACGCCCACCTGGTAGATGTCCGTTCGTGCGTCGAGCGCCTTGCCCTGGACGATCTCCGGCGCGACGTACTCGGCCCGCGCGTGGCACGTCCCCCCCGCCTTCGCCGGCGCCTGATCGAGCGCCAGTACGTGCCAGGTGCCAGCGCCGCCCACGACGGCGCGCTCCATCCCGAGACCGTCGGCGACCAGGAACACGTTGTTGGGCTTGAGGTCGAGGTGCAGCAGCCCGGCACGGTGAAGCGCCTCGAGGGCCGACAGAACCTCGAGGGCGACCCGGACCGCCGCCGGGGCGTCGAGCGTGCCTCGCTGCTCCAGCCGATGGGCCACGCTGTTGCCCACCAGGAGGGGCTCGACCAGGAAGGCGTAGCGGCCATCCTGCTCTCCGGCGTCGAAGAGCGGCACCAGGTTGGCGTTCATCAGCCCGGTCGCATGCCGAGCGTCTGCGAGCATCGCCTGCGTCAGCTCGGCGGCGGGCTCGACGCTCGGGTTGAAGATCTTGATCGCCACCGGGCGCGGCCCGATGGGGTCCTCACCGCGGTAGACCGTGCCAACCCCACCCTGGCCGAGCTTCCGCTCGATGTAGTAGCGGTCGGCCAGCTTCTGGCCGATGAAGCTGCTCACGTCGTCGTCACGTCCGGGGTGGCGATTTGGGCGAATTCGGACAAGTCTTCGGCTCGGAGCGCGGCGCGGAAAACGGCTCGGAAGCTAGCACGAAGGCTCGCGCATGAGCAACGACGCGCACACCGGCCGGCTGTTGAGCCCGCTTCACTCCAGATGATAGAAGGCCGCGCGCGCCCCACGGCCGCCCTGGAGGCTCCATGTCCCACCGTGCCCTTCCACTTCCCTTGATCGCGCTCTCCCTCGCCGGCTGCCCGGCGCCCGGAGGGGGCGGCGGCGGCGGAGACGCGACCGTGATCAGCTTCGACGTCGGACCCTCGGACGCCGCCGGCGCCGACATGGACGACACCCGGGACACCGGCGAGCTCGACCCCGACGCCGGGGAGAATGATGGGGGCGAGCTCGACCCCGACGGCGGCGGCATGGGCTGCACCGGCGGCAGCTACGGCGTCGTCCAAGGCCCCGTCGAGTTCGCCGGCGGGCACAGCGTCCGCTCGGTCTGGACCGGGAGCGAGTGGGGCGTGCTCTGGCAGAGCCCCCACGAGGAGGCGGGGCTGCAACGCATCTTCTTCCAGCGGTTCGACGCCGACGGCGACGCTCTGGGCGAAGCGGTCGAGATCGGCCTCGGCCGCCTCCCCCAGCACGCCGTCCTCCACAACGGGAACGGCTTCGTCGTGGTGTGGATGTCGGCGCGCGTCGGCGCCGCAGGGAGCGAGGGCATCGCAGTGCAGGTCATCGGCGCCGCGGGCAACCCCATCGGCGTCCCCGCGCTGGTGCCCCAGACCTTCGACGTCACCCAGCTCGAGGCCGCGTGGGCCCCCCTCGGCAGCGGAATGGTCGTCTTCAGCCGAGGCCGCGCCGGCGACGGGCTGTGGGTGGTCCGTATCGACGAGGGCGGCCAACCCGGGGTTCCGGTCCACATCTACGATCGTGGCCCCGCCGACAACCCGTCCGTGAGCTTTGGGGACGGGACCTGGGGCGTCGCCTGGATCGATCCCACCCCACAGCCCTCGGAGCTCGCCTTCACGATCATCAACGACGGCGGCGTCTTCCAGGCCCAGGTGCAGCGAATCGCCGCCGCCGGAGCCCGGGGCCGCACCCACGTCGCCCACGGGCGGCTCCTCTACGGCGTCGGCTGGAGCAAGAACGATGAGATGGGCGGCCTCCGAGCCCAGCTCACGCTCTTCGACAGCCTCGCCATCGAGCAGGGCACCCACGAGGTCACCGGCCCCGAGGGCTTCGGCCTCGTGACGGACGTCGCCTGGCTCGACCCGGACACGTTCGGCGTCGCGTGGCAGGACAACAACGCCGGGACCATCAGCGTCGGCATGTCGCGCATCAGCTTCCTGGGCCAGACGTCCGAACCCGCGCGCGTCGATCCCGAGGGCGACTCCAGCCTGCAGAACCTCCAGCTCTCGGGGAACATCACGCGGGCCGGCGGCTGGTACGCGGAGGACCCCGACCCGCCCGTGGCCGGGGGCTTCTCCGAGGGCGTCAAGGTCAACCTCGTCGTCTTTGGTCCGTGCCGCTGATCCTGGTCCACGGCGGCGCCTGGGATATCCCGCGACCATTCCGCGAGCCCGCCGCCACGGCCTGTCGCGAGGCCGCCGACGCCGGCTGGTCAGCGCTTCGAGGAGGCGCCTCGGCCCTCGAAGCCGTGCTCACGGCGGTGCGCTCGATGGAAGACGCGCCGGTCCTCGGCGCCGGAATCGGCGCCGCCCCCGACGCAAACGGCCACTTCAGCCTCGACGCCTCCCTGATGGTGGGCGCCGACCTCACCTGCGGCTGCGTCGCCAACGTCCCGCCGATGCGCCACCCCATCGATCTCGCACGCGCGGTGCTCGAGCACTCCGAGCACGTCCTCCTCGCCGGGCCCGGGGCCCTCGCGTGGGGCGCCGACCACGGGCTGCGCGGATGCGACCCCGAAGCGCTGCGCACCCCTTTCGACGCCCACGGCCTGGGCTGCGACACCGTCGGCGCGATCGTCCTCGACGACGACGGACGCCTCGTCTGCGGCACCAGCACGGGAGGGACGCCCCGTCGCCACGCCGCGCGCGTAGGCGACGCGCCGCTCATCGGCTGCGGCACCTACGCCGACGACCGCGCGGGCGCCGCGGGCTCGACGGGGGTCGGCGAGGCCATCATCCGCGTGACCCTCGCGCGGAGCGTGGTCGACGCCATCGCGCATGGCGAAGCGCCGATGCGCGCCGCAGAGAGGCTGGTCTCCGAGATGACCGAGCGCACCGGCGCCCACGGCGGCGCGGTCTGCGTGGCCCCGGACGGACGCTGGGGTGTCGCGCACACCACGCCGGCGATGTGCTGGGCGGTCCGCGGCGCCGAGGCCCGCGACGGCGGGTGGATCAGAGAGTAACGACGAGGCCGTCGTCGGCGACCGTCACGTCGAGCTCGGCGGCGCCGCCTCGAGCTGTCGGCCTGGCTACTGGGATGCGCTTCCCCATCTACCGAGGGGTCACCGCCTCCCCCCGGGAGCCACGACATCGACCCCACTGAAAGGAGACCCCGCGACGGCTCGCAGCGAGGCTTCTCTCGAGTACGCCGCCCCGTTCTTGGGAGCCCGGCGTCCGTGTGGTACGGGAGGGCATGAGTCGCGGAAAGAAGACGAATCGGGGCGCTCCCCCGACGGGCAAAGAAATCGAGCACCCGCCCAGTGGCTCTGCCAAGACGAATCGCAACGCGCAACCGGAGCTCATCGAAGCGATTCGCGCCGACCAAGCATCAAATGTCGACATCAATGTACTCCTGGTCTCGATCACCAACACGATCGACGACCCAGAGCAGATGCTCGAGGCCTCCGAACGCGTGATGGAGTTGGCGAATCGATTCGGGTGCAGCTCCAGTGCTACGACGTGACGACGCTTGGGTGGATTCATGCCGC
>CAYOBQ010000327.1:0-4035 GCA_964402225.1 uncultured Nannocystaceae bacterium | reverse complement strand
TCCACACCGACCAGCGAGGCCGCCAAACCACCATCGACTTCGATCCAAGGGATCGCCCCACCGCCATCACCGAGCCCGGCCGAGGCACCACAGAGATCCGCTACGAGAGGCAGCAAGAGGGCCTCCAAATCCAGACCATCGATCCCGTAGGCCGAACCACCACCGAGACCAAAGACGCCCTAGGACGCACCGCCACCCACCGAGTACAAGGCGCCCCCACCCAGAGCTTCGACGTAAACTGGGACGGCAACCACGTCACCATCACCCGCCCCGGCGACGACGCCCTCCAAAGAAGCTACGACGCAGACGGCCGCCTCTGGCAAGCCACCAGAGCCGGCCAGACCCACACCCTGACCTACAACGGCTTCGGCGAGCTACAGACGCTGCGCGACCCAGCGGGCCTGACCACCCGTCTCGACTACGATCCCGCCGGCCGCCTCCAAACGCTAACCGAGCCCGGCCAGCGCCAAACGAGCTACCACTACCAACAGGGCACCCAGCTACTACAAACGCTGCTCCGCCCAGACCAGCTCGCCGAGCACCGCCAATACGACCAGGCAGGCCGCCCCACCATCCGCACCCTAGCCCGAGGCCAAGACCTCTTCCGAAGAGAGCACTACGGCTTCGACGCCACGGGCAGACTAGCCTGGAGCTGGTCCCCCAAGACTCTAGACGCCCAACCACCAGCCTTCGACCACCCCTGCCCCAACGCCGCCACCTGCTTCCGCTACGCCCAGAGGCGACTAGCAGGCGCCACGGGCCCCGGCGGCCGAACCACCAACTGGACCTACGACGAGTCCGGCGACCTCGAAGTCCTAGAGGTAGGCCCCCAGCGCCTAACCATCACCAGGGACGAAGCGGGCCGAATCGCCAGCGTCCAAAACGGCAGCCACCCCAGCGCGCGTTACTACTACGACCGAGCCGACCGCCCCACCCGCACCATAGATCCCACCGACCGAGTCACCGAGTCCATCTGGCGCCCAGACGACCGAGTCTCCATCCGCCGCTACGCCCGCCTAAGCGTCCCCGCAGACGACGACGCGGAGCTCCAGGACGTCACCGAGTACAACTACACCTACGACGCCAGGGGCAGGGTCCAAGAGATCCAAGGCCCCGACGGCCAAGTAGAGCTAGGCTGGGACGCCCAGGACCGCCCCACAACCTACGTCCGAGACGGAGAGCTAGTCAGTGAGCGCGTCTACGACGAAGCGGGACGCCTGGAGCAGATCACCGTAGCGGCCATCCGCAGCCCGGTCGTCGCAAACCTAGGCTACGACGAAGAGGGCCACCTAGAGACGCTAGAGGTAGACGGCGAGGTGCGGGGCCGCTGGACCTGGAACGAAGCCGGCCAACCGGTCCAAGCCAGGCTCGACCACACAACAGCCTGCTGGACCTACCACCCCGACCGCTCCCTAGCGTCGCTGGCCTGGTACACAGGCGAAGGGATTGACTGCCAGGAAGTCGACCCGGAAGCAGCGCTCAACGCCTACCGCCAGGGCCCCCCAGACGGGAGAGGCCGCCCCGAGTGGATCGAGCAAGTCGCAGACGGAAGGATCCGCACCGACCGCCTCCGACACGACGAAACGGACCAGCTAGTCGCCTGGCACCACGTACAAGCAGAAGACGCCACCTTCCTGCGCTACAGCGGCAACGGCCGAAGGCTCCAGAAGCGCCAACAAGAGTGGACCAACAACCAAGACCCGCTCCCGGAGGCCCCGCCCCAGGGCAACCTCCTGGAGCACACAGTCTACGACGCCGACAGCGCAGGCCACCTAGACCAGGTCCACCACCGGATCGCCCACACTGAGCTAGAAGTACAGACCGATCACAGCGGCCACATCACCACCATAGGCCCCCCCAACCAGCCCACCGAGATCCCCAGAGACACCAGAGGCCGCCCAGCAAACCGAACGATCGACCACCAAGGCTTCATCCACACCCACCTACGCTCCAGGGTCTGGCGAGATCTGACAGGCGAGCTCATCTCCCAAACGCCAGAGGGCAACCGGGTACGCCACTTCCTCCCCGCCCTCCCAGGCTTCCAGCTAGTAAGAGACACCAACAGCCAACGCTGGGAGCTAGCTCTACTACGCCCCGACAACAGCCCAGTAACAGTCCTAAGCGAGCAAGGCGACCCCCTAACCAGCCGCCTCTACACCCCCTTCGGCCAAGCCAACGAAGAGTCCGCCCCCCGCTACAGCTACCCCAGATACTTCGCCGGCTACCTAAGACACGACCTAGGCCGCAACACCCCCACCCAAATCCTAGACGCCGGCCACCGCCTATACGCCCCGGAATGGGGCCGTTTCCTAAGCCCCGACCCCGAACCAGTAAACCCCAACGACCCCAGAACCGCCGACCGCACCGCCTACGCCTTCAACGACCCAATCCGCTTCACCGATCCCGATGGCCGAGTCGCCGCCGGTTTCGCTGGTGGGGATCTACACCCCGTAGGAATTGATCCGGTCGCCGTGAGAGTCGCGCAACACAACGCCCTCGTGGCCACGGTCAAGGGCGCCCCAGACGCGCTCAATGTTTGCAAGGGACGAACGGGAAGCGTCTCCGCGCCACAGATGGGGCGGACCTTCACCAAGGGATTCTGCAACGCCACTTCGGTATCCGCCAACAGCGATCTCTCCGCGACGGAGCGTGGTACGGGCCTGGCTCTAGCGGTCGCGATTGCCCCCATGATGGTCGTTGAGGCGGGCACGGTCGGCACAGCAAATGCGATGATGGCGACCGGTGCCCACCTGGGAGACTCCGTCGCGACAGCAAGGAACGCGCAACAGGTAGGCGACCACGATGCCGCGGAGCGCGCGAAGCTCCGTGCCCTCCGCCACGGCGGCGCCGCCGCTGTACAAGTAACCCTCGCTGCTCTACCGCTCATGCGCGGTCTTAGGCTCACCGTGCCAGCGGCATCCAATACGCTGCGGCCTGCCGCCCAGGCCGCGACAGGAAGAGGAGCCACGACACAAGCACCGGCCGTGAGCCGCGCGGTGCAAGACAAGGTCGCAAAGGCCGCCGTCCGTCGTGAGACCGAAGCAGCCGGGGCGCGTGCTGCAAAAGTCGTGAACTCAGAAGCGGCGGCGCCTCCGCGCGGACTCTTCGGCAGAGTCCATGAACGCATCGCCACCTGGAACCAGTTTCAAGCCAAAACAAAGGGCCAGTTTCGCACCCGCAAAGAGGCCGCCGCCGCGTGGAAGCAACACAAGCAGCGGGCCGATGACGTCAACCCGGCCCCAAAGCCGGTACGGAACCACCTTCAGGACATCGTCAACATCAAGCGTCAGAAGGGGTTGGGGGACATCGCACCCGGCGTGAGGGCGGATGCGGAGGTCATCGGCAAGGCGTGGGTGAATGGGCCAAACGTCAAGAGGTTCGATCTTGCCAATGGTGGCTACGGCCTCACAGACGGAACCCGTACGTTCCGTCTTCAGTTCAAGCCCAAGAGCGGCAAGTGGAAGGCCAACTTCCAAGAGAATGTCCACATCCCGGGGCGAAAGAAGGGCATCGAAGTCAAGAACATCCACATGACCATCACGGACATGACGGCACCATCACCATGACCACCACGACGTTCAAGGTTGTTGCGCTGAACCGAATCCATGAAGACTGGGGTGACACGGGGGAGAGCTTCCTGGTTGAAGCTCACGTCGAAGTGCAGTGCGAAGGGCAGCCAGGTGGGGAAGCATTCCGTGTGACCGTGGCGAGTCCTCAGATGCTTGTTGCAGAGATGAAGGGACGCTCAGCGTTGGAGCCTGGCAGGGGCTACCTGTTCGCCAATGACTTCGACGAGCAAGCAGTGATTTCGTGGCTTCAACGTCTGGTGTCCCGCTGTGACTCGGGCACGTGGGATTCACTCCGCTCAACCGTCGAGCGGTACTTCGACTGGATCGAGTAAAGTATCCTCCCACGGGTAACCACCCACCCCGCCGCCAGTAGGCCCTCCTGACAGCCGCACTCCCCGACGGGGAGCCCAGCACGAGGCCCACGGCGTTGACTCGTCTATCGCTCACCTTCATCAAGGAGGTGAAC
>CAYOBQ010000326.1:0-4047 GCA_964402225.1 uncultured Nannocystaceae bacterium | reverse complement strand
AACTCGGCCGGCGGGCACGCACATCACTTGGTCGCTTTGTCTGCCGCACCGTCCTTGGCGACCAGCGACGCCGGCGCGGTGAAGGTGATCTTGAAGCGCGCCTCTGAGAGCGGCTTGATACGGCCCGACTGTTGCGCCGGGGTGATCGCCGCCGCCGCCGCCGGCCCGGGTGGAGTCGCTGGCGCCAGGATCGCCTCGGCTCGGTCGCTCGGCGCATCGGACGGGGCGGTTGGGCTCGCGGTCGGCATCACCGCCGGCGCGGGTCGAGGCGCAGACAGTCGGCGCACGCTCTCGGGCACATCCGGCCGTGGAGACCGGCGAGCCAGCTCGCGCTCGATGTCGCGCTTGCTTTTGCCCGCCGCCCATTCCAGCAACTCGACGTGGTTCGACTCCGTCAGGTGAGGCACCACCAAAGTCGCCCCCGACAGGTGCAGCCGCCCGGCGCCGACCAACTCCACCAGCAGCGGGAAGCGCCGTCCCGCCCTCGCTACCCCGATGCGCTTGTACGCGGCGCCTCCCGACAGCCCGAGTTGAGTGGTGCAGTACACGTGCATCGACGAGGCGCCCTGGTCGGCGTACAGCTTTCGCGCGTCGACCTCACCGAGCTGGACCATCAGCTCGGCGAGCAGCACACAACTGCGCGACTGCGATGCCCGCAGGCCGCGCAGGAGAGCCTCGTCGTCGAGTCGGTGTACGTCGTCGATCAGGCGCAGGAGGTTCGAGTTCACGGGTCACTCCGGATTGTGTAACTACAGTCTACAACGGCGTTTTTTCCCGTCTCTGCCGCCCGACTGAGGCACCCGGATGCCAACGTTGACCTTCGCGCCTTCGTCGCGAGCGCTTCGTACGCGAGAGGGGACGCACGGCCCTGCGAGGGCCACTCCTGCCCGCCGCTGACTTTCCCGCGGGCCGGCCTGCGAAAACCTATCAAGAGAAAGCGACGGCGACCGCAAAGAATCCCGCTCCGGTCGCCACGACAGGTGGTGGAGCGTGGGTCGGGCGTTGGCAGCCGTCCAACCACGCGCCAGCCTCAACCTCCCGGCCCAGCGTCACTCCCCCGTCTCGACGACGACCTTGCGAATGACTGTCCCCGGGGACAAAGCGCCGCCGTCCGCGCCGTGGCCCGTCTGGTCTTCAGCGGCGGCAGTGAGGGCGAAGACGAATCACGGCTGCATCGCGGAGGAGATTCCGTACTTGAACGGAGGGGCGGTCCGGCTGAGAATGTGCCGCGGCGGACTCGGGGAGGATTCCATGCGCGTTTGCTCAGTCCTCGTCCTGTTGGTTTGCGGTTGTGCGGAGTTTCCGGACCCGCAGGGAGAGTCCGGCGTCGAGGCCGAAGCCCGACCTGACGGAGGGGCCGACGCCCGGCCCGACCGGGGATCCGACGCCGTATCCGACCAGGGACCAGACGCCCGGCCCGACCAGGGATCCGATGCGATGCCGGACCAAGGCAGATCGTCCGTGCCGGACCTCGGCCCGGACGGCCCGGACGCTCTCGGCCAGGACCCCGACGTCGGCCCTGATCCAGTCGACGGCGGTCGGCCGAGGGAGGTGGGCCCAGGGCGGGAAGCCGGCCTCGAAGACCCGGACGGGTCAGCGCCATTGGACCAGGGCCTCGGGCCCGATGGGGCAGTCGATCCGCCACGTTGTCCCTGGAACCCGTACGAGGTGCTCTGGACCGTCGGGCCGGGTGGGCTGGCCGGGCATCGGTGGACGGGAGGCGGCCCGGAGCAGGCGGCCATCCACGACGCCCACGCCGGTGCTCGGGTCCGCCTCGCCGACGACGGCTTGAGCGCCTATGTGGTGAACAGCGACGCCACCCGCCTTCGGACCATCGACCTGAGGACGGGCGAGGCTGTCGACATTGAACTCCGCGCCGGAGCGCCCCAAGCCACGCTGCTCGCGCTCGACGTCCGCGCAGGCCGAGTGCTGCTCGCCCTCTCGGTCGGCGAGGAGACGCACGTAACACTCCATGCCGTCGACGACGGCGCCGCGCTTGACCTCGGCCCGGAGGACGGCATCGGGGCCGCGGTGGTCGGCGGCGCCAGCGACATTGCGCTCACCAGTGAAGGACGGATCTTCGTGGCCGGTGCGCAGGCCGGTGCCGTGCTCGAGCTGTCGCTCGGCGGCGTCGAGCCCCCGGTCGTGCACGAACTCGGGGTGCCCGCGCCGGTGCTGGCGCTCGACGCGCCGACGACGGGTGGTCTCTACGCGGCTGCCGCGTCGAGGGTGTGGTGGTTTCGCCTCGCCGAAGACGAAGATCCGGTGTCCATCGACCTCTTCGACCCGGTCGGGGACGACTCCGCGGTGGTGCTCAAGGTCGCGAGCGTCCCCGACCACCCACGCCGGGTCGCGGCCCTCGTGCGCGGCCAGCTCGGCGTCGCCTGCCACGAGCAGCTCGTGCTGGTCGACTTCGACGCGAACGACGAAGCCTGGCGTGGTGACGCGCCGCTCGGGGCGTCCTGCGACGCCACCTGGCGAGTGGTCACGACCAGCGACGGCGCGCTGGTCGCGGCCCTGAGCGACAGCACACTCCACTTCGTCGAGGGCGAAACCGGGGTCGTGCTCGGCGCCGCCGAGTTGGCGCCCGGAGCGCTCGACCTCGCCGCGCGAGGCGCCGCGAACACCGAGCGCTGCACCCGCGTCGACGACGACTGCGATGGGGCGGTTGACGAGGGCTTCGACGTCGGCGCCGCGTGCCACGGACGCGGGATCTGCGACAGCGACGGCGCGATCGCCTGCGTCGACCCACAGACCGCTCGTTGCAGCGCGGAGCTCCGAGACTCCGATCCCGCGCCCGTCGACGAGAGCTGCAACGGCTTGGACGACGACTGCAACGGCGTCGTCGACGACGTCGCCGCCCGATCGCGCGGCGTCGGTCGCATGTTCCCTGACGCCTTCCTGGCTCACGCCCGTCCGGCCCTCACCTGGATGCCCGAGCACGAGCGCTACTTCGTGGCGTGGGAGGAGCAGCAGGTGAGCTGGGACATCTTCGCCCAGGAACTCGACCTCACGGGAACCCCGCGGGGGGAGCGGCTCACCGTCGGCGAAAACGCGAGCGACGAGGTGCGGGCCGCGGTCGCGTGGGGCGCCGGACAGCTCGCGGTCGCCTACAACATCGAGCGCCACGGGCTCGTCCAGGACGACGACAGCTTCCTCCGCCGCTTCGACCGCGCCGGTCGGGAACTCCAGGTGGCGCACATTGGGAGCCCCCAACTTAACAGCCACAGGATCGTTCGACCGGACGTGAAGTGGGCCCGAGACCAGTGGGCTGTAACCCAACGGATGGGTAACATCGCCCACGCGACTTTCTTCACGCCCGACGATGCGCCTCCAGCGGCGGGGGTCGAGCTCCGTGCCCCCGCGTGCTGCCACGTGGGTCGCCGGATCGCCATCGATGCCGCTCCCAACGGCGAGGTGCTCGCGCTCTTCCAGGCATCCCCCGACCCGCTCCGCCTCACGGTGCAGCCGCTCAACGCCGCGCACGGGGCGATCGGTGACGGGCGGGGGCTCCCCGAGGGGCCCGTGTTCGGCGACGCCGACGTCGCCTGGGGCGAGGACGACGGCAGCAGCTCCTGGGCCGTCGCTTGGACGACCGAGGGGACGACCGAGGGGAGGCCCCTCTTCCGGCGGTTGAACCGTCCGGCCGATGCGTGGCTCAGCCAGACGGTGGACCTCGGCGGTCCCGACGGCGCGCACGCCCCGAGCGTGGTCTGGACCGGCTACGAGTGGGGCATCGTGTGGCAGGCCGGTGAGGCGGGCGCGCGTCGCATCTACTTTGCCCGCGTGGCGCCCGATGGCACCCCCCGCGAGCTGGGGGTTCCCGTCTCGGACGGAGCCCGCGACGCGATGGATGCGGACATCGCCTGGTCGGGCGAGCTCTTCCTCATCGCCTGGACGGAGTTCCGAGACGGGCAGGCCGAGATCTGGCGCGCCCGCGGCGAGCTGGGCTGCTCGCTCCGCCACCAAGCCCCCCCCCAGCCCTAGGACGGTGCGGCAGAGTCGCGACGCGGCGCGCTGCACGCGCCCGCCAACCGATTTCGGTGT
>CAYOBQ010000325.1:0-4072 GCA_964402225.1 uncultured Nannocystaceae bacterium | reverse complement strand
TCTGCCGCGCCGTCCTAGCCGCCGTCGGTGGCGAGCCACTCCAGGTAGCGGTGGATGTGGGGATCGGTCCAGGGTGCGACGTTGACGAAGCGCAGCCGCAGCTTGCCGTCACGGTCGACGACGTAGGTCTCGGGCAGCTTGCTGGTGCCGTAGCGCTCCGCCACCTTCTTGGTGGTGTCGAGGCCCACGAGCATCTCCGACTTGCGTCCGTTGAAGAACGCGTCGATCTCCTTCCAGTCGTCGTCCTGGCTGACGGCGAGGATCTCGAAGGGGACGTGGCGCATCAGGCGGGAGAGCTTCTCCAGATCGGGGATCTCCTGTCGGCAGGGGGCGCACCAAGTGGCCCAGAAGTTCACGAAGACGACCTTGCCGCGGAGCGCCTCGAGCCGGATGGTCGAGCCGTCCGCCCGTTGCACCTCGATGGGGGGGGCCGGGCGGCGGTCGATGAGCTGGGCGTTGGGGAAGCGGCGCGCGACCAGGGCCTCTGGAGAGGGGCGCGCGCGCTGGAGGTGGTAGGAGAGGACACCGATGGCGGTCAGCACCGCGCCCAGCACCAGCGCCCATTGGACGAGGTGCCGGGCCTCACTGGCTCGCCGCGGTGCCAAGGGGGCCTCTACTTGCCCTTCTTCTTCAGCTCTTCGTCGATGACGGTCTTGAAGCGCGCGAAGGGCTGGGCGCCACGGAGCTTACGTCCGTTGATGAAGCTCGTGGGCGTGCCACGGGCGCCGTGCTTGCGGGCCTCGTCCTGGTCGGCCTTGATCTGGGCCTTGAACTTGCCCCCATCGAGGTCCGCCTTGAAGGCGGCCATGTTGAGGCCGATCTCCTGGGCGTACTTCTCGAGGTCGTCGCGCTTCAGCTTGCGCTGGTTCTGGAAGAGGATGTCGTGCATCGGCCAGAACTTGCCCTGGGCGCCCGCCGCCAGCGCCGCCTCGGACGCCAGGGGCGCGTCCTTGTGGAAGCTCAGCGGGTTGTGCTTGAAGACGAGCTTCACCTTGTCGCCGTACTCCTTCTCAATCTGGGCGAGGGCGGGCTTGATGCGGCTGCAGAAGGGGCATTGGAACTCCGAGAAGACGACGATCGTGACCGGCGCGTTCTTCTTGCCCTTGTAGGCGTCGGCCGGGTTCACGCGCACGTTGTAGACCTTCTTGTCGTCCTCTGGGGGGCGGCCGCCGGCCTTCGCCTTGGCCTTGGTGGCGCCCTTCTCGGTGAGCTTGGCGTAGATGTTGGCGCGCTTGGTGCCCTTGGCGATGAGCGCCTTGGCCTTCTTGATCTCCTCGTCGATCACCGTCTTGAAGGAGGAGAAGGGCTGGGCGCCCACGAGGTTGCGGCCGTTGATGAAGAAGTTCGGGGTGCCCCGAGCGCCAAACTGCGACGCCGTCTTCTGGTCACGCGCGATCTGGTCGGCGATCTCCTTCGACTCGACGTCCTTCTTGAAGCGGCCGATGTCGAGCCCGATCTTCTTGGCGTAGCCCTCGATCTGCGCGGGCTTGAGCGCCTTCTGGTTGGCGAAGAGCTCGTCGTGCATCTGCCAGAATTTGCCCTGCTTGCCGGCGGCGAGGGCCGCCTTGGAGGCGTAGGGCGCGTCCTTGTGGAAGGGCAGGGGGTTGTGCTTGAAGACGACGCGGACGTCCTTGCCGTAGGTCTCGTGGATCTTCTTGGTGGTGGGCTGGACGCGGCTGCAGAAGGGGCATTGGAACTCGCTGAACTCGACGATCGTCACCAGCGCGTCCTTGGGACCCTTCGTCCCGTCGGTGGGGTAGACCGGCATCTTGTAGACGGTCTTGTTGTCGGCCTTGGGCCGGTTGCGCGGGGTGGGCGCCTTGGCCTTGGTGAGGCCCTTGGCCGTCAGCTTGGCGTAGACCTGGCCGCGGGCGGTGCCGGACTTGATGGCGGCCTTGGCCTTCTTGATCTCCTCGTCGATGACGGTCTTGAACGCGTCGAAGGGCCGGGCGCCGCTGATCTGGCGTCCGTTCACGAAGAAGTTCGGGGTGCCACGAGCGCCGAACTGCTTGGCCAGCTTCTGGTCGGCGGCGATGTCAGCCTTGAACTTGCCGGACTTGATGTCGGCGTTGAACTTCTGGAGGTTCAGGCCGAGCTCCTTGGCGTAGCCCTCGATCTGGTCGGGCTTCAGCTTGCGCTGGTTCTTGAACAGGATGTCGTGCATCTCCCAGAACTTCCCCTGAGCGCCAGCGGCGAGGGACGCCTCGGAGGCGTAGGGGGCGTCTTTGTGGAAGGGCAGCGGGTTGTGCTTGAAGACGATGCGGACGTCGTCTTTGTACGTCTCCAGGATCTTCTTGGTGGTGGGCAGAACGCGGCTGCAGAAGGGGCATTGGAACTCGCTGAACTCGATGATCGTGACCAGCGGCTCCTTGCCACCCTTCGCGTAGCCCTTGTCGGCGGGGATCTTGTAGACCGTCTTGGTGTCGGGCCCCTTCTTGCCGCCCTTCGACGGCTTCTTGCTGGGGGCCTTGAAGTTCTTCTTCACCAGCGCGGCGTAGACCTGGTCGGGCTTGGTGCCGCTCTTGGCCAGCGCCTCGGCGGCCTTGAGCTGCTCGTCGATGGTGGCGGTGAACCGCGCGAGGGGCTGGGCGCCCGAGAGCTGCTTGCCGTTGATCATGAAGTTCGGCGTGCCGCGTGCGCCGACCTTCTTGGCGAGGGCCTGGTCGGCGTCGATCTGTGCGGCGACCTCCTTGGACTCGATGTCCTTGTTGAACTTCGCCATGTCGAGGCCGAGGCCCTTGGCGTAGCCCTCGATGTTCGCCTTCTTGAGGGCCTTCTGGTTTTCGAAGAGCTTGTCGTGCATCTCCCAGAACTTGCCCTGCATTCCGGCGGCGATGGCCGCCTTGGAGGCGTAGGGCGCGTCCTTGTGGAAGGGGAGGGGGTTGTGCTTGAAGACGATGCGGACCTTGTCGCCGTACTTCTCCTTGACCTGCTTCATCGTCGGCAACACCCGCGAACAGAAGGGGCATTGGAACTCGCTGAACTCGACGATGGTGACCGGCGCTGTGGCCGGCCCGCCCTGGGCGTAGCTGGAGCCGATGGGGATGATGGAGCTCTCGCCCGGTGCGCTGGCTGTGTCCGCCTTGGCGGAGGCCGTCGCGCTGGGCTTGGAGCCGCTGTCGCCGGCGGTGCCGGCGCCCTTGTCGGCCGTCACACGGCCGAGGAAAAACGCCGCCACGAAGGTGGCGACGAAGCCGAAGATGGCTGCTTCCTTTTTCATTCGAACGATCCTTTTTGCCGCGCGCCCTCGGCGCGGCGTAGACGTGGAGCCACACACCGGTGCGGCCCATGAGAAGAAACGAGTATCGATTGCCGGGGGACCCCGCCTCAGCGCGGCGGTCGCGGCTCGGGTGCGTGAGTACGCTCGCAGGGGGAGCTCGTAGAGGTCGGCGCACCAGCCCCCGGCAACAGGCCGGGGCGGGGCGCGGGGACGTGAGCAGGGGAGGCGCCGACCGCGGCGGCGGCCATCGGGACACCCGCAGACCCCGGCGCCCCGGGGGCGCACTCGGGCCCGGGCTCGAGGCAACGTGGGCCGCTGGGCTCGGGCTCCAAGGCCCGCTCCGGCTGACCGGGCCAGTTGAAGCCCGTCTCGGTGGCGGCGACCTCGCAGCCAGCCGCGTCACACAGAGCCGTGTCGAGGGCAAGGTCGGCCGCCTGCGCGCAGTCTTCGCCGCAGGCGGGATCGGCGTCGTCGGTCCACGGCGCGACGAGCACGCCGGTGGCGGTGCGGCAAGTGCCCACCTCCGCCGCCGCCCAGGCAGGCGCTGCGAGCGAGACCAGGATGTAGGCGAACCGACGCGTCACGCACGCTCCAGCCGGGCCTATCCCGGCAAAAAGCGGGCAACCCGTAGCATCACGGATGCCGGAGAGTCAACGCCGGATGCACTTTCTCTCAGGGACGCGCGGGCCGGGCCATCACCAGCGTGCGGTAGGTGAACGTCAGGCGCCCATCCGTCGCGTGCCGGTCGAAGAGGGCGTCGAGCTCACGGTGGAACGCTTCGAGGTCCTCGATCCTGCACACGAGCTCGAGTCCGTGGTCCTCCAGGGAATCTCCGACGACGGACGATCCTAA
>CAYOBQ010000324.1:0-4253 GCA_964402225.1 uncultured Nannocystaceae bacterium | reverse complement strand
CCTGCTGAAGCATCTTCGCCTCATCCGGGGTGTCCGGGAAACCGGGTCATGACCAAGCATGGGCAAGTCAGAGACGATGGACATGGCCACGCGCCGGCAGATCGCCATCGACGTCCTGTCCCGGGCCGTTCTGGACTTGAAGCTCGGCAACCTGCCGAAGGAGCCCAAGTTGGAGGGGCCGATCCGCAAGACGGCCTGGGTCGAGCTGACGGAAACATGGGTGGTCGAACCAGCGACCAGCGCCCCTGAGGAGTGAAGCGATCGCTCTGCACTCGATCCGTTTGTGAAGCGATCGCTTCTTTTTGTGGCTTCACATGAAGCGATCGCTTATTGTTGGCCCTGGATCCGAAGCGACCGCTTCCCACGGCGACCATGAGACGTCAAACCGGAGACTACGAGCGCAGCACGGTGGCAGGAGAGGAGGTCAAGGCCTTCATCCCCTTCCCGCTCCCGCCGCGTGAACCTCCGCTCGACCTGGAGGGGGAGCTCGCGCCGCTACTTGCCCGCGCCCGCGAGCAGGTCCGGCTGCTCGATGTCGCCGGGGACCTGGTGCCTTCGATCGAGTGGTTCGTCTACGCCTTCGTTCGCAAGGAGGCGGTGCTCTCGGCCCAGATCGAAGGGACGCAGGCCACCTTGATGGACCTGCTCGAGGTCGAGGCGTCGGGCGAGGCTCCGGTCGATGCAGACGTCGAGGAGATCTGCGGCTACGTGGACGCGCTCAACTACTCGTGGGACGAGTTGGACCGAGCCACCTGCCTGCCGATCTCGATACGGCTGCTCTCCGAGACACACCGGCGCCTGCTCAGCGGTGCGCGGGGGGCCCAGAAGCACCCCGGCGAGGTCCGCCGTTCGCAAAACTGGATCGGCGGTACGCGCCCCGGCAACGCACGGTTCGTTCCACCTCCGCCTCATCGACTCGGCGATCTGTTGAGCGACTTCGAGCGAGCCATCCACGACGAAAGCGACCTGCCCCCACTCGTGCGCGTCGGGCTGCTGCATGTGCAGTTCGAGACGCTGCACCCCTATCTGGACGGCAACGGGCGCCTGGGACGCCTATTGATCACGCTGCTGCTGCGCCATTGGGGCCTGCTCTCGCGACCGCTGCTCTACCTCAGCCTCTTCCTCAAGACCCACCGCGAGGAGTACTACCGCCGCCTCGGCGCGGTCCGAACCGAAGGCGACTGGGAGGGGTGGCTCGCCTACTTCCTCGAAGGCGTAGCCGTCGTCGCCGCGGAGGCCGTCACGACCGCCCGGCGGCTCCACGCGATCGTCAGCGAGAGCCGCGAGCGGCTGCTGGCACGCGACGACGCGACCGTGTTCAGTCTGCGGCTCTTCGAGCTCCTTCCGCAGCACCCCATCGTCACGGTCAACCGGGTCGTCGACCTGCTCGGTTGCTCACGGCCGGCGGCCGCCAAGGCGGTGCGTGTCCTCGAGGCTGCTGGGGTTTTGCAGGCCCTCGACGATCGCAAGAAGAACCGGGCGGCGGTGTTCAGGGAGTACCTGGACCACTTGCGCGAGGGTACCGAGGTGACGGCATGAGCTCGAACGAGTGGTGCCGGACGCTGGGGATCGCGCCCCCCGACCTGGGCGCAGTGAAGGACCACCGCGAGGCCAACACGTATTCTTGCTTGATCGTGGCGCTTCTGGAACGAGACGGGCCGATGACGTTGACCGAGGTCGCCGAGCGCTTCGAGGAGGTGGGCATCGCATACTTCGATCGGGCCCTGCGCTCGCTCCAGAGATGCAAGCCCGGGCGCTCGCCCGTCTACCGCGACGGCGACGAGTACTCCCTCGACCCCCACGACGACGATCTCGACCTGTGGGCTTTTCGTCTCGGCCTGCGGCCGCCGAAGGCTCCGCGGATCCGGGTCGTCCGGCCGGAGCCGACTCCGCTGCCCGGCGACGAGGTCCCACTCTCCGTCGAGGAGCTCGACGAGGCGTGGAAGGACGCGAGTCTGCACAGCTGGTCCGCCCAGCGCCTGGCCCTGGCCGTCCTCGACGCGCACGCCGGACGGCCGCTGTGGCCGCAGGATGTCGTCGGCTTCGTCGCGAACCGGACGAAGTGGCACGGGTTCCGCAGCAACTCGGCCAACTTCCAGCGCAAGGGCTGCCCCGTCGCAGTCGGCAGCGACGGCCGCTGGAGCATCGCTCCCGACTCCGACGACGCTCTGCGCGCGATGCGCAAGGCGGTGAGGGCGCGCGTCGAGACCGCTCGACGCCACGCCTGGGCCCGTCCGGATCCGTCGGTCATCGCGGCGCAACGGAAGGCAGCAGAACGACGTCGAGCGGCCAACGCCGAGGAGCTCGCGGCGATGACCCGCGCGTTGCTCGTGGGCTTCCCGGCGAAGAAGCCGCGCGCCGTAGTCCTCCTCGACGTGGGTCGGCACACGATCCAGACATTCGTCGACGACGACCTGGACGAGCTGCGCGATCGCGCCTCCGACTACGACATCCTCGGCGCCGAGGACGTGCGCGCACTCCTTCGAACCCTCGAGATCGACACCGACGGGAAGCGCCTCGCCGAGCTGGGTCCCCCGCAGAAGAGCAAGACGCTCAACAAGCGGGGCAGGACCCTGAAGATCACCACCGCGTTGCTCGTGCAGGGCTCGTGCGGGATCGGGCGTCCCTTCGGCGACCCGAAGAAGCTCGCGGCCTACCTCGCCAAGGGAGAGCTGTCGAAGCTGCGGCGACGTCTGGAGGCCGACGTCAAGTCGCTCTACGCCCTCTATGAGTACGGCCGGCTCCACGGGGCGGTCCGGCTGCGGTGGGGCTTCCTCGACGAGCGCATCCCGGCGCCGTGGGTGCACCGCGACGAGCGGATGTTCTACGACCTGGAGAACGCGGCGCTGGAGGGCGGCCAAGATCTCGAGGTCGTCGTCGGCAACGCGCCAGGGTGGAGCGATCCATGGTCCCGAGCCCGCCGCGCCTACGTCGAGCGGGATTCGACCGGGTGGCGAACCCGGCTGGTCGGCGACGAGGGCTACGTGATCGACGACGCCGAAGTGCAGCGCGCGCGGCTGTCCGCGGGCCGACCCGAATGACGCCTACGTTGACCTGAGATCACGCCGGCAAGAGCATCCCGGGGACCGGGCCCAAGCTCTCGGCCGTGCCTGCTGACGACGTAGAGCCCGCCCTCGTTGCTCTCGGCCGCGTCTTCGCAGAGTACGATTGCTCTCGGAATCGCCTGTTGTGGCCGAGGCGGCACTGCCGAGCCATTCTCAGAACCTGGCGCGCTCTCCGAGACCGAGACCGAGAACGGCGAGAGAGCACGGGTCGTTGGTCTACTCAACTCGGCGAGCGCCGACGTTGGTTTACAGCCGCAAAGGTGGAGAGCCATCGCGGTAGGTTTTATCCGCCCTCGAGGGCTTGTTTGCACCGCCGCCGAGACGTATAGGAGGCTGCGACGGAGACGCACCCCATGACCGATCTCGCCGCTCCCCAAGAAGAGGCGCTCTACGAGCGCGTCGCTCAGATCATCGAGACGGCGCGTGCCCATGTGTCGCGCACAGTCGACACGGCGATGGTCCACGCCTACTGGTTGATCGGGCGCGAGGTCGTCGAAGTCGAACAGCACGGCAAGGAGCGCGCCGCATACGGGCAACGGGTCGTCAAGCGTCTCGCCGCGCGGCTCTCGGAACGGTTTGGCCCGGGGTTCACCGCTTCCAACATCAAGCGGATGCGCCAGTTCTACCTCGCCTTCCCCAGCGGTTCCTGTGTTCCCGAACACCTTGGCGGGCCCCAGAAAGGTGCCGCACTGCGGCGCCTTTCTGCCTCCGACGAGAAGGGCGCCGCGCCGCGGCACCAATCACCATCCCAGGGTGAGCCGCTGTTCCCGCCGCTTCTATCCTGGACGCACTACAGGCTGCTGGTCACCGTCGCGAACCCGCAGGCGCGCGCCTTCTACGAGATCGAGGCCGCTCGCGAGAGCTGGGCCACCCGCGAACTGGAGCGCCAGATCGCCTCCCTGCTCTACGAACGCCTGGCGAAGAGCCGCGACCTGGTTCGAGCGGGACCTGGAGCAGACCATCATCGACCGCCTGGAGGCGTTCCTCCTCAAGCTCGGCAAGGGCTTCTGCTTCGTCGCCCGCCAGAAGCGCCTCACCCTCGAAGGCGACCACTTCTACGTCGACCTGGTGTTCTACAACCGGCTGCTGTGCTGCTTCGTCCTGATCGACTTGTTATGTAGCGCGCTACATAACAACTCTTCTGTGGCGTCCGCGCTTATGTTGCCCGCGCGCGACCGAGGGCACTTG
>CAYOBQ010000323.1:0-4286 GCA_964402225.1 uncultured Nannocystaceae bacterium | reverse complement strand
GGACCCAAGCCCTGACGGCCGACTCGGTCAGATCGAGGTCACGAGCGATCTGGACTTCGCCTCATCCGGGGTGTCCGGGAAACCGGGTCATGACCAACACGAAGAGGCGCTCGTAGATGTGCACCTCACCATCATCCTCCTCGTGGTTGCCGATCGAGGGCCAGAAGGGCGTGCGCGCGAACAGCTCGCGCTCGATATCGAAGAACGGGACCCGGTCTTCCTCGCGCTCGCCGCTCGAGATCATGTCGCCCGTGTTCACGGCGAAGTCGACCTCCGGCTCCGTCATCATCGCGTCGACCACGCGTCGATGCCCTTCGTGATCGGACCGGTTGCCGCCGTACACCAGGAAGCGGAAGGCCTGCGATTCCGCCGGCGCTGTGCGGAACGCGGAGGTGTCGCTGCGCACCTCGTCGCCCTCGTAGAGCGCGTAGAAGTAGCGGGTGGCCGGCTGGAGCCCGAGCTGCTCGTCGGCGCCGTAGCAGACATGCCCACTCACATCGTCCCCGGTCTCGAAGACCACAGTCACGCCCGACGGGCTCACGCTCTGGAGGTACGGGCCCTTGTGCAGCTCGAACGCCCGCGCCGGGAGCGCCCACAGCATCGACAACGCGAGACAGACACGCATCCGCCCGGGCGTACGCCCCCGCCCTCGCGCCCGTCGACCCCGGCTCGCGGCTCTCACCGCCGGAGCGGCGGACTGGAGGCTCTTCAGCGCTCGGACTCCTTCTTCTCCTGTCGGTCCTGGTCACGGATGTCGCGCTGTCGCCCCTTCTCCGGGCCCAGCAGAGCGATGATCTGGTCCCGCACTTCAAAGACCGACTCGGGGATCTCCTCGGCCGGTCGCCCGGGTCCGTCCACCTCGATGGGGATCGACCGGATCGTGTCCTCGCCGCGCTGGTAGATCTCAAGGTAGCTCTTGGGAATGGGGCGCAGCGTCCGGCCACCGTCGGCGATCATGTACTCGTCGCGGAGGCAGCCGGCCTGGAGGAGCTTGCGGTCACCGAAGCTGTCGAGGCGAGCCTCGTGGAGGTGCCCGACCGCGACGACACGCGGTCCGTCGGGCTCCCGGATGAGCGCGTCGAGGTCGGTCTGCATCCGCACGTCGGGGTCCTTCGAGGAGAAGCGCCTCAGGACCTCCTTGACGGCGGCCCATGACAGCGCCCGGGTCGGATCCCTGCGGTCGAAGAGGCCCGCCCAATAGTCGTGCGTCCAGTAGTGCCACATGCGAGCCAGCAGTAGCTCTCTGAGCTCCGGGACCAGGTCGAGGAGCCACGTCTTCGGCTTCATCCGGTCGTGGAAGTACAGCCAAGGCTGTAGCGGCAACACGGCTTGCAAGACCGCGACCGAACCCCACGCGAGGTTGAGAATCTGCTTGCCGTCGTCCACCAGGAAGGGCGTGGTCGGGTCGATCGCGAAGACGTTGTCGAATTGCGCGCCGTGTTGAACGTGCAGGTCGCCGATGTTCCACTCGACCCCGGGGAAGTGAACACCCCCGCCGTCGCCGCACAGCCGGCGCACAGCATCTTGGACCTCGGGAAAGACCAGCTCCTGATCGTGGTTGCCGGGCAGGAGATACACGCGCCTCGGCGCTGGCGTGTGCGAGAGGAAGCGGCGGATGCCCCTGAAGAAGTCTGGATGTGAGCCGGCGATCGCGTCGAGCTTGGTGAGCGCGACCTCGGCGTCGATGCGATGCGGATAGCCGCCCTCGTACGGCGTCTTGAGCAGGTCCAGGGTGTCACCGTTGAACACGAGATCGATGGCCAGGTCGGAGAACGGGCCCTCGTTGTAGGCGCCGATGATCTCGGCGAGCCACGCGTCGTGCGGGAAGTCGTCGAGGACGCGCCCGCCGCCGCCCATCTCGATGTCGCTCATCACGACGACCAGACGGTCGGCGCGGGGCGGAACGCGAAGCAAGCTCAGGGGGATCTCGGGCATCGCGGGCGCATGGTACCCCACCACCACGGTCAGCGAGGGACCCGTGAGCAGATGCTCGTCGTGCGGAGCTGGACCGCCACAGGACGAATCCGTCGAAGAGCATCCATCGCCTTCGAGGCTGGGTTGTCCGGCCCATTCTCGACCCCGCTTCGTTCAGCGCTTCTCCAGGTTGAGCCCGCCGGTGAACGCGTAGCTGACGAAGTCGTCGAAGGCGAAGACCAGGATGCCGAAGGGGCGGTTGCCGGCGACTCGGTGCTGGCCGTCGGCGATCTCGATGTGCTTGAAGACCCGGTTCGTGCCGGGGACGGGGGTGGCGTCGCCGAGGTTGATGGCGGCGTCGTCCAGCAGGATCTGCGCGTCGGGATCGGCGACGATGGTGAGGAAGTCGTGGGCATAGGTGGCGGGGGTGAGGAACGGGTAGTCCTGCCGGTACTGGCGGTCGGGGGGCACCAGGAAGATCGCGGGATCCCCCGCCTGGGCGCCAAAAGGCTGACCGAGGCCGGTGGACTCCTGGCCGCTGACGATGCCCATGACCATGAGCGGACCGTCCCCGGTTATCTGGACCGGCGCGCTGGTGCCGAACTCACAGAACTGCGGGTTGTCGAGCACGATGTCCTGGCCCGCGAGGTGGTCTCCGCAGTAGGGGACGCCAACGAAGCCGGGGGGCTGCGGGCCGATCTGGCCGAAGGGCGTGCTGAGCGTGACCCGCGTGCCGGGGTCCCGGGCGATGATCTTCCAGTAGATGAACTCCTGGCCGCCCACCCCCTGACCCCGTCGCACGGGGGGGACCAGCGTGAAGGTGTTGCCCCACGTGCCGGTGGGGAAGAGCTGCTCCTCGACGTGGTCGCAGGCCGCGAGGGCCTGCGGGTAATACGTGCACATGTGGGTGCTGAACACCGCGACGGGCTCGGTGGCCGTGATCACCGAGCCGCTGAGGTCCGGCTCTCGGATCTGAAAGGTGTCGGGGTCCAGGTCCATGAAGGGATCGCCGTTGCGAGCGTTGAGCTGGACCACCTCCTGAGCGTCGATCCGCACGGTGACCCGGCGGCCGTTGATCCCGAGACGACCGGTGTCGTCTGGGTTGAGCAACCCAGCTTGGGGTAGCTCCACGGTGATCTCGGTTCCGTCGACGGTCCCCACGATGGCGATGCCGGCGGGGCTGCCGCTGCCCGGTGGGGCGAGGGGCTGCTGCCACGACGGGACACCGAGGTAGCGATAGTCGAGCCCGAGGGCGCTGGTGGGGAACAGCAAGCTCGCGTCGTTGGAGAAGCTGTAGTTGCAGCAGTAGGGGCTGAATTGATAGGCGGCGACGGGGCGATCGGTGGTGATGCGGAAGGCGACCCGACGAACGCTGGAGTTGACCTCGTGGGCCGCCACCCGCGGGAGCAGGAGCGTCGCGATGCCGCCGGGCGGGATCTCCAGGGCGTCAGCGCGCTCGACGTTCTGGTCGACGACCTGTCCCGCGCCGTCCCGCACCTCGGAGCGTACGGTCTGCGGCTGGTAGAGCATCTGGACCTCGGGGATCGGCGGGACCGGCACGTTGCGCTGAGGGACGAGACCGGCGATGCCGCCCATGGGGTCGATGACGGTGACGTGGGCCGACGCGCCAAAGTCCGGGTTGGCGAGGACCACCCCGACAGGGGCGTTCGGCGTGGTCCCCTGGTCGCCAGCGACGAGCGCGGCGTTGGGGAGATCGACCGCGACGTAGTCGCAGCCGAGGTAGCTGCGCTGCGCCGCCGCCTCGGCGCACGCGACCGCGGAGCACGCGCCGTCGACACAACGCTGGTCTGCGGCACACGGCTCGCCCTCGACCCAGCCCTCCTCTGGATCGCACTCAGCGGGCCTCTGCCCGTCGATGCAGATGGTCTCGCCGGCCTCGCAATTCGCCGGATCGGGGAGGCACTCCTCGTCGAAGCAGAGCTCGCCGTCGGGGCATCTCTCGAGGGCCCACTCGCGGTCGATGTTGCATCGCTGATAGGCGGGCTGCCCCTCCTCGAGGCAACGTTGGTCACCCGGCTCACAGCCGCCTTCGCCGCCCGCCCCCCCCATCCCGCCCATCCCCTGGCCACCCATGCCGCCCGTCCCCCCGCCATCCGCTCCACCACCCCCATCGCCGATGGGCAGCAGGCCGCCATCTCCCCCGCGACCGCCGCTCCCCCCCTGCCCGATGATGACGGTGGCGTCGTCGCTGCCTCCCCCGGTGTCGGGAAGGCAGCCCCAGGCGAGGACGCAGACGGTGACGACAGTGTGAGGCGCGCGGCGCATTTCAGCTCCCCGGGAAGGCACGAAACGCGGCACCTTAGGGCCCGCGCAAGAATAACACCAGCATTTCCGGTGTAGCTCTCGCGCAT
>CAYOBQ010000322.1:0-4336 GCA_964402225.1 uncultured Nannocystaceae bacterium | reverse complement strand
CGACCTTCGGGTTATGAGCCCGTGTCTGCTTCGTCGAAGCGCATCGCGGCCTCGATGAATGCCTGGAGTTGGTGGACCTGGTCGTTTCCGAGGCCTTGGCCGACCATGGCTGCGGCGTAGGTTAGCGTCCAGCCGGCGAGGGCGCCGGCGGCGAGGAACCATCCCCATTGCGGGGTGTTCATCATCCACTCGGCGAGCGCTAGGGAGACGCCGACGAAGGCGGCGAAGCAGAAGGTTGCGTAGATGGCCATGAACATCGTCCACACGGCTGGGCTTGGGGCGAAGCGACCGCATACGCGTGTGCCTCCGCCCGCCTCCTCGCCGACGTGGAGGTCGAGCCAGGGTGACCAATAGTGGATCTGGTCCTGTGGGAGCAGGATGCCCAGGTGGCTCTGGCCCATCTGGAGCCTGACGGACTTGGGATCGGTGCCTTCGTGGTAGCGGCGGACGCGGTCGAAGACCTCGCTGGGCGAGCACGGGCAGAAGAACTCTACCCTGGGTCGGAGTCGGGCCTGCACGTGGCGCGGCTACTCGTCGGCCCCGTCGGTGAAGCCACCGAGGGCGCGGAAGGCGTCTCGGTGCTTCATGGCCGCGTCGAAGAAGCGCTCGGGGGCGTAGTGGCCCCGGATTCGGGCGTGGGTGGCGCGGACGCGGGTGCGCCACTTCTCGAGCACGGCGGGGGGCACTCGGTGCACCTTCAGGCCGCGCTTTCGCATCGCCGCGATGCTCTCGGCGTCCTTGGGACGGGCCTCGGCCAGGAGCTTGCGGCCCGCCGCTCGGCCCGCCTCGAGGAGGGCGGGGTGGAGCGCGGGATCGATTTGGTCCCAGGCCTTCTTGGACACGACCAAGGCACCCATCAGCGGGGCCCAGCGGCCGTCGGTCATGTGGCCCACGTGCTTGTGCCATTGCATGAGCAGCGCGGCCTGGGGCGTGGTGGGGATCGCGTTGACGAGGCCGGTCTGGAGGCCCGTGGAGATCTCGGTGGAGGGCAGGGGGACGGCGTTGAAGCCGGCGGCCTTCCAGATCTCGGTGGCCTCGGTCTGGCCGGCCCAGACGAAGAGCTTCTTGGCCGCGAGGTCGTCGGGCGACACGACGGCGGTGTCGGAGAAGAAGCGAACCCAGCCGGCATCGACCCAGGCTAGAACGACGAAGCCGTTGTCGAGATAGACCTGGTCGAGCTCCGGTCGGAGCTTGTCCAGCACGAAGTCGAGCTCGGCGTAGGAGTCGAGGGCCATCGGGATCTGGAGCGCGTGGATCGCCTTGTGGACCGTGGAGATGCCGGCGGAGGTGAGCAGACCACCGCTGAGGGTGCCGAGCCGGATCTTTCGGACCACATCGCCGTCGTCGCCGGCCACGCCGCCAGCGTAGACCTTGACGCGCACCGAGCCGTTCGATGCCTCCTTCCAAGCCTGGCCGAGCTCACCGAGGATGGTGTGGAAGACGGAACCCTTGGGGGCGAGGGTGGCCATCCTGATGGTGACCTTCTTCGCCTGGGCCGCGGGGGCGGCGAGCAGGGCGAGGGCGATCGCGAGTACGATGCTGCGCACGGGGTTCACTCCAGGAAGAGGTCGTCTTTGCGCGCCAGGAGCCACTTCGCGCGGCGCTGCGCGACGAGGTTGGCGAGCCGGTAACGAGGTGCGTGGTCGACGTCGTGGGCGGCGGCCTTGTTCAATAGCTCGACGAAACGCGGGGCGTCGCCCTGCTTCACGCAGACCAACTCGGCGTAGGAGACGAGGGGCGCGATGCGATCCCCGCCGGAGGCCGCCAGAGACCGCTGGAGGTGGGCGGCGGCGCGCTCGACAGATCCGCCCGCGGCCTTCGGTCGGCCCGCGTCCCAGACCAGGAAGAAATCGTGGAAGGCGCCCTCGGCGTGCTCTGGACCGAGGTCGCGTCCGCGCTCCATCATCGCCTCCACCAGGTCCAGATCGGCGGCGAGCTCGGTGTCGTCCTTGTCTAGGGCCACCGCCGCGGCCCAGGCGACGCCGGTCCAATAGAGGAGGGCGAGATCCTCGTCCGTGAGCTCGTCGAGGAGGGCCGCGCGGTCGTCGCGCAGGCGGCGCAGGAAGTCCTCGTGCTCGACCTCGAGGCCTCGCACCCCATAGCGGCGGGCGCGGGCGTAGAATTTCTTCGCGCGCCGGCGCAGGTGCATCGCCCCACGGAAGTCGTCCTCCTCGATGTAGTCGGCCTCGGCTTGGAGGAAGGCGTAGCCGTATTGCGTGTAGCCGCGCGCCGCCGCGAGGAGCAGCCCGCGGTGCTCGGGCTCGGCGTCGAGCAAGCTCTCGACGAGCTTCAGGCCGAAGGCCGAGGCGTCGCGCACGAGCTCGGGGTCGTCGTCCTGGGCGTAGGTGCCGCCGCCGTTGGCCAGCGCGTCGCCGATGGCTCCGATGGCCATGCTCTTGACGCAGCCGCTCGTCGCGAGGGCCAGAAACGGGATGATCAGAGTCCGCATCGCTGCGTAAAATTGATCAGTTTTCGCGTCGAAGCACGTGGTTACTGCGCGAAGGAGGGCTGGATGCGCGTTTGGGGCGGCGGGCGTCGTCTGCACGACGGTGCAATCTCCCCGCGGGCACCATCGCCCTGGTCTTCGGCCTGCTCCTCCTGCGCTGGCGGATTCGCACGTAGCGGAACCTTCCGCCGTCCGCGCTGTCACACCCCCAGACACGACGATTTGGGGGCGATGATGCGACTCGAGGTCATTGTCGAGTGGTGCGGGAGTGTGTTCGAGGTACGACACCTCTCGGAGGGGGAGGCCTTCCGCCTGGGGGACGACCTCCCCCACGAGATCGAGGCGACGGTGGCCCGCGTGACCGGTGGAGAGGCGCGTCTTCGTGCGCCGCGGGGCGCCGACGCCGAGCTGCTGCTCGAGGGCGCCACGCAGACCTTCGTAGCGGATCGGCCGACGCGCCTCGCCCCCGGCGCGCGGGCTCGAATGCGACTGGGCGAGCTCTCCCTCTACTTCGCGACCGTCGAGGCGGCGACGCCGCCGCCGCGCGGGCTCCTGGAAGGGCTGATCGATCGCGAGGGGGCCGGTGGGCTGGGCGGTGCGCTCTTGCTGCACGCGTTGGCGGTGCTGATCATCGTCTCGGCGCCCGTCGACCCCCAGGCGCTGAGCCTGATCAGCCGGGGGATCGATCAGCGCTTCGTCGATGTGATGCTGATCCCTGACGCGCCGGAGCCGCCGGAGCTGGCCCCGGAGCTGCCCGCTGGCGGAGCGGAGGGTGACCCCGCCGTCGCGGGCGAGGCGACCCCGCGGTCGGCGCCGGTCGCGACGACGCCGACCGCGGGGCCGTCCCGAGCCACGCGCAGGACCGTCGCGCGGCGCACCGCGAGGGCCGTCGGCGACGCGCTGGAGGAGGAGCTGTCGTCGGTCTTCGCGAGCGCTCCGGGCGGGGCGGGCGGCACCTCCGCCTGGCTCCCGGGGTTGTCGCCGAGCGGGGGCGGCCCCCTCGCCGGGCTCGGCCCGCTGGCCCCCGGCGGCGATGGCTTCGGCGCCCCTGCCTCGGTCGACGTGCGCCTGGAGACGGGGGGCGTTGCTTCGGGGCTCTCGCCGGGACGGCCCCCGAGGGCCCGCACGCCGCGCGCGGGTCGCCGTCAGCCCAAGGTGGTGCCGCTGGAGCCGCGGGTGGCCCCTGGCCTCGAGCGCGAGGAGGTGCGCCGCGTCATTCGGCGGCATCGCGCCCAGTATCGCGCCTGCTACGAGAAGCGCCTCCAGGCGGTGCGCGGGCTCAACGGCAAGATCGTGATGCGCTTCGTGGTGGGCCAGTCAGGGCGGGTCGTCGCCGCCGCGGTGGAGTCGAGCACCATGAAGGACGCCCAGGTCGAGGGGTGCCTCCGACGGCGCATGATGCACTGGCACTTCCCCCGGCCGGTCGGGGGCGGGACGGTCGCCGTCCGCTACCCCTTTCTCTTCAAGCCGTCGTGATCACGGGCGTGGGCAGAGGCCCGTGTCTTCGTCGCACATCGCGCCGCGTGGGCAGCGTCCCGTGACCCGGCAATCGGGCCGGCACTGGCCGTTGGGCGCGCAGACTTGCTCGTCGTCGCACGCGGGGTCGCACTCGCCTGGCCCGCCGCCGCCGCCCCCGCGGCACTCGCCATCGACGCAGCGCTGCCCGTCCTCGCAGGCGGGGTCACAGGCCCCCGGTCCGCCGCCGCCCGCGCGACACTCGCCGTTGACGCAGCGCTGCCCGTCTTCGCAGGCGGGGTCGCACTCGTCACCGCCGCCGCCGCGACACTCGCCGTCGACGCAGCGCTGCCCGTCTTCGCAGGCGGGGTCGCACTCGTCCCCGCCGCCGCCGCCACCGCCGCGGCATTGGCCATCGACGCAGCGCTGCCCGTC
>CAYOBQ010000321.1:0-4338 GCA_964402225.1 uncultured Nannocystaceae bacterium | reverse complement strand
GGCCGGCGGGCGCGAGCATCGCTTGGTCGCTTGGTCTGCCGCAGTGTCCCGGGCTGGGGTGGTGATCTTCGCGGTTGCGGGGCGCGGGCGGCTGGTCGATAAACGTGGCGAATGCGCCGGTTCTTCGTGCTGCTGCTCCTGGGACTCGTGGGTTGTCATTCGATCCAGCCGCCTCCGGAGTCCGACACCCCCACCGCACCCGACGACTGGCTGCACGTGCGCGACGCGTTTCGGGACATCGTCGGACACGCGCAGCGGGGGGACCGCGCGGCGGTCGCGCGGGGGCTCGAGCGTTTTGTTCTGACCGAGCCGGAGATGGTGGCGCTCTTCGGTGAGGTCGAGGGGCGCCGGGTCTATGTGCGCTACCGGGACGAGATCGTCGCGGACCTGATGGGGGAGGCCCCCGGCGTGATCATCGCGAAGGTGCGCGCGGGCTTCACCGAGGTGGAGGTCGACCGACTCGGTCCGGCTCGGCCGGCGAACACCACCCCCGGGGACCAGGCGATGCTCGAGGCGCTCACGAAGAAGCGTCCGATGTTCAACCTCCGCCTGCGGCCGCCCTCCGAGCCCCTGGGGCTGCGCTTCGACGGCTTCCTCTTCCTCGACGGCCGGTGGCGCTTCCTCTTCAAGACCTACCTCTTCCTCGGGCAGACCTGATGCTGACCCTCCCCGAGCCGCGGGTTCGACGCCTCGTCACGCACATCCACGCCCACCCGTATGCCTGGCTGATCGCCTCCGTCGTCCTGACCGTCGCGATGCTTGGCTTCGGACGTTCGATCAAGCTCAAGAGCAAGATTCAGGACCTGCTGCCGGCGTCGGCTCCGAGCGTTCAGGCGACCGAGGTGCTCCAGAAGCGGCTGGGTAGCGCGGACATCCTCGTGGTGACGATGATGGCCGACGACTTCGGGCCGCTGCGCCCACTGCTGCCGGAGCTCGCGGCGGCCGTGGAGCGGCACCCCGACGTCGCGAAGGTGCTGTGGAAGCAGGACATCGACCTCATCGAGCGCAACGCGCTGACGATCTTCCCCACCGAGGCCGAGCTCACCGACTACTACGAGGAGCTCCGCGAGGAGATCCGCGAGGCCGTGAAGGCCAGCCTGGCGCTCTTCGACGACGACACCGAGGAGGGGAAGCGCGCGGCGGAGGCAGACCGGCGCACCTGGAAGTGGGGCGAGCTCGAGCGCGACGACGGCTTGAGTCGTTTCGGGCGCACCTTCCGCAAGGAGCGTGGTCAGTACCAGCACTACTTCTACAACCGCGACTACACGACGCTGGGACTCCAGGTCTTCCCGTCGCACCCGTCCGGGGATCTGGCCTTCTGCCGCCGCATCATCGCCGAGGTCGACGCGATCGTGCGCGCCGAGGTCACTAAGCGGGTGGGGGAGGTCGGGCCCACCGGCGTCGTGCAGCGCATCGACCTGGGGGGCGGATACCGCGACGCGCTCCAGGAGTCCGAGGGCATAAAGGGCGACATCGTCTCCTCCGCGGTCTTCTCGATCAGCCTCCTCACGCTGGTGCTGGTGGTGTTCTTCCGCAGCGTGCGCGGGGTCTTCTGCGTCCTGCTCCCCTTGCTGATGGGGACCGCTTGGCTGGTGGGCTTCGTCGCGCTCACGGTCGGCTATCTCAACCTCATCACGGCCTTCATCTTCGCGGTGCTGTTGGGCCTGGGCATCGACTTTGGCATCCACTTCTACAGCCGGTGGAGAGAGGAGCGCGCCGCGGGCAGAGACGAACTCGAGGCGATGGTGCAGACCCACGTGCACTGCGGCTCGGCCAGCCTGCTCGCCGCGACCACCACCGCGGCGGCGTTTCTAGCGCTGACCCTCGCTGACTTCCGGGGCTTCAGCCAGTTCGGCGGCGTCGCCGCCGCCGGCGTAGGCTTCTGCTTGCTCTCCTACCTGTTCGTCTTTCCGGCCCTGGTCTTCGCCATCGAGCGCCTGGTCCCGCTGCGCTTGATGGGCTACTCCGTGGCGCGCGGGGCCGACGGTGACGTCGAGCGAGGGCGCTTCCCCCTCGGCGCGCGTACCGTCGCGCTGGCGGTGGTCGTGGCGGCGATCGGCGTGTTTCTCGGCGCGCGCGGGATCGAGTTCGAGCTCGACTTCACTCGGCTCGGAGAGCGCGTAAAGGGGGAGCGCGCCGAATACCAACGCATCCAGAACGGCACCGTGAAGTCCTCGGTGCCCGCCGTCGTCTTCGCCACCTCGGCGGAGGAGTCACGTAGCCTCCACGGGCAACTCGAGGCGATGATCGACGCCGGCGGCCCAGACTACGTGCTCAAGAGCACCCAGGCGCTGTTCACGCTGGTTCCAAAGGGGCAGGAGGCCAAGCAGAAGATCGTCAGGAAGCTGTGCCGCAAGCTCCGGCGCAAGGTGCGGCTCTTCGAGGGAGACCAACGCGACGGGGCCGACCAACTGCTGAAGCACTGCGAGCCGCAGACCTTCACCGTGGCGGACCTCCCCGACTGGGTGCGTCGCAAGTTCACGGACAAGGACGGGAAGATGGGCGAGTTCATCTTCGTCGCCCCACGCGGCTCGATCTCCGACGGCAACGTCGCGCTGCGCTTCCGAGACCAGATGCTCCGGCTCGAGGGCACCGACGGCGCGCCCCCGCTGGTGTCGGGCAAGCCGATGATCTGGGCAGACGTCATCCGCGCCATGCGGACCGACGGCCTCACCACGTCGGTGGCCTCGCTGTTGGTCGTCGTATTGCTCCTGGTGGCCTTCGAGCGCCGAGTCGGCGGAGTGTTCATCATCCTATTGCCGCTCACCGTCGCCCTCGGCGTGTCCGCGGGGCTGATGGCGCTGCTCGAGATCCGCCTCAACTTCTTCAACATGCTGGCGCTGCCCACCGTGATTGGGATGGGCGTGGACGATGGCGTCCACATGTACCATCGCTACAAGGAGCTGGGGCGCGGCTCCGCCCGCTACATCGTAACGACCACCGGCATGGCCGCCGTGCTCACCACCCTGACCACCAGCATCGGCTTCGGCAGCCTGCTGACGGCGAACCACTACGGCCTCAACTCCCTCGGCTTCCTCACCATCGTGGGCATGGTCGCGGCCCTCGTCGCGACGCTCCTGGTCATGCCCGCCGCGTTCCAGTGGGCCGACGGGCGCCGGAGTTGACGCCGGCTACTTGTTCCAGTGGTAGACCTCGAGGCGGCCGACGCCCTCGAGGCGCTCCACGCCAGCGTCGGTCTTGACCTCCAGCAGGTACGAGGAGTCGTACTCGTAGGACATCGGCTTGGTGAACCGGCTCGCGATCATGCGCACCGCGGCGTTGAGGTTGGCCAGCATGTTCTTCCGCTTGCGCAGCTTCTTCTTGGTGACCTTCCCGCGGAACTGCACCTGCTTGTACTCGATGTCCGCTCCCACCAGCGTGAAGCTCTCGGGCACCTTGTAGCGGTTCTCGTGCTTGGTGTCGGTGAACAGGCCGTCGCGGGTCGGCGCGAGCTTGTAGTCGTAGGACTCCACCAGCACCTTGTCGCCCTTGGTGACCAGCAGGTAGGCGACGCGCTTGCGCTGGTTGTCTCCGCCGGTGCCCATCTCGCGGATGTAGAAGGCCGTGTCGCCGTCGATGCCCCGGAACTCCATCGTCCACCGGGCCTGCTCGTAGACCGCGAGATCGCTCCACGAGTGCGAGCCCCACCCCTTGCCTTCGATCGTCTTCCACCCCCCCCCGAAGTCGTACCTCGCCGACACCTTCATCAGGGGAAAGACCGTGTAGTCACTGACGTTTCCCCCCCTGAACCGGATCTGGCCGTTGAGCGGGCGCCACGGGTTCGCGATCGGCGTGAAGACGAGCTCGACCTTCTCGGAGCCCTTGGCGGACGTGAACACCAGCCGCCGCGGCGTCCCGGAGATCGACGCCGGCCCCGCGGAGACGTTGAAAGGCTGCTTGGAGTGCTTCCACTCGTCGGCGTCGAGCTGCTTCTTCCACTTGAACTTGTGCCCATCGACCGTCATCCGACCCTTGGCCTCCATCTTGTGGCTGCCCAGCCCGATGTTGGTGATGGTCATCGAGAAGTAGAAGCTGCCCCGGTCCCCGAAGTCGGCGTCGAAAGTGTATTTCTCACCGTAGCCGTCGCCGTCGTGGAGCACCGGCGCCAGATGCTTCGTCTTCACCGGCGATCGGGGGAGGGTGAACCCGAAGACGGCGTCCTTGGCCAACGCGGCGGAGGGCGCCGCGAGGATCCCGAACAGGGCAAAGACCAGGGTCATCGACTTCAAGGGATCCTCCAGCGGCGCGTGGTCGCCAAGGTGACGGGTGAAGAGGCGCGCCATTCAATCGGGTGCATATCCCGATTCTGACGGAGGGAGTGTGGAGGGCTTTCAGCAC
>CAYOBQ010000320.1:0-4365 GCA_964402225.1 uncultured Nannocystaceae bacterium | reverse complement strand
GAGTTCAAGGCGCGAAGCCGTAGCGATATCCGAAGATATCGATAGGCTTCGCAACACCGAAATCGGTTGGCGGGCGCGTGCAGCGCGCCGCGTCGCGACTCTGCCGCAGCGTCCTAGGTCGCGGAGGAGGGGGCGGATGGCGTCCATCCTCCCATCACACGTGGCCAGCAAGGCACCCTCCAAGCCGTCCATCAGGTACGGTCCGAAGAGATCCTCGAGAGGGCGCTACTCGAGGCGCACGACGGGCAGGTTGTCGCCCATGTGCTCCGGCGCCGTGCCCCAATCGTCCGCGTGTCCGAGGCCGTGCCGGCCAAACAGGCCATTGCCCCAACACCGAAGCGTCGAGTCATCCAGGACCGCGCACGCGTGGCCCGAACCCGCTGCAATGGAGCGCGCGAAGCGCCCGGCGCCCAAGGCGATGGCTGGAGCCGCCGCGACCTCCCCCGGCGCGTCCCCCAAGTGGCTGAGGTGGCCCTGGCCCAGCCGACCATTCTCATTGGACCCCCAACACTTCGTCGTCCCGTCGTCGAGCAACGCACACGCGAAGCCCCAGCCCGCCGTGACGGCGGTCGCCGTTCGGCCGGGGCCGAGGTCGACGGCGGGCAGCGCGTCGCCCATCTCGCCGGGCCCGTCGCCGCGATGGCGCGTATCCCCGAGACCCAACGCGCCCCAGGAGTTTCGACCCCAGCACTTGACGGAGCCGTCGTCCAGGACGGCGCAGGTGTGGTCGTAGCCGGCGTCGATGGAGCGGGCGGTTCGCCCAGCGCCCAACGCAACCACGGGGAGCGCATCGCCCATCTGTCCGGCGGCGGCCCCGCGGCCGACTCCGTCTCCGAGGCCGAGCTGACCGTAGGAGTTGGAGCCCCAACACTTCACGGTGCCGTCATCCAGAATGGCGCATGTATGCCAGCGCCCGCATGAGAGCGTCGTCGCGCTGCGTCCAGCCCCGAGAGATACGGTGGGCAGCGCGTCGCCCATCTCACCGGGCTGGTCACCGATCCGCGACTGGTGGCCGAGGCCGAGCTGACCGTAGTCGTTGTAGCCCCAGCACTTCACCTCGCCCCCGCCGAGGCGCGCGCAGGTGTGGTACTCCCCGGCGCAGACCTCGAGGGCGCGCCGACCCGCCCCCAGCGAGACGGCGGGCAGCGCGTCGCCCATCTCCCCCGGCCCGTCACCGATGTCCCGCCGGTGGCCGAGGCCGAGCTGACCGTCGAAGTTGTCGCCCCAACACTTGACGCTCTGGTCGTCCAACACAGCACACGTGTGGTGACCGCCCGCGGTGACCTGAGTCGACCGCCGCCCCGCGCCGAGGGCCACGGTCTCAAGCGCTGCCCCCATCTCCCCCGCCTGGTCGCCCCGACTGGCGGTGTTCCCAACGCCCAGCCGGCCGTTCCCGCCGCGCCCCCAGCACTTGACCCGCCCCCCCGCCAGGAGCGCACACGTGTGGTAGGACCCCGCCGAGACCTGCAGGCAGCCCAGGCCCTCATCCACGTCACCGTCGCAGTCGTCGTCCACCCCGTTGCACACCTCCTCGGCCGGCTCGCCGGGCTCGGCGTCGCACCCCGCGCCGCCGTCCGCGCAGATGATGCGCCCCTCGCGCTCGCAGGCCCCCTCACCCACCTTGCACACCTCGCCAAGCCCGAAGCCCTCGTCCGTCTCCCCATCACAGTCCTCGTCCCGCGCATCGCACGTCTCCTCCGCGGGGCCAACCTCCGCCTCGCAGGCCTCGGCAAACGCCCCATCGACGCACGCCTGGAACCCGCCGGCGCAGAGCCCGACGCCCTCCGTGCCCTCGGGGCCGGTGTAGCAATCCCGCCGCGTCCCCTCGTCGGTCTCGCCGTCGCAGTCGTCGTCGATGGCGTTGCAGACGTCGTTGGCTGGGGTGAGCTCGCCTTCGCAGGGTTGGAACAGGCCGGCGGCGCAGCGCTGCTCGCCGGCCTGGCAGCGGCCTACGCCCGCGGTGCCCTCGGGGCCGCTGTAGCACGCATGGGACAGCGCCTCGTCGGTCTCGCCGTCGCAGTCGTCGTCGACGTCGTTGCAGGCCTCCACGACGGGGACGACCTGGGCGGCGCAGTCGCCGAAGGCGCCGGCGGCGCAGCTTCGCTCGCCGGCGACGCAGCGCCCCACACCGGCGGTGCCCTCGGGCCCGTCGTAGCAGGGCCGGACGAGCGCCTCGTCGGTCTCGCCATCGCAGTCCTCGTCGCTGCCCTCGCAGCCCTCCTCGACCGGTCGCACCTCGCCGGCGCATTCGCCGGCGTAGGCGCCCTCGACACAGGCCTCCACGCCGGCCCTGCAATTGCCCACCCCGGCGGTCCCCGCGGGCCCCCCGTAGCAGGGGCGGTCGGTGCCCTCGTCGGTGCCGCCGTCGCAGTCGTCGTCGGCGCCGTCGCAGACCTCCGCCTCCGGTGTGACCTCCGCCTCGCAGGCGCCGAAGCGTCCGCCCGCACAGGTGGTGGTCCCGGCGACGCAGACGCCGATCCCATCGGTGCCGGCCGGCCCTCCGTAGCAGCGGTTGGCGAGGCCCTCGTCGGTGGCGCCGTCGCAGTCGTCGTCAGCGCCGTCGCAGCCCTCCGCGGCTGGCAGGACGGCGCCGTCACAGGCCCCCCACACACCGTCGACGCAGGCCTGACTCCCCGCGCGGCACGGGCCGACGCCCTCGGTCTCGGGCGCCCCCCCGTAGCAACCGCGGACCAGGCCCTCGTCGGTGCCGCCGTCGCAGTCGTCGTCCAACCCGTTGCAGATCTCGTCGCCGGGGACGACCTGGTCGACGCAGGCGCCGGCGAGCTCGCCATCGCACGGCTCGTAGCCCGCGCGGCAGACGCCCACCCCCTCGCTCCCGGCGGGCCCCTCGTAGCAACGCGGCGCGACCCCCTCGTCGGTGATGCCGTCGCAGTCGTCGTCGATGTCGTTGCAGATCTCCTCCGCCGCCACGTCCGCGGCGACGGCGTCGCACACCACCTCGCCGGCCCCATCACAGCCCAGCTCACCCTCCCCCGCGCACGCGCCAACCCCGGCCACGCACCCCCCGCCGCGGCCGAGGCCGTCGTCGGCGCCGCCGTCGCAGTCGTCGTCGAGCCCGTTGCAGCGCTCCTCCCCCGCCACCCCCGCCCGCGCCGAGCAGACCGCATCGCCGTCGGGACCACACCCGACCACCCCCGCCGCCTCGCACACGCCCCGCCCGACGACGCACGGCGCCCCCAGCTCGAAGCCCTCGTCCGTCCGCCCGTCGCAGTCGTCGTCGGCGCCGTTGCACCGCTCGTCGGTCGGCGCCCCCGGCAGCGCCCCGCACCGGACCGCGCCCCCGGCGCGATCACAGATCATCACCCCACCCACGAGGCACGCGCCCACCCCGACCTCACAGGGCGAGCCGACCCCCTCCACGTCGTCGTCGGCGATCCCGTCGCAGTCCTCGTCCGTCCCGTCGCAGGTCTCGGGACGCGGGAGCACCTGCCCCTCGCACGCCCCCAGCCCCCGCCCGTCCGCCCCACAGACCTGCCGACCGATCCGGCACGGCCCCACGCCCGCGGTGCCCTCGGCCCCCGCGTAACACGGCCCCTCGACCCCGGGATCGCAGACGCAGTCGAGCCCCTCGTCGATCGCGCCGTCGCAGTCGCCGTCGGCGCCGTCACAGATCTCGACCGCCGGTGGGACGGCGCCGAAGCAGGCGCCGAGGCGCCCCTCGGCGCACGTCCGCCACCCGGTGGTGCACAGCCCGACCCCCGCCGTCTCCGGCGGCCCGTGGTGGCAGGACCGCCGAATCGGCTCACCACCCTCGCCTTCGTCCACCACCCCATCGCAGTCGTCGTCGACGCCGTTGCAAACCTCCTCGCCCCCCGCGACACACCCCGGCGCGTCCGGCGAAGGCCCATCGGAGGCGGCCCCATCGATGGACGCCGAGTCCACCGCGCCATCCACCACGCGGACGTCCGGCGGCGCCCCATCGACCTCGAAGCCCCCATCGGGCAGGACCGAGCCCTGACCGGGCCCGAAGTCGGCGGCGGCACCATCCACCGAGACCAGCCCACCATCGACCACCGAGCCATCCTCGGACCCCACCGCGGTCTCACAACCGCCGAGGACCCCACCGAGCAGGACCCAGGCCACCGCCACGCCTTTCATACAACCCACGCCGCTACTCGAGGCGCACGACGGGCAGGTTGTCGCCCATGTGCCCCGGCGCCGTGCCCCAATCGTTCCTGTGTCCGAGGCCGTGCTGGCCAGACACGCCATCGCCCCAACACCGAAGCGTCGAGTCATCCAGGACCGCGCACGCGTGGCCCAAACCCGCTGCAATGGAGCCCGCCAAGCGTCCGGCGCCCAAGGCGATGGCTGGAGCCGCCGCGACCTCCCCCGGCGCGTCCCCCA
>CAYOBQ010000319.1:0-4419 GCA_964402225.1 uncultured Nannocystaceae bacterium | reverse complement strand
CTGTCCTGTCGGCATTCGGAGTATCCGGTACCCACGAAGATGTGAGGAGGGCCTCAAAACGGGTCGATCCGGGGCCGAAACCTGTACAACCTGTACAGCCGAGGGAGGGCCACGACGACGTTGCGGACTGGAGCATCCGGCGAGCCCTCCGGGCCGTCGCAAGCTGAGCTACAGCCGCTCAACCAGCCGCTCCCTGACCAGCGCTACACCGTCGTCATGGTCGAACTCCAGATCGGGCGGGAGCAGCGGCACGATGTCCCCCCGGAACTCCTCGTCGTCCGCCTTGGCGTCGAGGTTGGACGTGAACTCCGCCTGCGAGACCCTCAGCCCGGTGTGGGCGAGGTAGGCTCGAAAGCACTGGACGATGGTGTCGGCATCCACACCGCCACGCTCCAAGGCGTGCCACAGATCGAACACGTCCCGCCCCTTCTTCCTCTGGTAGAGCGCCCGGAGCTTCGTCCCGAGCAACTCGTCCAGCGAGTAGGTCGTCACCTCTGCCTCGCCCGAGAACCACCGGCTCTCGACGGCGAAGGGCATCGTCACGAAGCCAAACTCCGAGAAGTGCTCCCGGGTGTTCACCTCGACCTTGACCCGCATCCTGCGGACCGGCGGGAACTCGGTGTCGAAGCCGTAGAGAAGCTGGACTCCATTCCGCTTCGTCTTTGTCTTGGGCTTGCCGAGCCACGGGTCGAGCCGGTCACGCACCACCTCGAAGATCGGCTTCGCTGGCCCGGCCTCGACCTGAACGAGGTCGATGTCCTCGGAGTACCGGACGGCGGGAGCCATGTGCAGCTTGTGGAGCGCCGTACCTCCCCGAAAGGCCAACTGCTCCCGGGCTCGGGGGTCGCTGAACAACTCGACGACGGCTCTCGACAAGACGAGATCCTGCTCGACCTGCGCCGCCTCGCCCCACGGGGCCTGCTCCTGCCAAGCGATGATGTCCGCCCTCGGGATCACAGGTCCGGCTCCACGTCAGCGTTAATGCGGACCCGCCACCGGGCGTCGGTTGGCATCCCGGCGTCAGAGCGTCCCGGTCGCAGCATGACGAGCCTCGGTGAGCGCTCTGCAACCCAACCTGCAAGCGGAGCGGCGACCTCGCCCATCTCTACAAGGTCCAGCAGGTAGCCGAGCCGCTGAGCGATGGACTTCTCGACGCCGGTCTCTTCGACGACGGTGACGAGCTTGTCAGGGTCGATCTTCTCCCCCAACTCCGACAGCACGGTCGCCACGTTGCTCAGATGCCCGGCGACGGCCACGTACCGGACGAGGTCGAGGGCCGTCGCCTCCGGCGTGCTGATCGCCATCGTGCCGGTGGACGTGTTGACCCGCTCCACCGGCCAGAGGCCGATCCCGTCCTTCTTCACGAACACGATGTTCACCCGCCCGACTTTCACCGGGCGCAGGGAGGCGGCGGCGACGACATGGAACTGTTGCGGCTGCTGGTGGGCGGCGCCGTGGTGCGCCGCCGCCGTCAAGAGCCCCACGTAGTACGGGTGCCCAACGTAGCGCATGAGGTCGTCGATGAACCAATCGCCCGGGGGCGAGCCCGGGATGGAGAACTCCGCCGGGACGATGACGTAGAAGCCCCGTCGGGGGGACACGATCCGCCGCTTTCGGGAGAGGCGGCCAAGGGCCTTCGTAAGCCCGAGATCGGCCCGACCGAAGCCCTCGGCGGCCTCCTCACGGGTGAACGAGTAGCGGCCTCGGGCTTGAAGCCCTCGGATCCACGCCTCGATGCCGCCGTCCGGCGGCGTGTTGGGCTCGGTCAGCCGCATCGTCTGCAAAACTACCCTTTCGACGGGTAGTTCTGCAACCAAAAGCGGCGCACATCCAGGGTCTCGGACAAAGTCAGGGGGGCAGCGCGGGACGTGGCGGACATCGACGGCGGCGATAGGAGGTCGCGAAGGACGGGCAGATTGCGAGCAGGTCGCTGCGCGCGGTCGCGGGTGACGCAGCGCAGAATGTGGACGCACGGGCCCATCTCGCGGGGGCGACAGAAACTGTTCCAATCTGGCCGACGAGTTCGCGTCGGTGGCTACGCCAAGCCCAGCAGCCGCATGGGCCGTTCACGCTGACGGCCGAGGTATCGGGTGGCCGCGGCAATATTCTCGGCTCCCGCCAAGCGGAGTAGGCTGATGGCGACGTTGCGCAGCGTCGCCATCGCGTGAGGGCGCCCGTGCCTGCGCACCTGGGAACGGTCTTCGTCGTACGCCATGTCGCGCACATGATGCAGGCGATTCTCGATCTGCCAGTGCCCACGGTTGTAGGCGAGCAACTGCGCGGGCCGTGCTTGCTTGGATGACAGGCTCGTCACGCCACAGACCGTATCCACGGTGGACTTGCGTCCCTTGACCACGTTGCCGTCCAGGTCTGTGGTCGTGCGTCGGATGAAGAAGACCTGACCGACGTGGGGAAAGGCCAAGTAGTCGTTCAAGTCGGAGCTTACCCAGATCTCCCGCGTCTCCAACCGCCCATGGCCTTTATCGTCGGTCCGGTGCTGAGGGGGGAAAAGCGTCCGTGTCTGGACGCTGATTACTGAGCTGCGCTCGGCGTTCCGCATCCTGCCGCTGTTCGACGAAGAGGTCCTGTATGTCCTGGCGCAGCGTGGGTTGGTTGCCCTTGACCGTGAAGACGTACTCGGCTTGCTTGTCCTCGACGAGGTGACGGGCGATCTCCCGCTGCGTGAGCAGCGCGTCCCCCGTAACCACGCACCCCTCGATATCCAACCCCTCCAGGAGCGGCTCGACCTTGGTGATCTCGTTCGTCTTTGACTCGACCGCGACCTGCGCCACCACCGTCCCGTTGCCGTGCACGATGGCGCTCAGCAGGTGGATCGCATTCTGGTCGCCCTCGCGGCTGCCGCGCACCGTCTTGCCATCCAGAGCGATGGCCATGCCGGCCTGAAGGCGCTCCTGCTCGGCCATCCAACTCCCCGTGCAGCGATCAAGCTCAGCCACGTCGATGCTGCCGAGGATGCGTCGGTACGTCCGCTCGCTCGGTGGCTTGCCGCGCCAGGTACCCAACCGCTTGAGCGTCTCCTTGGATTGATTGGCCGTCCATTCCCCAATAGCGGTAAAGCTGCGTGCGCCAGCGAGTACCGCGCAGAGGGCGGTGGCCAGGATCGCCTGAATCTCGTGGCGAACGCCGCGGCGTTTGCGCGGGTCATGGAATCGCTCAAGGAGCCCGAACAGGCCTCCGTTTCCGTGCAGAGGTAGCCGGTCCGTTTCGACCGTCATGAAGCCGTCCTTTCGCGTGGGGCGATCTGCTCTCGCGCAGAGCTGTCCTCTGAAATCTCGCACCAGCGGATACAGCCACACCGCCTTGGGCTCACCGTGGAAGCGATAGGCAGCGCCGCTCTTGGACCATCCCTTGGTCTCACCCACGCAGACCCAGTTGCTGGCGCGATAGCAGGTGCCGCGAAAGCGAGAGGTATCGACGAAGGTCTCGGCGAGGACGACCCGATGCCCGTAGGACTGCTCCCAGTCCCGGCTCAGGCGTCGCAGGTTCGCCGCCAGCACGCGTGAAGCCAAGTTCGGGCGCCGACCCCACGGAAGGATGAGGAAGCGGCCGTTGTTCACGACCTGATGCAGGTTCGCCGTTCGGTGGTCATCATCCCAGCCCACATACCGATCACGTGGCCCGTTGCGCAGCGACGCGGCTCCCCAGCTCAGCAACGCGACCAATACGCCGTCGAGCTCGGCCACGTAGCGCAGCGATTCGCCGACGAGCGCAGCATCACCCAGATAGTGGAATCGCTCCATATGCGCGCGCCATGACAAGAGTTCAGCGGGGCCGATCAGCCGCACGTCCAACGTCGCTTGCGCGTCAAACTCCGGTGGCTTCGCGGCTACCGATCCCCGCGCCGGGCTCAACAACGCTGCCGCCGTTTCCACCGTCTCGCGACGCGGTCGCCCCTGCGCGCGCCGTGGCGCCGGTAGCCGGAGCACACCGAGCTTCTCGAGGCGTACGAGCAACTGCCGAGCACCGCGGACTGCCCACAATCCATTGGGACGACGCCAGCCAAATACGCGGCAGACCTCGCGCGCGAGATCCTGCCGGCTCCGGCTCCGTCCGCTGGCGACTATCCCCCGAATTCGCTCGACTTCCCTCGTGCCCAGCTCGGTCCCCCGAAAGGTCAGCCGCAGCGGCTCATCGACTTGGCGGACGCGCTTCACCCACAAACCTATGCCACAGGCGCCCTGAGCGGCGCCAGTAGATTCGCTATCTCGTCGAATATGCGACGATTCTGCGACTTTGCCGGGGTCCTGGGCGCACATCACCACCGACGCCGCCACTTGTCCCGATAGGAGGGCGGCTCGGGGATTGGTCATGACCCGGTTTCCCGGACACCCCGGATGAGGCGTAGATGCTTCAGCAGGAGGTTTCGTGGGAAAGCGAGCGAGACGGAAGTTCACGGCC
>CAYOBQ010000318.1:0-4690 GCA_964402225.1 uncultured Nannocystaceae bacterium | reverse complement strand
AGGAAGCGGCCCTGGCCGCTTAACTTAACTGTCTGGAGAAACGGGGCAGGACCACTCGCCGACTGCGACCTGAACCTGGACGGCACCGTGACCGGGGAGGATCTCGAAGCCGTCGCCGTGTCGCAGCTCCCCGTGATCGACGACCGCTACCAGCTCGGCGGCTCACCCATCACCCCCCTCGAGGACATGTACGACTTCGTCGTCGGCCAGCTCAAGACCCAGGGACACTACCAAGGCGAGGGCGAGTGTCCGGTCGACGGCGTGGCGCATGAGCACGGCCACGGCCACGACGACGACCACGACGACGACCACGACGACGACCACCACGACGAGTGAGGCTCGACGGCCTCGAGTCTGTCCGCCTCATCGCGCCGCGGATTAAGGGGATCCGACCGCGCCAAGTGGGTAGCGCCCGGGTTCTCGCAGCGCGGCGACGACGACTGGCGGGGGGCGGTGCGACGGAATCGACTCCGCGGGGTGGCACGAGCGCCGGGTTGAGCCGCGATTGATGCGGCCACGTTGTCAGCTTTTCGAACTCCGCGTCGAAGTCCCCGTCGAGGCCCCGCCGTGGGGCTGGAAGCAACGAACGGAGACGACGCGTGAAGACCTTCGCCAACGCCCTGCTGATGCTCACCCTGTGTGCCACCGCGACGCCCGCCGCCGCCAGCTGCCTCCGGATGGAGGGGCCCCCGCCGGGCTTCGCCGCCGGGGTCGGGCCCTTGCTCGTCCGGCCCGACGGCAACGTATCGCTGCGGCCGTTCCTCAACGGCGGCGGCTGGACCGCCGGTGGTACCGCCACCATCGTCGCGACCAACTTCGCGGCCGGCAGCCCGGTGCAGGAGATGAACCTGAACAACATCAACCTGCACGTGGTCCCCAACCCGGCGGTCGGCAGCGTGACCTTTGCCTACGCGGACTTCGGCGGGAACGTGAACCTGGCGGTCAATGGCGTCCTCGTGTCGCTCGGCGAGCTGATGGCCTCGCCGGGCATGTTGGGTGGCGTCAACGTCGCGGTGACCAAGATCGTGGCCTTCGGCTACCACTACGGCGTCGTGACCCTCACCGGCGGGGGCGGCGTGGCGATCAACGCCTTCGCGGTGGGCGGGCAGGAGTTCTACGTGGACGATGTCTGCTGGTAGTCAGCGCTGCTGACGGGCCGAGGTCCGCACCACCCGGAAGCCCACGTAGTCGTACACCGCGTCTTCGTCGAAGGTCCGGCCGTTGATCGCCACCGCGCCGGCCCCCAGGCTCCACGCCCCGCCTCGCGCCACCCGCCGCAGCCGGTCGTCCTCGTCCGGGTACGAGTTGCGCGTCCACTCGGCGACGTTCCCGACCATGTCGCAGACGCCGTCCTTGGTGTTGCCTTCGGGGCGCGAGCAAGGGTCCCACGTGGTGCGCGCGCCGCATCCGAAGCCGCCCACCCGGTCGTCGCGGATGATCGCGAACTCGCAGGTCGCCTCGTCGAAGCCCCAAGGGAAGTTGCGTTGGTCGTCGCCGAGGGCCGCGAACTCACACTCGGTCTCGGTCGGCAACGTACGCCGTCCCAGGCCGCGAAGGCCTCGGCCTGGGACGAGTCGACGCAGACCACCGGGGCCTCGGGCCGCCGCAGCTTCTCATGCAGCAACCGGCGGGACCAGCCGGCCTCCATCGCCGAGCCGGGCACCCCGACCTGCTCGGGGTTTCACACCGCTCGGCCCACGGCCAGCGTCAGGCAACGGCACGTAGGAGAGCAGCACCACGGCGCCGACGCCGAAGAGCGTGTACAAGACCGGTCTTCGCGTCCCGACAGATGCAGCACCACAGGAAACCCGGCCAGCGGCAGCAGCCCGGTGAGGTTCCGGGCCAGTCGCCCGGTGTCGTAGCGAAAGACGTGCGGCGCGCTCACCCCAGCGAGGATAGAAGCTTCAAACCGCAGGGGCATGTAGGTGCGAAGTTTACATGATCCCCATTGGGCGACGTTGGCCCACACCTCGACCGCAGCATGAGCCGGGCGGGCCGAAGCTGAAGGCGGCGTACGAGGCGCGTTCGAGGCCAAGTGGGGTGCGCCGAACAAGACCGAGGGCCAGGTCCGTTGGTACGGCGAAAGCGTGCTCTTGGAGGACAAGTCGCACGCCTACCACTTCGAGATGACGACCTCGGCAAAGGCGCCGGCGCCGAAGAAGCGTTGATCCCGCTCGCCTGCGTAGTACTGGGGCCGCCGGACCATTGACGAATTTAGTCAATGGTCATTGATCAAGTTTGACCATCGCGTGATGATCAAACGCATGGATCCCCTCCAAGCGCTCCACAACGCTCACTGGGACGACGCGGATCGCTTCTGCGAGCTCGATCCGCAGCTCCGCCGGCTCACCGCTCAGCCTCTGGTCCACAAGCCGGCCTTGTTGGTGCGTCTGCCGACCTCCGAGCCCGGCATCTACTCGGTGGGCGGTGCCCGGCAGGTCGGGAAGACGACCCTGGTGAAGCAGTGGATGCAGCGGCTGCTGGAGCGAGGCGAGGCGCCGGCGCGGGTGGCCTACCTCACCGGCGAGTTGGTCGACGACCACCACGTCCTCGTGCGCGAGGTGCGGGCACTCTTCGCTGCGATGCCCGTGGGCCGGCGCTTCCTCGCCCTCGACGAGGTCACCTACATCCGCGACTGGGACCGCGGCCTGAAGTTCCTCGCTGACGCCGGCCTGCTCGACGAGGCGGTCTTGTTGCTCACGGGATCCGACCTGGCTTTGATGCGGGACGCTCGGGCGCGCTTTCCGGGCCGGCGCGGCGCCGCTGCACAGGTCGACTTCCACCTCCGCACGCTCTCCTTCCGGGAGGCGGTCGAGCTGAAGCGCGGCGCCGACTGGACGCGGTCTGCGCTCGAAGGCGACGAGGCCTCCGTCGACGCGCTCACGGGCGAGCTCACCGACTACCTCCGCCACGGCGGCTACCTCACCGCCATCAACGATCTCGCGCGCTCGGGCCGCATCGAGCCCGCCACGCTGCGCACCTACGCGGACTGGCTGCGCGGCGACATGGCGAAGCGCGGAAAGCAGGAGCACTTCCTACGCGAGGTGCTCAACGCGATCCTCGAGCGCCTCGGCAGCCAGGTGAGTTGGAACGCCTTGAGCCGCGCGCTCTCCATCGACCACCCGGCCACCGTGAAGGACTACGTCGAGCTGCTGGCGCGAATGGACGCGGTCTTCGTTCAGCCGGCGCTGCGCGAAGATCGCCTGGCCGCCGCCCCGAAGAAGGCGCGGAAGGTGATGTTCGCCGACCCCTTCGTCGGGCACGCCGCCGACGCCTGGCTGCGACCGACCACCGATCCGTACGCCGAGCGCATCGTCCCTCGAAGTCGCGACGCCGCCGCGCCGTGGGTGGAGGCCGTCGTCGCCACCCACTTCGCCCGTCACTACCCGACCTACTACATCAAGGCGAAGGGCGAGGTGGACGTCGCGTACGTCGACGCGGGCCGCTTCCACCCGGTCGAGGTCAAGTGGGGTCGCCAGATTCGCCCGAAGGACCTGGCCCAGGTCGCTCGCTACCCGAACGGTCGCATCTGGGCCCGGGTTCGCACGCCGCGCACCTTGAACGGCGTCCCGGTGGAGCCGCTCCCGCTGGCCCTCTGCCGGCTGGGCTGAGCGGCGACTACTCGCCAAGGTCCACAGAACGACCCTCGAGGCCTTGCGGCCTCGTTGACAGGTTCCGGGCCACGGTCGATCCCCTGGCAGTCGAATCCGCAACCGAAACGTCAATGGTCGTGGTCGAAGCCCTTCAGCGCCACGATCGGGCTCGATGTGAAGACCGCGAGGGGCCACGGCAGCTTCTCGATGACGCTCGGATCACGGAGAGGAGGCGCGTACTTCGTCGTACGGGAACGGGGGAGCCAGGCCAGGAGAGTCAGGTCTGACGCTGGAAAGACGAGCTCGGCCGCCTCGGTCGTCAGCACCGTGATCGTCGCGCCCGTGTCCATCGACAAGCTCAGCTCGACGCCGTTGACCACGACGTCCACGAAGAGCGCCCCTCCGTCCCGCTCGAGGTCGACCGCGCAGGCGTCTGTCTCTCGCAGCGTTTCACGCGCCTCGTCGCGCCGCTGCTCCGCCTCGGCGCTGGCCGCTTCGGCCTCGGCCCGCGTCCGGTCGGCCTTGGCGAAGCGCGCCTCCTGGCGGGCGAGCTTCGCGCGATGGGCGGCCTCGGCGAGCTCGGCCTGCCGTCGCTCCTCGGCCTCGGACGCCCGCATTCTTCGGCGATGTGCAGCTTCGGCCGACTCGTGGTCGCGACCGCTGCGCCGGGCGTCGATCTGAGCGAGGGTCCACGCGACCGCTCCGTCGTCGCTGCCCAGCTCGATCGCGTCCCGCAGCTCGGCCTCGGCGGCCTCTTCGCGGTTCATCTCGTACAGCACCAGGCCGAGGCGACCGGCGGGCCGTGGCGCGCTCGGGGCGAGGTCGCGGGCTCGCCGCAGGGTCTTGACGGCCTGCCTCAGGTGGCCCTGCTCGATGAGCACCCCCGCCTCGCCGAGCAATCGCTCGAGATCCTCCTCGGCGCTCGGCGACCCGGAGGCCGCGTCACCCGCCTCGGGTCCGTCAGTTGTGGACGGACGCGGCGTGAGCACGCCCCATGCGATGAGCAGCGCCACGGCGAAGGCGAGGCCGAGGCGTTTCGGTGAGCCCGACACCGATTGCGTGTAGCTGACGCCGGCGACCGTGGCCGAGGATTTCGG
>CAYOBQ010000317.1:0-4718 GCA_964402225.1 uncultured Nannocystaceae bacterium | reverse complement strand
CTGAGTGCTGAAAGCTGACAGCCTCTCCAAAGACGACCGCAGATCTGGGATTTGCGCCCACCTCAATACCAGGAGAAGCCCAGGGAGATGTCGTCGAACCAGCCGGCGGTGGGCTCGCCCTTGTCCTCATCGCCACCGAACTTCGCGTAGTGGAAGTCGTTGCTGATCGTGAGGTTGAACGAGTCGCCGAGCCAGAAGGCGTAGCCGAAGCCCGCCATGCCCGCGAGACCCGTCTCGTTATCCTCCCCCCTGGCCTCCACGCCTCGGATCTCCAGTTTGGTGCGCGCGGTGACGCTGGCCGCGCCGAGCCCACCGCGGACGAAGAGGCCCTCGCCGTCCGGCAGCGGAAAGTACGTGGCGCATCCCAGCAACTGCATGTGTTGCAGGCTGAGCTCGACGCGGTCCCCTCCGCTCTCCTTGGAGGCCTGTTGCCGAATCGAGGCGATCTTCACGCCCATCAGGAGTTGGGGCGTCACCGTGCCCCCGGCCTCGAAGTCGACCGTGACGCGCACCGAGCTGTCGAACTTGGTGCCAGCGGCCTCCTCGATGTCCTCGAAGAGCTCGCCGTAGGACTTCGACTCGTCGCCCAGCGTGATGTTCGCGAAGCCGCTGCCGAATCCAAAGCCGATGTACCAGGTATCTCGTCGGCTGCCGTCGGTCTCCGCCTCCTCGGCGAAGGCGGGCGCGGTCAAGACGGCGGCCAGCGCCGCCAGGCTCAAGAGTGTTCGTCGCATGCTCTCCCTCCCATCGAAGGATGGCACGGGGGATGGCCAGTCCGCTAGCCACTTCGTGGTCTCCAGTTGTGTCGCCAGCCCTGGGCCGGCGGGCGCTGGCACGCTAGTCGCAACAAGTCGGGCCCATGCGCTATCTGCTCGCCCTCGCCCTCGTCGCTTGCGGTCCCGAATCCCCGGGGGGAGACGGCGACGTCACCGAGCTCGAGCCCGCCGCTCCGCCGACGCAGTCTGCGCCCGAGGCGCCGGAGGTCGGGGGCGTGGCCCCCGTGCCCGAGGCGCCGGTCGTCGAGCCGATGGTGCTGGTCGTGGACACACCACGTCGCGGGGCTCGGACCGAGCGGGAGACGGTCTACGTCAGCGGTCGTCTCACGGGCGGTGAGGCGCCGACGCTGACCATCGCGGGCCGGGTCGTCGTCCCCGAGGCCGACGGTTGGTTCGGCTTCGATGCGCCGGTCGAGCGTGGCCTGGCGGTCCTCGCCACCGAGGCCATCGACGGCGAGCACACGGTGGAGGACCGCCGCGCGGTGCTCGTCGGGCCGACCGCCGATCCCGGCTCCTCCATCGACGGCGCCTTGCACGTCGCGGTGGGGCCGGACGCCCTCGCCAGCGCGGCCGCGCTGCTCTCTGACTACCTCTCGGAGCTCGACGTCGCCCCACTCGTCCACGCCAACCTCCCAGAGGGCGTCGAGGTCGAATCACTCGAGTACGGTCGCGTTCGCGTGCGTCTCTTCCCCCGCGAGGGTCACCTCGAGGTGTACGTCGCCGTCGATGGTCTGCGGGCTTCGGTCGCCGGGACCGTAACGCGGCTGGGGGTCAGCGCGACCTTCCGTGGCTCGGCCTCGGCCGATCCCGCGGAGGTCGTCGCCCGCGTCGTGGTGACGCCCACCGCCGATGGCGCGTTGGACTTTGACGTCACCGACGCGCAGGTCACGCTGCGACGCTTCGACTACGATCTCCGCTATGTCCCCGAGCTCCTGGAGGACTGGTTCGCGGAGTTGGTCCGCGAGCAGCTCGAGGGCGTCGTCGAGGGGACACTCCGCGACCTCGTCGTCCCCGCCCTCTTCGACGCCGAGGCGCTCACGCGCAGCGTGGAGGTGCTCGGCACGAAGTTCACGTTGGGCCTCGGCGTGCGCGAGATCGAGCTGCGCGGTGGGGCGGTCGTCGCCGCCCTCGACGCACGGGCGGAGGCACCCTTCATCCGCCGCGCGGGCGACGCCCTCGCGCCGGTGGCAGCGTCTCCATCGATGGACGCGGGCGGTGACGTGGATCTCGCCATCGCCGCCGATCTGGTCACCCGGATCGCCCACGCCGTTTGGGCCGCCGGCCTGCTGGATCTCGCCCTCGACGAGTCCAGCGAGCTCGATCTCCCCGTCCGCCTCACGCCCGCCCTCGTCGCGCCGATGCTGGGCCAGGCCGGCGCGGATCTGGACCTCAGCGCCCCGCTCTATGTGCGCACCCTCCCGCTGCTGCCCCCCGTGGCCGCCGTCGAGGCGGGCGAGCGTCCGCTGATCCTCCGCGTCGGGGACCTCTTGCTCGAGCTGTCGACCGACGAGGGCCCGTTGGTCACGCTCGCCTTGCAGATCGAGGTGCGCGCAACCCTCGCCGTGGAGGCGGGCGATGAGATCCAGCTCGACCCGGATCTCGACGTCACGGTTCACGCCGATGTCGCCCACAGCCCTCGCGGTCCCGTCGAAGAGGCGCGCCTCGAGCGCATGGTGGAGGAGCTCGCCGCCGTCCTCCCCCGTCTCGTCGCAGAGGAGACCTTCGCCTTCGGCGCCGACGTCATCCCGGTCCCCATCCGCTTCGTGAACCCGGTCGTCTCGACCGACGGGGCGGCGCCGTTCGTGCACGTGCGAACGGCCATCGAGTAGACGCCGGCTACTTCTCAGCCAGCTTGCGCTTCAGGTAGTCGATTCGGTCCGCGATCGAGGCGTACCGCGCGTGGCGGTGATCGGCGACCTGCTGATAGCGCTCGTAGAGGCGCAGCGCGGCCTCGAGCTTGCCCGCGCGCTGCGCCTTCTCCGCCTTGGCCAACAGGGCCGCGGGGCCACCACCGCCACTGGCCTTGCGCGGCTTGGGTCGGGGACGCTTCGGCTTCAGTCTCGGCTTCGCCTTCAGGGGGGCCGCGTCTGGTGGCCTGGTCGCTGGCGCCGCGTCCAGGACTGGCGGCGCGGTCACGGCGTCGGGGGCCTTGGGCAAAGCGGCGTCCGGGCGCACCTTCGGCGACACCGCGACCACCGTCGCGTCCGGCGAGCGTGCCACCGGCTTCCTCGCGGCGCCGATGGTGGTGACGACCGGGCCCGGGGGCGGGGGCAGGGGATCACCCGGGATGAGCCAGAGCGCGGTGCCGCCGCCCAAGGCGAGCAGGGCGACCGCGGCCCAGAGCCACGGCGGGACGCCGCCGGAGCGGTCTCGCTCGTTGTCCACGACGCCGACGACGGGGCCCGACGCGATCGAGGGGATGTCGAGGGCGCGCCCCCCCGATGGCTCCGTGAGCGGCGCCTCGATCTGGGTGACGGCGCTCGCGTCGAAGTCGTCGTAGTCCCCGAGATCGTGGCCGTCGAGCGCCCGATCGAAAGAGTCGGGGTCGCCCTCGATGGTCCGGTCCTCGGAGTCCTGCGCGCCGGGTTCGGCGTCGGCCTCGTGGTCGAAGATCGCGGTCGCGGCCTGGCTCTCGTCTTCGAAGACCGGACCCGCGGGCTGCTGGTCGATGGAGTCCCGGGCGGGGGGGGGCAGCAACGCCTCGGCTGAAGGGCGCGGCGCTGGGGGGATGCGTGGGTGCCCGACGGCGATCGATGGCCAGGAGCCGAGCATGGCCGGCGCCAGCGCGATCTCCTCGAGCTGCTCCAGGAACTCCGACGCCGTCTGCGGCCGCTCCGCCGGGTCGTTCGACATCGTGCGGTAGATGAGGTCCTCGAGCCCCTCGATGAGGTGCACCGGCGGATCGATGCGGCCGATCGGGATCGGCGGGCGGGTGCACGCATACACGATGATCTGCGTGTTGGTGCCGTCGGGGTACGGAGACAGCCCGGCCACCATCTCGTAGAGGATCACGCCCAGCGCGTAGATGTCGACGCGCGCGTCGACGGGCTGCTTCTCGCGGTCGGAGTCGACGCCGGCCCCGGCGAGGACCCAGCTCGGGACCTGCTCCGGTGCGAGGTAGCCGGGGGTGCCGCGGAGGGCGAGCGGGTGGGTCGAGGCCATACCGCCGGGACCCGAGATGTCCTTCACGAGGCCCAGATCGACCAGCGTGAGGCGGCCGTCACCGCGCGGATCGAGGATGACGTTTGCGGGCTTCAGGTCGCGATGGACCAACCGCCGCTCGTGGAACGCCTCGAGGGCTTCGGCGATGCGGCGCCCGATGTTGAGCGCCTCGGCGACGGCGAAGCGGCCCTTCTTGCCGAGCACCTGCAACAGCGAGGGCCCGGGGACGAAGTCCATCACCAGATAGGGGTTGCCGTCGTGCTCACCGAAGTCGCTGACGCGCACCACCGACTCGTGACGGATGAGCGAGGCGACGCGCGCCTCCTTGAGGAAGTCGCGGCGGTACTCGTTGACGGAGTTGTCCCGAGTCTGGGCCGTGAGGATCTCGAGCTCGAGGAACTTGACGGCGAAGAGCTGCCCGAGGTGTCGGTGCTGGGCGAGGTAGACGGTGCCCAGCCCACCCTGTCCCAGCCCGCCGATGAGGTGGTAGCGGTCGCCCACCACCTGACCGAGCAGGGGGTAGCGGGCCTTCGTCTGGTGGGCGAGGACCTCGGCGAGCGGTTGGTCGTCGCGGTCGCACTTCCCATCGCCGCGGTCGTCGAAGACGGTGCGACACTCAGGGCAGATGAACATTGGCATGCAGCATATCTGGGTCGAAGCCGCGTTGTCTGCGCTCAATCGCCGCGAGGCTGTTGTATCGGGTGCATATCCCGATTCTGACGGAGAGAGTGTGGAGGGCTTTCAGCACTCAGCGGTCAGCTCTCAGCCGCGCAAGCAACG
>CAYOBQ010000316.1:0-4804 GCA_964402225.1 uncultured Nannocystaceae bacterium | reverse complement strand
GCGGCATGAATCCACCCAAGCGTCGTCACGTCGTAGCACTGGAGCTGCACCCAATCGAAATCGGGGAGGGGCGGGCCGCACCCAGATCCAGCGGATCTGGGCGCGACCCGGAGGAGGCGGGGCTATCCGAGCAGGCTGAGGGCGATCTGGGGCTGTTGGTTGGACTGCGCCAGGATCGACACCCCCGCCTGCTGGAGGATCTGGTTGCGGGAGAGCTTGGCCGTCTCGGACGCGAAGTCCGCATCCAGGATGCGGCTCCGCGAGGCGGACAGGTTCTCGGAGGTGACCGACAGGTTGTTCACCGTCGACTCGAGGCGGTTCTGGATCGCACCCAGATCCGCGCGCTTCGCCGACACCTGGCCGATGGCCACGTCCAGGACGTCGATCGCCACGTTCGCGGTCTCCCGCGAGGTGATGTCGACCGTGCTCACGGCGAAGTTCGAGTTCACGCCGAAGATGGCGTCACCACCGGCGGCCAGGCCGTGGCCCAGCTTGCCGGTGGCGGCGGCGTCCGCCGTGGTGACGCGGATCTGGTCCTCCGACTGCAGCGTGAGGCTGCCGAGGGTGACCCCGGTCGTGAGGCCGGTGGCGGAGCCACCCCCCGCGACCACCACGTCGATGTTCCGGCCGTCCTGCGCCGTCAGGACCAGTTGGTAGTCCTGGTCCAGCGACGCAACCACGCCCGTCTCACCGGCCAACGCGTTGATCTGGTCGACCAACTCGTTGTCCGCGTCGTTGTTCTGGATCGAGAACCCGGTGACGGTCTCTCCGTTGATGGTGATGTTGTTGGTGGAGTCCAACACCGTCGCCGCGATCGCACCACCGGTCACCGAGGACTCGTTGATGATCGCCTTGACGTTGGTGAACGCCGAGAGGTCGTTGATCGCTTCGGCCTTGGCGATCGCGGAGCTCGACTTGAGGGTCGTCGACACGGTGTCGTCGGTGGCCTCCGTCGCACGGACGGTGACCGAGTTGATCACCACGTCGTCGGCGGCGAACGCCGCCGAACTGACCGCCACCCCGTCGTTTCGGGATTGACGACCGAGCCGGTTGGATCGGGCGTCGACGGTGGTCACCGTGATGGTCTCCCGGGAGTTGGCACCGACGTGGAACTTCGCCGAGTTGTAGGTGCCGTCCAGGATCTTCTGGGTGTTGAAGTTCGTCGTCGTGGCGATGCGGTCCAGCTCGCTGACGAGCTGGTTCACCTCCTCCTGCAGCGACTCCCGGTCGGCCAGGGTGTTGGTGTCGTTCGCCGCCTGGACGGACAGCTCACGCATGCGTTGCAGGATGACGGTGGTCTCTTCCAGCGCGCCCTCGGCGGTTTGCGCCAGGGAGATCCCGTCGTTGGTGTTTCGAACCGCCTGGTTCAGGCCGCGGATCTGCGACGTGAAGCGGTTGGTGATCGCCAGCCCGGCGGCGTCGTCGGCGGCGCTGTTGATGCGCAGACCCGAGGACAACCGCTGGAACGACTTCCCCAGCTTGTTGTTGCTCTGGAGCAAGTTTCGCTGCGCGTTGAGCGAAGCGACGTTCGTGTTTACGAACAAACCCATTTTCATTCACTCCTTGAATCAGATGAGACGCGGACGGTTGTGTCTCCTCAGATTCCGTCCGTGTCTCTTGCGAAGCGCATCATGCGCGTCGCGTGTCATGCCGGCCGAGGCCGGCGACGTCTCGAGCACAGCCCGGTCAGCGACCGGGGGACCCCCCTCGAGCAGAGCGGTCCTGTTGCGTTGTCAGCATCCCCCCGCGGCGCCCCCCTTCTGGGAACGCGCGACCGCGTCCCCGAGCGCCATTCGCTCGGGGCCCGCGCCGGCGCAGAAGCCGGAGATCGGGTCGTTGCACTCATTCTCGTTCTTCATGTTTCGCTTCCAATATCAGTAGACCGCCCTCGTTCTCCTCCGATCGCCCCGGGCGGTCATCCGGGAAGCGACCCCTCCTTTTCTTCAACTCACGGTCACCCCACGGGCGGTGACTGCGCCTTCGGTGAGGGGCGAGCGCCCATCGCGCTCGCCCCATCGTCCGAGGCCCCGTCACCTCCTCCGCGGTCACCCCGCGGGCGGGCGTGGTGTGCGAACCAGGTCGCGTCACCACCCAGCGCCCGAGAGGCGTGTCGCCGGGGCGGCCCCTGCGGTAGCCGTTGCCAGCACCCGCTCGGTGGCCCCTGGGACAGGCGCCGGCTATGCGGCGGTCCCTGTCCCAGTCGCGTCCACCGGGAGGGCGGCCCTTGGGCCACCCGCTCGGATGGGCACGGTGGCCCCTGGCTGCGTGCGCTCGGCGCCGGGCGCGGCGGTCCCGTCGACAGCCGGGTGCCATGCGGGGGCGGCCCCCGGTGCATCCGGCTGTAGCTCGGGATCGTCACTCCCGACTGCTGGTCGACCCGGCCGTCCGCGCTGCGCCAGCTCTGCGTGGCGCGGCGGTGCGGGTCTTCGAGGCGCCTGTCATCAGGCGCCGACCAGCACGACATCCAGTCTGTCTGCGACCGCTCGTCCGAGGGCGAGGTCGGTCGCGGATCCATCCATCGAGGCCGTGGCGTCTCCCACGGAGGTCGCCTGCGGGGCGGGCGCTTCGGAGGGCGCGGGCTCACCGGCGCACCTCCGATCGCTCCCAGCAGGGTCTCGACTCGACGAGCCAGATCCCGTCCGGCGCTGGTCCACAGCGTGCGCACGTCCGGCGCCCGCGACGCAGACCTGGCGGCGGCCCGCATCTCTGCGGCGACCCGCCAGAGCAGCATCTGCTCCCGATCTGGAGGCCAGGGCGGCAGCTCGCGCGCCCGCGCCACGCTCTGTGCCGCCGCGTGCATCTCACGCACGATCCGGGCTGTGACCTCCGCCGGTGGTCCGGTGGCGATCCCCCGTTGGGGCGGTCGCTCCGGCGGGGGCGGCGGCGGACGACCTCCGTCGTCCCCGCCCGCGGGGGGCGGTTGGCTGTGTTGGCTCATCTCGTCTCCTCCGGCGACACAGAGCAGCGGTGGTGCATCCGGCAAGACGCCGGCCACCCCGACCCTGTCGTCGGCCCTATCCATGGGCGCGCCCCACTCCCCCCAGTCCTGGTGGGTGAAGGCGCGGAAGCTTCGGGTCAGCATCCAAGCGACCCGGTCACGAATTCCGTCTCTTGGTCCGCCAACCAGCGGACCTGCCTCGTTTGGCCCGCCGCGATTCGGCGGGCCCTCCGTCAACCTCTGTTCAGCGACCGGCCACGGTCGCGGCGGCGGGCGTCGGTCGCGGCCGGTCCCCGCGGCGAGCTCGGGGGGCGATTGCCCCCGACGCCCGTGGGTCGGCCGGATCTCTGCCCCGCTACCCGGCGCCGTGCTCGGCGTGGGCCCGTCGGGTCCTCCACTGGGCGCCCACCCCACGCGGTGCGGGGGCTGGGCGTCCTCCGTCGGCGCCTCGGGATCACCCCGGGCCGGGGCCGGCGCGTCGGCGCGCACCGGTCCACTCGGGTCTCGAGCACCGCGGTCCGGCGGACCCCCGTCTGGGGCCCCGCTCGAGCCGGTCACGTCGATCGGCTCGCCCCGCGGACCGACTGGCCCGTCGCGGCGACCATCAGGCGGATCCACGAGCGGGTCGGACCCGCCGTTCGTGGCGGCGCACGTCACCGACTCGTGGTCGGGCGGGTCCGGCACGAGTCCGGGGTCCCCACGACCTTCGCCTGGCCGCTGGGGCAGCTCGCCCCAGCGGACCCGTCCTACGTCGCGTCCGCCGCGAGGTCCCTCTGCGCGGGCCGGCTCGGAGCCGGGGGCCGCGAGGGGGGCGGCGAACGGGTGCGCCCCGGAGTCGGGGTCGGCCAAGGCCCGCCCGCCTCCCAGATCGCGCCCGACGGCGCGGCTGGCGCGTCGGAGCCCACGGTCGCGGTCCGGCTTCGGGGGCGGATCGTCGATCCACCATCGGCGGACCCCGGACGACGGGGGCGGTTCCTCCACGCGGGCCGAATCGGAGTCACCCGTGTCGGGCGGTCCGCCTCGGTCGCGGGCTCCGGCGCCGCTCGGGCGCGGTCCCCTCGCCGGGACTCCAGCCGGTCGACTCCGGCCGTGGAGCCCAGCTCCACCGTCTTCGGGCCGCGTTCGGGCACGCCCCGAGTCCTCCGGTCCGCCGACGCCATCGCCAGCGGGCCGCTCCTTTGTATCGGGCCACCACCGGACATCCGGCGGGGACGTGTCGGGGACTCGCCGACCGCCGGCGATCCTCCTCGCCGGGTCGGGTCCCACGTCCACCCGGACTCCGGGCGGATCTGTCCTCACAGGCACCGACTCGACGTCCGCCGTCGGGGCGGGTCCGTCCCTCGGGCCTCTGGCGTCGGCGGGATCGGAGCGCAAGGGCTCCGGCGCCACGGGTGGCGGGTCCGACCGGTGGTCGGCGCCTCCGACCGGCGGCGGCCCGACCTGCGGCGGCGTTTGGACGGCGTCCACCGCCCCCAGCGCACCGCCAGCGTCGCGGACCCACACCGCACGGGGCTCCGGTCCACCACCCCCCGAGGGGGCTGCGGTGTCGGGAGCGCGGTACGCCCGGCTCGGCGGGACACGGTCCACGTGTCCCGACATCGCGGCGGCGGATACGGGACCGCGGTACGCCGCGCCCGGTGAAGCCGACACCCTCGATCCCGACGCCGCGGTGGCGAGGTCGGGACCGCGGCGCGCCGTGTCCGGCGGGACCGAGAGCACCAGTCCGGGATCCGCCAGGGCGGAGTCGGGACCGCGAAGGGCCCGGTCCGGCGGATCGGGGACCGCGCTTCCCGCTTCCACCAGGGCGGAGCCGGGACGGCGGTGGGCCTCGTCCGGCGGTGCGGGGACCACGCTTCCGGGCTCCAC
>CAYOBQ010000315.1:0-4809 GCA_964402225.1 uncultured Nannocystaceae bacterium | reverse complement strand
CTAGGACACCGGCAACCCCGTTGGCCTGATGAGTCAACTCCACAACATCGACGGCCGTCGCTACGACCCGGTTCGAGGCGAGTTGGACGACCTCGTCTTCCACGACGTGGCCCGCTCCGCGGACTACATCTACAAGCGGGCCCACCCACTCCCGCGCGCCCGCTTCTTCGTCCGCACCGCCGCCGAACCGGATGGTGGTCGCTACCCCTACGCCGCATACGCCCTCCACCACGGCGATCCGCTGGCCCGCGCCGCCTTCCATCGTCGCCCCGACGGTCTGCTCTCTCCGCGCAACGGGTACGTCGCGTGGTGGCGCTTCGACGAGGCTCGCCCGGGGGTCTTCGTGGACGCATCGACCTCGCGGATGCACACCGACCACGCCGACCGGGGCGTCCTCTCCCACGTCGGGACGCCGCACCTCGCGGGCATCGATGTGGCCGGACGCGCGGGGGGGGACGTCGATGACCCCCGCCTGGGCCTGGCGCAGTTCAGCGTGGAGACCTCGACCCAGATCGATCCCGATCCGGGCAACAGCCAGCGCGTCTACCAGCGCTCCGGTGGGGGCCAGCAAGTCAACGTCGGGTACCGTCTCCAGCTCACCGACGGGCAGCTTCGTGCGAGCTACGAGTCCGGCCCGGCCAACGGCCCGGTCGTGGACTGTATCGTTCGCCACGACCTCGACGCCCCGGAGCAGTGGCACCACACCGCCTTCACCTACGACGGCGCAGACGCTCGGCTGTGGGTCGATCACACGCAGCGCGACGCGGTGGCCTGTGGGGCGCCCTTCGCCGGTGACGCGACCTTCACCTTCGGCGGAGAGCCAGACCCAGGCGATGCCCTCGATGGCCGAATGGACTTCCTCCGCATCATGAGCCGTCCGCTCACCGAGCCCGAGATGGTGCACGCCCCGAGGACCCGCTGGTCACTCGCCGCCCCCTGAGCTCGAGGTATCACGGGTAGACGCGCTTCGATGGCCTGCGGGTAGACCTGCATCATACTCGACCCATGAAGGCGGCGATCTCCCTTCCCGACGAGACCTTTCACGCCGCCGACGATGCCGCGAGACGTCTCGGCATCAGCCGGAGTGAGCTGTTTCGCCACGCGCTTGGAGCGTGGTTGGAGGCGAACGCGCGTGAGGGCATCACAGACGCCCTCGACGCGGTGTGCCAAACGCAGCCCTCCGCGCTCCCCGTGCGGCTCCTCGCAGCCCAGGTCTCCAGTCTCCCCGACGAAGACTGGTAGACTATGGACCGCGGTGAGTTGTGGTGGGCGAGCCTGCCTCGGCGGAGGCGACACTTTCTTTACAACTTCGTCACGCCCGGCAGACCAAAGGCGGCCCCTCGACCGTTAGCGTCCAGAGCACGCGATCTTTCGATGCACGCGATCTTTCGATGGAGGTGGACGATGCGCGCGGTGGTGCTTCTGATGTTGTCGAGCGCGGCGCCGGCTTTGGCCGGGCCGATGTTCTTCGCCGGTCGATACGAGGCGGGGGAGACGCCGAAGTTCGTCGCCGACGCCGCGGTGGTCGGTCCCGCCTTCCATGTTCGCTACAGCGAGAGCCGGGTGGAGGTGGTGGACGGTCGCGCCGTCTCGCGCACCGAGGAGCGCGTCTCGGCGGTGAAGCCGGGGGCGCGGACGGTGGGGATCGTGCCGCTGCCGGTGGGCGTGGGGGCCCACGAGGTGGCGGTGACGATCGATGGGCGCGCCGCCGGCGGGCGCTACCTCGCCGCCGCCGACGCGGGGAAGGCCTACGGCGCGCTCGCCGAGGGCACGGGCTCGGGACGGATCTTGGCGTTGGTGGGCCGACCCGCCTGGCTGTTGCCGTCGGTGAAGCTCGGCGCGCGGTCCGAGGTGGTGGTCGAGCTCCAGCAGGGCCTGGGCGCCGAGGGGGGCCTGCGTACGCTGGAGCTGCCGATGCCCGCCGCGGAGTTCACGGCCTCGCCCGTGCGGCGGGTCCGGGTCGCTCTCTCGCTGCAAGAGACCGCTCCGATCCGCGCCGTCTTCAGCCCGAGCCACGAGATCGAGGTCAGCCGGCCGAGCCTGCGCGCGGCGTCGGTGCGGGTCGCGATGGAGCGGCTCGGACACGGAGATCCGCTGCGGCTCTTCTGGGCCGCCGACACAGACGACCTCGGCCTGCGCATCCTCACGCACCGCGGCGAGGAGGAGGACGTCGGCTACTTCCTCTTGCTCGGCAACCCCACGGGCAGCGCCGCTGGCGACGCGCCGGTCGCCAAGGACGTCGTGCTCGTCGTCGACACCAGCGGGAGCATGCGCGGTGAGAAGATGGAGCAGGCGCGCTCGGCCATCGAGTACGTGCTCGGGCATCTGGGGCGCGACGACCGCTTCAACGTGGTGGCCTTCGGCACCGACGTCACGAGCTTCAGCGAGGGCCTGACGGCCAACACGGCTCAGAGCCGCGCGTCGGCGCAGACCTTCGTCGAGGACCTCGTCGCCCACGGCCGCACCAACATCTCCGGCGCGCTGCACGCGGGGCTCGCGGGGGTGGCCAGCGACCGGCCGCGGATCATGCTCTTCCTCACCGACGGCACGCCCACCGCGGGTGAGCGGGATCCGAAGCGCATCGTCTCGATGCTGCCCGCGACCAACACCAGCGGCACGCAGGTCTTCGTCTTCGGGGTCGGCCACGACGTCAACGCCCACCTGCTCGACCAGATCGCCGACCAGACCAAGGGCGCTTCGGCCTACGTCGAGCCGGACGAGGAGATCGACGTGAAGGTCGCCTCGCTCTACGACAGCCTGAGCCACCCGGTGCTGACGAACGTCGAGGTCGCCTTCGGCGGACTCCAGGCGGAGCACGTCTACCCACCCCAGATGCCGGCCCTCTTCCGGGGGCGCGAGATCCTGCTGCTCGGTCGCTACCGTGGGCACGGGCCGCACACCTTCACGCTCACCGGCCAGCTCCGGAGCGAGCCCCGGCTCTACGAGGCGAGCGCGGACTTCCCCGGCGCGGCCCAGCCGAGCAACGACTTCGTGGCGCTCCTGTGGGCGTCGCGTCGCATCGGCGAGCTGCTGCGCGAGATCCGCCTCGCCGGCGGGGACGCCGACAAGGTGGGAGAGGTGGTCGAGCTGAGCCGCCGCTTCGGCATCCTCACGGAGTACACGGAGTTCATGTCGGAGGCGGGCAAGACCTACACCTTCGACGAGGCGCGCACGCTCGCGACCGCCAACGTGCAGGCCGCCCGCAGCCAACAGGCGGGGCGCTGGGCGGTTCGACAGTCAGCCAACGAGGCGACGCTGCGAACCAAGAAGGTGGCCTCGGGGGCCTTCAACACCTACCGCGACCGCAAGGGGCGCACGAAGGCCGCGGCGAAGCTGAAGTCGGTGGGGCGCCGGGCATTCTACAAGCGCGATGGCAAGTGGGTTCAGGCCGACGACGGCAAGGACCGGAAGAAGCGGCGCGTGAAACGATTCAGCCGCGAGTACATGGATCTGGTCGAGCAGAACAAGGACTTCGCGAAGGCCCAGAGGCTCGATGGAGACATGCTCATCAACGTGGGCGACGAACAGGTGGAGGTCTACTGATGCGCTGCCGAATCCTCACGGTCGCCGCCGTCACGGTTCTCTTCACGGCCGGGGTGGACGCCCGCCAGCGGCGAGTCCCCAAGCAGCACCGGGCCGGGCCCTGGCAGGTGCAGATGAACAACGCGAACCTCGTCGGCGTTCGAAAGGGCCGCGCCGAGCAGGCCTCTGGCGCCGCGATCCACGAGGCGTGGGACGGTCGCCTCACGGCGCGGTCGATCGCGTCGGCCATCGACGACGCGACGCTGCTGCTGCGCGCGCAGCAGGCACCCGACGGCGGCATCGGCGAGGGCTCGTACTACGCCGGCGGGCCGACGGGCCTGGCGGCCCTCGCGCTCCTCGCGGCGGGGGCCGATCCGGCGAGCGACGACGCCGTTCGAAGGGCCCTCGCGTGGCTCGGGAAGCTCGAGACGAACAACATCTACGTGCTCGGTATCCGCGCGAATGTGTGGGAGTACGCGCTGCGCAAGATGCCGTACGAGAAGACCTATCGGGCGGCCCTCGAGCGTGACTTCGAAGCCCTGCTCGGCAGCGTGAACAGCGTGGCCTGGCGGTACAACACCAGCTCCCGCGACTGGGACAACTCCTGTACGCAGTACGGCGTGCTGGGCATCTGGGCGGCGGAGCGCGCGGGCTTCCGCGCCGGGGACGCGTTCTGGGAGAAGATGTCCAAGCACTTCCGGCGCTACCAGAACACCGACGGTGGCTGGGGCTACGTCGCCAACAGCGCCTCGTCGGCGAACATGGCCACCGCCGGGCTCGCGAGCATGTTCCTGGTCTTCGACAACCACCACGGCCGCAAGGGCTTCTACAGCGCCGAGAACCCACGGACCTTCGACGAAGGCCCCGCCGCAGAGGTCCTCGACACCATCGCGCGCGGGATGGAGTGGCTCGGCAAGTCCGAGGGCAACCGCGCCAACAGCTACTACCTCTACGGCATCGAGCGCGCGGGCGTCGCCAGCGGGCGGAAGTACATCGGCGGGGTGGACTGGTTCGCCGAGGGGGCCCAGGTGGCGCTGAAGGCACAGCGACCCGACGGCTCCATCAACCTCGGCTACTCAAGGGCCGTCAGCACGGCGCTCTCCACGCTCTTCCTCGTCTACGGCGGCGCCCCAGTCGCTTACAACAAGCTCGAGTACGGCGAGAGCACGGCCTGGAACCTCAACCCGCGCGACCTCGCCAACGTGAGCCGCCACCTCTGGCAGGCCTACGAGCGACCGTTGAACTGGCACACCGTCTCCATCGACGACCCCGTCTCCGAGTTCGAGG
>CAYOBQ010000314.1:0-4818 GCA_964402225.1 uncultured Nannocystaceae bacterium | reverse complement strand
TGCTGGCGTCGTTGCTTGCGCGGCTGAGAGCTGACCGCTGAAAGCCCTCCACACTGCCTCCGTCAGAATCGGGATATGCACCCAACCGATTTCGGCGTCGCGAAGCCTTCCGATATCTTCGGATATCGCTGCGGTTTCGCGCCTTGAGCTCGGCCGGCGGGCACGCACTTAGCTGCGTCGCTAGGAGCCCTCGAACTCCTCATCGACGGCCTCCCAGCTCACGTCCATCGAAGCCCAGCGCTCAAGCAGCTCCAGCTCGCGGCGCTCTGCGTCGTTCGCCATGAAGGCGTCGAGGACGTGGGCGCCGGACTCAGCGTCGAGGGCCAACCGGAGGTGGGCGGGCCGGCTACGGAAGTGGAGATCCAGGACCACGGACTTCCGGTTCTGCTCGGCGATGCGGGTCATCACGCCGTCGAAGACCAGGCCGAGGCCGACGAGCCCGGCGGCGACCAGCACCATCCCGGTCTCGGCGCCGCGGAGGCCCACGAAGGCGAGGTGACCGCCCGCGAGGCCTGCGGTGATCAGCCCGCCGACGCCGAGCACCAGATAGAAGACGTGCATCTGCTGCCGCACCTGGACCGCGAGCAAGTCATCGAGGGCATGGCTGTCGCCCGCCCGTCCGAAGCTCTTGCCACGAAGTGTGGTCTCGGTGGTGACCACGACCTCGCGGTCCGTGAGCACGATCTCCCCTATCCGTTGGAAGCCGAGGAAGCCGCTGAGGCCACGAGCGGCCTCGGCGAGCACGTCGAGTCCGAGATACGCCCGGAGGACGGAGGGCACGCGGCTGACGCTCCTGCGCAGCAGCCTTACGGAGGCCTTGAGCGGCCGGCCCCGAGTCGGGCGTTCGGTGATCAGCGCCCCCTCGAGGCGGACGGGTGCGTCGGGCTCACGCACCGCGTGTGGACGCGCGCGCCGGCGCTGCGGGAAGACCAGCGGCGCGTCGGAGGGACGCTCATCGAAGGGCCACAGCTCCTGCTCCACCAGCGCCACCGTGCGCGCGGCCTCCGCGATCTCGTTCGGGTCCGGCGTGTCGCCCTCGAGTACCTCCAGCAGGTCGGCGTGCAGCGGCGGCAGCACGTACTCGATGGCCCCGAACCACCCCGTCCCCTGGATCGTCGGCGCGTGGGCCACGTAGATCCGCAGGAGCGTCCGATAAGCGGCGAGCCCCGAGTCCTGGGTGAAGGCGCGGTTGTAGAGGCCACGACAGACGCCCACGAGCGTGTAGGCGTAGATCCCGAGGAAGCGCTGCATCAGCCGCTGGCTGACGTCCTCCATCCCGGGCTTCGCCCACCGGTCGACCAACCGGCCGAGCTCGAGCCCGAAGGCCTCGAGGCGCTCGCGAACGTCCGGCACGTCGGCCCCGAGCAGCGCCCGGATGGCGCGCCGAACGGCGTTGCGGAAGACCTCGTCGTTGAGGAAGTGGTCGACCCCCGAGGGCGTGAAGGACTGGAAGAAGGTCGAGACCACGCGCTCGAGCAGTTGCCGGACCTGGGGCGAGATCTCCGTCTGCCCCTCCTCGACCATGTCCGCGAGCAAGATGCACTGCCGCAGGGCCCGCGCGTCGTTGTCCACGGCGGCCATCAGCGCCTCGACGGAGCCCTCGCGGATACGTTCGCGCAACAACGTGCGGATCCCGTCGCCGAGGCGTCGCAGGGCCGGCGCCGGCCGCGCGAGCAGATGGAGTTGAGCGTAGATCTCGACGAGCCGCTCGCCGATCTCGGGCAGCGGTCGGGCGCGGAAGTGCTCGAGGAGCCGCTCCACCGCGTCGTCGACCTCGGCGTGGACCTGCATCGTGAACAAGGCGCAGGAGACGAGCTTGGAGTTGCCCTTGGAGAGGAAGACGTGGATGACCTCGGGGTCCTCGACCATGGCCGGCGCGATGCACAGGTAGTGCAACATGCGCGGGTCGTGGCAGCCCTCGGCAAGGGACCGCACGAAGCGCCAACGATGCAGCCCCGTTTGCAGCACGCGGTTCACGTGTCGTTTGAGCGTGAGCCAGGCGCCGCCGCGCCCGGGCGACGGGCCCTGCTCGTGCAGCCGCATCAACCGGGACAGCAGCCACGGCTCCCCGCGGGTCTCCGCTGGAGCGCGGGTGCGCTTCGAGACCTCCGCGGCGACCCGGTCGACGTAGATCTGCCAGAAGCGGAGCGCGTCCTCTTCATCGCAGACCTGGTCGATGAAGTCGCTGAGCACGTAGGGACCGAAACGCTCTACGGCCGGCAACATGCCGACCACCCGCAGCGTGAAGTCCCGGCGTTCGACGAGGTTGAGCGGCGCCAGCTTCGTCGCGTAGCCGCGGGCGAAGAGCCCGTTGACGGCCTCCACGGCCGCGCGCGGTGGGCGGTCGGCTTCGAGGACACCGAGGAGCTCCACCGGAGCGCCATCGATCTCGGCGACCACCGCCTGGTCCACCTCGAGCTCGTGGCGGGCGGCGAAGGACGCCATGAGCTCGGCGTCCAGGCGCACGCCGGGGTGCAAGGCGAGGTGTGCGAAGAGGTCGAAGACGAGCTCGGCCATGCGCGGGGCGTCGGCCAGGGAGTCGAGTCGTTCCAAGACCGCCTGTCGGCGGCCACGGAGGGCCTCCTGGAACGCCCCGCTCGGCCCGTCGGCTTCCGGCCCCTCCATGGGCACGGCGGTCTCAGCGGCCATCACCCGGCGATGCTACGTCGAAACCGTCAGGCCGGCAAATCGAGGAGGAATCGCGGGGTGCGCATGCTGCGGCCGGAGATCGCCTCCCAGGCACGAGCGAACGCCCTGCGCAGCGCCGCGTGCCCACCGGCGTCGAGCCGCACCTGGGCACGTCCCGAGGCGATCGCGCTCAACGCCTCCATGACCGGTGGAGGCACGCGGACCGCGTCCGGCGCCCTCGCCATCGCGCAGACGACCGCCCCGCCCGCGCGCAGGCTGAGGCCGTCGGGGGGCCCCCCGCCGGTCACCACGCACCGTCCGAGTCGGAGGGCGTAGCCCTGGGCGGCCAGCATCGCGAGATCCCACGCGGCGAGCCCCTCTGCCGTGGCCGGCACCTGCTCCAGCGTCTCGATGTAGCCCACGACCAGGCCGTAGAGCCGGGGATCCCCCTCCCCCTCCCGGATCGTGAGCCGCGCGACCTCGAGCACGTAGCTGAGCTGGTGAAAGCGATCGAGATCGCCCCGTATCGCGCGCAGCGGCCCCACCACGTCCGCCGCCGTCAGGTTGGCGAGCCGCCCACGGCCGCGGGTCGTCTCCACCTCGAGCCGGGTCCCGATCTCGAGGGCCCCGGCGAACCGCTTCTTGCTGCGTCGGGCGCCCCTCGCCATCACCGAGAAACGTCCAGCCTGCTCACTCAAGAGGTCGACCACGAGGTCGTGGTCCCGGTAGGCCACCGTGCGCAGGACCACCGCGCGCACGGCTACAAGTGACCGAGGAGCTGCGTCGCGACGAGGAAGTAGACCAGGATGGCGAGGATATCGACGGTGGTCGTGACCACCGGCCCCGTGGCGACCGCGGGATCGATGGCCAGCCGCTCACAGGCGAGGGGCGTGAACGCGCCTACCACCGCGGCGATGCTCATGCTGGCCAGGATGCTGACTCCGACCGTGACCGGCAACGCGATCGCCGTCTGGGCGTCGCCATAGCGGAAGTAGGCATATCCCGCGAGGAGCACGCCGTAGCCGATGCCCATCAACACGCCGATCGCGGTCTCGCGGCCGACGAACTGCATGCCCACCCGACTCGAGACGCGCCCAGTCGCCAGCCCGCGCACCATGATGGTCGCCGTCTGCGTGCCCACGTTGCCCCCCATCCCGAGGATGATCGGGATGAAGGCGGCGAGGGCGACAGACTTCTGAAGCGCCCCCTCGAAGGCCCCGATCAGCATGCTCGCGGCGAGCCCCGCCATCCAGGTGGCGAACAGCCACGGCGCGCGGGATCGCACCTGCTTGACGAGGGAGTGGCTCTCATAGGCCGTCTCGTCGGCGCCCGCCATCTTCAGGATGTCCTCGGTGGCCTCCTCACGGATGACGTCGATGACGTCGTCGATGGTGACGATCCCCACCAGCCGATTCGCGTCGTCCACGACCGGGATGGCCAGCAAGTTGTAGCGGGCGGCGAGGCGCGCGACGTCCTCCTGATCGGTGTCGATCGTCGCGGAGATCACGTCCGAGACCATCATCTTGGACAGCGGCGTCTCCGCCGGATGGGTCACCAGCGCGCGCAACGAAGCGACGCCCACGAGATGGCCAGCGTCGCTGAGCACGTAGATGTAGAACGCCATCTCGACGTCTTCCGACGCCTGGAGCGCGGCGATCGCCTCCGACGCGCTGATGTGCTCCGGGAGCGCGAAGTAGTCCGGCGACATGATGCCGCCGGCGGTGTCCGGCTCGTGCTGGAGCAGATCCTCGATCTCCTCCTGCTCCGCCGGCTCAAGGTGCTCGATCAGCGCCTCGCGCAGCGGCTCGGGGAGCTCGGCGAGGATGTCCGCCTGGTCGTCGGCGCCCATCAGCTCGATGACCGTCGCGAGCCCGTCGACCTCCATCTCGCGGGTCACGTCCCCCAGCAGGTGGGGATCGAGCTCCGTCAGCGTCTCGGCGCGGAACTCGTCGTTGGGCAGGAGTTCGAAGACACGCGGCAGGAAGCGCTCATCAACGAAGCGCATCACGACCGCCACATCCTCGGGACGCGACTTGCCGAGGAGGCGCGCAACGTTGCGCGGCGAGTTACGCCGCAAGAGCTTCTGGAGACTATCGAGGAGGAGCTGGAGCCGGGGCCCGATCATCCCTTGGGACCGTGCGGCAGAGTCGCGACGCGGCGCGCTGCACGCGCCCGCCAACCGATTTCGGC
>CAYOBQ010000313.1:0-5309 GCA_964402225.1 uncultured Nannocystaceae bacterium | reverse complement strand
GGACGCGGCGTACAAGATCCACACAACGCTGGGTCCCGGCCTGTTCGAGTCGGTCGAACGGGTCGCGCCGGTCCACAAGAAGCAGGTGCTGACCTACATCCGTTTGGGGGGCTTCCCGGTCGGCCTGCTCCTCAACTTCGGGGCCCGTCGAATCAAGGACGGCATCACTCGATTGGTCAACGGCCTCCCCGACTGAATTCCCTCTGCGCCTCTGCGCCTCTGCGCGAGAATCCCCGAGTTGGCGCGACGCCGTGCCAAGACGCGGAGGATCAATGAACGGTCATCCGCCCGCCAGCGATGCCGTCGAGGGCGTCGACGGCGGTGTGGATCGCGGCGGTGTCGTGGTAGCTGGCCACCTGGGCGGTGGCAGAGAGCGGTGCCGAGAGCAGGGCGGCCAGGACGGCGAGACAGATCCTCATGCGAGACTCCTCTGGTGGCTTCGCCAAGGGTCTTCGCGCCGAGCTGGTGTTCCCCGATACGGTGTTCTCCGGCGTCCGGGCGCGGTACACGTCGGGCGTGCACACCACCTGGTGCGAGATCGACCGCGGCGCCCTGGCGGACAACGTCCGTGCGCTGCGGGCGCTGGTCCCGGCGCGGTCGCGGCTGGCCGTCGCGGTGAAGGCCAACGCCTACGGCCACGGGCTCGTCCTCGCGGCCCGAGCGTTCGTTGCGGGCGGCGCCGACTGGCTGTGCGTACATCACATCGACGCCTTGCGGGCCCTGCGCGCCGCTGGGGTGGACGCGCCGGTCCAGATGGTCGGGCCGGTCCTGTGGGAGGATCTGGGGGAGGCCGCCGCCCTCGACGCCCGGGTCCTCGTCTATCGGCGCGAGACCGTCGAGCGGCTCGAGGCCCTGGGGGTGTCCGCGCGGCTGCACCTCAAGCTCGAGACCGGCAATCACCGGCAGGGGGTAGAGCTGCCCCGCGCCCTCGAGCTGGCGGCGCAGATCGCCGCCGCCCCCAACCTCGAGTTGGAGGGCGTCTCCAGCCACTTTGCCAACATCGAGGACACCACCGACCACCGCTACGCGCGTGGACAGCTCGAGCGCTTCGAGGCCGCCGTCGCGGCGCTTCGGGCCGCGGGGCACCCGCTGCCCATCTGCCATCTGTCCAACAGCGCAGCCGCGCTGCTCTGGCCGGACCACTGCTTCGATATGGTTCGGGTGGGCATCGCCGCCTACGGGATGTGGCCGTCCAAGGAGACCCGAGTCGCAGCCACCCTGGCCGGTCGCGGGGACGTCGTGCTCCGCCCGGCCCTGCGCTGGAAGACCCGGGTGGCGCAGGTCAAGACGGTCCCCGCCGGCCGCTTCGTCGGCTACGGCTGCACCTGGCGCACCACCCGGGAGACGCGGCTCGCGATCCTGCCCACCGGCTACTACGACGGCTACGACCGGGGCCTGAGCAACCTCGCCCACGTGCTCATTCGAGGACAGCGCGCGCCGGTCCGCGGGCGGGTCTGCATGAACATCACGATGGTCGACGTCACCGACATCGCCGATGTCGCCGCCGACGACGAGGTCGTGTTGCTCGGAGCCCAAGGGGAAGAGCGCATCTCCGCCGAGCAACTCGCCGACTGGTCCGGCACCATCAACTACGAGGTCGTCGCTCGCGTCGGTGGCCACGTCCCGCGCCTCGCGGCGGGTGGAGGCGAGGGCAGCGGGTGAGCGAGCGGGCGAAGGGGACCGCCCTGCCGGTCCATGCCCGCGTCACTCAGTCTTGCAAGACCAGGGCATCTCGATGAGGACGCGCCGGGCACCCCGGCGTGACCTGGAGGGGCGGCCGGCCGTGGCCGATGTTCCCCGGCTCACGCTACAGCGCGTCCGCCGCCGCGTAGAGGCAGTCGTTCTCCCAGGTGATCCGGCCTCCGAGGACCGCGAGCAGCTCCCGGGTCTCCCGGACGAAGCCCGGCTGGTCCGCCTCGATGCGGTGGGCGTTGGACCACCGGGTGCGGTAGGTCTTGAACGCGGCGGCGATGCCGCCCATGTCCGACTGACCCTTCCGCGCGAGGGCTTGGGTGCCGGCGTCCCGGCATCCCAGGAGCCGGGGATAGAGGACCTTGTCCTCCATCGCGAGGTGGACGTTGAGCTTGCCCGAGAACATCGCGAGCAGCTTGACGATCTCTGTCGGGGCGCGGTTGACCCGGCCGGCGCCGAGGGCGCGCCCGAGCTCCCCCGCCATCTTCAGCAGGGCGTCGTGTTGGTCGCGAAAGCTCTTCGTACTACTCATGTCGGCTCTTTCTGCTTGGGTTGGCCATGTGCGCCGGCATGGTCGTTTCGGTGAACGCTCACTGTCGGAGCATCGGCGTCGACGGGGCTGCGACTCGACCGGGGGGGTCAGCCGGGGTCAGGACAGGTCGAGGGCGAGCCGGAAGCCCAGGTCGGGGGCGGCGCGGTCGAGCTTGACGTAGCGGCGGGCCGCGAGGTGGCACTCCGCGCGGGGGGAGAGGAAGCCGCCGCCCTTGGTCACCCGCTGACGGGAGTCGCGCGGGTGCTCGCTGCCGGTCCACTCCCGGACGCCGCCGGCCATATCCTGCACGCCGTAGGGGCTCTCGTCGCTGTCGTTGCCGACGGCGCTCGCGGCCCCGCCCTCCGGGCTGTTGGCGCAGCGACACAGCGTGCTGTCCCAGGCGTCACCCCACGGGTAGGCCCGGCCGTCGGCGCCGCGCCCCGCCTTCTCCCACTCCTCGGCGGTGGGCAGCCGCCAGGGCCGACCATCACGCTCGGAGCGCCAGGCGCAGTAGGCCGCGGCGTCGCGCCAGGTCACGCCGGTGACGGGGTTGCCGCCGTAGTCGGTCGGGTGGAAGCGTTGGTCTGCCCCCTGGCGCCACGTCTCCGGGTCGCGCGCGTGGCGGATGGCGCGGTGCACGTCGCCGGCGTCCACCAGCGCGTTGAGGAACTCCGCGTAGTCGACGAGCGTGACCGGTGTCTGGCTGATGGCGAAGCCGTGCACGACCACGCGCGCCCTCGGCGGCGCACCGAGCTCGACGTTCTGCGCGCCGAACCAGGCCGGACCCGCCGGGACGTAGACGCACTCGTCGGGGATCGCGCCGGTGGGCAGCAGGCGCACCGACATCTCCGCCGTCTCCTGCCGGCCGAGGCCCACCGAGACCCGCGTGGTGGCGTGCCCGTCGGCGACGAGCTCGAGCTGGTAGGCGCCCATCGGCAGCGGCTCGAGCGTCAGCGGCGTGCGACCGCACTCGCGCGCGTCCGTGGCGACCCGGCGGTGTCCCTCGGTGGTGTAGCGCCGGAGCGTGACGCTGGCCCCGGGGGGATCCGTCTCGACGCGGAGCGAGCCGTCGCCGGTGAGGGCGGCGCGCAGCGAGGACTGTCGGTCGTGCTGGGCCGCGAGGCTACGGTAGAGGGCCATCGCGGGGTGATCCCCCGCGCGCTCGGCCTCGAGGAAGCGGTACCAGAGCAGGTCGCGCAACGACTCATGGGCTTCGACGTGGTCCGGTACGTCGCCGAGGATCTGGTGGAGCAGCGCGACCGCCGACTCGAAGGCGTGGTCGAGCTCGGCCTCGAAGCCGTCGAGCTCGGCCTGCCGCTTCCACTCGAGCTCGATCTGCTCCGGGGTGTCGTAGCGCAGCCGCTGAGAGGCGGCAAGCGCGACCTCTCGCGCGAGCCGGCGCCGACGACGCGCCAGCTCACGGAAGGTCTGGCCGGCCTGCTGGGCCTCGCGCATCGTGCGACTCGTGTTGCGCACCCGGTGGAGCGAGGTCCGACTCCCGTGCATCGCCGCCTCGACCTCGTCGCGCAGCTCGCCCGCGCTGGCGAAGCGGTCCTTGGGATCGCGCGCGAGGCAACGCATCACGACGGCCTCGAGGGCGGGGGCGATCCCCGCGGTGGGGGCGGCCTCGCTGGGCAGCGCCGGGGTCTCAGCACGCACCTGGCGGAGGATCGCCTGCGCGGTCTCGCCCACGAAGGGCGGGCGGCCGGCGAGGAGCTCGTAGAGCATCGCGCCGAGGGAGTAGATGTCGCTCCGCTCGGACAACGCGTCGATGAGCCCCATCGCCTGCTCGGGGCTCATGTAGCTCGGGGTCCCCGTGATGTCGCCCATCCGAGTGCGGAAGACGGCCTCGTCGGGCCGGCCCCCGACGACGGGGCGATCGACCTCCGCGCGGACGATCTTCGCGAGCCCCCAGTCCATTACGAAGACCTCGCCGAAGGCCCCCAACATGATGTTGCTGGGCTTCAGGTCACGGTGGATGACCCCCCGGCTGTGGGCATAGGCGACCGCCATGCAGATCTGGTTGAAGAGGTTGAGCAGCCGCGCGCGGCTGAAGCGGCGCACCGAATCGGGATCGCCACGCCTCACGCCGCCGAGGATGTCCTGCAGGGTGTCCCCCTCGATGAGCTGCATCGTGAAGAAGGGGCGGGCCTCCTGCGGATCGACGCCGATCTCGTACACGGCGACGATGCTGGGATGCTGGAGCTGGGCGGTGATCCGGGCCTCGTCGAGGAAGCGCGCGGCGGCGTTGGGGACGTTGCCCTCCGGCCGGAGCTCCTTGAGGGCGACCAGGCGTTGCAGCGAGAGGTCGCGGGCGATCTTGACGACGCCCATGCTCCCGCGGGCGAGCTCGCGCAGCGTCTCGTAGCGATCCCGGGCGGACTCCGGGAGGACGATCGGCAGCGCGTCGGGCACCTCACCCCAGCCGTCGTCGGCGTCTTGGGTGATCACCTCGGTGCCGCCAGTGGAGACCGGCGGGTCGTTGCCGTCCCGGTCAGACATCTTTGGCGAACTTAACCGAAAGCGACGCGAAGTGCGCTGAAACCGAACGCTCCTTCACGTATCGTAAGGGCGTGGCTCGGACGCTCCTCCTTTCGATTCTCGTGTTCGGGTGCGAGCCCGCCTCGCTGACGACCTCCTCCGGGCGGTCGGACGATGGCCTGGTGGGCGCCGACGCCGCGCGGCCCCGGGACATGCTCTGCCTCGTCGCGGACATGTCGGAGCTGACGCCCCAGGACGGGTCCCCCGACGAGATGGATGGTGCGGGCGATGGCCCGACGCCCGAGCTCGACGGCGCAGTCGACGGGCCGCTGGCAGATCTCGACGGCGCGGGGGCGGACGGTGAGCCGCTAGCGGACGCCGCCCCTGATGGTGAGCGACCGCTCGATGGGATGGTCGCCGCAGACGGAGCCGATGTCGCAGCGGACGAGGGCCAGCCCGACATGGCCTGTATCCCCGTCCCGTACCCGGACGCGGCGCCGCCGCCACCGGACGCAGCGCCGCCGCCGCCGGACGCAGCGCCACCGCCGCCGGACGCAGCGCCACCGCCGCCGGACGCAGCGCCACCGCCGCCGCCCGATGCCGC
>CAYOBQ010000312.1:0-5321 GCA_964402225.1 uncultured Nannocystaceae bacterium | reverse complement strand
CGCTGAGTGCTGAGAGCCCTCCACACTCCCTCCGTCAGAATCGGGATATGCACCCAGAAGACCTCGTAGCCGACGCGATATCGGGTGGATCAGCCGTTCCAGAGGCGGAGCCAGCGCAGGTCGAGGTCCGCGATGCGCTGCGCGGTGTCGGCGACGACGAGGGTCGGGGTGCCCTTGGGGGACTCCACGATGGCGAGGCGAGCGTTCGCGAGGGCCTCGAAGGCCTCGTCGCTGAGGTGAAGGTAGGGCACGGTCCCGTCGCGGGCCTCGAAGTAGAAGCGCTTGCGGCCGCCGGTCTTTCCGGGGGCGCGACCGGACTCGACCATCTGCTCGATCTGGAGCTGCGTCTCGCGCCCACCGGTCTCGGCCTGGCGCGCGATCTCGCGCGCCCGGTCGGCGGCGCGGCGCGCCTCCCGCTGGGCCTGGGCCTTGGCGTCCCGGGCTCGGCGCTCCGCCGCGACGCCGGCCCCGCCGCCCCGCTTCTTGTTCCCTACGCGCTTGTCGTGCTCGGCCTTCTTCGCCCGCTTGGCGTCGACGAGGCCGAGCTTCAAGAGTTGGTCGGAGATTGAGCTCACTTCTACCTCCCGATCAGCCGCCGCGCGGCACCAGGCGCACGAAGGTGACGGAGTCGCTCTCGCCCTCGGCGCGCAAAATGACCTCGACGTCGCCGGAGAGCCGGCGCTGACCCCAGATGTCCTCCGTGAAGTCGCGGTCGCTGCGCTGGCTGATGCGCCGAGCCTCGCCGTTGACCAGGAAGAGCGCGCCCCGCGGGTTGCGGTTCTCGGTGTGACGCGAGCCGACGACGATGTCGTAGGTGGCGTCAACGACGGCGGGGAACCGGAAGATGCCGTCTCCGCGACGATCCCCCCCCGCCCGGTACAAGCCCTCGCAGTCGGTGGGCTCGTGCTCCTCGGCCCGCGCGGTGTAGGCGTACGCGCGGGCGCCGTTGTTCTCGCAGCCCAGGACCCAGGTCCGTCGGTTGGTGTACTCCGCGGCCGGGTAGCGGATCTCGCGCACCCGCGCCTCGGGGGGTGGCGGAGGCGGCGGAGGCGGACCCTCGGGGCACACCTCCACCCGCGCTCGCGCCGCGATGCGCACGTCGCTGATGTGAAAGAAGCTGCGCTCCCGAGGGCCGGGCCCGAACTCGACGCGGTTGCCCCCCTCGACGGTCGCACCGCTGATGTCGACGGTGACGGCGGTGGCCACGTTGTCCCACTCCACGCGGGCAGGGATGTCGAAGGGGCCGCTTCCGTTGACCCGGATGCGACCCTCCTCCCCCGGGTGGTCTGCGTCGTAGACGTCGAAGGTGAGCGTGGCCTGCTCGACGAACGCCGGCGCGGGGAGTCCGCGCACGACGAAGGTGAGGCGCTCGCCGGAGTTGGGCCCGACATCGAGCTCGAGGGCGGGCTCACCGACGGTGTCGGAGTCGAAGACACAGTCAAGCGCCCCCGGGGGGGGTGGCGGAGGCGGTGCCGCGTCGGGTGGCGGCGCCATATCCCCAGGGATCTCAGCGGCGTCGGGATCGGGCACGTCGCCTGACGCGGCGTCGGACGGTAGGCCCGAGTCGGGATCCGCCGCGTCGGGGTTCGCCGCGTCGGTGTCGAAGGCCCCGTCGGCCCGCCGCCCGGAGTCGCTGGCCGCGTCGCCAGCCTCGGCCGTGAGGCCGCCTGCGACGCACCCCGAGAGGCTGACGAGGAGCCAAACGCAACGCATGGCGCAACGATACCCTCGAACGCCGACCTCCGTCACCATTCGCAAGCCGCCCGCGAAGCGGTCACTTCCGACGTTCGCGCAGGACGACGCCTGGGTCCCTCGCCGACGCCGCAACGATTGGCTGCGTTGCCTATTCGGGCTCTCCCTGGGACAACCCACCAGTACGCAACGAGAGGATCTGGGGATGGCGAAGAAACCGGTCATCGCGGCGCTCTTTGGACGCTCGCCTTTCAAGGCGCTCCAGGAGCACATGCGCGAGGTCATCGTCTGTGCCCGCGAGGTGCCGACCCTCTTCGAGGCGCTCTGCGCCCACGACAAGGACGCGGTCATCGCGGCGAAGGACCGGATCTTCGAGTCCGAGAACCGCGCCGACGAGGTGAAGAACCAGCTCCGGCTGCACCTGCCGAAGAGCCTGTTCATGCCCATCGACCGGCGTGACCTGCTCAACGTCCTGCAAATGCAGGACTCCATCGCCGACACCGCCCAGGACATCGCCGGGCTCCTCGTCGAGCGCGACTTCGAGGTGCCCGAGGGGTTCCAGGAGCCGCTGCTCACCCTCTGCCGACGCTGCGTCGATGTCTGCGAGCTCGCGCTGAAGATCATCGAGGAGCTCGACGAGCTGCTCGCGCTGGGCTTCCGCGGGAAGCTGGTCGACAAGGTCGAGATCATGCTCGACGAGCTGTCGGCGGTGGAGACCGAGACCGACGACCTCGGGCTCGAGCTGACGCGCCGCCTCTTCGCCGCCGAAGACGGGATGAAGCCCGTCTCGGTGATGCTCTGGTACCGCCTCTTCGAGTGGATCGGCGACCTCGCCGACTACGCCGAGAAGGTCGGCAACCAGCTCCGCCTGATCATCGCTCGCTGAAGAGACCCTAGGGAAGACCCATGGACTTGATCGCCACCCACGGCACCATCCTCATGGTGCTGGCCATCGCCTTCGGCGCCTACATGTGCTGGGGCATCGGGGCCAACGACCTCGCCAACGCGATGGGCACCTCTGTGGGCTCGGGCGCGCTGAGCGTCAAGAATGCCATCATCGTCGCGGGCATATTCGAGTTCACCGGGGCCTTCCTCGCGGGCGGGAACGTCACGAAGACGATCCGCAAGGGGATCGTCGATCCGTCGCCGATCGCCGGGCATCCAGAGATACTGATATTTGGCATGATCGCCGCGATGTTGGCGGCGGCGGTCTGGTTGATGATCGCCTCGCGCCGTGGCTGGCCCGTCTCGACCACCCACTCCATCGTCGGCGCGATCGTCGGCTTCGCCCTGGTCGGCATCGGCGTGGACGCCGTGAAGTGGGGGAAGATCGGGGCGATCGCGGCGAGCTGGGTGCTGTCCCCGCTGATCGGGGGACTGTTCGCGCTGCTTCTCATGTTGAGCGTGCGGCGCTTCATCCTGAACAGCGACGCCCCCTTCAAGAGCGCTCGCCGTTACTCGCCGATCTACGTCTTCCTGGTGGGTTTCATCATCGCCCTGGTGACGATCTTCAAGGGCCTCAAGCACCTCCAGATCGACCTGTCGGCCGGGATGAGCTTCCTCGCCTCGGCCCTCTTCGGGCTGCTCGTCGCGGGCCTCTCGTGGCGGATGGTCCGCCGGGTCACGCTCGACAGTGGCGCCGACATCGACGCGGAGTTCGCCGCGGTCGAGAAGATCTTCGCCCCGATGATGGTCTTTACGGCATGCAGCATGGCCTTCGCCCACGGGTCGAACGATGTCGCGAACGGCATCGGACCGCTGGCCGCCGTCGTCAGTCTGGTGCAGTCGGGCGGGGAGGTCGCCCAGAAGTCGGCGCTACCCCTATGGATCTTGCTCATGGGCGGCGCGATGATCGTCATCGGCCTCGCCACCTTCGGCTACAAGGTGATGGCGACCATCGGCACGAAGATCACGGAGCTGACACCCACCCGCGGGTTCTGCGCCGAGCTGGCCGCGGCCACCACCGTCGTCCTCGCTTCACGGACCGGGCTGCCCGTCTCGACCACCCACATCCTGGTCGGGGCCGTCATCGGCGTGGGCATGGCCCGCGGCGTTGGGGCCATCGACCTCCGGGTGGTCGGCGGCATCGTGCTCTCATGGATCGTGACGCTCCCGGTCGGGGGCGTGTTGGCGGCGCTGTTCTACTTCACGCTGAAGGGGATCTTCATGTGACCGCCGCGCGACGGCCCCAGCGCAGATGGGTGGATACGCTGCGGGCGCTCACGACGCCGACGCCCGCCCTACGCCTGCACGAGGCGACGCGGCTCTCCCGCAAGGCCCTGCGGATGCCGCTCGGGACGGCCGTCGCGCTTCGTCGCGGGGACGAGGTGCTCCACCTCATGCCCGACCTCTCGGTGGTGGACGGGGCGCGCGCGTCCCAAGACCTGCTCCTGCATGCGCCCGGACGCTCGGGCGTGGCCCGCCTGGTGCGGCTCCCCCCCGGCGCGAAGCTCACGATCGACGACGCGAACGGCCACTCAGGGCTGCTCACAGACCCACGATCGGCGCGCCGCTGGGGCCTCCGCGTCCGCCACGACGGCCAGGCGGTGCTGCTTCGAGGGACGCCCGAGGTCGAGGTGCTGCCCCTCGAGGGGGAGCCCGCGCGGAGCGCCCTCGTCGAGCAGCGCCGAGCGGCGGCGCGACGCCTTCGGGCGCTCTTCGGTGGCCCGATCGAGGCGCTGCCAGCCGACGAGGCCCTCGCTGACGTCCACGCGGCGTGTGAGGCCCTCGCCACGAGCCCCCGGAGGCGTCCCGACCGGGGCGGCGGCCCGGGTGCGCTCCTCGAGCTCCCGTGCGACCGACGGCCAATCGTGGTGGGCGACCTGCACGGCCGGGTGGACAACTTGCTCACCGTGCTCAGCGCCCCCGACGTGCTCGGCGCCGTGGAGAGCGGTCGCGCCTACTTGCTCTTCGTCGGTGACACGGTCCACGACGAAGAGCACCTCGAGGACATGGAGGGATCGGGCCTCGTCACCGACATCCTGCTGCGGCTGATGCGTCGCCTCCCCGACCGCGTCTTCCTGCTGCTCGGCAACCACGAGTCCTTCGGGCCGGAGTGCTGCAAGGGCGGCGTCGCCCAGGGCCTCCTGTGGGGCCGCCACCTCGTCGAGCGCCGCGGCACGGCGTACCGCGAGGCGCTGGCCCGACTCTACGACCGACTCCCCGTGATCGCCGCGAGCGCCGAGTTCGCGGCGTGCCACGCCGCCCCACCCGGCGGGAGGATGACCGCCAACGCGCTCAACGACGCGCGCCGCGACCCAGCGCTCATGAGGCGGCTGATCACCGGACGCGCCCGCGTCCCCGGCAACCCCGCTGGCTACACCCCAGGCGACGTGCGCCGGCTACGGCGCGGGCTGGGGCTCGACCAGGACGCGCCGTTCGTCGTCGGGCACTTCCCCCGCGACCGGGAGGATTGCGTCTGGCTCGACGTCGAGCGTACCGTCGGGCACCACGTCGTGTTCTCCGCCGGCGACCACCAGGCCGGGTTGATCACCCGGGTGCGCGGTGAGTTCGTCGCCCAGCGCCACCCCGTAGAGCCCCTGGCACGCTGGCTTCGGGACGACGCCTAAGACGGTGCGGCAGAGTCGCGACGCGGCGCGCTGCACGCGCCCGCCAACCGATTTGGGTGC
>CAYOBQ010000311.1:0-5350 GCA_964402225.1 uncultured Nannocystaceae bacterium | reverse complement strand
GCTTGTCAGCCCGTAGAGTTCCTCACGAGGAAACGATCGTGTGGCCTCGTACACTCTCCAAAGACGACCGCAGATCTGGGATTTGCACCCAATCGAGCTGGTCAGCGCCGGGGACTATCGACTGTGCGCGCGACTCGCCAGCGCGCCCGCCTCCCCCGTCTGCGTGGGCGCGGTGGCCGCTAACGGACGTGAGGCGGACGCGGTGCTCCAGGTACTCCAGGAGCCCCAACTCGGTTTCGGTGAGATCGGCGCCGTACCCGCCGAGCGCCCCGGTGTGCAGATCGAGGACGCGGTCGGTGAGCTGGAGAAGTCGAGGCTTCACGCGCCCAATGGCGTATCACAGAACCTGGGCGTGGTTCACGGGCCTCCACGGCAGATTGGCGCTGGAGTGACCCGATGCCCTTTGGTGAACACCTGATTGTCGCAGCCGAGATCGAAGCGGTCATGTGCGCAGCGGTCTCGCGTCGGGGCGGCGCGGGGCCTACCATGGCGCCGGTGGCACAGGACCCTCCCAACCGACGCGACGTCACGGGGTTGCTTCTCGCGGGTGGTGCCGCCTCGGTGGCCATGGGCTGCGAGGAGGGGCCTCCACCGGATCTCGTGGGCGGCCCGCGTACGGTGGTGCACATCGATGACCTCGTCGCGGGGCGCGCCGTCGACTTCGCCTACCCCGAGGCGCACCACGCGGCCTTCGCCATCCGCCTCGGCGCCCGCGCGGCGGGGGGCGTCGGCCCGGACGGGGACATCGTCGCCTTCCAGCGCGCCTGCCCTCATATGGGCTGCCGGATCACGCGGATTGACGCGGAGCGGGGGGCGTTCGGGCCCTGCGCTTGCCACCAGAGCCTCTTCGACCTGCGTCAGGGGGGCCTCCAGATCTACGGGCGCGCCTCCCAGAACCTGGTGCAGATCCAGCTCGAGCTGCTGCCCGACGGGACCCTCTGCGCGGTGGGCCTCTCAGGGCTGACGTACGGCGAGGCGCTCGAGGGATGAACCGCCGCCGCTTTGGAAGCCTGCTCGCCGGTTGCGGCGTCGCAGCGTCGCTCACGCCCGACGCCCACGCCCGGCGCGAGCCACAAGGCTCGGGGAAGGTGGCGATCATCCCCCCGCCGGGGGCGCGGCTACAGACGACGGCCTGCGCCTACTGCATCGTCGCCTGCGGCTACCGGGTCTACACCTGGCCCGTCGGTGAGATGGGCGGGCCTTCGGCCTCGGAGAACGCCTTCGGGGTGGAATTCCCCGTCGCGCCTCTCTCGGGCTACTGGATCGCGCCGCAGATGCACACGGTGGTCGAGATCGAGGGCCGCCCCCACCACGTCGTCGTGCTGCCCGATCCCACCTCCGAGGTGGTCAACGTCCGCGGCAATTATCACCTCGGCGGCTCCCTGGCGCAGCGCCTCTACACCCCCGACGGGCCCACCAACGACCGCCTCCTCTATCCGCAGATCCGCGTCGATGGGGTGCTCCATCGCATCACCTGGGAGGAGGCGACGGATCTGGTGGCCCGCGTCGGACGCCACGTCCTCGACACGCGCGGGCCCCTCGCCTGGGGGATGAAGACCTACTCCTACCAGTTCTACGAGAACACCTTCGCCATCACCAAGCTGGCCTTCGACGCCGTCGGGACCCCCTGCTGGGCACCCCACGATTCGCCGCTGAAGGGCTCGGATGTGCCGGGCCTCTCGGACGCCGGCATCGACAACTTCAGCGCGGCCTACCGGGACTGGCGGGACGCCGATGTCATCTTCGTCTCCGGGGTCTCGCTCCACGAGGCCCACGGGATCCTCTTCGACGACTGGGTGAAGGCCGGCGGCGCGAAGCTGGTGGTGGTCGATCCGCGGCGCGGGCCCACCGCCGACTACGCCCTGGGCAGCGGCGGGATGCACCTCCAGATCACGCCGGGGACCGACACCCTCCTGCACAACGCCCTCGCCTGGGTGATCCTCGACGAGGGCTGGCACGATGCGGAGTGGATCGACCGCTGGACGGGTGGCGCTGGCGACCTGCCCCTCAAGGAATCGGACAACTGGCGGCGCTTCCGCTTCGCCGCCACCTTCGAGGACTACGCGCGCTTCATCTTCAGCCGACCAGAGCACGTCCCAGAGGTGGCCGCGCCCATCATCGGGCTCGATCCCGAGCAGATCCGCGCCGCCGCTCGCCTGCTCGCGCGCCCCGGCGGCGGCGTGCGGCCACGGACCTCGGTCATGCTCGAGAAGGGCAACTACTGGGCGCTGAACTACCCGAACACCGCGTCGCTGGCGAGCCTGGGGCTGCTGGTCGGCGCCGGGAACCGCCCCGGCCGGGTCATCTCCCGCGCGGGCGGTCACCAGCGGGGGATGATCAAGGGCGGCCACTACCCCCTCGAGAAGTCGCCGGACCGAATCGGCGGCTACCCCGCGGGGCTGAACCTCGACCGCTGGTGCGCCGAAGGCAACCTGTCCTTCGTGTGGGTCGTGGGTTGCACCTGGGCGGCGGGGGGGACCGCGAGCGCGAGCGCCCTCTACGACCGCCTCTACACCCAGGCGCGCCGGACCGGGCCCGAGCTCCGCGCCGACGTGGTCTTCCCGAACGGCGTCGATGGCGGGCTCGACGTCGGCCTCGCCGCCGACGCCCTGCGCCGCAAGGTGGACGCTGGCGGGCTGGTCTTTGTGCAACAGGACATCTACCCGCAGCGCCTCACGGATCTGGCCGACCTCGTGCTGCCCGCCGCGACCTGGGGGGAGGGGCGCTTCAGCCGTATGAACGGCGAGCGGCGGCTGCGGATCTACGCCCAGATCGTCGATCCACCCGGCGAGGCGCTCCCCGACTGGCAGATCATCTCCCGCGTCGCGCGCTACATGGGCTACGAGGGCTTCGACTGGGACGACACCGCACAGCTCTTCCGAGAAGCCGGCCGTCACTCCTCGAGCGCCCACGACTACCGCGCCATCGTCGAGCTCGCCGACGACACCGGCACCGACGCGATGGATCTGGTGGAGGCGATGGGCACCGCCGGCATCCAATGCCCCGTCGTGCGCCAGGGCGAATCGCTGCGGGGGACCGTGCGGATGCACGAGAACGGCTTCAAGACGAAGTCGGGGCGGGCGCTCTTCGTGCTCGGACGCTGGATCGACGTGCTCGACCGCGACGGTGAGCTGCTGCCCCGGGGCGACGAGCTGTGGGTGATCAACCGGCGGGTCTCGGGGACCTGGAGCTCGATGGTCGAGGACCTGAGAAACCCCTTTCGTGTCCAGCAGTTGCCCTACAACCCCATCCTGATGCACCCCGACGATGCCGCGGAGCGGGGCCTCGCCCACGGGGCGCATGCCCGGGTCGTCCGATCGGACCCGGACGCGGAGTTCCGGGGCGTCATCGAGATCACCGAGGACGTGCGCCGCGGCGTCGTCTGCGCCTACTTCAACTTCCTCGGCGACCCGCTCTACGCCGCCAACAACGTGACGAGCGCCGAGGGCGATCCGGTGAGCGGCAAGTTCGCCTTCAAGCTGGGCCGCGGGCGCGTGCTCCCCGTGGAGAGCCGCTGATGCGGTGGCTGAGCCTCCTTCTGGTGGCGTCGCTGGGATGCGACGACGGCGCGACGGAGGAGGCGGACGCCGGGCCGGCGACGGCGGGGCCCCGGTTGGAGGCGGCGCGCCTGCACGTCAACCGCGGCTTCGAGAGCCTCGGCTTCCACGTGGCTGGGCGCGCTGGGACGGCGGGCGTCGTCGCGATCCTCGCGACCTTCTTCGACGACGCCGACGCGCCGCTCGGAGAGCCGGTGCGGATCCCCTTCGACCGGCTCGCCCTGGACGCCGGCCGCTTCGACGGCCGCGCCAGCTTCCAGGCCTTCGGCGTCGAGCTCGTGGCCCGCGCGGAGGTGCGCGTCGTCGACGCCGAGGAGGGAGAGAGCGCGGCCATCGAGGCGGTCCCGGAGGCGCCGGGGGCCGCGGCGGCGGGTGATTGTGACGCCCTGCGCGCGGTGGACGAGTGCCCGCCGGACGCGCTGTGCACGCGCCGCGGGTGCGAGGCGTCGGTCGCCGAGTGCCCCGCCGACTGGGCCGTCGGGAGGCTCTCCCCCGGGGCCGTGGGCGTGCGCGACGACACCTCCGGGGCGCCCCCACTGGCGGCGGGCACCTGCGGCGGCGGCTCCTCGAGCCACGTCTACGCCTTCACCGCGCGGCGGGCGGGCGAGCACCTCTTCGAGCTCGAGAGCGACGGCCACCCCGACACGCTCCTCTTCGTGCGGAGCGCCTGCGCGGCCTCGGACGTGGCCGCCGAGCTGGGCTGCAACGACGACCGCACAGAGGGCGATCTCTTCCACAGCGCGGTCGTCGCGCCCCTCGAAGCGGGCGAGACGGTCTACGTCTTCGTGGATGGCTACAGCGAAGAGGAGGCGACCGGCGGCGGCTACCTGCTGAGCGGACGGCACGTCACGGCCCCGGTGATCGACGGCGGGGCCGGCTTCGTCAACGCCCCGGACCGCGCGATCGGCGTCGCGGTGGAGGGCGTCGATGCGGACCGTGACGTCGAGGTCGGCTGGCTGAGCTTCCTCGACTCAGAGGGGCGAGACGTCGAGATCGCCGGTCCGGTGGACGTGGCCTTCACCGACATCGCGTGGTCCGAGGACCGCTTCGCCGGCCGGCTCGCCGTCGAGTTCCTCGCCTCCTTCGAGGGCTTCGAGGCGATCAGCGAGGTCCTCGTCTCCGTCAGCGACGCGGCGGGGCTCGAGAGCGACGGCGTCTTCTTCTCGTTGGACCCCGCGCCAGGCCTCGAGTCGGGGGCGGGCTGCGACGTCGTGGCGGGGTTTGGGCGATGCCCCGCCGACGAGGGCTGCGCCAACACCGGCGCCGCCGACGACGCCCCCCGCTGCCAGCCACCCGTCGAAGCGTGCCCGGCGGACTGGGCCGTGACGGATCTCCACACGCTCCCCGACTGGCGTGCGTCGGGGGACACCACCGGCGCACGCAACCACGGGGACCTCGCGAGCTGCGGCGGCGGTGGACCCAACGCCGTCTTCCGGTTCGTGGCGCCCGCGCCCGGCGCCTACGTCTTCACGCTGGACGCCACCGGCGAGGCCGACCCGGTGCTGTTCGCGCGAACGCATTGCGCGTTCAGCCAGGGGGCCTACGAGCTCGCCTGCAACGACGACCGCGGCGAGGGCACGCTCCAAAGCAAGATCGAGCTGGACATGGCGGCGGACGCCGGGGTCTTCCTCTTCATCGACGGCTACGCCGGGGCGTCCATCGGCGCCTTCTCGCTGACGGGGCGCGCCGTCGAGCGCTGAGGATCTCATTGGGTGCAAATCCCAGATCTGCGGTCGTCTTTTGGAGAGGCTGTCAGCTTTCAGCACTCAGCCGTCAGTTTGCTCAAAGGACCT
>CAYOBQ010000310.1:0-5357 GCA_964402225.1 uncultured Nannocystaceae bacterium | reverse complement strand
TGAGTGCTGAAAGCCCTCCACACTCCCTCCGTCAGAATCGGGATATGCACCCTGTTGACGTCCGGCAGAGCCGGCCGGATCAATCGAGCCCCTCTTCGGCCAGCAGGTCGGACGCCCGGTCGCAAGCGATCACCTCCGCGTCGGCCGGCACGTCGATCACCGCGACGTCGACGCCGGAGTCGGGCCGCTCGGGTCGAAGAGCTCGGCGGACAAGGTCCGAGACGACCGCCCCGAGCGGACGGGACGACGCCCGAGCCAGAGCGCGGGCGGCCTCGTACACGTCGGTCTCGAGATTGAGCGTCGTCCTCATGCTCCGATTGTGATGTTCGTGATGCGTCGATGTAACGTCAGTCCAGCTCGAGGCCTCCCCGCAGCAGCGCGAGCTCCTCTGCGCGCAGCAGACGGGTCCACAAGCCCACGGCGTCGAGGGTGCCCCGCAGCCGTGCGACGCCACCGTCGTGATGGGCGCCGAGCATCAGAGACGCGTCCCCCTGGTGGATCCCGCGTCCATATTCGACGGAGGCCGCCTCGCCGATCTCGCCGCCGTTGCTCACCCGCAGGGCGAGGGTGTCGCCCACGTGGTCGAACCACGCCTCGAGGAAGTACCAGGTCCCCGACTCCACCAGCGCGGGGTGGCGGACGGCGGCGGTCGCGAAGGGACCCTCGCCCCCGTCGTCGGAGACGCGCAGCTCGAAGGTCTCGGAGTCCGCGTTGTACCAGAGGAGGAACTCGCGCTCGCTCGAGGCGCCACGCGTCCACTTCCCGATCACGGTCTGGGAGCTGGCGATGTCGTCGAGCCGGACCCACGCCGTCAGCGTGAAGCTCTCGCCGCCGTGCCCTCCGCCGGGGGGCACATCGCGCCACAGATACTGGGTGCCATCGAAGCGCTGGGCCCCACCGGCGACGCCCTCGACCGCCTCCGGGAAGAGCCCCTCGGGGGCCGGCAGCAAGTCCTGTCCCCCGGCGCCCGCGTCGATCCTCGGACCATCGCCCTCCTCGTCGAGGGGCCAGAAGAGCAGCGCGTCGAGCAGCGCCTCCTCCGGCGGGAGATCACCTCGGTCTCGGCACGCGAGGCTCCCGTACTTCCGCCCCAAGTAGTCTTCGACGGCGAGCCGCGCCCCGTCATCCAGGGCCCGCGAGAACACCAGGATCTCGGCGATGTCACCGACGAGGGGCTCGGCCAGCGCGCCGCTGCCGCTGCCATCGCCAGCGCCGATGGCGGAGTTCGGATACTGGTATGCGTTGAGCTGCGAGTCTGCGCGCGCCGCCGTGCGGCACTCCGTCCTCAAGAGGCTGCGACCCCCTTGGAGCACCCCTCCGACCACGACCGGCGCGCCGTGGTCGATCTGGACGCCCCCCTGCATCTGCAGACCGTTGTTGTTGTTGACCGCGATGAGCCAGGGCCGCCCGCCGGACATCTGAAGGCCACCACCGTAACGATGGAGGTAGCCGTTGGCCGAGGCGTTGGTCCCGATGATGTGCGCCGAGGCATCCTCCGTCCGCATCATCACGAACACGCTCAGCGGGAAACGATCGCGCCCGAAGAGGTTGTCCCGGAGGTCCAGCCGTTGGCCCCCCGCGAACTCCACGCCGGGCCGACCATCGAAGCGGTCCGCTCGGTAGATCGGTGAGCGTTCCGAGACGCTCTGGCGCGCGTCCGTCTGGTTGCCGGAGGCGTCGCGCCATACGTGGACACGCTCACCATCACGCTTGTGCGTGAGGGCCTCGGGGCGCAGCCACAACGCCGGCTCGAGGGCCTCGACGGCGGGGGCGTTGCAGCTCGTGCCGTCCCCCCCACAGACCCCGCAGGGATCCAGCGCCAGATCCCCATCGATCGCGCCCTCGCAGTCCGCCGGCCCTTCCCGTGGGATGCCGTACTTCTCGCCCAGGTAGCGTTCGATGGCGAGGCGCCGGACCTCGCTGACGCGCTCGTCGAAGACGATGATCTCCGCGATGTCGCCGACCAGGGGGTCGGCGCGAGCCCCGCTCCGACTGCCATCGCTGGCGCCGATGGTCGAACGGTATTGCGGATACGGATTCGGCCGGCCGAGGTGGTGGGCTGCCTGTCGCCCCTGGACCCACAGATCGGTGTTGCCGGTCTCGAGGACGCCGGTCACGAGCGTGGCGCCCCCACCCCGAATGTCGCGGCCGCTGCTGGACACGAGCCCGTTGCTGTTGTTGACCGCCTCGAGGGCCGGAGCGCCGCCCAGCAGAATCACGCCGTCACCGTAGCGGGTCAGATAGCCGTTGCTCGACGCGCCGCGGCCGATGACCAGGGCGTCGGTGTCCTCCTCCGTCGACATCACCACGAAGACGGTCCGGGGGAAGCCCCCGTTGGGGAAGACGTCCGCCAACAGATCCATCCTCTGGTCGCCCAGGAAGCGCACCGCTGGGCGCCCGTTGAACCGATCGGGCACGTAGAGCGGTGAGTGAGCCCGCTGGCCGATGCGCGCGTGGTTCCCCGAGGGGCTGGCGTCGACCCACTCGCCGACGGGCTGCTCCGCGACGTGGGCGGACAGGTCGTGGGCCCGTAGCCAGAGCACGGGAGGGCGCTCCTCGAGCTCGGGATCACCGGTCACGACGGTTCCATCACAGGCTTCGCCTCCCCCTCCACACGTCCCGCAGACGTCGAAGCGCTCGCCGCTCCGGGCTTCGCCATCACAGCCGAGCGGCCCCGCCGCCGCCACGCCATAGGCGGCGCGCAGGTAGGCGTCGATGGCCGCCCGCTCCTCGTCCTCCACCGCCCGGTCGAAGAGGATGACCTCGGCGACGCGCCCGTTGAAGACATCGGCGAGGCCGTTGTTGTTGCTGCCGTTCCCCGCGCCGATGGTGGTCACGGTGTAGCGATAGGAGTCGGTCCCACCGAAGGTGATCCCCCCACGGAGGCCGTCTACGTGGATCGTGCTGCGCCCATTTCGCGCCACCGCCGAGACTACGTGCGTCGCACCATCGGCGCTGTCGACGCCCGACGAGAGCCCCAGGCCCCGGCTGTTGTCGAGCACCTTCACATACGGGCTGCCCCCGACCATCGCGACCGCCGAGCCGTAGCGCGTCAGGTAGCCGTTACCGCTGTCGCCGGTGCCCACGACGTGGGCGTCGGTGTCCTCCGTGGCGAGCACCACGAAGAAGCTGCGCTCGAGCGCCCCATCGGGGAAGAGGTTGCGCACCAGATCCATCCGCTGGATGTCCTCGAAGCGTAGGGCCGGGTGCTCGCCGGCGCCGTCGGCGTCGAAGAACGGCCGCCGCCCGTCCTGGCTGCGCGCGTGGTTGCCGTTGCCGCTCTGGTCCGGCCAGAAGCTGACCCGCTGGTCGTCGCGCGCCGGGAGGTCGCGGGCGCGGAGCCAGGTCCACGGCCCGGCGTCGGTCACCGCCGCCGCCTCGCAGGTCGAGCCGTCACCCTCGCAGACCCCGCACGGATCGAGCCGCGCGGCCCCGTCGAGCACGTCGTGACAGTCCCGTGGCCCCTCGAGCGCCACCCCGTAGCGGGCCGAGAGGTAGCGCTCGACGGCCCGGCGCTCCTCGTCGGTGAGGGCTCGGTCGAAGATCATGAGCTCGGCGATGTCTCCATTCCAGATCTCGGCCATCCCGTTGTTGTTGGCGCCGTTCCCCGCGCCGATGGTCGAGCGGCTGTACCGATAGCTGTTGGTGTCGTCGTAGCCGCGCGCCTCCTCGTGGCCGTTGATGTGCAACGTCGTCTCGAAGCGACGGGCGACGCCGGAGACGATGTGCGGCGTCCCGTCGTTGGTCGCCCGGTCGGCGGAGACGAGGGGGCCCCGGCTGTTGTTTCGAATGCGCACGAAGGGCGCCCCGTCCGACGACGCCAACCCCGAGCCATAGCGCGTCAGGTAGCCATTACCGGAGTCGTTGGTGCCGACGATGTGGCCCGCGTCGTCCTCGGTGGCGATCACCGCGAAGACCGACCGCTCGAGGGCGCCGCTCGGGAAGTAGTTCACGTCGATGTCGAGCCGGTCATCCGTGAAGCGCACCACCGCGTGCTCACCGATGACGTCCCGGTGGAAGGTGGGCGCACGCACCAGGTCGGGCTGCCGCGCGTGGGCAGCCCCACCGACATCCGGCCAGAAGCTCACGAGCTGACCATCGCCGTGGGTCGCGTGCAGGTCGTCGGCCCGCAGCCACATGACCGGGCCCAACGCGTCCACGTCCTCGACGGGGCAGCTCTCGCCATCCCCGTCACACACGCCGCAGGCGTCGTAGACCAGCGCTGTGCGCACCTCGCCGTCGCACCCGAAGGGGCCCGCGAGCTCGACGCCGTACTGCGCAGCCAGCCACGCCTCGATGGCCTCGCGCTGGGCGTCCTCGAGGCGACCGTCGTAGACGACGATCTCGGCGAGATCCCCGACGAAGGCCTCGCTCTGCCCGTTGTTGTTCTGGCCGTTGCCGGCCCCGATGGAGGACCGCGAGTAGCTCCGGTCGTCGAAGCTCGTCATGTCGATGGGCCCCGGGAGGCCGTCGAGGAAGAGCTGCGTCCCACCGTTGAACATGTAGGCCGAAACAACGTGGACGGCCCCGTCGTTCATCGGCCGCGGACCGAACCCGATCGGACCCCGGCCGTTGTCCCGGACCTTGACGAAGGCCCCCCCGGCCGAGACGCCGACGTTGTGGCCGTAGCGCGTGAGCTGGCCCCCCCCCGACTCCTGCGCGCCCAACACATGCGCGCTGTCGTCCTCGGTCCGCAGCACGACGAACAGCGTCTTGTTGCCCCCGCGCGCGAAGAGGTTCGCGGACAGATCGAGGCGGTCATCGCCATCGAAGCGCAGAGCGCTGTGACCGTTGAGCCCGTTTTGAACCAGCCCCGGCTGCTGACCGACCTGCCCCTGGACGGCGTCGGGCAGCTCCGCGACCCCGGGCCACTCGGCCACGGGCCGGTCACCGAGCTCGACGTCGTAGAGGCGGTCGGCTTGGAGCCACAGGACCATCCCGTCGACGGCCGCCAGCGGGTTGTCCGCCGCGCAGCCCCCACCGTCTCCACCGCACACCCCACACGCGTCGAAGACGAGACCGCTGCCCACCTCGCCGTCGCAGCCGGGCCCGGCGCAGGCCTCGGCGTCCGCCTCGGGCCCCAACTCGACGCAGACCTCGACCGCGTCAGCGCAGTCCCGGACGCCGACGCGCAGGCAACTCCCCCGCCCCACCGTGCACTCGCCCCCCAGATTGTCCGCCTCGCCGTCACAGTCATCGTCGATCCCGTTGCAGATCTCCCCCACGGGCGCCCCGACCTCCGCCGAGCACACCGGCGCGGCCCCCGCACCGCAGACCATCGCCCCCTCCCGCACACAGGCCCCCTCCCCCGCTACACACGCCACCCCCAGGCCCTCCACGTCATCGACCTCACCATC
>CAYOBQ010000309.1:0-5391 GCA_964402225.1 uncultured Nannocystaceae bacterium | reverse complement strand
CTGAGTGCTGAAAGCCCTCCACACTCCCTCCGTCAGAATCGGGATATGCACCCACCTCTTTTCGCGCCGGCAGTGCTCGTTGACGCAAGCCCCACCCGGTGGCCAAAGTGCCGCCGTGGAGCAGATCGACTTGCTGGACGCCCCCGAGCCGCTGCGACGTGACGAGGCGCTCGCCCAACTCGCCGCGTTGACAGACGTCGATCTGCGGACCCTCGCCGACGCCTACGGCATCACGGTCTGGCGCGACGGACGCCGCAACAAGGGGTGGGCGGGGCACACCGTCGAGCGATTCCTGGGACAGCGGCCGAACGCGAAGCACGGCGCCGACTTCGGGGACTGGGAGCTGAAGGTGGTGCCCTTCGAGGCGGTCGGGGATGCGTGGCGGCTCAAGGAGACCATGGGGGTCACGATGATCACGCCGGCGGATCTCGAGGCGCAGGACTTCGCCGAGAGCCACCTCCTGGAGAAGCTGCGGCGGACGGTCGTGGTCGCGCGGACCTACGAGGGGCCGGAGGAGGCCCGCTCGATGGTGTTGCGGACGGCGGCCTTCGATCTCGACGAGCCGGACGTCTATGCCCAGATCGAGGAGGACTACGAGGAGGTCCGTTGGGTGGTGCGCACCGAGGGGGTCTACGCCCTCAACGGGCACATGGGGCAGCTCGTTCAGCCACGGCCGAAGGGGGGGAAAGGGACCCACCGCATGGGTTTCTACGCCCGCAAGGCCCTGGTGGCGCGGATGCTGGGGCTGTGACGCCCGTCACCCTGCTGACGGGGTTCCTCGGCGCCGGGAAGACGACCCTGCTGCGACGAGTCCTGCGCGAGATCGGCGGCGACCGCGTGGTGGTGGTGGAGAACGAGTTCGGGGCGGCGAACATCGACAGCGAGTTCATCGAGGAGGTGGCTCCAGGGATGGTGCGCGCGGTCAACGGGTGCATCTGCTGTGCGGTGGCGGTCGATCTGACGCACACCTTCGAGGCGCTCCTCGACGCCCAGGCGGAGGGGACCGTGGCGTTTGACCGGGTCTTGCTCGAGACCACCGGCATGGCCGAGCCGGGGACCCTGGCGGAGACCTTCTTCAGGGACGACCGTGTCGGCCGGGGCTTCCGCCTCGACGCCATCATCACGGTGGTGGATACCCGCCGGATTCGCGTCGACGCCGGCAACAGCCCCGTCGCCCAGGCGCAGCTCGCGATGGCCGATGTGCTGGTGCTCAACAAGCTCGATCTGATCGACGACGTGGACGACGTGGCGCGCTTCACCCACGCCGCCAACCCCCTGGCGACGCAGCATCGCACCGTCCACGCGGACCTGCCGGCCGCGGCGATCCTCGATCTCGACGCCTTTCACGCCGACCGCTTGCCACGCCAGGCGCATCACACGCACGACGAGCTCGCGAGCGTCTACCTCGAAGACGAAGGCCCCCACGACATCCGACGGGTCCGCGCCTGGTTGCGCCGGCTGGTCTACGACCGGCCCGATGACCTCTACCGCTACAAGGGGATCGTCGCCGCGGCGGGGCGCCCGCGACGGGTGGCCCTCCAGGGGGTCCACGACCTGTTCATGCTCGAGGACCAGCGCCCGTGGCGCGACGGCGAGATGGCCTCCACCCGGCTGGTCTTCATCGGGCGGGATCTCGACGCCGACGAGTTGCTCGAAGGGCTTCGGTCGACCCGCCGCTGACGGGTAATATTCCCTGGTGCGCCGCTTCCTCCCGCTGCTGCTGCTCTGCGCCTGCGACGACGATCCCGGCGCGGTGGTCGACGCGGCCCCCGACGTCGCCGCCGACGCCGCCCCCGACGTCGCGTTGGATGGCCCGCCGGACGCCGCCCCCGACGCGAGCGCCGACGCGGCCCGCGACGCGATCCCCGACGCCCCGCCCGATATGGGGCCGCCCCCGTCCCCCGTCGTGATCTCGGAGGTCATGGCGAAAAACGAGGGCGCGTGGGTCGACGAGGTGGGGGAGACGGACGACTGGATCGAGCTGCACAACCGCAGCGAGGCCTCGGTGGATCTCACCGGGTGGCGCATCGGGGATGACCCGGCGGACGTGCACCCGATCCCGCCATTCGAGACGCCGCAGGGCATTGTTCGCCGGTTGCCGCCGGGCGGTCACGTCGTGCTGTGGGCCGATCGCGACCTCGAGCAGGGGTCGACGCATCTGCCGTTCAAGGTGTCGTCGGGCGGCGAGACGCTCTACCTGTTCGCGCCGGGCCGCGTGTCCGCGGACACCGTCGAGCTCGGCGAGTCGGCGCCCAACGACGTGTGGGGCCGCTACGGCGAGACGTGGCGGCGCTGCGCCTACGCCACGCCTGGCCGCGCCAATGGTGAGACCTGCGGACCCCCGCCCCCCCCCGAGGTGCCGGAGGAGGTGGTCTTCGCCGACTACACCTGGTCCGAGCCGTGGCCCTTCCCCCCGACGCCGTTGGCGATCTCCGAGATCGCCCTGCGCCCGGCGGGCTTCGTCGAGATCTACAACCCGACCGACGAGGGGGTCCTCCTCTCCGACTACCACCTGCGCGTCGGTCCGCACCGGCCGGGGGAGGCGTGGCCAGCGCGCGGCGCGGGATCCGCCCTCGCCTGGCCCGTAGAGCGCCTGGAGCCCGGCGCCCGCGTGGCCGTCGAGGTCACCGAGGCGCAGGTGGCGCTGCTCGCGGCCAACGCCTACGAGGGCGTCGTGACGCTGTGGGCCGACGGCCGCAACTTCCCGGTGGAGCGCGTCGACTTCATGGCCTGGCCGGAGGGGGCTGCGCTGACGCGCATCCCCGACGGATCGGGTCGTCATCGCTACTGCGCTCGGACCACACCGGGAGCCGAGAACGCGGACTGCGAGCCCCTCGTGTCGCGCGCCGTCGGCGAGCGGCTACGCCACCTGCGCACGCCCGGTGACTTCGAGGCCCTCGCCGAGGGCGGGACGGCGGTGGGCATCGCGTCTGTGAAGTTCGTGATCGATCTCGAGGGCGGCGGGGCCGTCCACCTGCTCTCCACGCGCGCGTGGGATCTTCACTACACCTTCGTCCGCGAACGCATCGACTCGCAGCCGCATCTGAGCCGCTGCGACCCCGACGAGAACCGGCTCTTCGTCGCTGGATGGCGGGCCTTCAGCGAGATCAACTACGTCCGGGTCGAGGGGCGGCGCTACCTCCTCGGCACCCTCGTCCACCACGGGGGAGCGGACGTCCGCACGGTCGAGTACACGGGCGGGGACCGTATCGTCTCCGGTCAGATGCGGCAGGGCTTCTTCGCCGTGATGGCCCACGTGCAGACCCCGCAGCGCTGGTCTCTGCGGCCCCAGACGGCGCGGCAGGTCGAGGAGCTGCGGGAGATCGAGGGCGAGGCCCCGATGGTCGGACCGAGCGCGCCGTTTCGGGGCGTGACCTACCAGGCGTTGACGGCCACGGTCGGGTACGGCGTGCTCACCTTCGTCCCCACCGAGGCGCTGGCGACGGCCCCCCTCGGCCCACAGGTCATCGTGGTCACCGACCAGGTACCCAACGACATCGCCCTTACAGGGGGCCTGGTTACCGAGGCGTTCCAGACACCGCTCGCACATGTGAACCTCCTCAGCCGAAATCGAAACACGCCGAATATGGCGCTGGTCGACGCGCGCGCCGACGACCGCGTGGCGCCCTACCTCGGGCAGCTCGTCCGACTCGAGGTCGCCGGTGCGAGCTTCGACATCCGGCCCGCGGAGCCCGCCGAGGCCGAGGCGTTCTGGGCCAGCCGGCGCCCGGGCGGCCCCCCCGCCGAGCCGCGCCTCGATCCCGAGGTGCGCGGCGTGCAGCCCCTCGTCGATCACGGGATCGCGAGCCTGCCCGCCGTCGGCGCGAAGGCGGCACAGCTCGCCGAGCTCGCGACCATCCTCTCCGATCGCGAGGGCTGCGAGGGGCTCATCCTCACGCCCCTGGCGCCCATGGCCATCCCGGTGGTCCACTCCCTCGAGCACTACGCCGCGAGCGGCGCGCTGGCCCACCTCGAGACGCTCCGAAGCCGTCCAGACTTCCGCACCGATCCAGCGGCGCGGGCCGCGGGTCTCGCGGAGGTGCGAGCGCTCGTCACGGCGCACCCCGTGGCCCCCGCCCTGCTCGCCGATGTCGAGGCCTACGTCGCGACGCACTACGGGGACGCGCGCGTCCGCTTCCGCAGCAGCAGCAACACCGAGGACCTCCCCGGCTTCAACGGAGCCGGCCTCTATACATCGATCAGCGGGCAGATCGGGGACCCATCCAGATCGATCGAGGATGCCATTCGGATCGTATGGGCCAGTCTATGGCTCAGCCGCGGCTACGACGAACGCGACTACCACAACATCGCCCAGGACGGCGTCGCCATGGGCATCCTCGTCCATCCGGCGTTCCTCTCCGAGCGCCAAAACGGGGTCGTCATCAGCCGCAACGTGCTCGAGCCCATCCGCGAGCAGTACTATCTCAACGCTCAGATCGGTGAGGCCTCTGTCACCAACCCCGCCCCCGGCGTGGGGACGGAGCAGGTGCTCTACGATTTCCGGCGCCAGCCGCGGGTCCGCTACCTGGGCCGTAGCACGCTCACCGGCGGCGCCGCGGTGATGTCGAGCGAGGAGATCGTCGAGACGGCGTGCACCCTGCGCGCCATCCACGACCATTTTCGACCGCTCCTCGACCCGGACCGCGAGAACCGTTGGTTCGCGATGGACATCGAGTTCAAGCGGTTGGGAGACGAGCGCGCGCTGCTCGTGAAGCAGGCGCGGCCGTATTCGTTTGGGGCAGCGGAGGTCCCGGAGGATTGCCGGGAGCTCTGATCGCTACCAGATCTCGAAGCCGAGCCAGCCCGAGTCGGGGTCGTTGCCCTTGACGTCCAACCCCGCCTGGATCTCCCAGTCGTGGTTCATGATCTCGCCGGAGTAGGTGGCGTTGCAGTCGTCCTCGTCGAGGACGATCTCGGCGGTCCACTCGTAGGTCTCGCCGTTCTTCATCTCCTGCGGGCCCTCCACATCGAAGCGGTGGGTGTAGACCTCCATCTCGCCCACGACGTCCTTGGAGATGTTCCCGTTGTCGTCGGTCGCGTGGGTCGACTCCGTCGAACGGACGAGCAGGTACACTGCGGTCGGCGCTAGATCCGCCTTGGCCTCCGCGGTGATGTGAACGCAAAACGACTTGCCGAGCTCGAGCTCGTCACCGTCGATCGAGAGCTGCATCTTTGCGCTGCCGCCCGTGATCGCGTTCTTCATCGACTTGAGCTTGTCGAAGAACCCCATCTCGAATCCCTCCTAAGTGGGTGGTTGTGGCCGCACCATAGATACGGAGCGGGCACACGGAAAGGGCAATCTGCACCGGGAAGTCGTCACCCGCGCGGGAGTCTCCAATGGGTGCATATCCCGATCCTGACGGAGGGAGTGTGGAGGGCTTTCAGCACTCA
>CAYOBQ010000308.1:0-5420 GCA_964402225.1 uncultured Nannocystaceae bacterium | reverse complement strand
ACATCTATCTGATATTATTGTATATTCTTGTCGCACCACTGGATCTGCACCCGATGCTGAAGAGCGCCTTTGCGCTGATCGGCTTCGGCGCCTACCTGGTCGTCATCGTCGATCTCCCGATGAAGCCGACCGCCCTCGGCCTGCTCGCGGTGGTCGTCTCCTTGAACGTGCTCGGCGTGCGCAAGGTGAGCACCGCCCAGGTGGTGATCGTCGTGCTGGCGTTGAGCGGGCTGAGCGCCCTGGTCGCGCTGGGGGCTCCGAGCTTCGATGGCGCCCGCATGTCGCCGTTTCTGACCGACGGCGTCGGCGGGCTGCTCGGCTGCGCCGGCTTCGTGTTCATCTCCTACGCCGGGGTGACGAAGATCGCCGCCATCGCCGAGGAAGTGAAGAACCCAGACCGCAACATCCCCCTCGGGATGCTCGCGTCCCTCGGGTTGGCCTCGGTGATCTACGCGGCGGTCAACGCGGTCCTCGTCGGCAACGTCCCGCTGGAGGCGCTGAGCGGAAACAAGAGCCCGATCCACACGCTCGCGGTGATCCTCGGCGGTGGGAAGCTGGGCATCGTCGCCGCGGGCCTCGCGGTCGTCACGATGACGTCGATGGCCCTCGCGGGGCTGCTCGCGAGCTCCCGCTTCCCCTTCGCGATGAGTCGCGACGGGCTGCTCCCGCGGAGACTCCAGCGGGTGTCGAAGAGATTCCACACGCCGCTCTGGTCCATCGCCTTGACGGGCCTCTTCATGGCCGCCGCGATCCTCTTCCTCGACGTCGCCAAGATCGCGAAGCTCGCGAGCGCCTTCATGATCCTGCTCTTCGCGACGACCTGCGTCTGCGTCCTCGTCCTGCGGGAGAGCCAACTCCAGTGGTACCAACCCGCCTATCGCTCTCCCTTCTACCCGGGGATGCAGATCTTCGGCGTGGTGTGCTGCTCCGGGCTGCTGTTCACCTTGGGGCTCGACGCCGCCCTCGCCGCCCTGGCGATCACCGCCATCGGCGTCGGCTTCTACTTCGCCTACGGGCGCTCGCGGGCGAGCCTGAAGGGGGTCGTCAAGCGCATCGGCCCACGGCAGGATCTGCTCGTCGAGGCGCGCACGCCCAGCATGGAGGTCGCCGCCATCAACGTGACCGACGCGCCGGTGGTGGTGTCGCTGCTCGGGCGCGAGCGGACGCCGGAGACGCTGGTGGAGGTCGGCGCGGCGCTGGCCCATGGCGAGGCCGTAGAGGTGCTGCACATCACCGAGGTCGCCGAGCAGGTCGTCCTCGACAAGGAGATGGACGACACGCCGCTCGTGGCGGCGATGCGGCGCCGGGTCGCCGCGACCGCGGAGGCGACGCACACCCTCGTGCGCTTCGAACCGGTCGTGACCCACGACGAAGTGCGCGTCGTCCACCGTGCCGCCCAGCGCCCGAGCTGCCGATGGCTGGTGAAGCAATGGCGCCTGCCACGCGAAGGTCGCCTCCGCGATCCGCGCGCTTGGCTTCACAACCACCTGCCGTGCAACCTGGCCCTCTTCCGTGACGCGGGCGTGCGCTACATCCGAGAGATCCTGGTCTTCGCCGAGCCCGGGCCGGACGACGCGCTGGTGGTGTCGACCGCCGACCACCTCGCGGCGATCGAGGACGCGAGGCTCACCTTCGTTCGGCACGTCCCGGACTCGGCCAGCCAGGTCGAGCTCACTGCCGCCGCCGACTACCTCGACCAGATCAGAGCGACCTGCACCGTCCGCAGCGAGAGTCGGGTACTGCGCGGCGACAGCTTCCTGGCGAAGATGACCGAGGCCAGCGTCGACTACGACCTGCTGGTGATGGGCGCCCCGGAGGAGAGCTTCGTGCGCAGCCTGGTGCGGGGCACGGTGAAGGACCGGCTCACGGCGCGGGCGCAGTGCTCCGTGCTGCGCTTGCAGACGCCGCTGCAGAAGAGCCACGAGGCCTTTGACCCGTCGCGGCTGGAGGAGAGCGCCGAGCGGGGGCTGCTCGATTACATCGATCCGCGCACGGTGGGCGCGATGACCGCGCCGCCGCGCAAAGACGCCCTCTTCCAGGCGATCGCGCGCTCCCTCAGTCAGGTGGCCGAGGGTGTGACGGCCGACGAGATCAGCGGGGCGCTCTGGGAGCGGGAGAACACGCAGAACACCGCCGTCGGACGCGGTGTCGCCCTGCCCCACGGGACGCTCTCGGGTCTCGACCGGACCTACCTGGGCGTCTACACCGCGTCGAAACCCATCTCCTATCAGGCGGCGGACGGCGAGCCCGTGGATGTGGTCTTCGCCGCCATCGGGCCCCCGGCGGGCCGCAACCAGCACCTCCTTCTGCTGGCCACGCTCTCGCGGCTCATCCTCCAAACGGAGCTGCTCCCCCAGCTTCGTCTCGCGGGCAGCGCCGACGATGTCATCGCGACGCTCCGACGGTGCTTGGAGCGTCTCGACAAGGGCTGAACTGAGCATCTGGTTGACACTTTCCGGCTGGTGTTGATACTGGAAAATATCAACCGACCGTTTGAGGGGAACTACGATGAGCAGCATCGCGATCGACGTGCCGGTGGACTACGCCCCGGACGTCCTGGAGCGCGTCGCCGTCAAGCGTGTCGCGTCGGTCTTGGCCAGAATCGCGCATATCGTCTCTCGAGAGCGACTCGAGGAGATCATCACCTCGTCGTCCGACGCCGAGGTGATGTTGCGCCTCATCGAGGAGGGGGGGCCAGACGTGATGGCGCTGCTCTCCGAGGCCGATCCGTTGGCGGGCGCGCGGGTGCGAGGGGCCCGAATGAAACGCGACCTTCTCGCCTGTGGCAGCGGCACTCTGGGGGTGGGGCGCGTGGCCGAGATGCTGGGCGTCTCCCGGCAGGCGGTGGACAAGCGACGACAGTCGAGGGCCCTGCTCGCGGTGCGAGCTGGCGAACGCTACGTCTACCCGGTGTGGCAGTTCGAGGGCGGTCAGGCGTTGTCGGGGCTCAAGCAGGTGCTGCGCGCCTTCACGATCGATGATCCGTGGATGCGCTTGGGGTTCTTCCTCAGCGAGGACGCTCGGCTGGACGGTCGGCGCCCGCTCGACGCGCTGCGCGCCGGTGAGACGCAGGCGGTGTGTGCGGCGGCGGCGGCCTACACGCAGCACGGCGCCAGCTAGATGCGCTGGCCCCTGGGCGTGCTCATGGTGGGGCTTGTGTCCCATGGCTGCGAGACGACGACCCTCGTGGAGGATGGAGGCGTACCCGAGGAGGGTGACATTGGCACCGGTGGCGGTGGCGGCGCAGGCGGGGCCGTCGTGCGGGTTGATGCCGGCGAGGGGGAAGGCGAGGTCGGCGATCTCCAAGGCCGCTTGACGCTGACGGAGAAGCATCGAGGCGGGGACGACCCGTTCATCATCGAGATTGAGATCGCGGGCGAGTTCGTCGAGTTTGCGAGCCCCGCCTCGCCGCCAGCGCCCGGACGGATGGCGGGCGACTGCGAAGAGGTGGTCGTCGCCAACGCCGGCGATCCAGGGGACTTCCGAGCGCTCTCGGTGGGTGAGATCACGGTGAGCGGCGCGAGCGGCGCGCTGATGGACATCTCGATTCCCTTCGATGGTGTGGCCCGCGCCTACAGCATCGACGTGCTCAGCGCCGGCATCTTCGACCTCTGGGAGGTCGGGGACGCGTTGACGATCAGCGCGCCGGGGACGGGGGACTTCGGGGCCTTCGAGATCGGCGCCGACGCGCCGACGGACTTCGTCGATGTGGCGCCCAACGCGGACGCGGGCTTCAGCCGGCAGGGGACGATGGTCACGTGGGTCCCGGGCAATGGCGGTGCGGTCATCGTCGAAGTGGCGGTCTCGGGATCGCCCTCACGGATTCGGTGCCCGACGGGGGACGTCGGTGGGGTGATGGTCCCCGGCGAGGCCTTCGGGTGGCTCCCTGCGGACGCGGAGAACGCGACGCTCATCGTGACGCGGATCGTCTCCACGGCGATCGCCTCCGGCCCGCCCAGCGGTCGCGTCGAGGTGGGCCTCCATCGGGTGCACGTCGGGCGTAGAATCGGGCTGGCGGAGTAGCTACCGCATCAGGAGAAACATCGCGATCGCGGTGACGACGACGGCGATCGCCGCGGAGAGCGCCGGTGAGAGCCGGGTCGTCGCGCGGGCCATCTCCTCGAGCTCGGCTTCATCGGAGACGGGCGCCGCGGGCGGGGGGGCTTCGCTCGTGATGGGCACCTCGGCGTCGGCTGTGTGCTTCGCGAGGACGCGGTCGATGACCGCCACGACGTCGAGGGCGCTCGGGGGTCGACCAGCCTCTTCCTTGGCCAGCATCTGGAGAACGAGGGCATCGAGCTCTGGATCGATGTCGAGATCCGGCGCGAACTCGCTGATCGGGCGCGGGGGCGTGTGCGCGTGCTCGAGGTACATCCCCATCGTGGAGTCGGAGGAGAAAGGAAGGTGGCCGGTGAGCATCTCGTAGAGGATGACGCCCAAGGAGTAGAGGTCGGTCCGGTGGTCGAGGGGTTTGGCGAAGGCCTGCTGAGGAGACATGTACTCGGGGGTGCCCATGCGCGTCCCGGGCGCCGTGAGCATGATGTCGTTGTCGGGCTCGTGGAGCTTGGCCATCCCGAAGTCGACGACGCGCACGACGAGGGCCTCGCCCTCGACCTCGTCGAAGAGCACGTTCTCGGGCTTGAGGTCGCGGTGCCAGATGTCGGCGGCGTGGGCCTCGGCGAGGGAGGACGCGATCTGGCGCGCCACGCGCAGAGCGGGGACCAGCGCGACGCGACCACCCTTCATCAGGTCGCGAAGCTCTCCGCCCGTGAGGAGCTCCATCGCGATGAAGAGGCGGCCGTCGGCGGCTTGGCCGAAGTCGATGAGCGTCACGGTGTTGGGGTGGCGAAGGCTGGAGATGATGCGCGCCTCTCGGAGGAAGCGCTCGACGTTGCGGTCATTGGTGGCGTCGCTCAGCAACATCTTGAGCGCGACGAGGCGGCCGATTGGCTCCTGACGCGCCTTGTAGACGATGCCGACGCCGCCGTCACCGATGTGCTCCAAGACGGTGTAGCGGCCAGCGACGACGTGACCGATCAGCGGGTCGTCGATGCTCTCTGCAGGGATCACGGGCGCCTCCGGAGTTTCGATAGCACTGTAGGACTTGCGATCAAGGGCCGTCCACGCGTTCACTCAAGAATGGAAAGGGGAGAGGACTTATGAGCGAGATGATGCGCCGGCTGCTGACACTGATGCTGTTGGTCAACTTGGGAATGTATGGCTGCGACGACGCCTCGGGCACCGCCGGGGATGGTGGTCCCACCGAGAATGACTCTGGGACGGGGGGAGAGGGCGGCATGGGCGGCGCCGTGAGCACCGAAGACGCCGGGGGCGGCGAAGGCGAAGGCGAAGGCGAAGGCGAGGGTGAAGGCGAGGGCGAAGGCGAGGGTGAAGGCGAGGGTGAAGGCGAGGGCGAAGGC
>CAYOBQ010000307.1:0-5572 GCA_964402225.1 uncultured Nannocystaceae bacterium | reverse complement strand
AAGGCGAAGGCGAAGGCGAAGGGGAAGGCGAAGGGGAAGGCGAAGGGGAAGGCGAAGGGGAAGGCGAGGGCGAAGGCGAGGGCGAAGGCGAAGTTCGCCTGGAGAGCCTGAGCGTGGCGCCCGAAGCCGTCGGGCTCGTCGCCGGTCAAACGCAGGCGCTCGTGGCCACCGGTCACTTCACCGACACCACCGAACAGAACCTGACGGACGACGCGGTCTGGAGCACGACGAACCCCGCGGTCGCCGCGTTCAACGGCAGCGAGCTGATCGCGCTGGGTGAAGGCGAGACGGTCGCCCTCGCCCGGGTCGGCGACATCGTCAGCGCGCCGGTCCCGGTCACCGTGGAGGCGGTCCGGCCGGTGGAGATCACCCTCGATCCCGCCGAGATGGACCTCGCCGCCGGCGGTACCGGGCAGCTCAGCGCCACCGCGCGCTTCAACGATGGCAACAACGCCGATGTCACCCAGCTTGCAGAGTGGCGCAGCAGCAACGAAGTGGTCGCCAGCGTCTCCAACAACGCCGGGGGGAAGGGGCGCGTATCGGGCTTCGTCGCCGGTCAGACGCTGGTCACGGCCGCCTACCTCGGCATTGTCTCCGCCCCCGCTGCCGTGCGGGTCACCGACGCGGAGCTCGAGCGCATCGTGGTCACCCCGCCGGACCCCGTGCGTCCGCTGGGGCTCCCCATCCCCTTTGCGGCGACCGGTCACTACAGCGACGGGGCCCAGGTCGATCTGACGCCGTTGGTCGCCTGGGCTTCGAGCGACGAGGCGGTGGCGGTCTTTGACGGAGACGCGGGCGTCGCGCGCACGCTGGCGGCGGGCGTCAGCGACGTCACGGCCACCCTCGGCGACGTGGTCAGCGAGCCCCAGCGGCTGACCGTCGCGGGGGCGCGCGTGGTGGGCCTCGTGGTCACGCTCGACGCAGCACAGGTCCCCGCCGGGACGACGACGCAAGCCCACGCGACCGCCACCCTGAGCGACGGGACCGAGGCGGACTACACGCAACAGGTCGAGTGGCGCAGCGAGACACCGGCGACCGCCGTCGCGGGCCCCAACGGCCTCGTCACTGCGCTGGCCGCCGGTCAGACGGACATCACGGCGGCGGCGGGAGAGATCGTCGCCGAGCCGGTGACGCTCACCGTCGTGCCGGTGGAGCTGCTCGAGATCACCGTGGAGCCGGAGGCCGCCGAGGTCGCCGTGGGGGCGACGCTGCGGATCACCGCGCGGGGCCGGTTCAACGACGGAAGCGAGGCGGACGTGACGGCGCAGGCGAGCTGGCGATCGGCCAACGTCTTTATCGCGACGGTGGGCGACGACGGCGGTGACAAGGGCGCGGTTCGCGGGGTCGCGGCGGGTGAGACGCAGGTCACGGCGACGCTCAACGGGCGCGCCGCGGTCGCCGCGATCACGGTGACGGCGGCGGCCCTCGAGCGCATCGAGGTGAGCCCCGCCGAGCTCGAGATCCCGCTCGGGCTCACCGAGCCCTTCACGGCGACCGCCTACTTCGCCGACGGGACCGACCGCGATGTCACCGCCGAGGCGGACTGGCGCAGCGACGCCGAGGGGGTCGCCACGGTCGGCGACGACGGCGCGACGAGTGGGCACGTGACCGGTGTTGGCGCCGGCGAGGCGAGCATCTCGGCGGGGCTCGGCGAGGTCGTGAGCCCGGCGGCGGTGGTCACGGTGGTCGCCGCGGAGCTGACGGGCGTGCGCGTGGCGCCCCTCGAGGCCCAGGTCATCATCGACGAGACCTTCCAGTTCCAGGCCTTCGCGGAGTTCTCCGACGATACGGAGCGGGACGTGACGGAGGAGGCCCAATGGAGCCTCGTGGGCGACGACGGGGTGGCCACCGTCTCCAACGCCCCCGGTGGGCGCGGCCTGGTGACGGGACGCAACCTCGGCGCCGTCGAGATCCGCGCCACCTTCGAGGACACGCTCTCACCGGCGGCGACGCTGACGGTGCTGCCGGTCCCCAACCGGGCGCCCGATGTGCACCTCGCCTGCCCCGAGTCGGGGCGCGAGGGTGAGGCGTTGGACTTCTCCGCCGCCGGCTCCTCCGACGCCGACGGCGAGATCGTCCGCTACACCTGGGACTTCGGGGACGGAAACCCGGTGGTCGACACGGGCGACAACCAGCAGATCAGCTACACGTACATGGACGACGGGCCCTTCGTCGTGACGCTCACGGCGGAGGACGACGCCGGGGCGCGGGCCAGCACGCAATGCGACGTCAGCGTCCTCGGCGCGGACGCCCCGCGGGTGCGTCTGATTCGGCCCCAGGGCAATCGGGAGGTGACGCAGGGCGAGACCCTCGAGGCGCTGGTCGACGCGCGGCCGGGCCCGGGGCGGAACATCACCAGCACGTCGCTCCTGCTCGACGGGGTGGAGGTCGCCACCGACGAGAACCTGCCCTACGAGATGAGCTTCGACATCCCCGCCGAGGCGGCGACCGGCGCGTCGCTGCGTTTGGTCGCGCGGGCGATCGACGACACCGGCGACGTCGGCCTCTCCGAGGCGGTCCTGCTCGACGTGATCAATGAGCTCCCCGTGCCGACCTTCCTGGCGATCCCGACGGCGGACCAGACGGTGCGCGTGGACGCGACGGGCGTCAGCGACGACCACACCCCGACCGAGGACCTCCAGGTCCGCTGGGACTGGGAGGACGACGGCGTCTGGGATACGGCGTTCGGGGTGGAGAAGACCGCCGAGCACCTCTACGACGACAACGGCGAGTACACGATTCGGTTGCAGGTGCGTGACGGCATCGGCCAGTTGGCCTCGACCACCCGGGAGGTCGCGTTCCTGGGCCAGCAGGTCGTCGGCGGCGACATTGACGAGAGCGTCGTGTGGTCCGGCACCATCATCGTCACCGGCCACACACGTTTGCTCGCCGGCCACACGCTGACCGTCGCCCCCGGGACGCGGGTGCTGTTCACCTTCTCCGATCAGAACGACGACGCCATCGGCGACTACGGCTTGGAGATCCTGGGGAACATGCAGGTGCAGGGCGTGGAGAACAACCCGGTGGTCTTCACCGCGGGGGGCAACGACAACGTCGCCGATCTGTGGGACCGCATCACCTTGAACGGTGACGCGCCGAGCCGCGTGGAGTGGGCCCAGATCCAGTACGGGCGAGTTGGCATCGAGGTGCGTGACGACAGCGTGATCAGCAACGTCACGATCCAGGAGACCGGCGCGATCGGCCTCGACTTCAACAACGCCGACGGCGCCTCCGTTTCGAGCGTGAGCGTGCGCAGGACGACGACGGGGGCGCGCTTCAACGCGACCCAGGACTTCACCGCGGACGGGCTCTACCTCAGCGAGATGACGGGGGATGGGATGCACATCACGTCGAGCACGCTGGCCTTCGACGACCTGAGCGTGCGCGACAGCGGGAGTCGCGGGGTGGCGGCGCAGAGCTCGACGCTGACCTTCGACGACTCGGTGATCGAGAACGCCGGCCAGGACGGCGTGAGCATGGTCGATGGACAGCTCAACTGGAGCGACGGGCGCATCTCGCTCTCGGGTCGTCGCGGCGTCTACGTGCGCGGCAACACGTCGGGGCGAGTCACTCGAACCCACATCACGGAGAACGGCTGGGAGGGCGTCGCCCTGCTCGCCCACGAAGCGCGGAACCCGACGATCTCCATCGTGCGAAACAACATCCACTCCAACGCTACGGAGCTCGCGCATCGATACGTCTACGTCTCGGGCTCCTTGTCGGCGGCCTCCGACAGCTCCCGGGACGGCCGGTCGGTTCAGGGGGGGCTCTGGACCGCCCCGAACAACGGCCTGATCGGCTGGGTCCGCCTCACGGTCAGCGGGAACTCGTCGGATCGCGGGTGGGTGGAGAACGCCCAGGGGGCTCGCATCGGCGGGCAGTACGGTCCCGGGGCCAACGTCGCGATCGCCGCCGGCGACACCACCCGCGTCCGGGCTGAGGCCAACGACAACGGGAGCTGCTGCACGACCGCCCGCGCGACGGTGACGCAGGCCTTCTACAGCCACGTCGTGCAGGAGCCCCTCCAGCTCGTGATCGCCCACGAGGGTGCGACGACCAACGCTCGGGAGAACTACCTCGGCGTGTTCCCGGAGGTGCTCGAGGCGGTCGCCTTCAGCGCCCACGGTCGGGTGGACATCCAGGGTTTCGTCGGCGTGCCCTTCCCTGGAGGCGACGATTGGGAGACGGCGCCCTACTACGGCGGGCCGCTCGCGGGAGACACGGTGTGGACCGACACGGTCTACGTCACCGGCGACGTGACGGTACCCGCCGACGGCTCGCTGACGATCCAGGCCGGGACGACCGTGCGTGTGGCTCCGGTCGACCAGGACGGTGACGCCGTCGGCGACTACCAGATCCTCGGGCTCGGCCCGATCGCGGTGAATGGCGAGGCGGACGCGCGGGTGACCTTCCGGGCGGAGTCGGCGCAGGGCGGGGCCAGCGATTGGCACACCTTGCGTTTCCAAGGGCCCGGCTCGGTCCTGCGCTACGGCATCGTCGAGCACGCGAACACTGGCATCTACGCCAACAGCGATCTCCTCGTCGAGGACACCACCGTGCGGCGGTCGCACCTCGGGGTTCGTGTCTCGGGCGGGGGGCCGACCTTCCGTCGGCTGGTGGTCCGGGACGGCACCGGCGATGGAGTCCACGCGACCCACCCCGGCACCTTCGAGGTCGCCGTCGTCCGGGGGAATGGGGGCCGCGGCTTCTACCTGCAATCCGGCGCCGTGAGCATCGCTGATGCGACCATCACCGAGAACGAGGGGGTCGGCCTCGACGTCACGGGGACGGGCAACACCCTCCGCTTCGCCGAGGTCAGCTTCAACGGCGACCAGGGCGTGCAGGTGGTCGGCAGCGCGGGCATCGTCGTGACCGACAGCCTCGTCTCCTTCAACGCCGGCGCCGGCTTCTGGTTCCGGTCGACGGGGAACAGCCACCCCAGCGTCACGGTCAATCGCTGCAACGTGCTCAACAACGCCGACCAGGACGGCGTGGGGACCTACCGCGCGAGCACGGCCAACATCAACGTGGCCGCCTCGGACAGCTCCCGAGACGGGCGGGCCGTCAACTCGGCCTACCACACGGCGCCCAACGGAGGGACGGTGGTCGAGGTGTCGGCGAGCTTCACCGGCAACAGCAGCGATCGCGGCTACGTCCAGCGCGGCGGAGGCACCACAGTCGCCACCCTCAGCAGCGGACAATCGGGCTGGTACGTCGTCGATCACGCCCAGGTCCGCGCGAGCGCCAACGACAACGGGAGCTGCTGCACTACGGCGCGGATGACGATCAGTCGAGCGCGCTACCAGCACGGCGGCGTGCAGGGGCTCGAGATGGCGGCGGGCATCTACGCCGTCGGTCGAGTCGACGCGCGCGACAACTACTGGGGCAACTGGGACGACCAGAACTTCCGCTTCGATCCGCTCACCGACGCGCTCGTCGAGGAGTACACGGACGGCTCCATCGACTACAGCAACGCCGCCATCGCGGCGATCGCCGGGGTGGGCCCACGCGCGGCACCCTAGGACGGCGCGGCAGACCAAGCGACCAAGTGATGTGCGTGCCCGCCGGCCGA
>CAYOBQ010000306.1:0-5714 GCA_964402225.1 uncultured Nannocystaceae bacterium | reverse complement strand
CATCGCTGTAGCGGCGGCGCGCGGCGGTGCCACCGACCGCTCCAGGGTGGTCGAAAAGGAAGGTCAGCACCTGCCTGTGAATCGCGAGGAGATCGGGCGGTGGCTCGGGTGGAGGCGAGGGCGGACGCCCCGGTGGGCGGGCCAGGTTTGGCAGGACCTCCTCGAGCGCGCCCTTCATCTTGTAGGCCGTGGTCCGGGAGGCGCCCGTCGCCCGCAGGACTTCGGAGGCGGCGGGGGCGTGCAGCGCGTGGCGCTTCAGAACATCAATCGCGGCGAGCAGTAGGCCAGCGGCGAGCGAGCGGGGTAGAGTGGACATGGCCCTCCGGGGGGCAGTGGGTTGGCGTAGATAACCGCCTCCTGTCACATACCCCGGCGGGCCGCTTCCTCTATTTCGTGTTCAGTGCGAGCAGGGGCTGCCCCAGCAGCCAAACCTCGGGCCTCCCATCACGGCTGACGACCTTGAACAGCTCCAGCGCGCGCTCACGCAGGTCGAGCAGATCGGTGTGGGCGCTGGCGCCGGCGCCGGCCTCGATCCGAGCGAGCACCTCCTCGACTCGGCCGTAGTACCGGTCGGCGGGCACGAGTAGTCCGCCCAGGGCGTGGTGGGTGCGCCGATGGTTGTACCAATGGAGGTGGCTCTGCAGTCGCCGCTTCATCTCGCCCACGTCGTAGAAGTGCTGCACGTCGAACAGCTCCTTGGCCAGGTTCCCGTTGAACGCCTCCACTTTGCCGTTCCACTCCTTATGCTCGGCAACCACTTGATCGACGCCGAGCTCGGTGAGCAGCGCCGTGAAGCGTGAGATCCCCCGCCACGACCAGAACGCGCTGCCCTTGTCGTGCATGACGGACTCGGGGCGCCCGTGGCGCTCGACCGCGTTGGTGAACGTCTCGATGACCAGGTTGGCGCGCTCCGCGTCATCGACGCCGTGACCCACGACAAAGCGGCTGTGGTCGTCGATGAGGATCAGGGTGAAGGTGTTGGTCCGGTTGATGTGGCGGTGGACGAAGTCGAGGTGCCACATGTGGTTCGGGCGTACCGCCTCGAAGCGCTCGGTGTGGGCGTCGCGCTTGATCTTGGGCGGCCGGTAGCCCGCTTCCTCCATCACCCGTCGGACCGTGTTCACCGCGACCTTGACGCCCTGCCGACGCAGCTGGTTCCGGATCTGGCTGGGCCCGAGGCCGGGGTGCCTGTGCCACAGGCCGAGGATTTCTTTGTCGCGCATCGCCTCGACGTCCGCCGGCTCAGGGCCCGAAGTGGGGCAATCGCCCTCGCCCTGCGCGGCCAGCCTGACCCTGCGGCGCCACTCGTAGAGCGAGAAGCGGCTGATGCCGAGCTGCTTGCTGGCCGCGCTGAACCCGACGCTGGCGGCGAGCTCCAGGGCGCGGGCCTTCTCGGAAGGCGTGTAGCGTCGAGCGGCCCTCCTGCGGGACGCAGCGGGCGGATCGACAGCGGCGTCCGGCGCGGGAAGCGCAGGAACCGCGGTCGCCGGCTCGGCCGCGGAGGCGGCCCGTTCGACATCTGAGGTGGCGCCAGCACCGACGCCGGCGTAGCCGGGCACGCCACGGCGAGCCTTGTGGGCCCAGCAGCTCAGGGTGCCCGACGGGATCCCGAGCTCCCGGCTCGCCGACGTCGGCCCCACTTCGAGCGCCCGCTCGATGGCTGCAGTTCTCTCGCTCGATGAGTACTTGCGGAGCAAACCCATGGCCACTGTCCTCCTCCGCAAACGGCACCCCAGAGTCATTCGGGGTTTCAGCTCGTTCGCGGATGGCCAGCGTTAGGCAAAAGCACCTAGCTCACTGGGGATTCGGAGAGCGGGACGGGATTTGGATCTACGAGGCGACCGACTGAGCCGAACTACGCAGGCTCACGATTCGGGCCGCAACGGCTGACACACCGACCCAGCGAGTCTGGCCCAGACCTGCCCTCACTGATGACCAGAAGATTGGTGTGCTCGAACTGGAGGGTCGCTGCTGGCGGAAACCGCTTGAAAAACCTCTTTGGGTCCCCGGCCGCCCCCCAGGAAGCCCCATTGAACTCGTGGACAAATTGCCGTTCCCCGAGCAACCCAGTTGGCTGATCCAAGTTTCTCACCCCGCTCGGTAACAACGCCTTCCCCGCAAGTAGGTGCCGTGAATCACAGCCGCCAGGCGGCAAGGGAGCACGCACCGTGAAGGCACAGGAATCCGCCAACAGAGCACCCGCCACTGACCACACCGGCTCGGAAGTGGCAAACGACGACAGCGAACAACTCGAAGTTCGGAGGACGCTACGGCTGGTACAACGCCTGGTCGTCAGCGCTCACGCCATCCTCAGCTTCGAGGAAGTGGTCAGGAACGTCGGCGGTCGATCCGCCGAAGTCCGAGACTGGCTGCAAAACGCTGTGGTGCCACTGCGGCACCCGACGGGTCGCCGGGTCTACCTCTGGGGTGACGTAGTCGATGCGATGCGGAGGGCAGCGTGAACAATCGCAACGACGACGGATGGACCTGCCGCCACGACGCCTACGTGGCCCGGCCGAAGCGAAGGCGCACCGAGAGCGGAATCGAGAAGGTGTACGTCACCATCCGATGCCGTCGGAAGGGCGAAGAAGGCGAGTGGTCCCTGGGCACCTTCACGACCCAGCGCCAGATGAAGGAAGCCTTCTACGACTGGATTGCACGCCGTCGGCGGGCCGTGGCTCCGGTCAACTCCCAGGCCGCCCTCACCGAGGTGATCGACGACTACAAGCGCTACGTCCAGGAGCTGGGCTTCCAGCCTGCCACCATCCGGGGCCGCAGCTACACCGCCTCACAGCTCGGCGAGTTCGTTCGTGACCGGCACGACGGGCTCCCAATCGGCGACTTCGACCACAAGGCGTTCGCCCGCTACCTCAAGTGGTTGCGAGACCGGACCAAGACTGACGATGAGGGTGAACTGACGCCGTACTATCGACCACAGACGATCAAGAACGCACTCATCGGAGCCCGCACGTTACTGCGCTGGGCAGTGACCGAGAAGTACATCGCCGAGGCCCCTGGCGTTCCTGATTACACCGTCCCGGAGCTTGAGCATCTGCCGCTCTACCAGGAGGACATCGACGCCCTACTGTCGTGCGCTGAGCAGCCCCTGGACCTGATGCTCCGCCTGATGTGGGAGAACGGGCTGCGGATCGCTGAGGCAATGAACCTGCGGCCTGCTGACCTGCGAGTCGATGAGAACGAGATCACCATCGAAGAGCACGGGACGTTCCGCCCAAAGACCTCAAGGTCCACCCGAACCATCCCGGTCACCCCGTCTACGATGGACGCACTCATCGCCCTAGGCGAGGGCACCGACACGTTCGGTCTGCTGTTCCCCTGCCCCGTGAAGTGCCGCTACCACTACTGGCGGCACCGTTTCGACCAGGCCAAGAAGGCCGCAGCTCTCCGGCATTTCACGTTTCACGATCTTCGACGAGCGGCTGCCGACCGCCTGCGAACCGCCAAGGTCCCGCTCGACCGCTACTGTCGTCTGATGGGGCACTCGGCCGTGACGGGCATCCGCCACTACCGGATCACCGACCCCGACGATCTGCACGACGATCTCCAGAAGGGCCTGAACTCTGCCCGAACCCGTCGTCACCGCCGGAAGAAGCAATAGCCTGCCGCCAAGTCACGCTCGGTCAGCCCTTTCGCAGCCGCTCCAAGAAGTCCTGCACGTAGCCGTAGGCGTCCGCCTGGATCGCCGGATCGTGTCGGCCGGTCCTGAACTCGGCTGCTCGGGCTGGGCCAACATGCTCAGGTGACTCGAAGTCTTCGGCCAAGAGCCCCAGCGCCTCTTGGGCTGTGTGGTGAGCGGCGATGGCGGCGAATCGCTCGACCACCTGCTCTACTGACCCATCGTCGTAGTTCATCAGCACGTACACCAGGTCGTAGGCGTCCTTGTTCTCGCCACGACTCCGCAGAGCGTGCGCCTTGAGAACGACGAAGGCGGCGGGGCCGCAGACCCTCACCGTGCGCTTCGCACGCTCACCGGCCGTGGTCCTGTCGTCGATGGTCACGGTAAGGTGATCCAGGAAGGCGACCGGCAAGGCCGGGGTGACGATGGCGGCAAAGTCCCCTTCCAGGTTCTGGAGCCGCCCGGCCGCCGGACCTCTTGTGGAGCTGGGGATGAGGAAATCGACGGTGACCCGAGTGCCCGGCAACACCCAGGTTTGGCGAGTCACCTGCCCCTCTGTCTTCGTCCCAGCCTCGAACCCACGGTCTCGTAGACGAGCGCTGATCTCCCGGTAGCGTTCCTCGTCGAGCAGTGCCAACGACAGGCCGAGGTCGAGATCCCGTGTGCCGACATGGAGGTCTTCTGCTGCCTGTTGGTCGATGATCAGGTAGGGCACCAGGCCCCCGACCACCACGATGTCGTCGATGAGGTCACCCAAGATGGTGGCGATGTAGAGACAGAGCCGTCGAGCTTCGGCGGCCATCTCGGGCTCGTAGCCATCTGCGGTGGTGGGCTTCTTCATGGATCGCTCCAGCCGAGTTCGTGGGTGCGAAGACGGGCCGCCGCTTCGCTGGCCCGCTCCGGGTGGCTGAGCAGATCGAGGTACACCTGAACGGTCGAGACGCACTGCACGCCCTCAACGTCGGCGGTCCGGTGGAAGACCCCTTCATCTCGGGGAACGACGATCCAGACGTTCTCACCTCGTTCCACGGGGCGGAGTCCCAGTTCATCGGGGTTGAGCAATGGCCCGGACACGTAGAACGTCACGAGCCGGTGATCGGCGTGGCCAGAGCGCAGCCAGGCTGCCGAGAGTCCCGTGGCGGCCCACTTGAGGCTGGGCTGGTCGGCGAGCTTGCGGGCCAACGATTTGGTCACCTTCGGCCCTGTGCGGCCGACGGCGTGGAAGCGAGCGATGTCGTGCTTCTGGAAGTCGTAGACCTGAGCCCACGCATCCAGCAGTAGCGCCGTTGAGCGGGGCCGTAGGCCACCATCGGCATGATCCAGGAGGTCGTCTTCTCGGAGCCTGCGGACCACTTTGCTGATGTAGCCGCCGCTGAGCCCAGTCACCTCGGCCAGCTCACGCTGCCGCCACCACCGTTCCGGCTCGGTCAGGAGCACCCGAGAGATTCGAGACGCCTTGTGGGAGAACGCCGTCGAGGGCCGACCGGGAGAGGCGAAGCGGTTCGGCTTACCCTCCACCAGGATGCGAATGCCGGGGCCACGGATGTCGGCATTGCCCGAGAGATCCATCCAGGAGAGCCGCTTCGAGCGAGCGAAGTCTCGTGCCTTCGGCCCCATGAACGGCACGACGAGGATCGGCACCGCTCTCTCTCGGCCCTTCGTGTATCCTCTCAAGTGCCGATAGGCGAGCTCCAGCCGAGAGATGGCGTCGGTGCTCTTGATGTCGAATACGAACTCCATCTCTCCGAAGCGGAGCACCAAATCCAACTCATGCTCGCCCCCAAGCTCGACCTCAGCGGGCAGCTCACCCAGCCAAGCAGTCATCGAGGCCGGAATCTCCCGAACTGCGATGGTGTCGATGCTCCACATGTTTCCTTTATACCTGGACTTTCCAAACCAGGAAAGCGGAGCATTTTAGGAAACCAGCGACAGCCTGAGCGGCGAAACGGGGACACTTGCGGAGACAAACACCGCAACCGGCTGAAATCATTCAGCCCTCAAACTCCTGTTCAACGTGTAGGTTGGTCCTGCCCCGTTTCTCCAGACAGTTGAGTTAAGCGGCCAGGGCCGCTTCCTG
>CAYOBQ010000305.1:0-5742 GCA_964402225.1 uncultured Nannocystaceae bacterium | reverse complement strand
GTGCTGAAAGCTGACAGCCTCTCCAAAGACGACCGCAGATCTGGGATTTGCACCCCAATCAATCCGCCGAGACCGCCTCGAGACCAGCCTCGGCGCTGCGCCTGACGTCGGCGGCGGGGTCCGCGAGGGCGCGCTGGAATCGCCGCCGCGCCGCGTCCCGATGCCCGCCCTCGTGCAGCAACCAGCCGAGCATCGCGGAGGCGCCTCCGACGCGCGCTCCCTCGGGGTGGTCCGCGATGAAGCGCTGGAACGCCGCGACCGCCGGCGCCCGCGCCCCCGACCGAGACAAGGCCACCGCCTTCCAGTACGACGCGTCCTCCGACAGAGGCCCGTCCTCCCCCGCCGCGATGACCGCGTCGAAGGCGACCGCGGCCTTCGCGCTCTCCCCGGAGCGAAGCGCGTGCCACCCCGCCTGCCACGCGCGCTCGGCCCCGGTGGGGGTGGGCGGCTCGGGCGCGACGGCGGACGGGCGGCGCCGTCGTCTCTGTCGTGGAGCCGGAGCCGGCGCGGCGGCGTCCGGGACCTCCGCTGTCGGGGCGGCCCTCGGGGCTGGTCGCCGCCACCGCTCCCCGGCGCTGAGCTCGAAGACCGGGCGCTCACCGACGCGCACCGCGACCCGCCCCCGGAGCACGCGGACGGCCTGGAGCACATCGCCGCGCGCCTCGACTTCGAAGACCGTCCCGCGGACCTCTACCTCGGCGTCCCCCGTCACGACCCGGAAGCGTCGAGGGGGACCCTCGGGGACCTCGACGGTGACCAGGCCGCTGTGCAGTCGAACGACCTCGTCGACGGGCTCTCCGAAGCGATTGAACTCGGTGGCACCCAGGGCTTCGACGCGCGCCGGCGCCAGGACCGCGGTGGGGGCTGGCGTCGGCGCGGGGGGGGGAGGTGCCACGCTCAGCCATAGCGCCGCTGCCGCGATCGCCGCCGTGGCGAAGGCGGCGACGAGCCGCCCGCGGCGTCGTGGGGGGGCCGCCTTCGAGGTTCGGGCGAGGATCGCGTCGCGGACGGCGGCTTCCCGCCGGGCGGTCAACGGGGCCACCGGGATCGCGCGCGCCGCGGCGCGAAGGGTCGCCAGGGACGACCAACGCGAGGCGCAGGCGTCGCAGCCTTCGAGGTGGGCGGCGACGGGCTCGCCCGCGCCCTCCGAGAACGCCCGCTCGAGGGCGGCCTCGCTGGGACAGCTATTGCGCCGGATCATGGCCACACACCCTCCAACTCCGCCCGCAAGCGCCGGCGCGCGTCGTGTAGTCGGCGGTAGAGCGTGCCGACTCGCAATCCCAACGCCCGCGCGGCGTCGACGCCCTTGATCTCCTCGACCTCGCACATGATGAACACGACGCGCAGCTTGTGCGGTAGCCGGGCTATGGCGTCGGCGAGGAGCCGGGAGAGCTCCGCCCGGTTGACGAGATCGCTGGGCCCGGGGACCGGGGCGCAGGGGCGGTTCGCGGCGTTGTCCATCGCTCGGTGCCGACGCGAGTCGGTGCGCACGTGGCGGCGCGCGACGTTGGCGGCGATGGCGAACAGCCAGGTGCGCGCGCTCGACCGACCCTCGAAGCGCCGGGCCGCGCGAGGCACCTGGAGGAAGGTGTCTTGGAGGAGGTCGTCGGCCACGTCACCGTCGACCCCGGCCAATCGCGAGAGGAACCGGTGGATGTCGGTCGCGTAGCGGTCGAAGATGCTCGCGAGCGCGGCGGCGTCACCCTGGGCGCAGCCGGCGAGGAGGGCGGCGTCGGAGAGCGCCTCGATGTCGCCGCGGATCTGCCGGATGGGGACCAGCTTCGCCATCATGGCCCCACGTACCGGACGCCGACCCCGCCGCGGAGCGACCAACGTGGCTCCCCCGCGAGCTCGACGCCGTGGTCGACGAAGCGCGCCGTGTGGGCGACGGGGGCGACGTCGCCGAAGAGCGCGAACTCGACGGCGAGCGTCGGCCGGCGGAGGACCGCCGCGCGGACGTGGGCGTCGAAGCGCAGCGCGCCGCCGTCGATGGGCTCGAGGCCAGGCGGGGGTTCCTCGACGTCGCCGACGCTGCGGAACCAGCCCCCGCCGATCCCCGCGCCCGGGGACACCGTCACGACGCCGAAGCGCATGGGGAGCTCCGCCATCGCGACCAGATCCATGGCGACTCGGCTCGTCTCCAGCTCGCCGGAGAGGCCCGATTCGCCGCTGTCGAAGCTAGCGCGGAAGAAGCCCCCGAGGCAGAACGGGCCGAACTCGGCGCAGGCGGGGACGACCAGATCGAACCACAGCGACGCGTCGGAGGCGTAGCTGACCAGCCCCAGACCGCTGACCGACCAGGCGCGCGTCGGCGCCCGAGGGCGAATCGGCGCGACGACGGGGGGCGTCACCGGGAGGGGAGGCGGCTGCCGCGCCGGAGGGGGAAGGGACGGCGCGGCCCGTGGGGCGAGGAGCGATGCTTCGAGGTCCGGCCGGCTCCAGGACTCGATGACGGTGGCCGCCGTCGCCGAGTCGGTGACGATTCGGGCGCTCAGCGGGCCGTCCGCGGCGGCCACCGTGACGCGGACGCGGTCCCCCGTCGGTTGCACTCGCGCGACCACTGGATCGCATGCCGCCCCCGCCTCGCCCCGAACGCCGCGCTCACGCAGGAGGCGGCGGACCTCGTCGGCGGTGGGGGAGTCGCCCTGCACCACGGCGGTCGCGGCGCACACGGCGGAGGCCGCCGGTGAGGCCCACAGCGCGCACACGATGCCGAGCAGAGAACGACGCAACTCCACCCCCAGTCTTCGACGGTAGTGCCCATCGGTGCCCGCTGGCGACCGCATCCTTCGGGAGAATCGTGAGAACGGCCGCTTGGAACAGTCCGTTGCGGTCGCGGGCGTTGACGTGTCGACGACCGCCGTGACACTTGGGCGCGATGTGGGTCCTCCCCGAGCGCCGGCGGCGCGTCATGGGTCTGGCGCTGCCGATCATCGGCGGGATGGTCTCGCAGAACGTGCTCAACCTCGTCGACACGGCGATGGTCGGGCAGCTCGGCGACGCGGCCCTCGCGGGCGTCGGGCTCGGCAGCTTCGTGAACTTCATGGCCATCGCCTTCATCACGGGCATGTCGTCGGGTGTTCAGGCGACGGCGGCGAGGCGCAAGGGCGAGGGGCGTCACGGGGAGACGGCCGTCGCCCTCAACGGCGGGCTGTTGCTGGCGGCGATCCTGGCGGTGCCGGCCTCGGCGTTGCTCATCTGGCAGACGCCGAGCTTCTTCCCGGCCATCGCCGACGATCCCGAGGTGGCGCGCCTCGGCGGCGACTACCTTCAGTACCGGCTGGTGGCGATGCTCGCCGTGGGGATGAACTTCGCCTTTCGCGGCTACTGGAACGCGGTCGACCTGTCACGGCTCTACCTGCGCACATTGCTGGTGATGCACGTGGTCAACATCGCGCTGAACTACGTGCTGATCTTCGGGCACTTCGGCTTCCCGGCCCTGGGCGTCGTGGGGGCGGGGATCGGGACGGCGGTGTCGACCTTCGTGGGGACGGCCATGTACTTCGCGCTCGGGCTTCGCCACGCCCGGGCCGGCGGGTTCCTCCATGGGCTGCCGAGCCGAAGCGATCTGAAGGGGATGATCCGGCTGGCGGCCCCGGCGGGCCTCCAGCAGCTCCTCTTCGCCACCGGGATGACGGTGTTCATGAAGATGGTGGGCATGGTCGGGGTGCAGGAGCTCGCGGCGACCAATGTGCTCACGAACCTCATGCTGGTGGCGCTGTTGCCGTGCATCGGGTTCGGCCTCGGGGCGGCCTCCCTCGTCGGCCAGGCGTTGGGGCGGGGAGATGAGTCGGACGCCCATCGCTGGGGGTGGGATGTCGTGAAGCTGGCGGTGGTGGCGATGGGGGCGCTGGCGCTACCGGCGCTGGTGGTCCCCGAGCTGTTGTTGGCGCCGTTCATCACCAACCCGGAGACGATGGCCCTGGCCGTCGCCCCCCTGCGGCTCATCGGCGCGACGCTGGGCTTCGAGGCGGTCGCGATGGTGTTGCTCAACGCGCTGCTCGGCGCCGGGGCGAGCCGCTCCGTGATGCAGGTATCCGTCGGTTTGCAGTGGCTGGTCCAGCTCCCGTTGGTCTACCTCGTCGGGCCCCACCTCGGGTTGGGCTTGCTGGCGATCTACGTGGCGCAGGGCGGCGTGCGCGTCCTGCAATCCTTCGTCTTCGCGGCCATCTGGCGTCGGCGGCGCTGGGCGCAGATCGAGGTGTAGGGTGTGGCGGCCTCGACCCACGACGAAGCACGCGCCCCTCGAGGCGCGTTGGCCGGGGGCCGACGAGGCGGGCCGGAGCCTGCTCTTCAGCCCCATTCGCCTCGGTCCGCTGACCCTGGGCGCGCGCACCTGGGTGCCGGCGATGGTGCCCTGGCGCGCGACGGCGTCGGGCGAGGTCACCGACGCGCTGCTCGCCTGGTACGCCCGCTTTGCCCAGGGGCGGCCGGCCGCGCTCGTGGTGGAGGCGACGGGCATCCGGGACGTCCCGAGCGGGCCGCTCTTGCGCATCGGCGACGACCGCTTCGTCCCGGGGCTGCGACGCCTCGTGGAGGCGGTGCGAGAGGCCAGCGACGGTGAGACCCGGCTGCTCATCCAGCTCATCGACTTCCTGCGCGTGCGACGCCGGCCAGCTCCCGAGGCGTTCTTCCGGCGGTTCCTCGAGCTCGAGCCAGCCCATAGAGGGCGCCTCGCGGCCCACACCGGTGAAGACTCCTGGCTCCGGGCGCCGGAGGCCGAGGTCCGCGACGCGTTGCTCGCCGCGCCACCCGAAGCGGTGCTCGACGCCCGCGAGCTGGAGGCGCTGCGCTTCGGCGCGAGGGAGCGGATCACCGACACCCACGTGGCGTCCATCCGCGACCTGCCGCGGCACCTGCCACCGCTCTTCGCCGCCGCCGCCCACCGCGCGAGGCGCGCCGGCTTCGACGGCGTCGAGCTCCACTACGCCCACGCCTACACCTGCGCCGGTTTCCTCTCTCGCACGAACGACCGCCAGGACGGCTACGGCGGCAACACCGAGGGGCGCTTGCGGCTCCCCCTGGAGGTCTTCGCCGCCGTTCGCGCCGAGGTCGGCGAGGACTTCGCCGTGGGCTGTCGATTCCTGGGGGACGAGGTCATCGAGGGCGGGAGCCGGGTGGAGGACGCCGCGACCTACGGCGCCGCCTTCGCCCGCGCTGGGATGGACTTCCTCAGCGTCTCCAAGGGCGGCAAGTTCGAGGACGCCCGGCAGCCCAAGGTCGGCGCCGCCGTCTACCCCTACACCGGGCGCAGCGGCTACGAGTGCATGCCCACCATCTACAGCGACGAAGCGGGCCCGTTCGCCCGCAACGTCCCGCTCGCCGCGAGGATCCGCGAGGCGGTGCGCGCCGCGGGCTTCGAGACGCCCGTCGTCACCGCTGGCGGCCTGTGCACCTTCGACCAGTGCGAGGCCATCCTCAACGCGGGCCACGCCGATATCGTCGCGGCGGCCCGTCAGTCCCTCGCCGATCCCGACTGGTGGTCGAAGATGCGCAGCGGGGCGGGCGCCTCCATCCGCCGCTGCAAGTACACGAACTACTGCGAGGCCAAAGACGCGCGACACCAGCCCGTGACCTGCCAGCTCTGGGACCGAGTCGACGGCCGCCGCCGCCTCACCGCCCCATGATGGCGAGGCGCAGCTCAGCGTACTTGGCGTCGAGCCCCGGCGCCTTGGTCTTGCCCCGACTTGCCGGACAGCTTGATTACGCTGCGACCTCCGAAATCTGACAGGCCGCTCGCTC
>CAYOBQ010000304.1:0-5793 GCA_964402225.1 uncultured Nannocystaceae bacterium | reverse complement strand
AGTTCTTCACGGTGTCAAGGTCCTTTGAGCAAACTGACGGCTGAGTGCTGAAAGCCTCTCCAAAGACGACCGCAGATCTGGGATTTGCACCCAAAAAAAAAGGCCCCCGATCGGATGATCGGGGGCCTGAGATTGTGACCCGTACGGGACTTGAACCCGTGTTACCGGCTTGAGAGGCCAGCGTCCTAACCGCTAGACGAACGGGCCACAGGTGGCTCGGGGACCAGGATTCGAACCTGGATAGGCGGAACCAGAATCCGCAGTCCTGCCATTAGACGATCCCCGATCAGCAGGAAAGCCTAGCGACGCTCGATGATAAAGACCCTCACCGACCCACCATAGCGGCTCACGTTGACGCCGGACCATTTGGTGTCAGGTCCAGGGGCGTCGGCGTGCGAAGCCACTACCTCGGGCAGGTCGATGACCGACCGAAACCGTACCGCCTTCCCCTTTGACCGCAGCCGCCGTTCGATCCACTTGATCGTGGCGCTGTAGCCCAGGGGCGAACGGAACAGGTTCGGCCCGAGCACGGACGCGCCACCTGGAATCGGTACCCCCAGCGCCCCCCCCTTCTTGGAGGCAGCGCTGGCGACGCCGACCAAGCCGGGAACCAGCAACAAGACCAGGACCCAACGGCGCATTCGCGAAGACGGGCTTATGCCCGAGCCCACCCCGCGCGTCAAGCGTCTTTCGCGAGGACCGCGGGATTCACCCCGGGTTCGCGAGCCCCCCCCGGAGCCCGCGGCGTGGATTCGAGGGGTGGGTGAGTGCGCACCGACCCCTGGGTCCGCCGAAACCCCAGTGGGATAGCTCGAGAACGCCGCGGCTCTATTGTTTCCAGTACATCCATATCTGGCACGGCCCTTGAAGTGTCTCGCTTCCGCAACGTGGAGGCGAATGGATGAGGACGGTTCTCGCAACGCTGGCCCTGATGGCGATCTCCGGCGGCGACGCGCTGGCCTACGGGCTCAAGACGACCGGCGACGGACAGCCGATTCACTGGGCGACGATGCCGATCGGCTTCGCCGTCGACGCGGCGGGCTCGAGGGACTTGCCGCTCGCCGAGGTGGAGCGCTCCGTGCGGGGGGCCTTCGAGGCCTGGGGCCGCGTCCACGGCTCGGCTGTCTCGTTCCGCTACGACGGCGCGCGGACCGGTCTGAAGCTCGGCTACGACCGCGAGGAGCCGGACGCGAACCGCAACACCGTCATCTGGAGCCGCGACACCTGGGACTTCGAGCCGGACGCGCTGGCGGTGACGCTCACCCTGTACCGTCGCAGCTCCGGGGAGCTCGTCGACGCCGACATCGTGGTCAACGAGCGGGCCTACACCTGGGGCAGCGGCGAGGTGGAGAACGACCTCCAAAACGCCATCACCCACGAGATCGGCCACTTCCTGGGCTTCGGCCACTCGGAGGTGCGTGACGCGACGATGTTCTCGAGCGCCGGACGCTTCGAGACGAAGAAGCGCACGCTCCACGACGACGACGAGAGCGCGGCCCTGCGTCTCTACCCGTCGGTCGCCGGGCGCGACCTGTCGACGGCGAGCACGGAGGGGGCGGCCTTCCGCGACGACTCCGTGCCTCCCCCCGCCGACGAGACGCCCCGCGGCACGGTCCCCGAGGCGCCGCCTTCCATGGGCTGCGCCGTCGCCCGCGCCCCGAGCGGCGCCACAGCTCTACTCGCCCTGCTCCTGCTCGGTGTCCGCCGCCGCGCCCACCCGGAGGTTCGCTGATGTCCCGCCTCGTCCCTGTCCTCCTCGCGCTGTGCGCCCTCGGCGCGCCAGCCCAGGCCACCGTCGTGCGCGCCTTCTCGCTGGATGATCTCGCGAGCTTCGCCACCCAGGTCGTCCGTGGTCGGGTGCTCGACATCGAGTCGCGTTGGGACGATCGGCTCATCTACACGGACGTGGAGGTGGAGGTCGCCGACTGCCTCAAGGGCCCGTGCGAGGAGCGCGTCGTCAGCGTCCGAGTCCTCGGAGGCGCCGTCGACGATCTCGTCATGGACGTCGATGGCGTGGCGCGGTTCGCGCTGGGCGAGGAGGTCCTGCTCTTTCTGGAGGCCCATCCGACCGGGGTCCACGTGCGCACCGTGGGGATGGCGCAGGGGAAGTTCCGCCTCGATGGCGGTCGCGCGCTGCGCGAGAAGGTTCCCGTGCGCGGACCCCGGGCCGCCGAAGCACGGCGCCTCTCGGCGTTGCCCACCGCGGTCCTGCTCGGACGCCTGCGCGCCATGCTCGGTGGTCGGTAGGGAAGCTCCCGCGACGCGCCTATCCGCTGTAACTCTCGCCCCCACACGTGCTATACGCTGCGGCTTCCCCGCTCAGCCCGCGCACAGGAGGCGGCCATGTCGAAGGCGGACGAGCCGTATCGCGGCGCGGTCGGCACGACCCGCACGGCGGAGACGAGCGTCTTCTGCGCGTGCGGCGCCGTCTATGCCGGTCGCTACCACACGGGCGTCGACGCCACCGACGCGCCTACGCTGCTCACGCGCTTCCTCGACATCGGCTACGAAGCCACCAGCGCGATGACGTGCCCCGAGTGCGGCGCTGTTCACGTGGCGGTCGAGCCGCTGGTGGTTCACCAGCCGGCGCGGCAGCGGCTCTTCGTCGTCGTCCCCGAGGCCCAGCGGCACCGGGCCCAGCAGGCCAAGGCCGCGGTCATGGCCGACATCGCCGACCACCCCGGCGAGGGCGTGGTGCCGGCCTACGCCCTCGAGCCGCTGACGGTCTTCGGTTTCGAGGGCCTCCGCGCGTCTGTCCGCGGTCGGCCCAAGACGCCCGAGCCGCCGCCCGTCGTCGCGCCGGAGCCCGAGGCGCCCGCGGCGCCCGCGCCCGCGGCCCCGAAACCGCTACCTGTCTTCGCCAAGCGTCCGAAGGCGCCGCCGCTCGGCCGCCCCGCGGGGCTCGAGGCGCTGCCTACGCCGACTCCGGCGCAGACCACGCCCGCGCCGTCTGCGCCGGACGATCGACCCACCGAGCCCGAGGTGGCGCACGCCGACGAGTCGGTCGACGAGGTCGGCATCGAGATCGAGGCCGACGACGCGCCGACCAACGAGCAGCTCTCGCCGGCCCGCAAGGGGGGCTTGCTCGCGGATCTGCTCCGCAAGCAGTCCGATCCGCCGCCCCCGCCCGTCCCCGCGGGTGAGGAGAGCTGGGACGCCTCCGTCGACGAGGGCTGGTCGCTGCCCAGCGACGAGGTCGTGCCCGGAGCCGACGACGATCCGACCCACGTGGTCCGCGTCGACGAGGTCGCCGGCGCACGCCACCCCGCCGGGCCCAGCTTCGACGAGGCGCTGGCGGCTGGAGGCGACCGCTACGTCACCTTGCTCGATGATGGGCCGGTGGCTGTCTTGCGGGTCGACGCCGAGCGCGCCGTTCAGCTCGAAGACAGCGAGGTCTCGCTCTGCTTCCAGCTTCACCAGGTCGAAGGGGCGCCGGTCGCGGGGCTCTTGCTGGCGCGGACCGACTCGGGCGAGGTCGCCGACGCCGAGTTCTGGCCCCTCTCCCTCGAGTCCCACCGCGCGGTCCTCGACGCGCTGGCCGAGCGCTTCGATCTGGAGGTGGTCTTTCACGTCCGCGACGGCGGCTTCCACGGCCGTCGTCGGCTCCGCGCTGCCCTCGAGGCCAACGCCGCCTCCGCTCGTGGGGCGCTCCTGGCGTCGCAGGCGTCGCCGGCGGAGCGCGCCGCGGCGCTGCGGGCCGTGCTAGACGACGAGTACGACCGGGTCGGGCGGCTGCGTCACAACTTCCACCGCGACAGCTTCGCCGAGCTCGGCTCCGCCGCCGACGCGCGCCTCGCCCTGGGCATCCTCTCCTACTGGAGCGCCCCGGACCGACGTGACTACCTTCTGCGCATCAAGTCCTTCCCGGAGACCTGGTACGAATCGATGCTGCGGCGGGTCATCGGCGCCGCCCTCGAGTTTGGCCTCGCGATGGAGCCTCACCTGCGGCAGCGGGCCTTGGAGCTGGGCTTCGCCGAGAGCTCCGCGGCGCTTCTGCGGGCGTCGCTGGCGAACTTCGCCGAGGTCTGCCTGAACCTGAAGGCCAGCGGCCTCGACGCCCTCGACATCTGGGAGAACTGGGAGTCGCTGCTGGCCCACGCCGAGGAGCTCGATCTCCGCGTCGACGAGGACATCGAGGAGCTCGCCGCCCGAGCCATGGAGCGCGCCCGGGAGGCGGCCCACGCCCCCGAGCCCATCGAGATCAACGCCGACGAGGAGTCCATCGACCTTGAGGAAGTCAGCGGCCTCGGCGACCTCAACGACGTGGACCTCGTCAGCCTCCTCGACGAGCCGTCGCGCCGCGTGGAGGCGGTGACGAGCCTGCTCCACCGCGGAGACAAGGTCTATGTCCCGGCCATCTTCGACGCGATCAAGTCGATGGACCGAGACGAGCTGCTCAGCGCGGTGCCCGGCGCCCTCGCGATGGGTCCCTCCTTCGAGCACCCGTTCATCGTCGCCCTGCGTTCGCAACGCACGAGCCTGCGGCTCGCCAGCGCCCTCTTCCTCGCCGAGATCCGCTCTGAGCGCGCCGCGGCGCCAGTGCTCGCGCTGCTCCCGGACGCCGCGGACGCGGACTGGCCGCCGCTGGCGCGCGCCGCCGCGCGGATGGGTCGACGCATCCTGCCGGCCGCCATCGCCCAGGTAGAGGCCCAGGGAGATCGAGGGGGGCGCATCGCCTACACCCTGGCGCTGCTCGGCCCCGACGCCCGCGGTGCGTTGGCCGCGGCGCGCGACCAGCACGACGACGCCGCGGTCAAGGGCTGCCTCTCCGACGCCATCGAGCGCGTGGGGCAGGTGGGCTTCGGCGACGCCGCGGACTTCACCGAGCGGCTCGCGGAGGCTTTCGCCGCCGCGGGCCCCGATCTGGTCGGCCCGGACTTCGAGGAAGAGCTCGAGTCCATCGACCTCGGCCCTGGCGCGAGCATCGGCTCCCTAGAGACGGACGTCGATCTCGACGGCCTCGACTCCAAGTAGGTCTGCGTTGCGCATCGGCGTCGTCTCAGACATTCACGCGAACCTCGAGGCGCTCGAGGTGGTGCTCGCTGTCCTCGACAACGAGGGCATCGACTATCTGGCCTGCCTGGGGGACGTCGTCGGCTACGGCGCACAACCCAACGAGTGCTGCGACCGCATCCGCGAGTTGGCCGACGTCACGGTCCTCGGCAACCACGACGCCGCCGTGTGCGGCCGGATGGACTACAGCTACTACCGGGCCGCGGCGCGTCACGCCCTCGACTGGCACGCCGGCAAGCTCAGCGCCGAGAACATGGCTTGGCTCGAGGGCCTGTCCTACGAGCACAAGCTCGACGACGAGATCACCTTCTGCCACGGCTCGCCGCTGGCGCTGGAGGAGTTCGAGTACATCTTCGCCCTCGACCAGATGCGCGACGTCGTGGCCCACAGCGAGGACCAGGCACGGATCACCTTCATCGGCCACTCCCACCTATGCAAGTGCTTCGCCTTCGACGCCGAGGGGGCCGACGAGGTCCTGCGCACCCGCTTCGATCTCGAGGCCGACCGGCAGTACATCCTGACGGTCGGCAGCGTCGGGCAACCTCGGGACTACGACAACCGGGCCTGCTGCGCCATCTACGACACCGAGGCGCGGCGGTTCGAGTATTTCCGAGCCGAGTACGACATCGAGGCGGCCGCCCGAAAGATCTTCGAGGCGGATCTCGCCATCGCCTTCGGCAAGCGCTTGTTCCTGGGCGTCTGAGCTCTGAGCGTCGCGGACCTCAGCCGGGTGCATATCCCGATTCTGACGGAGGGAGTGTGGAGGGCTTTCAGCACTCA
>CAYOBQ010000303.1:0-5857 GCA_964402225.1 uncultured Nannocystaceae bacterium | reverse complement strand
CGTCCTAGGACGCCTCTTCAGAGGTTCCCCGGCCGATGGAGCACCAACCGCTCCCAGCCGTTGTTGTTGTTCAGCCCCTCCGTCGCACCACAGCGGTAGCCACCAAAGGGCCCGATGGTGTGCCAACACAGCCGCGTTTCGCCGCCATCGTCCATCGTGTCGCACTCGCCGCGCGCCAGCACCTGCCCCTCGGCGGCGAAGCCGAAGGAGAAGTCCTCGCTGTAATACCAGCGCACGCCGTTGTGGTCGTGGGCGGCGTCGGCCTCGTTGGGGACGACCGTCAGCACCTCGTCGTGCATGCCCATCGCCGCCACCGAGAGGTTGGGCGCATCGACCTCACGACAGGCGACCATCAGCACGCCCCCATCGCAGTCGGCGTTGATCGCGCCGGTGTCGAGATCCGCGCCGTAGAGATCGGAGTAGCAGACCTCGAAGCCACCCTCGAGCACGCCTTCCAAGGGCACGTTCACCTGGACGCCGGCGAAGGAGAGACCACCGACGCCGAGCATCGTCAAGATGTAGCCCCCGTGAGCACCATTGGCGAAGCCGCGGACCTCGATCTCGTAGTCCCCCGGCTGAAGCAGCTCTTCGAAGCGCGAGCACACGCCCACCCCACCGTCATCATCCTGGGTGATGACCTGGCGGGCGCCCTCGGCGTCGAACCCGAAGAGCGTCAGATAGGTGTCGCCGGCCGGGCAGCCGCCCTGGCCGTCCCCGGTGAGGCCCGTCACCTGCGCCGGCGCGCCCAACGTGAAGCTGTAGAGGTCGTTGCCGTCCTGAGCCACGGCGCCATCGAAGCGCCCCCCAGCATCGACCGGGACCTCCAGCCGGAAGTCCAGCGTGTAGCCGTCGATCTGGGCGTTATTCCCCAACTCCTCGACGCTGATCTCGTAGGTCCCGGGCGCCAGATCGGGTCGGAGGATGCGTGAGCACAGCCCCGCGCCACCGTCGTCGTCGGCGACCACCAGGGCCCCGCGATCGCCGTTCCCGTCGACCATGAACAGCTCCATGAAGGTGTCGCCGACGCCGTCGCAGCCGCCCTCGCCGTCGCTGGTCTCGACGGTCAGCACCGACTCGTCGTCGACGACGAAGCGATACGTGTCCTCGTTGCCCGCCGGGAAAGCGTTGGTGCGCTGCTCGACGCCCTGGAGGAGATCGATGTTCTCGAAGGTGCACAGCGCGTCGCAGCCATCGCCGTTGACGAGGTTGCCGTCGTCGCACTGCTCGCCGTCGTCGGGACGCCCGTTGCCGCAGGGCGGGATGATCTCGCAGACGCTGTTGCAGTCGTCGTCGTTGGCGAGGTTGCCGTCGTCGCACGCCTCGCCCTCCTCGACCTCACCATTGCCGCAGATCTGGACATCGACAGCGATGCCACCGCCGCGATGGAGCACGATGCGCTCCCACCCGGCATTGGCGTTGAGCCCGGCCGTCGCGCCGCAACGATAGCCACCCGAGTTCCCGATGGTGTGCCAGCTCAACCGCTGAGCGGCGCCGGGGTCGCCCTCGACGTCGGCCTGGTTCAGCCGAACGGGGACCCCCGCGGGGGCGAAGCCGAAGGACCAGTTGTCGTTGTAGTACCACTGGACGCCGTTGTGGGTGTGCGTCGAGCCCTCCTGCTCGGCGGGCGTGGCCCGGAAGACCTCCCCCCGCGCGCCCATCGCCGAGACGAGGAAGTCGGGCTGGCCGACCTCGCGACAGGCCACCATGACGGTGTCCCCATCGCAGGCCGCCTGCATCCCCGCGTGGTCCAGATCGGCGTTGTACAGGTCCGAGAAGCAGACCTGGAAACCGCCGGCGAGGGCGTCCGCCATCGCCACGCCGTTCTGGACTCCACCGAAGGCCAGCCCCTCGGACTGGCACTCCCCATCGCAGCCGTCGCCGTCGTCGCCGTTCCCGTCGTCGCAGACCTCCCCCGGATCGATGTTGCCGTCGCCGCAGAAGGGCACGACCTCACAGACGCTGTTGCAGCCATCGTCGTTGTCGAGGTTGCCATCGTCGCAGTCCTCGCCCTCCTCGACGGTCCCGTTGCCACACACCTGCACGCCCACCGCGATGCCACCAGGACGGTGCATCACGATGCGCTCCCAACCGTTGTTCGCGTTGAGGTCCCGCGTGGCGCCGCAACGATAGCCACCGGCGTTGCCGATGGTGTGCCAGCTCAGCCGCAGCGCGTCCTCGGCGCCGCCCTCGATGTCCGCGTTGAAGAGGCGGACGGCGGCGCCCAGGGGCGCGAAGCCGAAGGCCCACGCGTCGTTGTAGTACCACTGCACCCCGTTGTGGGTGTGGGTGGACTCAAGCTGCTCGGCGGGGGTCACCCGGAAGACCTCGCCCCGGGCGCCCATGGCCGAGATCAGGAAGTTCGCCTGCCCGACCTCGCGGCAAGCGACCAGCACGGTGTCGCCGTCGCACGCCGCCTGCATTCCCGCGTGGTCGAGGTCCGCGTCGTAGAGGTCCGAGTAGCAGATCTCGAAGCCACCGGCCTCGGCCTCGGCCTGGGGCAAGTCGGCCTGCACGCCGCCGAAGGCGAGGCCCTCGGACTGGCACTGGTCATCGCAGCCATCGCCCGCGTCGGCGTTGCCGTCGTCGCACTCCTCGCCCTCCTCGACCTCGCCGTCACCGCACACCGTGAGGACCTCGCATACGCTGCTGCAGGCGTCGTCGTTGGACAGGTTCCCGTCATCGCAGGCCTCGCCCTCCTCGACCTCGCCGTCGCCGCACGTCGGGGCGAAAAGCGCCCCCGGGCGGTGCAGCACGATCCGCTCCCAGGCCGCGTCGTTGTTGAGGTCCGTCGTCGCCCCGCAGCGGTACCCGCCAGCGGCGCCGATGGTGTGCCAGCTCAACCGCTGCGCGGCGCCGGGATCGTCCTCGACGTCCGCCTGGTTCAGTTGGACGGGGACCCCCGCCGGCGCGAAGCCGAAGGACCACGCGTCGTTGTAGTACCACTGCACCCCGTTGTGCGCGTGGGTCGACTGCTGCTGCTGCGCGGGCGTGACGCGGAAGACCTCGTCGCGCGCCCCCATCGCCGCCACCAGGAAGTCGGGCTCATCCACCTCGCGACAGGCCACCATCACGGTGCCCCCGTCGCAGGCAGCCTGCATCGCGGCGTGATCGAGATCCGCGTCGTAGAGATCCGAGTAGCAGACCTCGAAGCCCGAGGCCTCGGCCTCAGCTTGGGGCAGGCCATTGCGCACCCCACCGAAGGCGAGGGGCGGCGTGTGGATGACCGACAGCGTGTAGCCATCGTGGCGCCCGCCGCCAAAGCCCTGGACCAGGACCACGTACATCCCCGCGGCCAGGTTCGCCTGTTCGATGCGCGAACACAGCGCTGGCCCGCCGTCGTCGTTGAAGGCGACCTGCACCCGGTCGCCGTCGACGAGGCGGAACAGCGTCATCGTGGTGTCCTGGGCCCCACACCCCGCGCCGACGCTCGTCTCCAGCGTGACCCCGGCGCCAGCGGCGGCGGCGAAGGTGAACAGGTCATCGCCGCTGACCACGAAGGCGCCGGTGAAGTCCCCGTCCTCGCCGACCCGAGTCTCGAGGCGGTAGTCGAGCCGATAGTCCGTCAACGGGCCGTCTCCAAAGCCCCGGACACGCAGCAGGTAGTCGCCCGCCTCGAGGTCGAGGTCGAGCAGCGAGCACAGGTTGACGCCCCCGTCGTCGTCGAACTCCAGCCGCGCACCGACGGCCCCCTGCGCGTCCACCGGGAAGAGCCCGATGGTGGTGTCACCGACGCCTGCGCAGCCACCCTCGCCGTCGCTGGTCTCGGCCCGCAGGTGACTCTGCGTGTGGTCGACCGTGAAGCGATAGTCGTCCTGCTGCCCCAGGACCGTGCTGTTGCGCCGCACCTCGACGCCGCGGATCAGATCGTCGGTCTCCAGCGTGCACAGCGCGTCACAGCCGTCGCCGTTGTCGAGGTTCCCGTCGTCGCATTGCTCGGTGCCCTCGACATCGTCGTTGCCGCACTCCTGCTCGAACTGGCAGGCGGCGTCGCAACCATCACCGTCATCGAGGTTCCCGTCGTCGCATTGCTCCCCTTCGTTGAGCTCGCCGTTGCCACAGGTCGGCAGCTCCGCCGTGAGCACATAGCCCGCGTGGGGGCCGCCGCCGAAGCCCTGGACCACGACCTCGTAGTCCCCCGCCCCGAGCGCCGCCTCGGCGATAGACGAGCAGAAGCCCACGCCACCGTCGTCATCGAAGGCCACCTGCACCCGCGCGCCCCCCTCGTCGAAGCCGAAGAGCGTCATCGTCGTGTCCCCGTCGGGGCAGCCACCGTCGCCGTCCCCGGTGGTGAAGGAGACCGCCCCCTCGCCGGCGAGGCTGAAGCTGAAGAGGTCATCGCCCTCCGCCACGAAGGCGCCGGCGAAGTCCCCGTTCTCGAGGGGCACCTCCAGCCGGAAGTCCAGCGTGTACTGGCCGATCTCGCCGTTGTCGCCAAACTCGCCGACGCGGATCTCATAGGTCCCGGCGGCGAGCTCTCCGAGCTCGATGAGCGAGCAGAGCACGGGCCCGCCGTCGTCGGGATCGGCCGCCTGGGCGCCCCGGTTGCCCTCGGCGTCCACCGCGAACAGCGTCATCGTCGTGTCCCCGGGACACCCCCCGGCACCGTCGCTGGTCTCGATCCGCAACGCCGAGAGGTCGTCGGCCACGAACCGATACAGATCCTCCTGCGTCGCCGGGATGCCGTTCCTTCGCTGCTCGATCCCGCGGATGAGCTGCACCAACTCCGGGGTACACAGCGCGTCGCAGCCATCCCCGTTCTCCTCGTTTCCGTCGTCGCAGACCTCGCCAGCGTCGACTCGGCCGTTGCCGCAGGCCTCGATCCGGCACTCCCCGTCGCACCCATCGCCGCCCTCGAGGTTGCCATCGTCACACGCCTCGTCACCCTCGACCGCCCCATCACCGCACACGGCAACGGGCACCTCCGCGGTGAAGACGTAAGCGTCCAGGGCGGCGGCCCCGAAGCCTCGGACGACGACCTCGTAGTCGCCGGCCGCGAGCTCCCGCTCGATGAAGGAGCACAAGCCGGGTCCGTCGTCGTCGTCGACCTCGATCTCGACGCGCGCCCCCTCGCCGTCGAAGCCGAACAGCGTCATCTCCGTGTCCCCAGGGCAGTCGCCCTGACCATCACCCGTGGCGAAGCTGTAGGCCCCGTCCTCCGGCACCGTGATCGTGTAGAGATCGTCCCCACCGGCCACGAAGGCGCCGTCGAAGTCTCCGCCGGCGTCCACCGCCACCTCCAACCGGAAGTCCAGGACATAGGCGGCGATGGCCGCGTCGCCGAAGCCGCGAACCTCGAGCTCATAGGTCCCCGCCGGGAGGTCCCCCGTCAGCAGCGAACACGGGGCGATCCCTCCGTCGTCGTCCCCCGCGACCTGGGGGCCGCGCGCGCCGGCCCCATCCACGGGGAACAGCGCCAAGGTGGTGTCACCAGGGCACCCCCCGGCGCCATCGCTGGTCTCCGCGCGGCCCGAGGAGACATCATCGGCCACGAAGGTGAAGACGTCGGCGGCGCCGGCGGCGAACCCTCCGTCGCGGACCTCGACTCCATGGATCAGGTCGAAGCGCTCCGCCGTGCACCCGGCGTCACAGCCGTCACCGTTGTCCAGGTTCCCGTCGTCGCACTCCTCGCCATCGTCGACGTTTCCGTCCCCACAGGCCGGCTCCAGTTCGCAGAACTCGTCACAGCCATCGTCGTTCTCGACGTTGCCGTCGTCACAGCCCTCCTCGCCCTCCATCACCCCGTCACCGCAAACCGGCTCCGTCGCGCAGAACTCGTCGCAGCCGTCACCGTTCTCGACGTTCCCGTCGTCACAGCCCTCCTCGCCCTCCATCACCCCGTCACCGCAAACCGGCTCCG
>CAYOBQ010000302.1:0-5941 GCA_964402225.1 uncultured Nannocystaceae bacterium | reverse complement strand
ACTATGCGCGAGAGCTACACCGGAAATGCTGGTGTTATTCTTGCGCGGGCCCTAACGTGTGATTCATGTCACGCCCCCTCACCGTCCTGTGCGCCGCGGCGCTGTTCTTCGCCTGCGAGGAGGAGGCCGCGCCCACCGCGATCGACTCGCCCAACGGCGCGGGCGGCGTCGACCCCGAGGTCTGCGATCCGGGCCGGGTCACGCTGCGCCGCCTCAACCGCGTCGAATACGACAACACGGTCCGCGACCTGCTCGGTGACGAGACGCGCCCCGCCCGCGAGCTCCCCGACGACGACATCGGCTACGGCTTCGACAACATCGGCGACGTCCTCAGCGTCTCGCCGGTCCACATCGAGCGCTACGAGGCCGCCGCCGAGCGCCTCGTCGAGGCCGCGCTGAGCCAGGCCGCGCCCGCGACCACGCGCACCTTCGAGGCCGAGGAGGTCGGCGCCGACGTCGGGGCCGCCCACCACGGCAGCGCGTGGAACATCTGGTCCGACGGCGAGATGGTCATCGACGTCGTCCTCCCCGACGACGCGACCTACATCGTCCGCGTCGGCGCCTTCGGGCAGCAGGCGGGGCCCGATCCGGTGCGGATGGTGGTGGCCATGGACCGCCTCGAGGTCGCCCGCTTCGACGTCCTCGCCGAGGGGCCCGACGCCGAGATCTACGAGACCCGGGTGGAGACCACCGCCGGCGGGCACAGCTTCGCCATCCAGTTCATCAACGACTACTACCGGCCCGACGACCCCGACCCACGTAACCGCGACCGCAACCTCATCCTCGACTACGTCCAGATCGATGGACCCCACGACGCGCAGGTCCCCGCCTCGGCGGTGCGCGACCGCATCATGGTCTGCGAGCCCACGGGCGACACCGACGTGGGCTGCGCCGCCCGCATCCTCGACGCCTTCGGGCACAGCGCCTGGCGCCGCCCGCTCACCGACGACGAGCTGCGCCGGCTGGTGGGCCTCGTTCGGCTGGCCGTCGAGCAGGGAGATCCCATCCTCGACGGCATCAAGCTCGCCCTCCGCGCCACGCTGTTGTCGCCGCACTTCCTCTACAAGGTCGAGCTCGACCCCGATCCCACGAGCCTCGAGCCCCATCGCCTCAGCGACCACGAGCTCGCCACCCGGATGTCCTACTTCCTGTGGGCCACCACCCCCGACGACGCCCTCCTCGACGCCGCCGATGCGGGCGAGCTGTCCACCGACGACGGCGTCCGCGCCCAGGTCGCCCGAATGCTCGAGGACCCGCGCGCCCAGGCCCTCGTCGACCACTTCGCCGGCCAATGGCTCTTCGTCCGAGCCCTCGACGACCACTTCCCCGACTACAACTTCTTCCCCGACTTCGACGACGAGCTGCGCGCCTCGATGCAGCGCGAGGCGTTGCTCTTCTTCGGCGCCTTCCTCCGCGAGGGCCGGCCGCTGCCGGAGATGATGACCGCCGACTTCGCCTTCATCGACGAGCGGCTCGCGGCCCACTACGGCCTCCCCTTCGAGGGGGCGCCGGTAGCCGACACGGGCTTCGTCCGCGCCGACGTGTCCGATGACGCCCGCGGCGGACTGCTCACCCTCGGCAGCGTGCTCACGGTCACCTCCTTTCCCACCCGCACCTCCCCGGTGCGCCGAGGCAAGTGGGTCCTCGAGCAGCTCCTCTGCAGCGCGCCGCCGCCACCGCCGGCGGGGGTCGAGGCCGATCTCGAGGGCGTCGATCCCAACGCGTCGCTGCGCGAGCGCCTCGAGCAGCACCGCACGGACCCCACCTGCGCGGCCTGCCACGACCTGATGGATCCGATCGGGCTGGGCATGGAGAACTTCGACGGCATCGGCGCCCACCGAACGACGATGGCGGGGGCGCCGGTCGACGCGAGCGGCGAGCTGCCCGACGGCACGCAGTTCACGGGCGTCGGTGAGCTCTCCACGGCCCTCGGCGCCGACCACCGCTTCACGGACTGCTTCACCGAGAAGATGTTCGTCTACGCCCTCGGTCGGGGCGACGAGCGCGCAGACCACTGCGAGCTGACCCGCTTGCGCGCCGGTTTCGCCGACGCAGACCACCGGATCGCCGACTTCGTCTCCCTGATGTCCACCTCACCGGCCTTCACCCAGCGCCGAGGAGAGGCCGCGCGATGAAGCTCGACCTACGACGGCTCGACCGACGACAGATCTTGCGCGGCGCCGGGGTGGCGATCGCGTTGCCCTTCCTGGAGTCCTTGGCGCCCCGAGCCGCACTTGCCCAGGGTGGCGCGCCCACCAAGCGCTTCGTCGCCTTCTACGTGCCCAACGGCATCCACATGCGCGCTTGGACGCCGCGGGGCGAGGGCGCCGACTGGGAGACCACGCCCATTCTCGCGCCCCTCGAGCCGATGAAGAGCGCGGTCAACGTCCTCACGGGCTTTCGCAATCGGCCGGCGCGCCCGGACGGCCCCGGCGACCACGCGGCCGGGACTGGCTCGTTCCTCACGGCGGCCCATTGCTTCAAGACCGAGGGCGCCAACATCAACAATGGCGTCTCCATCGACCAGGCCATCGCCAACGCCGTCGGCCAGAGCCACCGCTTCCCCTCGCTGGCCCTTGGCTCCGAGGGCGGCGGCAACGCGGGCGGCTGTGACTCGGGCTACTCCTGTGCCTATGTGCGCAACATCTCGTGGACGTCGGAGACCACGCCCGCCGCCAAGGAGACGAACGTCCAGACGGTCTTCAACCGGCTCTTCGGGGGAGACGACGCCGGCCTGACGCGGGCGCAGGTCGCCCGCCGCAAGCTCTACCGAAAGAGCATCCTGGATTTCGTCCTGACCGACGCCGAGCGCCTGAAGCCCAAGCTCGGCCGCACCGACAACCGCAAGCTCGACGAGTACCTCACCTCGGTGCGCGAGCTGGAGCGTCAGATTGAGATCACCGACGCCCAGCGGTGTGACGCCGGCCCCGCCCCGGGACGCCCCGACGGCGTCCGCGCCCACGTGCGCCAGATGCTCGATCTGGTCGTGTTGGCCCTGCAATGTGACCTGACACCGGTCGTCACCTACATGCTCGGCAACGGCGGCTCCAACCGCCCCTTCCCCTGGCTGGACATCGCTGACGGCCACCACCAGATCTCCCACCACCAGGACAACCCGGAGAACCTCCGCAGGCTCCAGACCATCGACACCTGGGAGCTCGAACAGGTCGCCTACCTCCTCGGACGCTTGAGCGCGACGGCCGACACGGGCGGCACCAGCTTGCTCGACAACACGCTCTTCTTCTTCAGCTCCGAGATCGAGGACGGCAACAGCCACGCCCACCGCAACCTGCCGATCCTCCTCGCCGGCGGCGCCGCGGGCCAACTCCAGACCGGGCGCCACCTCCGCTTCCCCGAGACCCCACCCATCGCGAACCTCTTCCTCCGCTTCGCCCACCTGATGGGCGTGGAGCTCGACTCCTTCGGCGACGACGGCACGACGCCGGTCGACCTGGCCTGACCTCTCAGTGGAGTTCCGCGGGTCATTTTGCGATGATCTTCCAGGAGCCGCGAGAGCTGGTCTCGAGGAGTAGATCGATGCCCGAAGCTTTGCGAGACGACTTCTCGGAGTGGGACAGCAGCGGGCTCCCGTCCGGCGAGGAGCTGCCCTGCGAAGATGGAGTTCCTTTGGAAACGCAGCGCCACCGCCACGCGATGAACCTCTTGATCGACATCATCGAGGACCATTGGTCGGACCGTGACGACTTCTATGCCGGCGGCAACATGTTCTTCTACTTCAGCCCCCAGCAGGTCAAGCGCAACGACTTTCGGGGCCCCGACGTGATGGTCTGCATGGGCGTGTCTCGGCACGAGCGAAAGTCGTGGGTGCTCTGGGAGGAGGATTGGAAGGTCCCCAACCTGGTCATCGAGCTGACCTCCCCGTCGACCGCGCGCTTCGACCGCGGCCCAAAGAAGGGCGTGTACTGGGGCCTCGGCGTCGAGACCTACGTGCTCTACGATCCGTTCAGCACCGATCTCGAGGTCTACCAGTACGGCGAGAGCGGGTATGTGCCGGCGGTCGCAGACCCCCACGGTCACTTCCCTGTGCCCGCGCTCGATCTATCCCTCGGGGTCTGGGACGGTGAGCACCTCCGGTACCCCACGTGGCTCCGCTGGTACGACGCGGACGGCGACCTGATCCCGACCCCGCGGGAGCGCGCCGAGGCCGCCAAGAGCGAGGCCGAGGCCGCCAAGAGCGAGGCCGAGGCCGCCAAGAGCGAGGCCGAGGCCGCCAAGGCCGCCAACGAAGCGCTCACCGCACGGCTGGCGGCGCTCGAAGCCCGGCTCGGTGGCCGAGACGACTGAGCTCAGCGGCAGAAGCGTCCGATCGCGTGCCCCTCGGGCACACAGACCTCGCCGAAGAGCTCGACCCCGCAGCAGTTGAAGTCGTCGGGGCAGCGCAGCCCGTCGCCGCAGGGTAGGACGCAGGCGCGGCTGAAGACCGGTCGCTCGCAACGCTCGTCGGGGGTGCAGTCGTCGTCGTCCTGGCACCGCGGCGGGTTGTCTTCGGGCCACTCGCTGACGAGCCGGTCACGGCCGTCGGGGTGCTGGCAGCGCAGGTCGTCACAGCGCCGCGGCGCTTCGCAGTCGTCGTCCTCCAGGCACTCGACGCAGAGGCCCGCCTCGGCCCAGCACACGAGGTCTCCGTCACAGCCGCCGGGGCAGGGCGCCTCGCCGCAGGCCCCCGTGCGCCAGTCGCACTCGCGGTCGTCGGGGCAGCTTCGCGGCGCGCAGATGCCCTCATGGCAGCCATCGCAGACGCAGCCTCCGTTCCCGCAGTCGAGGTGCCCAACCGAGTCGGCGGGGTGCACCGAGCAGTCGCTCGGATCGAAGCGGAAGGGCTCCCACAGGTCGCCGCCTTCGAGGGCGCGCACGTCCGAAGCGTGCACCAGATCGTCGCAGTAGAGCGTGACCCTGGTGGGGGTCGGGCGCTCCACGCCGAAGACCTCGACGCCCACCGTGTACTGCCCCGCCGGTGAGTCCGTCATGTGCGTCTGCTCCTCGGTGCCGTCGGGCCCGCGCGCGTCCCGCTGGAACCCCGGATCGCACCAGGCGTGCCGACGACGCGCGTGATAGCAGTCGGTGCCCCGGTCCTTGTACGTCCCGCGCGGGTGCAGGACGTGCAGGTCCAGATCGGCTCGGTCGTCACCCCACTCCAGCACCACGCGGACCCTCGCGAGCGGGTCGTCGCACGCGTCCCCGCGGAGATCACCGTCGCTGTCGACCTGGCCGGGGTTCGCGAGCTCGGGGCAGTTGTCGCAGACGTCGCCCACCCCGTCGTGATCCGCGTCGCGCTGGTCCCGGTTCGGGTCGCGGTGGCAGTTGTCGATCCCGTCGGGGACGGTGTCCTCGTCGGCGTCGGCGGCCTCGCAGACGTCACCGACCCCGTCGTCGTCGACGTCGGTCTGGTCGGGGTTGTGGTCATCGACGCAGTTGTCGCAGGGGTCGCCCACCTCGTCGTCGTCGGCGTCGTCCTGTGAGCGGTTGGGGATCGCGGGGCAGTTGTCCAACCGGTCGTCCACCCCGTCGAGATCGCTGTCCCGGGGCTCGCAGGCGTCGCCGACGCCGTCCTCGTCGGCGTCGAGCTGCCCGGCGTTCGGTGCGCCGGGGCAGTTGTCGCAGAGGTCGCCGACGCCATCGCGGTCGACGTCCCGCTGCGCCGCGTTGCGGACGTTGCGGCAGTTGTCGCAGAGGTTGCCGTGGCCGTCGCGGTCGGCGTCGTTCTGCGTCACGTTCGGGTCGTCCGGGCAGTTGTCTTCCCCATCGGGCACGCCGTCGTGGTCGCGGTCCGGTGGCGGCGCTGCGTCCGGCGGTGGCGGCGCGGCGTCGGGTGGCGGCGGCGCGACATCGGGCGGTGGCGGCGCTACGTCCGGCGGCGGCGGTGCGGCGTCGGGCGGAGGGGGCGCGGCGCGGGCGGGCGCGGGCTCGGGGAACTCGGGCA
>CAYOBQ010000301.1:0-5968 GCA_964402225.1 uncultured Nannocystaceae bacterium | reverse complement strand
TGTTTCGAGAGCAGAATGCTTCACATCTATCTGATATTATTGCATATTCTTGTCGTACCACTGGATCTGCACCCTTCGGATATCGCTACGGCTTCGCGCCTTGAACTCGGCCGGCGGGCACGCACATCACTTGGTCGCTTTGTCTGCCGCACCGTCCTAGGACGGTGCGGCAGAGTCGCGACGCGGCGCGCTGCACGCGCCCGCCAACCGATTTCGGCGTTGCGAAGCCTACCGATATCTTCGGATATCGCTACGGCTCCGCGCCTTGAACTCGGCCGGCGGGCACGCACATCGCTTGGTCGCTCTGTCTGCCGCACCGTCCCAGGCGGGTCTCCCCCTCCGGGTGGCGGGTCGCCGTCCCTCGAGTTCATCCACCCAGCCGATGGCGGGCCGTGGCGAGGCGGCCCGGATGGCCACCCGCCCCAGCGGTCGTGGTGCCACGGAGGTCCACTGCCTCCGCGCCGTTCCACCTGCTCCTCCCCGCCTCCAGGCCGCGCTCGGGGAGCCCCGACGATCGTCGAGCCTCGGGCGCGGGTCCGGGATGACCCCGGGGAGCCGTGTCGGGCGTCACCGAGACGCGACCTGCGTCGCGGCCCCTCGTCGTGTCCCGGTGGCGCGGCCCCCGGGGGTAATCCATCTCGACCCCGCGGTGGGGCGTCCGACCCCGCGAACGGCACGTCCGCTCGCCGAGCCGGAGGTGTCGGACCGAAACGACGACCAGGGCCATCACGAGGGCTGACCTCGCGAGCGCTCAGGACACCGCGGCAGACAGAGCGGCGCTGTGATGTGCGTCCCCGCCGGTCGAGCTCAAGGTGCGACGCCGTAGCGATATCGGAAGGCATCGGTTGGCTTCGCAACGCCGGTATCGCCCGGCAGGCGCGACCTGCGCGCCGCGTCGGCGGCCTGCCGCACGGTCCTTGCGATCCGATGCACCCCGGTGGGCCTGCGCTTGGACCCGCGTTCCCGACGACCTCGAAGGGGCCGTCTCGCGCGCTCATCGTCTCGTCGGCTTCTCCGCCGCGGTCTCCGCCGGCCAGGAGGACACATGTCCGCCACTCGGGCACGGCGCTCCGCCGTCCTCGCCTCTCGGGCGGGGGATGCTCCAGCACCGGCCCGGGTGGCGACCCGCCCTCGGTCATCCCGGGTGGATCGGCTTGTCTGCCGCCCGGTGGCCGATCGACGGCGACATCTCGGGGGCCTGGGGGCCCCGTACGACAAGGCTCTGGCCTCCGTCCGGGTGGCGGCGAGGCCTCCCCGAGAGACGGGGGCGGATGCGCGGGTACGCCGCCGCTCCGTATCCACGCACCGCATGGCCCCGAAGGCTCCATCGAGTCGCCGGCGAAGCGTCGCCGGGGACGGATGCCGTCGGTCGTGCACCCACGTGTGATCGGCTCGCGGTCGCGTTCGTATGACGCCCAGGTGCTGCGCCTGTGCATCTGGCCGCTGGCGGGCCACGGACAGCCTCTTGCTGGGCCCGCCGGGCCCTTCACCTGCGTCGGTGTCGCCGCCAGCGTGGCTGAGGATGTGTCCATCGAGCCATCGATGCGGCGCGCTGCGCCGCCCTGCCGGCCGATACCTGCGCTACTCAGCCTTGCACCACCTCTGCCATCATCGCGACCGCGCGCCTTGGCCTCGACCAGCACGTCGGCGCTGCGCCTGGTCGCTGGCTCGTGGTCGCTTCTCGGTAGCTCTTGGCTGACGGCCGAGGGTGCCCCTTCGTCGGCGCGCAACCCCACGTCCTCAAACGGGTCCTTCGCTCGCCAGCCGCGCATGGTCGTGCTTCGTTCGGACGCGGCGCGGACCCGTCGTCCGCGTCGTTCACCGGGGGGTCCGGCGGCGCCGGACGTGGAGCCGCCCTCTCGCCGGTCGGGGGGTGGATCGCACGGGGGGGGCGCAGAGCCTGGCGGGCTGCTCGAGCGGTGCCGGTCGCCCCAGCCGTCCTCGACCCTGGAGTCCGGGCGGTCGGCGGCGCCGGGTGGGGCCTCCGACCGTTGGGGCGGCGCCACCGCGGCTGCACCCCTTCGCCCACCGGTGCGCTCCCTGACCTCCTTCGGTGGCCGCTGAGTTCGGGGCGCGACAGCGTTCGGGCGGTTCACCCCGACCTCTGGCGGTGACGCCCCCGGATCGGGGGCAGACACTCGCAGCCTCGGGGGCAGCCGCAGAACGTTCGCGGCGGGCTCCGCGTCGGGCGGGACCTCCGGCGCGGGCACCAGACCCAGAGACCAGCCGCCAGCCGACCTGCGCGGCGAGGCGCGGTCCGGCTCGCCGGCGTCTGCCGGCGGGCGCGTCTCGGGTGTATCGTCTGGGTGCCTTGGCACGGATCTCTCCTCTGTGAGCGGACCCATCCCGGGCATCGCTCGATACATGTGTCTCGCCGTCTCCGGCGCTAGCTATCTTCCTCACACGCCCGGCGAGAGCCTCCGCACCGGTGTGCGGGGCGACTCTGCCGCGGTGTCCTAGGACACCGAGTCTTCATCGCGAGGCGCGAACCTCGCGATGAAGCACGACTCGGGCGCCGTTCCGGTGCGGGCGGCTGCGCCTACGACCGGACTGGGTGGGACCCCGTGGGGCACCAGCCTGCTCGGATCGGGCGGGGTCGGCTCCGACTCCTCGTCCCCGGTGTCCGTCACCCGCCCCGGGGCGCTCGGTCCATCGACCGGCGCGATCAGGCGCCCGGGATCGTCGGGGCGCGGCCCCTCGACCTGGTCGCACAGATCAAACGGCGCCGCGGACAGGCTCGGCCAGGGGGGGCCGCCGGGGGCGCCGAGCGGTTTGGCTCGACGACTCCGGGACCAGGTGCCCCCGATGGGCCCGCCACGTTGGCCCGGCTGGGCGGGCCTCGCGTCCTCCACGAGGACCGCCGCTCTGGTTCGATGCCCCAGGAGTGGCTCCCCCGTCGCTCGACGGGGCATTCGCCGCCCGCTGGGGCTCGGCGCGGCCGGCTCTCGGCCACGGAGCGGTTTCGCAGCGTTTCCAGCGTGCGCCCCCTCGTCCGGGCCCGGCCGTGTCTGTCGCGTGTCGGACACACTCGTCTCCTCTCACGTCGAGCGTCCGGTGTCGGAGAGCTCGACGCGGCATGTATCGGCGCGCGTCGGGCGCGCCGCTCGAGTTCACACTTCGTCGTCGCCGTCAGGCGCGTCCGCCGGGAATCGCGATGGGCCGAATCCGCTCCTGGGTCGGGTCGGGGGGCGTCGGCGCCCCTTCGTCCCCGCCCGTCAGATACAACCGGGTGGTCTCCAAGCTCTCGTGGCCGAGCACATCGGCGAGCGCTACCAGGTCCCCATCGCTCTGGGCGAGGAAGGCGGTCGCGAAGGTGTGTCGGAGCGTCCCGGGGGACACCTTGACCTTCGCAAAGCGGCAGAACTTCCGCACGATTCGCTGCACGGCGTTGGCCGTCAGCGGCCCGCGTTCACCGAGGAAGAGCGGCCCGTCCTGCGAGCCCCGCTCTTCGAGGTAGGCGCGCAACCGCCGGCGAGCCACCGGCCCGATCTGGACCCGTCTCTCGCGCTGCGACCCGTGCTTGTGCTCCTCGAGCACGACGTGGCCCTTCCGGGCCGAGAGCACGAGCTGCGCCATCTCCAGGGAGACCAGCTCGCTCACCCGCAAGCCCGTCTCGAGGAGGCCGTAGACGATGGCCTGGTCGCGCCGGCTCCCCCGGCGCTCGACCTCCTTGAGGAATCGTCGCAGCTCCAGATCGCTGAGCCCCTTCGGGCGTCGCGCGGCCTGGGCCACCGCGTCCACCGACCGGATGTCCGCCACCCGCGCCGCTCCGATGTCGCCGGCCCCTTGGGCCCACGACGCGTAGCGTTTCAGGAAGACGAGCTTCCGGTTGATGGTCGACGGGCGCATCCCCGCCCCTTGCAGATGGTCGCGCCACTCGCAGACCAGCCAGCCCTCGAGGACTTGAAGGTCGAAGGGTCGCGCTTCGTGCTGGTGGTACCAGTCCGCGAAGCCGGTCCAGTCGCTGCGATACGACTCGACGGTCTTGGGGGCGCGCCCGCGCTTGCGCAGGTCGTCCACGAAGGCGCCGAGGCGCTCGGCCTCCGCGTGGGTGCACCGGTCCTGCCGGGCGCTGTGTGTCACAGGCTCCATGGTTCTCTCCTATATCTGTTCCGTCGTCAGCGATGGCTCGCCGGGCTCACGCCCGGTCGACGCGCCCGCGCTAGCCTTGCAGCAAGCTCAGGACCTGCTGGGGGGACGCGTTGGCCTGCGACAGGATGGAGATGCCGGCCTGTTGCACGATTTGGTTCTTCGTGAGGGTCGTGGTCTCGGCCGCGAAGTCCGCGTCCAGGATTCGACTCCGGGACGCCGAGCTGGCCTCGATCACCGTGGTGAGGTTCGTCAGCGTCGACTCCATGCGGTTCACCACCGCGCCGAGCTCGGCTCGGTCGGAGGTGATCTGTGCGATGGCGCGGTCGAGCTTGAGGATCGACTCGTTGGCCTCGAAGCGCGACGTGATGTCGACGGTGACGACGGAGTCGTTGCTCGTGACCCCCACCAACTGGTTGTTGGCGAAGCCGATGAAGTCCTCGTTGGTCCCGCTGACGGTGTACTGCGCGTCGCTGAACAGGTTGATCGCGGCGGTCTGGATCTGCGTGCCGATCCCGAGGATCGCCCCCGCGGCTCCGTTCGCCGTGACCTCGATGTTGCGACCGTCCTCCGCGGCGAGCTGCAGACGCCCGTTGGCGTCGCGGGAGGCGACGACCCCGGTCTGGGGGAAGACCTCGTTGATCGTACGGATGAGCAGGTCGCCGGCGTCGTCGGGTTCGATCACGATGCCGGAGATGACCTGGCCGTTGATGACCAGGTTGTCGGCGTTGTTCAGCGTGCCACCGACGATTCGAGCGCCGCCCGTGACCTCGGTGGGCAGCGCCTTGGCGCTGACGCCGTGGAACTGGGTGGTGTCGTTGATCGCGCTGGCTTTGGCGATGGCCGATCCCAGCGCGAAGGACGTCGAGACGAGGTCGTCGGGCCCCTGCGTGGTGCGGATGGTGATCCCGTTGAGGAGCAGCTCACCCGCGACGCTGAAGGCGTTGGTCGTCACCACCCCACCGGTGAAGGTCGCCTGTCGCCCGATGGTCTCGGAGCGGGCGTCGCGGATGCGGACCCGGACCGTCTCCCGAGCGAAGGCGCCCACGTGGAAGAAGGCGTCGATGAAAGACCCATCGAGCAGCTTCTTCCCGTTGAAGGTGGTGTTGTTTCCGATTCGGGTCAGCTCGTCGACGAGCTGGTCCACTTCGTTTTGCAGGTGACCCCGATCTTCATCGGAGTTGATGTCGTTTGCCGCCTGGATGGACAGCTCACGCATACGCTGCAAGATGTTGGTGGACTCGGCGAGCGCCCCCTCCGCTACCTGGGCGAGGGAGACCGCGTCGTTCGCGTTCCGCACCGCCTGGGAGAGGCCCCGAATCTGGCTGGTGAAGCGCTCGCTGATGGCGAGGCCGGCCGCGTCGTCGGATGCGGTGTTGATCCGCAGCCCCGAAGACAGGCGCTGAAAGCTCTTCGCCAGGCGTTGCTGGCTGAAGAGGAGGTTTCGCTGCGTATTCAACGCCGCGACGTTCGTGTTGATGAACAGACCCACGGTTTCCTCCTTGGAAACCCCCCGTCTCCTGCGCGCCTCGCGCAGGCCATTCGGGGGTCGGCATCCATGCCATTCGTGTTCGCGGCACCCGTCCTGGGCGCCTATGTCGAGTTACGCGGCAGGCTTCCATCCTTGGTGGCCCACCGACTTCATCCACGACATCGTCCATTCGCCGCGATACGTGAACGAAAAGTGCGGCGTTATCGGAGAAAACTCCGTCGAGGCTATCGTCCGGGGCTATCCGGCGAGCCTCGCAGCTTCAGCCCGCCGGGCTCCCTCGCCGGGATCTTCCGGCGCGCCGCGTCGCGACTCTGCCGCGGTGTCCTAGGACGCTGCGGCAGACAAAGCGACCAAGCGATGTGCGTGCCCGCCGGCCGAGTTCAAGGC
>CAYOBQ010000300.1:0-6049 GCA_964402225.1 uncultured Nannocystaceae bacterium | reverse complement strand
CTCGACAAAGCTGACAGCCTCTCCAAAGACGACCGCAGATCTGGGATTTGCACCCTGTTGAGTTCGAGCGAGCGGCCTGCCACAACGTGGTGGTCGCGGCGTAACCAACGTGTCCGGCAAATCGGGGCAAGACCACTCAAATCGGGTGCAACACGCGGTGTTGGAGACTCATGATTTGGTGCAGCTTCGCCTGTCCGGGAGAGGCGAATCGCGCACAGAAGCCTATCCGCGGCTTGATCAAGTTATCCTTCGCGTGCAGAATGCCTCCTGAAGAGAGGCGTTTTGCAGATGAATTCAGACGAGCCGCTCAAGACCCTAGGCGCCCAGGCTGCCCGCCTCGTGACCACGCTTCACGACCGGGGCAGCACCCTCTTCTTCAACGCCGACGTCGAGGACATCACCGGGCTCAGCCCGAAGGCGGCACGGAACTTCGCCGCCGCCCTCGTTCGTCGCGGCGTGGCGACACGGCTGAAGCCGGGTTTGTTCATCCTCGTGCCCTACGAGCTCGGGCGCGAGCGCGACTACTTGGGCAACCCCTTCGTCGTCGCGCGCGAGCTGGCGAGGGATCCCGACTACTACATCTCCCACGCCTCGGCGATGGAGGTGCACCAGATGGTCACCCAGCCGCAGCTCGTGGTCTACGTGACCTCGCCACGGTCGGTCCGGCCTCGAATGGTGCTGGGGACCGAGTTCCGCTTCGTTCGGTGCAAGCCCGACCACGTCTTCGGCGTCACCGATCACTGGGCTACCAAGACCGAGAAAGTCCAAGTGAGCGACCTCGAGCGGACGGTCATCGACGGGTTGAAGCAGTCCGAGTACTGCGGCGGCTTCACCGAGGTGGGCAAAGGCTTCTGGATGAGAAGGGACGACATCGATCCCGACCGCCTCGTCGACTACGCACTTCGCCTGGGCGTGGGTGCCGTGGTCCGCCGGCTGGGGTTCCTCCTCGAAGCCTTCGAGGTGGACACGCCGCACGCCTTGAACCGTCTGCGCGAGCGGCTCACGGCGAGCTACGCCGTGTTGGACCCCATGATGCCCGACGAAGGAAAGTACCTCGCTCGATGGCGACTCAGGCTCAACGTCGAGCCCGAGGAGCTGGAGTCGGTGGTGAGGACCTGAGCCATGATCCCGCAGAGAAACATCTCGCTCCTGTCCAACCGCCTGGCCCGCGAGGGTGGCCGCCGCATCCCGGAGGCCGTGCTCGAGCGGGACTATTGCCTCGCCTGGTTCCTCGTGGGCTTGTCCCGATCGCCGCTTCGCGATCAGCTCGCCTTCAAGGGCGGCACGGCGCTCAAGCGCTGCTACTTCGGCGACTACCGCTTCTCGGAGGATCTGGACTTCACGCTCATCGAGGAGCTGCCCCTCCAGGACATCTTCGCCGCCCTCGACGGCATCTACGCCGAGGTCCAACGGGCTTCGGGCGTCGTCTTCCGGTTCTCGCGCGACGACCGGAAGAGGCACCAGAACAGCCACACCTTCTACCTGGCCTACGAAGGACCGCTGCCGAGCAGCTCCACGAAGGAGGTCAAGGTCGACATCACGATCCGCGAGCACATCGTCTGCCCCCTTCAAGAGCGGCCCGTCGTGCGCGGCTACGAGGAGTACAGCGACCTGCCGGAGGACTGCTCGATTCGGGCATACGCGCTCGATGAGATCGTCGTGGAGAAGATCGTGGCGCTCACCGACCGAGCCCGCAACGAGCCGCGGGACCTCTACGACATCTGGCACCTGACCTCGGAGGGTCACGTCGATCTCGACATGCTCTTGCCCGAGATCGACAGCAAGCTCGAGTTCCGTGAGCGCACCCGAGACGGCTTCGGCGACGAGTTGGCGCGCAAGGAGAAGAGGTACAAGAAACTGTGGGCGGTTCGGCTCGGTGCCCAGATGGCCGGCCTCCCTCCGTTTGATCAGGTCTACCGCGCCGTGTCGCGCGCGATGCGAGCCGCGGGGTTGATGGACTGATGAGCCGCCCTGCCACATAGCCGCTCATGATCACCGCCAAGGACCGCGAGCTGCTCGGCGTCTCCAACCGCTCCGACGCGATGGGCGTGCTCGCCGTCTGGTCGGTTCGCGATCGCGACCTGGTGCCGCATCTCACGGAGCAGATAGAAGAACCGAAGAACCGGGCAGGTTCGGGTCCGCGCCTTGGCCACTGGCGACCGCCCCCTGGCCCCGTCCTACCGCGACTTCAGCAGGAGTAGATCAGGAGGTCTGCAGTCTGTGCCTGCTGTGCATCGTGGCCGGGTCGTGCGCTGAACCAGCGCGCGCTTGCCCGTCACAGCGTCGATGACGTCCTGGCGACAGACCGCGTGGCAGCTCGTGCAGGCCCGCGGCGTGTTCGACATCGCCCGCAGGACAGCCGATCCATCATGAGCGCAGGCGGCGACGCCGATCGGGGCGGCACTGCGATGGAAGTCGAGCGGCCCGCGCCACCAGCAGCCGCCCGTCGCGGAGTGGCCTTGCGCGGTCGTCGTCGTCTCTGTGGCTCATCGTACCCCTTGACTTCCGCCACCTGCCGGGCGCCATTCAAGTAGTCACTTGATTGCTTGAGGAGATCATGTCGCGGTCCAGCTTGCACGCGCTCAAGCGCGCCAAACTCGTCACGACCGAGCGAGACGGGCTGCACGTCGTGTACTCGATCGCCGGCACGGACGTCGCGGCGCTCCTCGTTCAGTTGCAGGCCGTGGCCGCGCAACACATCGCGGGGCTCGAGAAGCTGACGCGCGAGTTCTTCGGCGGGCGAGACGGCCTTGAGGCGATCGACCGCGACACGCTGCTCGAGAGGCTGCGCGCGAGCGACGCCGTGCTCGTCGATGTGCGCCCCGAGCACGAGTTCGAGGCGGGCCACTTGCCCGGCGGGCTCTCGGTGCCCCTGTCGGCCTTGGAGTCTCGGCTTGGCGATCTTCCCCGAGACCGCACCATCGTCGCCTACTGCCGCGGCCCATTCTGCACGCTCTCCCTGCTCGTCCTCGCCCACGCCTTCGTGGGCGCGATGGTCGGGATGGAGCGCAGCATCCTGCCGGCCATCGCCGAGGACGAATTCCAGCTCGCCGCCCGTACGGCGATCCTCTCCTTCATCGTCGTCTTTGGCGTCACCAAGGCGCTGACCAACTACTTCGCGGGGCGATGGTCTGATCGCTTCGGGCGCAAGGCCGTGCTCATCGCTGGCTGGCTCGTCGCGGCTCCCGTCCCCTTCCTCCTGATGTGGGCGCTCTCGTGTGGTCTTGGATTCTCGGCGCCAACGTGCTGCTCGGTGTCAGCCAGGGGCTGACGTGGTCCACGACGGTCATCATGAAGATCGATCTCGCTGGCCCGAAGAACCGCGGACTGGCGATGGGGTTCAACGAGTTCGCCGGCTACTTCGCGGTGGCGCTCTCGGCCCTGGCGACGGGCTTCATCGCGGCCGAGGTCGGGCTGCGGCCCGAGCCCTTCTACCTTGGCGTCGGCTTCGTCGCCCTGGGCACGCTGCTTTCGGTGTTCGCCGTCCGCGAGACCCGCCACCACGTGACGCACGAGTCGAAGCTCGCGGGCACCGCCGAGCCCGACACGCTCTCGCCGCGCGAGGTCATCACCCGCACCAGCTTTACCGACCCCGACCTCTCCTCGGTGAGCCAGGCGGGTATGGTCAACAACCTAAACGACGGCATGGCCTGGGGCCTGTTCCCGCTTCTGTTCGCGGTCGCGAACATGTCGCTTGCAGAGATCGGGACCCTGGCGGCCATCTACCCGGGCGTCTGGGGTCTCGGACAGATGTTTACCGGGGTCTGGTCCGACCGGATCGGCCGCAAGGGCCTCATTGTCGCCGGCATGTGGACGCAGGCCGCGGGCATCGTTGTCATCGCACTGGGCTCAACGTTTCTGCTCTTCGCAACCGGCGCGGTCCTGCTCGGCCTGGGCACCGCGATGGTCTACCCGACGCTCCTCGCGGCCATCGGAGACGTCGCCCACCCGAACTGGCGGGCCTCGTCCGTCGGCGTCTACCGCCTGTGGCGGGACATGGGCTACGCGGTCGGGGCGCTCCTCGCGGGGGCTGTCGCAGACGCCTTCGGCCTGTCCGCCGCCACGCTCACGATCGCCGCGCTGACCTTCATCTCCGGCATCGTCGTCGCAGTGCGCATGCGCGAGACGCTTCGCCATGAAGCGCGTTCGAGCGGACCCCCGGTGGACGCTCAGCCTGGCGCGATATGCATCGAGTCGGAGGCCCTCGCGCAGACCACCGGCGCCGTCATCATCGATGTGCGGTCACCGGGCGAGTTCGCCGTGGCCCACGTGGACGGCGCGCTCAACATTCCCCTCGGCGCGCTCGCGGAGCGGGCCGCCGAGCTCACACCGGACGCGCTGCTCGTCACCGCCTGCGGCAAGGGCGGCGGCCGCTCCGAGCATGCTGCCGCGCTATTGCGCGGGCTCGGCTTCGCCTCGGTGCGTTCGCTCTGCGGCGGTATGCAGGCGTGGCTGGCCCGGCGCCCCCTCTCCACACAAGGAGCCCAGTGATGGCAAAGACCCTCTTCATCCTCAACGATCCCCCGTACGGCACCGAGCGCAGCTACAACGGTCTCCGTCTGGCGGGCGCGCTCGCCAAGCGCGAAGGCGAGGACGTCAAGGTCTTCTTGATCAGCGACGCCGCAGCCTGCGCAAAGGCGGGGCAGCAGGTGCCGAACGGCTACTACAAGCACGCTGGTGTCTTGATGGAGAGCTTCCTCGCGACCGCCGGCAACACGGGCGTGGGCCTGGCTTTCGTCGCGGCAGCGCGAGGCTACCGGCTCGTGTGCGTGATGCCCGAGAAGATGTCGGCCGACAAGCGCGCCTCGCTGCGCGCGATGGGGCCCGGGTCATCATCACCCCCAACGCGTCGCCGTCGAGCCCCGAGAACTTCCAGAACGTCGCTCGGCGCATGGCTGAGGAGAACGGCTGGTTCCTCGCGGATCAGTTCGAGAACCCCGCAAACGTCCGCGCCCATGAGGAGGGCACGGCGCAGGAGATCCTCGAGCAGGTCGGCGGCCCCATCGGCACTTTCGTCGCTGGAGCCGGGACCAGGGGCACGATCACCGGCGTCGGCCGGCGGTTGACGGCCGTAGACGCGCAAACGCGCGTCGTCCTCGCCGATCCGATGGGCTCCAGCCTCGCGGACTGGGTCGAGAACGGGGAGTCCGGTCCGGACGGAGCCTACGAGGTGGAGGCGATCGGGGCCAGCAAGGTCCCAGGCAACCTCCATCGCGACGTGATCGACGCCGCCGAGCGGGTCACGGACGACGAGAGCTTCGCGATGGTTCGACGGCTCGTGCGCGAAGAGGGCCTGTTCGTCGGTGGCGCCGCGCTGCGGGTCGCGGCGCGTGGCGGCCTCCAAGGCCCGGTGATCACCGTCGTGTGCGACAGCTGGGACCGCTACCGCGCGAAGCCATGGCTGTGCTGGATGTCGGTACAGGCGACGGCCCACCCCGCCTGTCAGGGCTACTGCCGGATGCGGAAGTGCGCGGCCCTCGCCGAGCGCGGGGAAGCGTGCGCCCGTGATCGGCGCTGCCGGGAGGGCCTCTCCTGTGTTGACGGCGCCTGTGTGCAGGGCGAGCTAGTCGTCGCCACCGAGGTCGCCAGCCGTTCGCCCCGCTGTGCCGCGGCCGCGCCCTGGGCCCGCGCGGATCTGTAGCGGCTACCTCACGACCTCGAGCTCGCCGACGATCTCCGCGTGGTTCGTCAGGTCCGGCGACTCGACTCGCACGCGACCGACGGCACCGGCGCCTCCGCCGCCGCCCTCGCCCCCCGCTCCGCCCCGACCGCCGGAGCCGCCACCTTGTCGGCCGGCGCCGCCGAGGCCGCCGAAGAAGCCGGGGCCGCGGAAGCCGCCGCGTCCGCCCGGGGTCTCGATGCTCGATCCGCGCGCGAGGTCGACGCGTGGCGCGGAGAGCAGCGCCGAGCCGCCTGCGCCGCCGCCGCCGCCACTACCGCCCCCCCATCCCCCGGCCCCCCCCCCCCCCCCGCCCGGGCCCCCGGCCCCCCCCCCCGCTCGCGCCCTCTAGGGGCACTCGCTGTTGTTGAAGTAGCCGGCAAAGAGGGC
>CAYOBQ010000299.1:0-6069 GCA_964402225.1 uncultured Nannocystaceae bacterium | reverse complement strand
CCGCCGCCGCCGTTGACGCCGCCGCCACCGTTCGCCCCCGACGAGCCCGACCAGAAGCCGTTGTTCACCACCCCGTTGCCGTCCCCGCGCGGACCGTCGTCACCGGCGTCGCCTTCCCCTCCGATGCCGCCCGCAGCCCCGCTTCCACCGCCGTCGCAGCCGCCTCCGAAGACGCAGACATCGCCATCCCCGGAGCCGCCACCGCCGCCGTCGCCCCCCAGCGCAGGGGGCGCGCCGTCCTGGCCGGAGGCGCCTCGGTTGTCCCCGTAGGCGCCCCGTCCGCCGGCTCCGCCGACCGACCCACAGACGCTCCCGCCACCTCCGCCCGCGTTCCCGGCACCGCTGCATCCGTCGCAGCCGGCCTGTCCATCACCGCCGCGCAACCCGGCGGCTCCGTTGCCGCCTCGGGACCCGCCCCGCCCATCCACGCCGGGGCCCGAGCGCACCACGTTGTGGTCGAGCACGAGCATCCCCGCCGCGACGTTGCGGGCGTGGACCGCGTAGCTGCTCGCCCCCGTGATCTGGGGCGCGCTCCCCACGAGGATCAGGCCCTGGACCGTGGTCGGCGCGTTGATGTCCCGCGCGAGCAACCCGAAGGGCACCCCGTCCACCTGCGCGCGGTCGTCCTCCAGGTTCCGCCCGCGCCAACCCGTCGCGTGGTTGTAGCCGCCGTAGACCCCGACGCCGCTGATCAACACCACGGTCTCCCCGTATCCCCCGACGGAGACGAGCACCTGGTCGCTGCCGCGGTCGTTCGCCTCGCGGATGCCGGCGTTGATCGTGCGCTTGGGGGCGCCGATGGTGCCGCCGTTGTCGTCGTCACCGTTGGGCGCCACGAAGACCGCGAAGGGCTCGCCGTCGAGCAGGATGCGCCCGTCCACTCCGTCGCAGTTGGCGTCGACCCCGAGGGCGTCGGGGGCGTCGTCGGCGCCCTGCACCTCGCATTCGTACTCGCAGCCGTTGGCCTCGTTGCCGTCGATGTCGTGGAACCCGTCGGCGCAGCGCACGAAGCGGCACCCCTCGGCGGCGCACTCGACCACCGCGTTCGGACGTCGGCAGTCGTTGCCGCATTGCAGGCAGTTGGCGACGTCGTTGTCGAGGTCGAAGCCCTCGTCGATGCCGCCGTCGCAGTTGTTGTCGGCCTCGTCACAGGCCTCGACGCCATCATTTGACGGCGTGCACGCATACTCGCAGCCGGTGTCGACCTGGCCGTCGAGGTCCACGTGCCCCGGCTGGCACTCGTCGATGGCGCAGCTCCCCTCGTCGCAGAGCGGCACCGCGAACTCCGGCTCGCACCGCTGGTTGCATCCGCCGCAATGGCGCACGTCGGTGTTGGTGTCGAAGGCCTCGTCGATAGCGCCGTCGCAGTTGTTGTCCGCTCCGTCGCACGCCTCGATCCCGTTGTTGCTGACCACGCAGGCGTACTCGCAGCCCGTCGGCACCTCCCCATCGATGTCGTGGAAGCCGACGTTGCAGTCGGTGAGCTCGCAGTCGCCGCGGTTGCACTGCGACGTCGAGTTGTCGAAGGCGCACACGTTGCCGCACTCACCGCAGTTGTCCGCGTCTCGCTGGAGGTCGAAGCCCTCGTCCACCCGCAGATCGCAGTCGTTGTCGATCCCGTCGCAGGCCTCCGCCCCGCCGTTGCTCGGCGTGCACTGATACTCGCAGCCGTCCTCTGCCAGCTCGTTGACGTTGACGAAGCCGTCCGCGCACCGCTCGATGTCACACAGCCCGCCGCGGCAGATGGGCACCGAGTTGTCGAACTGGCAGACCACCCCGCAGCGCCCGCAGTTCTCCAGGTCGATGTCGAAGTTGAAGCCCTCGTCGGTGTCGGTGTCGCAGTCGTTGTCGATCCCATCGCACGCCTCGACACCACCGTTGGAGATGTCGCACCCGAACTCGCAGCCGTCGTCCGGGTCCCGGTTGGCGTCGTTGAAGCCGGGGCGACACCCGATCAGCACGCACCCCCCGGTCTGGCACTCACCGATGCCGTTGTCGTAGCTACAGGCCCGCCCGCACTCGCCGCAGTGCTGCTCGTCGCTGTCGAGGTCAAAGGCCTCGTCGATGGCCCCATCGCAGTTGTTGTCGATCTGGTCGCAGGCCTCGACGCCGCCGAGCGTGATGTTGCACGCGTACTCGCAGCCGTCCTCGGGTCGCTCGTTGATGTCGTAGAAGCCGTCGACGCAGCGGTCGATCGCGCAGTCCCCGGCGACACACAAGGGCACCGCGTTGTCGAAGGCGCAGACCCGCCCGCACTGCCCACAGTTCTCGGGATCCTGACCGATGTCGAAGTCCTCGTCCGTGGCCCCGTCGCAGTCGTTGTCCGCCTCGTCACACGCCTCGATGCCACCGTTGGACTCCTGGCAGGTGTACTCGCAGCCGTCGGTGGCGTCCTCGTTGAGGTCGAACCACGCCTCGTCGCACTCGACGATTGCGCACTGCCCCTCGACGCAGACGCCGTCGGCGTTGTCGGGATCGCAGACCGCGCCGCACTCGCCGCAGTTCGCGTCGTCTCGATCGAGGTCGAAGTCCTCGTCGGTGTCACCGTCGCAGTCGTTGTCCCGCTCGTCGCAGACCTCGGTGGGGTCTTCGTCGGGCGTGCACTCGTACTCGCACCCGTTGGCCGGCACCTCGTCGGCGTCCACGAAGCCCTCGAGGCAGTCGCCCCGCGCGCACTCGCCGACCTCGCACAGCCCCGCCGCGTTGTCGAAGACGCAGACGCGGTTGCACGCCCCGCAGTTGTCCGCGTCGCTGCTCAGATCGATCCCATCGTCGACCACGCCGTTGCAGTCGTTGTCGACCCCGTCGCAGACCTCTGTAGGGTCGGGCGTCGGCAAGCACTGGTACTCACAGCCGTTGTCGTCGCGCTCGTCGATGTCGTGCCAGGTGGGATCGCAGTCGCCCATCCCGCAGGTCCCCGCTTCGCACAGCGGGGTCGCGTTGGCGTAGGCGCACACTCGCCCGCAGCCCCCGCAATGGCTGGGGTCGCGGTCGGTGTCGAAGCCCTCGTCGGTCTGCGTATCGCAGTCGTTGTCCTCCCCGTCACACACCTCGACGCCCTCGTTGCTGACGGTGCAGAAGTACTCGCAGCCGTCCTCGGGATCGCCGTTGGCGTCCACGAAGAGGTCGTCGCAGTGGTCGATGCCACACACGCCTTCACGGCACGCCGCGGTGGCCCGCGCGACGCGGCAGAGCTGGTTGCAGCCCCCGCAATTCTCGATGTCGTTGTCGGTGTCGAAGTCCTCGTCCGTCTGGGCGTCGCAGTCGTTGTCGATCCCGTCGCACTGCTCGGCCCCGTCGTTGCTGAGCATGCAGGCGTACTCGCAGCCGTTGGCGTCGTTGGCGTCGATGTCGTAGTGGCCCTGGTCGCAACCCCCGAGGCCGCAGACCCCCTCGTTGCACACGCCGCGGCCGTTCACGAAGACGCACACGTTCCCACACTCGCCGCAGTTTTCGTCGTCGCTGGCGAAGTCGAAGTCCTCGTCGTTGTCGCCGTCGCAGTCGTTGTCGAGGGCGTCGCAGGTCCGCTCGTTCTCGCGCTCGTAGCTCTCTCCGTAGTCGCAGACCCAGGTGCCGGCGCGGCAGTCCGGGACCGTGCCCATGCAGACCCCGTCCGCGAGGCACTCGACGTCCACCGGATCGGCGACGTTGTCGTCGGGCAGCGAGTTGCAGTCGTTGTCCTTGTTGTCGCAGACCTCCGGCGCCCCCTCGTAGACCTCGGGGTCTTCGTCGTCGCAGTCGAAGCCCAGGCACTCCTCGCCGATCCCGTAGCCGTCCCCGTCCCCGTCGGTACAAGGCCGGCAGGACCCGATGTCGGGGAGGCATTGCGCCACGATCGTCCCGTCGAGATCGATCTCGGTGCAGGTGGTCCCGTCGGGGCAATCCTCGAACTCGCAGTCCCGAGCGCAGTAGCGCCCGCGCCCGATCTGCAGGCAGTGGTCGCGCCCCGCGCCGCAGTCGGCGTCGTCCTCACAGGGCAGGCATTGCACCCGGCGCTCGGCCACGCAGATGAACGTCGCGTCCGGGCCGGCGTTCGACACCGGCCGGCAGGCCCACCCCGGCGGGCACTCATCGGCGCACCGCATGGAGCACACGAGCTCGCCGTCGGGTGCCGGCACGCAGTAGCCGCTGGCGCAGGCGTCGTTGTCCTCGCACGCTTCGCCGAAGGGCCGCGGGACGAAGGCGTCGGGGCCGAGATCCCGCGCGACGTCGGGCGCCGCGTCGTCGGGGACCCCCGTGTCGGCGCTGCCCACGTCGGCGCGCGCGTCCAGGTTCCCCATCCGCGCGTCATTCTTCTCGCCACCGGCGCTCGAGTCGCTGTCGCACGCCACGAGCGCGAGCGTCAGGCCAGCCAGGTACCAGAGCCGCATACAATCCCCCAGATTCGCAACCCGAGCAGTATCGGCGAGGCGGGCACCTCAACTCCAGTTCCGGTGAATAGGGGACCGTACCGCGCCGTCGCCTGGGCATGAGGACCCTGCTCCTGCTGACGCTCGTCCTCCCGGTCTACGCGGCCGACGCCGCCGCGCCGGGCGAACGCATCGTCGTCCCCGTCTCCCCCTACGCCGAGGACTTCACCCGCTTCACCCCCGCCCGTGTCACGCAGGCCGTGGAGCTGGCCGACTGGCACCTCGACCGCTGCGGCATCGATCTCGAGCCGCGCCCCCTCCGCCCCCTGCGCCCGGGGGACATCACCGATCCCGCGCGGCTGTGGCGGACGGATCGGGGGACGGAGCTCGTCGTTCTCCTCCACGGCCCCGGCGACGCCCGACGGTACCGGATGGCGGGCATCGCCACGCTGCGCGAGGTCCAGGGTCGCTGGCTCGGGGAGGTGCCGTGGTCCGACAAGATGCTGGCGGCGGCCCGTCTCGTGGGCCGCGACCGCCTCTCGCTGTGGCCCACGCCCAAGGGCGGTACGGAGATCGTCGGGAAGGCCAAGTTGGCCCTCCTGTGGGCGGTCGCGATGGGCTGGGTGACGCTCGACGGGCCCACCATAGCCGCCGGTCATTGCGGCGTCCTGCGGGAGCGGTTCGGTCGCCTCGCCAAACGTTGGCGCCCCCGCGTTCGTCGCCGGTGGTGGAACCCCGTGGCGAGCCTGGTCGCTCGGGGCTCGATTCGGCAGGTCCTCGCCTCCGATGTCCCGGGGCTCAACGCGCTGAAGCTGGCGGTTCGCGCCAGCGACCAGTGGTTCTTCTACTCACTCCCGCGGACGTGGCCGGTGATCACCACCCCGGCGGTGGGCCCGGCGGCGGCCGTCGTGCAGGTCGGCGGCTCGGTCTTGTTGTTGTCGTATCTCCCCGCCGGCGGGGTCGAGGCCCGCTGGCTCCATGCCACCCGAAGACCCGACCAGCTCCGCCCCACCCGCCGCCTCGCCGGTTGCGAGCGCGTGCTGGCAGCGGACGCCCTGCGCCGGCCCATCACCGATGACGGCGACGCGGGCACGGCGATCGTGGTCTGTGAGCGCGCGGTCCACCAGCTCACGCCCTTCGCCCGGCACGGCGAGCGCAGAGACGAGCTGTCGAGGGCCTCCTGGGCGACCTTGAGCCGGTGGGGCCCCAGGCGCTCGCTCCTCCTGCGACACGGGCCCTCAGGCCTGGAGGTCCACGACCTCCGGCTGCGAGAGCGCCCTGCGCGGGGCCGGCCCGGCGCCGCCGCACGGGCCCTTGCCACGGCCCACCCGAAGGCGCCGATCTGGCAGGGGCCAGGCGCCGATCCGGTGCAGCTCGGCGAGCTGGCGCTGCGAGGTCTGCCCGGCGGCCCGCGCGCCCTCGGGCGGGGGGTCGAGGCCCGCTTCAGCCCCCAGCTCTACCGCGCCGCGCGCGCGACCGAGGACGTCGTTCGGGTCGACGCGGCCTACGAGGCGCACGGCGCGTCGTCCAAGCGCCCGCGCGGGGCGTTTCTGGTCACCCACCCCGGGGAGTACGGGCCTTTCGCGTGGACGCTGGCGAGGGAGGGCCGGCGCTGGCTGGTCCGGCCCGTTCAGAGCGTGAGGAGGAGCCGGTAGTCGCCGCCATTGATGTGGGTGCATATCCCGATTCTGACGGAGGGAGTGTGGAGGGCTTTCAGCAC
>CAYOBQ010000298.1:0-6090 GCA_964402225.1 uncultured Nannocystaceae bacterium | reverse complement strand
TACGACGATCGCCCCGAGCACGCTCATCGCCCACGCGAGGATGAGCGCCGTCGCGGCGAAGCTCATCAGGTCGTGGGGGTCTGTCGAGGGGTGGATGACGTACGCCAGCGCGAGCAGCCCGGGGGCGGCGATGAGGAGGTCGACCAGCGCGCTCGTGACCTTTGCGCCGAGGACGATCCGCGGGCTCACGGGCCGGCTCGCGAGGAACCCGGGGGCGACGTCCTCGGCGCGGACCCTCGCGACGCCCAGGGTCAATCCGAGGACCGCCGCGAGGCCCAGCACGATGGCCGAGAGACGCCACGTCTGTCCGAAATAGAGCGGCGCGTAGGCCAGCCGCGTGGCGAGGAGGCCGAAGGCCGCGGCGAGCAGGACGGGGGCTCGCCAGCCGGCCCTCAGCTCGTGGATCAAGATGGCTCTCATGCGGCCCCCATGAAGCCGATGAAGAGGTCCTCGAAGCTCACGGCCTGCACGCGTCGGTGGTCGCCGATCTCGCCGAGACCCTCTGGGTCCTGCGTGAGGACGGACCACTCGTGGCGCCGTCGCTCCACGCTCAGGGCGTTCAGATCGGCGGCCGCTGGCGGATCGGGGGCGACGCCGGGGAAGCTCACGACGACGTGGGCGTAGCGCTGCATGAGCTCGTCGAGGGGGGCGTGGACCGCGAGGGCGCCGCGGCGGAGCATCACGACCTCCTCGGCGACCCGGGCGACGTCTTCGAGCACGTGGCTGGCGAAGATCACGGTGGTCTCCTCCGTCTCCACCAACTCGACCAGGTGGCCGAGCAGGTGGCGCCGAGTGAGGGCGTCGATGCCCCCCGTCGCCTCGTCGAGCAAGAGGAGCCGGGGTCGGGCGCTCAGGGTCAGCACGAAGTGCAGCCGCGCCAGGGCACCCCGCGAGAGGCTGCGAACGCGCGCCTTGGGGTCGAGCTCCAACCGCGCCATCAGCTCGGCGCATCGCTCCGCGTCCCACCGGGGGTTGAGGCCCGCGGCGTAGGCCAGGAGACGCTCCAGGCGCAGCGTCGGGTAGAGGCGGCGATCCTCCGGGATGTAGCCGACCAGGGTGCGCACGGAGACCCCCTGACGCTGGGGATCCAGGCCGCAGACCTCGACCTTGCCGGCGTCGGGCTTCAGCAGGCCGAGGAGCAGGCGGAGCGTGGTGCTCTTTCCCGCGCCGTTGTCACCCACGAGCCCGATGACTCGGCCGGGCTCGAGCTCCAGATCGAGGCTCTCGAGCGCCACGGTCTTGCCGAAGCTGCGACGCAGCCCCTTGGTGGAGACGACGCTGCTCATGATTCCCTCCAGAGTGTTTGGAGGCGCGCGACGACGGCCTCCGGGTCCAGATCCAACTCCCTCGCCTCGCGGACGACGCGGCGCAGGCTCTCGTCGAGCAGCGTCAGCCGCGCGGTGTCCGCCAGGGCGCCGGTGGCGACGAAGACGCCGCGACCCCGCCTCGACTCCACCACCCCCATCGCCGCGAGCTGCCGATAGGCCCGGGCGACGGTGTTGAGGTTGACCCCCAGCTCCACCGCCAACGCCCGCACCGAGCTCAGCCGGTCACCGACCTGCAACCGCCCCGCCGCCGCTGCCCGCACGACGCCTTGCACGATCTGGGCATAGATCGGCGTGGCAGAGTCGGGGTCGACGCGGAGGAAGATGGGTTGCGTCATGGTGTACTAGGTAAGTAGTACACCGTAAGGCAGACCCTTGCAAGCCGATGATCGATTTGAATCCTGGACTGAATCCTGGACCACCCGGTCTGTCGATTCCGGGCGATGCGGGAGCGACCGCGATTTGACCTGGTCATGTTACCGGACTAAGTTGCAAGCATGATCGAGGTGAACATCCATGAAGCCAAGACCCAGTTGTCGCGCCTGATCCAGGCCGTCCTGGAGGGAGAAGAGGTAATCATCTCCAAGCGCAATCACCCCGTGGCGAGGCTGGTGCCGCTGAAGAAGGCGCAGGTCAGTCGTTCCCTCGGATGGGGCGGAGCTGACGGGATGTGGATGGCCGACGACTTCGACGCCCCGCTCGACGACTTCGCCGAGTACATGTGAGCAGGGGGTGGGATACCTCTTGGACACACATACGTTTCTATGGATGCGACATGCTCCGAAACGGCTCGGCCCCAAAGCTCGCGTCATCTGCGCCGACCTGGACAGCGATCTGCTGTTGAGCCTCGTTAGTAGCTGGGAGATGGCGATCAAGTTGTCCATCGGCAAACTGCGCTTGCCCCAGCCACTCCGGCAGATCCTGCTGGAGGCTCGCACGCTCAACGGCATCCGCGCCCTCCCCATCGACGAGAGGCACGTGCTTCGGGTGCGACACCTCTCGCTTCACCACCGGGATCCGTTCGGCCGCCTCCTGGTAGCTCAGGCCATCGAGGAGGGCCTCACGCTTGTGAGCAGGGACGTAGCGTTCGACGCCTATGCGGTCCAGCGCGTCTGGTAGCCGGTCCGTTCGGCCGCCAGAGCCGCTTCAGGCTGTCTCGGCCTCGATCTCGTCGCGTAGTCGGGTGAGCCGGCGGCGGACGAACCCCGGAAAGGGGCACATATAGAGGTAGGCCGGGCCGGTGAACTGAAGGGCAACGTGGTCGAGGAGCGTGTCGGGGATCGTGCCGCGGAGCTCGTGGACGGCGCGCAGGGTCTCGGCGTAGCCGCGCCACTCCCACCACGCCCGCGCGGTGAAGACGGCGGGGAGCGCGAAGAGGTAGCTGAGCTCGAAGAGCACGGGGAGGCGCCGCGCGTCGCGGAGGTGTACGGCCTCATGGCGCAGCGTCACATAGAGGGCGTCCGGGCCCTGCTCGCAGCACCAGGCGCGGCTCGGGAAGCAGACGCGGCCGAACCAGACCGTCGTGTAGTGGGTGAGATAGCCGCCGTTGAAGGGGCGGATGAGCCGCGCGATGGCGCGCTGCACCGCGGATTCGTCCTTGTAGCGGATGCCGAAGCGGGGGAGCTCCGCGCTGAGCGCGTCGACGAGGGCGCTCAGCCGGGGCTCGTCGAAGGGGTTCAGTTGAACCAGGTCTTCTGCTGGATCTCGACACCCTTGGCGGTGAAGCGCAGCGTGCTCTGGGAGGTGCCCCAGAGGCCGCCCAAGGCCTCGACGATCGCCTTCTCGTCGGGGCTCATCTGGTCCTGGCCCAGCGCCGTGAGGCGCTTGACGTCGTAGGCGGCGGAGAGCAGCGGCGTGGGGGAGCCGGGCTTGGCGGCGAGCGCCGCGCCGAGGTGCTGCTCCTCCCCCTTGCCGATGGAGGCCCCGATGCCGTTGCCCTTCATCGCGAGGTGGACGGCGCCGACCATGCTCTGGACCTCCGGCGGAAGCGGCATCGGCAGCGGCACCGGCTTGCCGCCGTCCGTGAGGTTGAGGTTCGCGAACGCCGGGCCGCCCATCTGCTTGGCGGTGGCGATCAGCGAGGCGGGGTCGTTGGCGGCGAGGACCACGGTGCCCTTCACCGAGGTGGGCTTGCCACCGGCCATCTTGGCGTCCTTCACGATGACGTTGAGGCCGCGGATGCCATTGATGAACGGCGGCAGCGGCTGCTGCAAGCCCATCGCCATGCCTTGAACGGCCTGGTTGAGGTCGCCCAGCAGCGGGCACGCGTAGGGCTTGGCCTGCATCTCGGCGACCTTCTTCTTGGCGAAGTCGAGGGTCTTGGGGATGTCGATGCCGATGCCGAAGGAGAGCAGCGCCTTGCCGTCGCCGTTTCCGAGGCCGGGGACCGGTGCCGCCAGCCCCGAGAGGCCCTTGGCGAGCTCGGGCTTCAGCTCGAGGAGGTAGCGAGCCGAGGACATCTTCGCGCTGAGCTCGTCCAGGCCCACGACCAGCCGCGGCGCGGCGCCGACGAGCCCCATGATCTCGGTCTCGCACGTGGGCGGCAGGCCCTTGGGCCCGGGGGCGCCCATCGCCGTCCAGATCTCGCCGTTGAGGCCGGCGCCCTTGCCGATCACGGTCGCCGCGATGGCCCGCAGGTCGATGAAGCCGAGGCCGTAGGCCTTGAATCCGTTGGCCTTGGCGATGCCGGTGAGGGTGCCGGCGGCGGCGAGGGTCTTTGCGGGCTTCTGCTGGCCGAAGGCGACGGGCATCACCTTCTGCGCCGCCGGCGTGGGCCCGGCGGTGATCACGAGCTCGTCGCCGATGATGGCCATCGCGGCGGTGACGCCATCCTTGTCGAGGCCCCAGTATTCCTGGTTGCCGAGCTTCTTCACCGGCAGCTCCTTCCCGGCCTTGGCCTCGACCCGGCCGATGGCGGCCCGCAGCGCCTTGGCGTCCTTCAGCCCGATCCGGAAGACGGGGAGGACCCCCACGCCGTAGACCGCAAAGGTCATCTGCGGGCTGAGCCCCATCGACTCGAAGCCCTTCAGGTTCAGCTTGCCCTTCAGCTCACCGAGGATGGCCGCCTGGACCAGGGACTGCTCGTCCGTCTTGCCCTTCAACCGCTCGAGCTCCTCGGCGAGCCCACTCTCCGCCTGCTTCAGCAGCGGCTCGAAGCCCGCCATCACCTTGTCGGCGAAGGCCTTCGGCATCGGCTCGAGGCTCGCGAAGATGTAGGGCGTCTCCGCGGGCACGAGGGTGAGCAGCTTGGAGTCGGCCACGGCCTTCTTCGCCGGTGTCCCCGCCTTGGCGGTGGTGCCCTTCGCGGCGGGGGCGCCGTCCTTGGGCTTGTCGCCGCAGCCCGCGACGAAGAGGGCGCAGAGGGCGAGGTTGAGTGCGGTGCGCATCGAGTTCTCCTGGGGCGCAGCGGGGCGCCCACCGAGTTGGGGAAAGCGTGGCACCGACTAGCAGGGGATCAGGAGTCTGACAAGGCCTCGACCCATTGGAAGGCGTCGAATGCGCAGCGCCTCAGCACCTCGTCGGCGACGGCGACCCGTTCCCGGCGTGCCGTCACCGCGTCCCAATCGCCCCGCTCCCACGCGAGGGCGACGGCCAACACGTCCCCCAGGGGTCCCGAACCATCCACCAGGGCCTCCCGGAGATCACCGGTGAGGCCCAGGGGCGCGAGCGCCACCTCCATGGGTCGGTCCAGCAGCGCGTCGAGCAGTGAGAACAGGCCCGCCGTGAAGGCCGTGGCCGGCGCCACCGGCTCCCCCGCGGCCACCGCGAGCTGCTCGCACATCCGGGCGCGGACCTGGGCGCTCTTGAGCAGCTCCGAAGGCTTGTCGCCCCCGACGCTCGAGAACACCACCAGGCTGGCCCACTTGCGCACGTTGCGCTCGCCGAGCAGCACCAGCGCCTCGCGGCTCGAGGTGACCTTGCGCCGCAGCCCGAGGGCCGGCGAGTTGAGGTGTCGGAGCAACCGATAGCTCAGTGACATGTCCCGGCTGACCACCGCCTCGAGTTCGTCGAAGTCCGTCCCCGGATCGTTGAGCAGCCGCAACAGCTCCAGGGCCGTGACCTGTCCGTGGGGGAGGGTGCGACCCGCCACGATCTGGGGCCGCGCGAAGAAGTAGCCCTGGAAGTAGTCGAAGCCCATCCCTCGACAGCGCTGGTACATCTCGTGGGTCTCGACCCGCTCCGCGAGGAGCTGCACGTCGAACGGGCGCAGCTTGTCGACCGCGCGCTCGATCTCGTCGAAGGACATCTCCAGCACGTCGAGCTTCACGATGTCGGCCAGCTCGAGGAGCGGCTCCAACGAGGGGTGATAGACGAAGTCGTCGAGGGCGATCCGGTAGCCGCGGCGACTCAGGGCCTCCACCGCCTCGAGCACCTCGTCGTCGGCGGGGACGTCCTCCAACAGTTCCAAGACCGTCGCCCCGGGCGGCAAGACCTCGTGGGCCGCGCTGAGCAACAGGTCCCGCGTCATGTTCACGAAGGCGCGGTGCTCGCCGACGAGCCCCTCCAGCCCGATGTCACCCAGCGCGCCCAGGATCACCCGCGACGCCATCAGGTTCGGATCGAGCGTCCCCGCCGATCGCGCCGTCGCGCTGGGGCGAAAGAGCAGTTCGTAGGCGTACAGCCGAAGGCTGCGGTCCAGGATGGGCTGCCGGGCGACGTGGAAGTCCACGTCGCGGGACGTTGTCACGTTCCTCCGAGGGCGGCAATCAATCGGGTGCATATCCCGATTCTGACGGAGGGAGTGTGGAGGGCTTTCAGCACTCAG
>CAYOBQ010000297.1:0-6128 GCA_964402225.1 uncultured Nannocystaceae bacterium | reverse complement strand
GTTGGCGGGCGCGTGCAGCGCGCCGCGTCGCGACTCTGCCGCACCGTCCTAGCAGGAGGCGCCCGACGTGCGGATCTTCGCTGAGCCCGTAGACGCTTCTTCAGTGAATCGTGGGCTCGGACTCCTCGATGAACTGATCGAGGATTCGGAAGTACAGAAAGACCAAGAGGTCGACCACCGGCTCCGGCAGGCTCCCCAGGTACGTCTTCATCTGCGACACGCTCTGCTGGGCGAGGAGCACGCGCAGCGCCTTGTGGGCGAGGAGCAGCCCTTCCTCGCTGATGAGACCGTGCTCGATGTTCGCAAAGGCGCGACGAATCGAGGGCGTCTCGAAGAGGGGGTGAAAACCCTGCGCGCCGCTGCTGATCAGCGCCGTCGAGAACTGGTCCACCCTAGGTGCTATCTGTTCCTTCAACGGACCCGCTTCCCTTCCGAGCCGGATCCCAGCCTAGCGAGGCCGTCGAACCCGTTCAAACCCAGGACACTGCGGCAGAGTCGCGACGCGGCGCGCTGCACGCGCCCGCCAACCGATTTCGGCGTTGCGAAGCCTACCGATATCTTCGGATATCGCTACGGCTTCGCGCCTTGAACTCGGCCGGCGGGCACGCACATCGCTTGGTCGCTTGGTCTGCCGCAGTGTCCTGGGCGGATTACGCTGGGCTATCGAGGAGATCGGGCATCGAGTAGCGCCCGGGCGGGCGTCCGAGGACCCAACGGGCGGCGCGGATGGCGCCGTGGGCAAAGACCGCCCGATCGGCGGCGCGGTGGGTGAGCTCGACGCGCTCCGCGTCGCCGAAGACGAAGACCGTGTGCTCCCCGGGCACGGCGCCGCCGCGGAGCGCCGCGAGACCGATCTCGCCATCACCGCGGGGGCCGGTGTGTCCGTCGCGGACCGGCCCGCGGGCGCCGGGCCACTCGAGCTGTTGGGCGACGGCGGCGGCGCGCGCGAGCTCGAGGGCGGTGCCGGAGGGCGCGTCGGCCTTGCCCCGGTGGTGCAGCTCGAAGACCTCGACGTCGCCTCCGAAGGCGCGGGCGGCGTCTGCGACCAGGCGCGTCAGGACGGCGACGCCGAAGCTGAAGTTGGCGGCGCCAAAGACGGCGTGGGCGCGCGCGTAGTCGTCGATCGCGGCCTCCTGGGCGGCGCAACGGCCGGTGACCGCGGTGACGAGGGCCGCGCCGGCGAGCCGGTCCAACAGGTCGGAGGTCGCGCTCGCCAGCGCCACGTCGATGACCACGTCGCAGCCCGAGAAGTCGAGGTCGCAGGCGCGGCCGACGCTGCGGGCCAGCTCGATGTCAGGATGCGCGCCGACGCAGGCCGCCACGCGACGGCCCATCCGCCCGTCGGCGCCGAAGAGGCCGAGCCGTAGGGTCACGCGGGCCCGTAGGGCAGCGGGATCTCGAGCCGGTGGCACAGCGCACAGAGCTTCGCTGTGCTCTCGGGCAGCAGCGGCGTCAACGGCAAGCGGCAGGTGGGATCGAGGGCGCCCGTCGCCCAGGCCACGGCGGTCTTCACGGGGACCGGGTTGGTCTCCATGAACAGGCCAGCGAAAAGCGGCAGCAGACGCAGGTGCAGGCGCCGAGCCTCCGCGATATCGCCACCATCGAAGGCGCGCCACAACGCCACGAAGCGCTCCGGCACGAGGTTGCTCGCCACCGAGACCACCCCACGTCCGCCGACCGACCACAACGGGAGGGCGGAAGCGTCGTCCCCCGACAGGACCATCAGCCCGTCGCCGCAGCGCGCCACGATCTCGGCGTCGAAGGCCATGTTGGCGGTGGCCTCTTTGACGGCCACCACGCTCGGGAGCTCGGCGAGTCGGGCGAGGGTGTCGACCGTGAAGGAGACGCCCGTGCGCCCGGGGACGTTGTAGACGACCAGCGGGAGGTCGGGGACCTGCTCGGCGATGTGCCGGGTGTGGGCGTAGAGCCCCTCCTGGGTCGGCTTGTTGTAGTAGGGCGTGATGACGAGACCGCCGTCGGCGCCGGCTTGCATCGCGGCGCGGGCGTTGGCCACCGATTGGGCCGTGTCATTGGTGCCGACGCCGCCGATGACCTTGGCGCGCTTGCCCGCGAAGCGGACGCAGGCGGAGATGATCTCGAGGCGCTCGGTGTCGGTCACGGTGGCCGACTCGCCGGTCGTCCCGCAGGGGACGAGGCCGTCGACTCCAGCGGCGATCTGTCGCTCGACGAGCCGCTCGAGGGCGACGAGGTCGGGGCGACCGTCGCGAAACGGTGTGACGAGCGCGGTGTGGACTCCCTGGAACATAGGCACCTCTTTGTTGACGCAGAGGAAAGCGGAAACCGAGGCGATTGGCAACGGCCCCTCATTGACACCCCCGGAGGGCGCAGGTAGGGTCCGCCGCATTCTGGCCCCGGCCCACGGGGTGCAAGACTACAAGGGTGTCTCGATGCTGCCGATCGTGATGGCTCTCGGCCTCACCGCCCTCGCCGGACTGGCGCTCGCCGCTGGCGCGTGCCGCCTCACCCTCGCGGTTCTCCCGCGGAAGGATCCGTAGATCCGGCTTCAGCGAATTCGGCGGCTGACCTCCTTGAACACGTCGCCGCGACCTTCCTTGAGCAAGTCGAAGAGGATCGCCTCGGTGCTGGTGAGAACCGCGCCGGAGCCGCGCAGTAATTCGAGACCCGTCCGCCAATTCGCCTTCGTGCGGCTGACGACCGCGTCCGTGGGCACCTGCACGCGGTAGCCGGCGCTCACCAGATCGCGCGCCGACTGGTAGACGCAGACGTGGGTCTCCATCCCGACCACCACCACGGACTTCCTCCCCGTCGCACGCAGCGCCGCGGCGATGGCCGGATCCCGAAGCGCGCTGAACATCGTCTTGGGCAGCGGGGCTGCGCCCTCGGGTAGCGCTCCGCGGACCACCTCGATCGTGGGGCCGAGGCCGCGCGGGTATTGCTCGGTCGCCACCACCGGGAGGTCCATCCGGGCCGCGAGCGTGGCGAGGTGGGTGACGTTCGTCGCGTGGCGTTCGACGACCTTGCCGGGCATCGCGGCGCACAGCCGCTCCTGGAAGTCGATGACCAACAGGACGGTCTCGGGGGGGTTCAGCTCGAAGCTCATCGTTTCTCCATTCGTGGCCTGGGCGCTCGGCGACTATAGTGGGTTGCCAACCCGCCCAAAGGAGCGATTGTTGGCCGAGATCACCGAGGCGTACGTCGCCAAACTCCCCAAAACCGACCTGCACGTCCACCTGGACGGATCGATCCGGATCTCCACGCTGATCGATCTCGCCCGCGAGTACGGCATCAAGCTGCCCAGCTACACGGAGGGCGGCCTGCGCGAGACCGTCTTCAAGGATCGCTATGCCGACCTCGGCGAGTATCTGACGGGCTTCGCCTACACCTGCGCGGCCCTGCAGAGCGAGCTCGCCCTCGAGCGCTGCGCCTACGAGCTCGCCCTCGACAACCAGGCGGAGGGCGTTCGCTACCTGGAGGTGCGCTTCGCACCGCAGCTCCACGTCCACCAGCACATGAACGCGGTGATGGTCATCAAGGCCGTCAACCGTGGGTTGAAGCGCGCGAAGGACGAGTTCAACCGGCGCAAGCAGATCAAGAGCGGCGCCGAGCCCCGCTTCGAGTACGGCATCATCGTGTGCGCCATGCGGATGTTCCGCGAGAACTTCAGCGAGTACTACCGCAGCGTCTTGTCGGCCCATCGCTACACCCCGCACCGCGACATCTACGCTCTCGCGAGCACGGAGCTCGCCCGCGCGGCGGTGATCGCGCGGGACGAGTACGATCTCCCGGTGGTCGGCTTCGACCTCGCCGGCGAGGAGGCGGGCTACCCCGCACAGAGTCACCGCGCGGCCTTCGCCCATTGCCACCGCAACTTCCTGAAGAAGACCGTCCATGCAGGCGAGGCCTACGGCCCGGAGAGCATCTTCCAGGCGATCACCGAACTCTACGCGGATCGGATCGGCCATGGGACCTACCTGCTCGACCCGGGCTCGATAAGCGACCCGGGCATCGAGGACAAGCAGAGCTACGTCAACCAGCTCGGGCAGTACATCGCCGACCGGCGGATCACCCTCGAGGTGTGCTTGACGAGCAACCTGCAGACCAACCCTCAGATGACCGATCTGAGCGAGCACAGCTTCCTCGCGCTGAGGGCGGCGCGGCTCTCGACGACCATCTGCACGGACAACCGCACCGTCAGCAACACCACGGTGACCAACGAGCTGATGCAGGCCGTCCGGCACCTCGATATCGATCGCCACGACCTCAAGTCGATCATCGTCTACGGGTTCAAGCGCTCCTTCATGCCGGTGGCGTATCGGCAGAAGCGGAAGTACGTACGCCAGATCATCGATTACTACGAGGCGGTGGAGCGAGCGCACTTCGCCGAGGGGTCGCCACCGGAGGCGTGATGCGAGCGGTCGTGCTGCTGCTGTTGACGCTCGGGTGCGAGGCCGAGCCGGTGACACCGCAGACGTCCGACTCCGGCCGTGGCGTGGCGCCCTTCGCCGACGCGCTCCCGCTGCTCGACGGGGTGGTCGTGCGCGACGACGCGCGTCCACCGCTCCCTGACGTCGCGCGCTTCGACGACGCGGGCCACGTGTGCCGCACGGGTCGCGTGCGGGGCACGGTCTGCGCGCCAAACGAAGCCCCGATCGTCGGCGCCCGCGTCGTCGCGACGACCCAGGACTGCGATGGGCGGGAGATCTCGGTGGTCAGCGAGAGCGGCCCCGGCGGGCGATTCCAACTCGAGGGCCTGGCCCCGGGGCTGACGGACATCATCGTCAACGCGGGCCAGTTCATCCTCCGCGCCTCCGTCGAGGTCATCGCTGGCGTGACCGTGTCGGTGAGCGGCAACGAGAAGCTCTGCTTCGCCGCCGACGCGACCCGGCTCGCGGTCCTCGGGGGCGACTACGACCGAATCCAAGAGGTCCTCGACGGGCTGGAGCTGTCCTACTCGCTGTTGTGCGGGGATGGGCACGACGACCTGCCGGCGCGGCGGTTGCTCCTCGATCGCGAGGCCCTGGCGGAGCTCGAGGTGCTCTTCGTCAACTGCGGCAGCGGGATCAACCTCCGGGCCACCAACGAGGAGATCGACCTTCTCGTCGAGAACCTGCGGTGGTTCGTCTCCCGGGGCGGGTCGCTCTATGCGTCGGATCTCGCGGCCGACTTTGTCGAGCGCGCCTGGCCGGGTCGCGTGCAGTTCTCGATGATGACCCCGTCGCCGGGCGCCGAGCCGCTATGCTGCGTCTGCGGCGAATGCCCGCCCGAGTGCGTCGCCGAGGATCTCGGTTTCAACGCGTGTGGCGCCCCCACGACCACCCTCCGCGCCTGCGCCGGTGGCGCTCAGGTGGGCGGTGGCGAGCCCCGAGGCCGCTACCCCGACGCCACCGTCGCCGCGGACTTCCTGCGCGACGCGTTGGGAGACGACACCGTCGAGCTCGTGTTCAACCTCGGCGGCTGGGTTCGTATCGCCAGCGTGTCGGCGGACGTCGACGTGCTGGTGCACCACGAAGGTGAGCCGATGATGGTGCAGTTCCAGCCCGACCCGAACGGCGGTCGCGTCGCCTACACCAGCTTCCACAACCACGCGCAGGCCACCGAGTCGATGCGCCGCATCCTCGAGGCGTTGGTCTTTCGGCTCTGAGGCTCAGTAGAGGCTGAGGGACTCCAGCCAGGAGGCGACCCTCGGGATGACCTCCTCCGGCTCGCTGGGCCCGCCGGCGACCTCCATGACGAAGTCGAAGACGGCGTCCTCGTCGATGGGCGCAAACGCCACCTCGTTCCACTGGAGGAAGGTGATCGCGGCGGCGAGGCCGGTGCGCTTGTTGCCGTCGAGGAAGACGTGGTTCTTCACCACGAAGAACAGATAAGCGGCGGCTTGGTGGAAGAGGTCGGGGTAGATCGGCTGGCCGAACATCTCGTTGTGGAAGACGTGGTCCACGAAGCCCAGGCTGGCGCCCGGGCGCACGTTGTTGCGCGCCGCTGTGCCCCCCGAGAGGCGGACGCAGATGCGGTTGATCACCAGCAGCATCCGTTTGTTGACGTAGCGGACCTCGTTCATCCTGGAGATATCGGTAGGCTTCGCAACGCCGAGATCGGTTGGCGGGCGCGTGCAGCGCGCCGCGTCGCGACTCTGCCGCACCGTCCTA
>CAYOBQ010000296.1:0-6131 GCA_964402225.1 uncultured Nannocystaceae bacterium | reverse complement strand
TCGGCCGGCGGGCACGCACATCACTTGGTCGCTTGGTCTGCCGCAGCGTCCTAGGACGGTGCGGCAGAGTCGCGACGCGGCGCGCTGCACGCGCCCGCCAACCGATTTCGGTGTTGCGAAGCCTACCGATATCTTCGGATATCGCCACGGCTTCGCGCCTTGAACTCGGCCGGCGGGCACGCACATCACTTGGTCGCTTGGTCTGCCGCAGCGTCCTAGGCAAGCCCTCTGAGACGGCGCGATCACTTCGGGCCCATCATGCTCCGTGTCGACCTCTCGGTCGAGGGCGTATACTCCCCGACATCAGGAGGGGCGCATGTCGCCGGACGAAGTCAAACGAGCGACCGCGGGGTATCTGGCGAGCGGACGTCTGGACGCCGCGGCGCTGCGCGACCTGCTGGGGAGCGGCGGCTCCGATGAGACCTTGGCCCGGATCGACGCGGTGCGACTCGCGCTCGGCGAGCACCAGTTCGGGTCCACCTTCGTCGATGACATGGCGCGGACGCTGTTGCCGGACACCACCGCCGACGGCGGCCTCTTGCCAACGCCGCCACCGGAGGAGCCGGCCGGACCCGAGCGCTACGCGCTTCGGGAGCTCATCGGAGCGGGCGGAATCGGCGAGGTGTGGCTGGCCCACGACGAGGTGCTCGATCGCGATGTGGCGGTCAAGTTCCTCAAGCCGGAGGCCGCGACCTCCGAGGAGGCGCGCAGCCGTTTCCTCTACGAGTCCCAGACCACGGCGCGCCTCGGACACCCGGGCGTGATCCCCGTCCACGACTTCGGCACGCTCCCCGACGGTCGTACCTTCTACGCCATGCGGCGCATCTCGGGGCGTACGCTCGAGAGCCTCCTCGGGGGCCTGAAGGTGGAGGACGCCAAGGACGTCGCCGCCTTCCCGCTCCTCCGCCTGCTGGGGATCTTCGCCCAGGTCTGCCGCGCGGTGGCCTTCGCCCACGACCACCGGGTCCTGCACCGGGATCTGAAGCCAGCGAACCTGATGCTGGGCGGCTACGGCGAGGTGTATGTCGCCGATTGGGGCCTCGCGAAGCTGGTCGGGCAAGAGACGCCGGGCGTCTCGGCGGCCCGCGACGGGGAGGAGACCAGCCACGGCGTGGTGATGGGGACGCTGCCCTACATGTCCCCGGAGCAGATTCGGGGCGACAACGAGGGGCTGACGCCGGCGTCGGATGTGTGGAGCCTGGGCGTGATCCTCTTCGAGCTGCTCACGCTCCGCCGACCCTTCCAGGCGCAGACGCACATCAACTTGATGTTCCAGATCGTGTCCAACGAGCCGCCGCTCGCGAGCGGGGTGGCCCCGCCGGGGCGGGACGTCCCGGCGCCCCTCGAGGCGCTGGTCGTCGAGGTGCTGAGGCGGCGCCCCGAGCAGCGGCCGACCGCCCTGGAGTTGGCCGAGCGCGTCGACGCGTTCCTGCACGGGGTCGAGGAGCAGGCGCGGCGGGAGGAGCGCGCGCGCGACCTGTTGGAGCGGGCCACGGAGTTGCGGGATCTCTACGTCAAGGCCAGCGACGACATCGACTCCCGGATCCGCGGCGTGGAGCAGACGCGCGGGGGCTTCACCCTCTCCACGCCCCGCGCCACCCGGCGGACGCTCTGGGTCCGCGAGCAGCGCCTCGCCGAGCGCACGCTGGAGGCCGAGGCGCAGCACACGCGGGCGCTCCAGCTCGCCAACCAGTCCCTCGAGGAGCTCGAGAGCCCAGCGGCCCGCCGGCTGTTGGCCGACCTGTACTGGAGCCGGGCGCTGGCGGCGGAGCGCTCCCGGGACGACGCCAGCGCGACCTTCTTTCGCACCTTGGTGGAGCAACACGACGACGGCGCCTACGCCGACCGGCTCGCGAAGGAGGGCGCGCTTACGATCGAGGTCCCGGTCCCCGGGGCGGAGGTCACCCTCGATCGCGTGGTGCCCCTCGGGCCGCTGTTGATCACCGAGACCATCGCGTTCGCGGGGCAAGGTGAGCTCCCCATCGGGAGCTACATCGCCCACGTCTCGGCCCCGGGGCATCTGGCGGTGCGCGTCCCGATCGAGGTCGGCGGTGGCCCGGTCCGCCGGACCATCGTGCCGCCCCGCGGCTTCCCCGGAGACGACGCGTTCACCTTCGTCAGTGGAGGCCACTACGCCATCGGCGGCGACCCCGACGCGCCGGAGGGTCTGCGCGAGCGGGTCGTGTCCCTCGAGCCCTTCCTGATCGGCACCTACCCCGTCACCTTGCGGGAGTACATCGAGCTCCTCGACGCCGTAGCGGAGGTCGATCCAGCCCGCGCGCGCGGACACGCCCCGCGCTCCAACGACGGCACCGTCCTCTACCTCCAATACGACGAGGAGAAGCGCACCTACGCGACGCCCGAGGAGGACAGCGATGGGGACGCGTGGAGCCCAGAGTGGCCGGCGCTCTTCGTCAACTACGCCGACGCGGTGGCGTACTGCGAGTGGCGGACGCGCACCGAAGGGGTCGACTTCCGGCTCCCGACGGAGACCGAGTGGGAGGTCGCGGCCCGGGGCGCCGACCACCGGATCTATCCCTGGGGCAACGGCTTCGACCCCACGCTCTGTCACATGGTCGACAGCAGCGAGGGGCGTCCGATGCCGGTGCCCGTCGGGACCTACGAGTTCGATCGATCACCCTTCGGGGTGCACGACATGGCGGGGCTCGTGATCGAGTGGACGAGCTCGGTCCGCGATGGCGGGGACGGGCAGGTCAGCCAGCGCGGAGGGGGCTTCGCGTCGCCCCAGAGCTGGTGTCGAGCGGCGGCGCGCCGCGCGAACTTCCCCGACGAGGTCTTCTCGATGTTCGGCTTCCGCGTGGCGCGGGCGCTGCCGGCGTGACGAGGTGGCGCGGCGCGCTGGCGTGGCCCCTGCTACTCGTAGCCTGCGAGACCGCGCCCGCGACGGACACGCGGCCGGATCTCGGCCCCGACGGGGGCGCCGACGCCGCCCCCTCCGATGCCACCGCGCCTGACGCCGCCACCGACCCCTGGCTCTGTCGGCCGGGTTGGCGCACCGCCGCCGACGGCGTCACCTGTGAGCCCGATCCCGAACGCGCATGCCCCGCGTGCGAGTGGCCTTGCGTCGAGGGGTGGTCCCGCGGAGAGCGGGGGTGCGCCCCACCGCCCCTGCCCGATTGCGCGGAGGGTGGCCTCGCCTACCCCGGCGGGTGCATCGAGCCGTGGCCCTGCCCCGAGGGCTGGGCTCGCTTCGAGGGCCTCGGCTGCATGCCGGCCGCGGACGCCTGCCCCGCCGGGACCCGGCCCGGATGGGACGGGAGCTGCGACCGGATGGGGCTCGTCGACTGCGCTCCGCGAGCGGCCCCGGAGGGGGCGATCCACGTCGATGGAGGGGCCGCCGAGGGCGGTGACGGGACACCCGAGCGCCCTCTCCGCACCCTCTCGCTTGCCTTGGAGCGGTCGCCGGGCGGGCTGGTCGTCCTCGCCGCCGGGCGCTACGAGGCGCCCGCCATCGCCGGCGTCACGGTGACCGGACGCTGCGCGGACGCCGTGACGGTGGAGGCGGGCACCCTCGGCGCGGGCGCGGTCCTGAGTCGCCTCACGCTCGACGCCTCGATCGCTCCGCCCACCGTCACTCCGGGGGCGGAGGTGCGGCTCACGGCCGTCCGCGTCGTCGGCGAAGCCGCCGGGCTGGTGGTCGCCGCGGGCGCGGAGGTCCGCGCCACCGCGCTCGCCCTGTCGGGCCCCGGCGGCGGCGTGGAGATCGCGGGAGAGGGCCACTTCGAGTGCGGGCGCTGCCTCGCCGAGGACGCCCACGGCTCCAGCTTCCGTGTTCAGGGCTCGCTGGTCCTACGCCACACCACGGTCCGGGGCCCCGGGCGCCGGGCCATCGCCGGGGGAGCGGGCGGGTCGATTCTCGCCGAGGATCTACGCGTGGTGGGGGCCGCGGAGGCCGTCCACATCACGGACGAGGCTCGCTTCGTCGGCGAGCGCGTCTTCGTCGAGGGCGGTCTGCACGGCGTCGCGTGCGCCAATGGGGCCTTCGAGATCTCCGACTACGCCGTGGCTCGGACCGGGGAGTCGGAGCTTCGCCTCGCGGGCTGCGAGGGCGTCGTTCGCAGGATCACGGTCGACGGTCGGGCGCCCGCGCGCGGCGCACGTGCGGTTGGTCTCTCCGTCGGGACCGGGGGCGTCCTGGACGTCTCGCGCGCCCACCTCCACCAGACCACCGGCGTCGGCCTCGAGGTCTACGAGGGCACCGCGACGGTCAGCCAGATCGCGATCAACGGCGCCCAGGCCGCCATCGAAATACGGGGCGGCGGGTGGGTCGAGGCCACGGGCCTCCACATCGACGCCTCCACGCTCACGGACGTCTTCCTGGACGGGGGCGACGGCCGGGTCGCGGGCGCCCGCTTGATCCCCGGGCTCCAGCCCGACCGAGCCTCACCGTTCGTCTCGATCATCGTCAACGACGAGGTCCGGGGCGCGCCGTCGAGGTTGACGCTCGAGGACGCCGAGATCGTCTTGGAGGACGGGCGGGCGTTGGCGATCGGCGTCCTGGATCAATGCGAGGTCCACGCCACGCGGCTGTCGGTGCTCGCACCGGGGGAGACCCCGGAGCGAACCGGCATCTACGTGCCCGACGGCGTCGCGACGGTGGATGGCGGGTTCTTCGAGGTGCCGCGGATCGCGGCGGCCGCGACGCCGGCCGGGGCCATCGAGCTGCGCGACGTGGCGGCGGATACGAGCCGCTGGGCCTACGACGCCCTCGACGTCTTCAGCGGCGGGCGGCTGGCCGTAGAGCGCTTTGAGTTGACCGCGGCCGGCGGCCCGCTGGGCGCCGCGCAGGGGGACGGCTCCCACCTTGAGGCGCGGCGAATCCACGCGCGAAGGGCCAGCAACCTCGCGGCCCTCGACGGCGCGACGGTCACGGTCGAGGAGGCCCTCTTCGAGGGGCCCATCGGAGCGGCGGTCGCGGCCGTCGGCTCGGGCTCGCGAATCGACGCCCGTCGGGTACGGGTCGCCGGCGGCCGTCCGGCCTTCGGGCGGGGGGGCTTCGTCGCGCTCTTCGCGGGGGACGGCGCCGAGGTAAGCGCGGCGGATCTGGTCATTGATGGCGTCAACGGGATCGGCGTCCTGGCGCGCTTCGCCACGCTGGAGATCGCCGGGCTGGCGGTGAGCTCCGCTCAACGCGTCGGCACCGATCCGGGGGAGGGCGTGCGAGTCGAGCAGGCGAGCCTCAGGGGGACGGATCTCCGCATCTCGAACATCGAGGGGCCGGGCCTCGTGGTGATCGACGCGACCGTCGATGTGCCCCGGACGGCGTTGCTCGACAACGAGATCGGCGTCCTTCAACGCGGAGAGAACAGCCTCCACACGGACCCTTCCAGGATCGCGGGCAACGCCGTCGAGGACGAGATCTGCGACCAATGCTCGGCCACCCCGCCGGAGGTCCCCGCGCCACGCCCCCTCCCGCCTCTGTGAACGGAGGTCGAACGGGACTCGCGTCGGCGCCGGCTTCATCGAAGGGATGACGCGAGCATGCTAGGATCGGCACCGTGACCGATTGGGGCGCGATCTACGCCCGGTTCGACCCGGAGGAGCCGGTCAAGGACCCAAAGTGGCGGGTCGACCGGGACGACAACCCTGCGCGGATGGTGGCCCCCAGGCTCAACTTGCCCTTCGGCGACAAGCGCTACCTGTTCAGCGGGACCGTCGGCACCGGGAAGTCGACCGAGCTCTACCAACTGGCAGCACAGCGCACTGGACGAGAGTTCGTGGTGCTGGTGGACCTCTGGCACCACTTCGTCGAGCGGGTGGGGGACCCCGACGCGCTGAATCGTCTCCAGCCCTGGCAGGCGATCTTCATCGCGGGCGTCCACCTGTACCGAGCCGCCGTCGAGAACGGCCACCGCTGGACCTCGGGCCGAGCCGATGCGCTCGCAGAGGCCTACGCCCTTTTCGACGACGCTGACGCGCCCAGATCGAGGGCACGGACCAGGCGGCCGTCGCGGCCCCTCTCCATGCGCGGGGGAGCTTGCTCCAGGCGCAGGGAGATCTTGCGGGTGCGCGGGAGCTGCTGGAGCGTTTGCCGCGTATCGAGGCAGATGTCTTTGGGTGCAAATCCCAGATCTGCGGTCGTCTTTGGAGAGGCTGTCAGCTTTCAGCGC
>CAYOBQ010000295.1:0-6313 GCA_964402225.1 uncultured Nannocystaceae bacterium | reverse complement strand
ACGCCAGCCTCCTCGCAGAGGTCGACACGCTGGCCCGACGCCGCGACGCCCTCCAAGGCGAGGTGAGCCGGCGGCCTCTCCCCAGGTCCCGGCTGGCGATGGTCCCCATCCCCGGCGGGGCGTTTCTGATGGGTAGCCCCGCCGACGAGCCTGGACGCATCGATTGGGAGAGCCAGCATCGGGTGACGGTCTCGCCGTTTCTGATGGCGGCCACGCCGGTGACGGTGGGGGACTACGCGTCGGTGCTTGGCGCCGAGCCCGAGGGTGCAGCAGGGCATCCGCGGGTGAGCGTGAACTGGGAGGAGGCGGTGGCGTGGTGCAACCGGCTCTCGCTGTCGGAGGGGCTCACGGAGGCCTACGCCGAGGGCGACCTGGTGCCGGGGGCAGACGGCTACCGGCTGCCGACGGAGGCGGAGTGGGAGTACGCGTGTCGCGCGGGGACGCAGACGCCTTGGTGGACGGGGGCCAACGAGGCGAGCCTGGACCGAGCCGCGTGGTACGACGCGAACGCGGGCGGTACGACCCATCCGGTGGGGGAGAAGGCAGCGAATCGCTGGGGCCTCTACGACGTCCACGGCAACGTCTGGGAGTGGTGCCACGACTGGTACGCGGACTATCTGACCAAGCCCCAGACCGACCCGACGGGCCCGCCCACCGGCGGCAGGCGCGTGATTCGTGGCGGCGCGTTCGGCAACCCCGCGCGCAGGGTGCGTGCGGCGGGCCGCAACAGGAGCAGGCCCGGGAGCCGCAGGGGCAACCTCGGCTTCCGCGTCGTGCGCCGCCCCCGCCCCTAGGTCTAGACCATGGAGGGAGAGGGCAAAGGTAACACCGACGTCGTGCAGGTGACCCTCGAGGGACGTCCGGGGTGGTCTACCCCACGTCGAGGGTCGTGTAGACGACGTCGAAACGCCCCCTAGACGACGTCTCGCCCCTCAGAAGGTGCAGACCCCCACCGAGGAGGCGACGGAGCGCTCGATGGCGACGCGGCCATTGCCGCGGGAGGCCGCCGCGACACGGCGTCCCATCCGCCGGAAGGTCCGCGGGAGGGCGACTCGGTCCGTTCGGGTGATTCGGTAGCCCAGGGCGTCGAGGTGGCCTTGGCAGGAGCGGATGCGGGCCTCGGGGTGCTTCAAGCGGAGGCCGCGCTCGGTGGCGAGCCAGGACGCGATCTCGCGGCGCCAGCGACGCAGGTCGGCCCGCCGGTCGCCGAAGCAGAACAGGTCGTCGCAGTAGCGGACGTAGCCTGGCACTCGGGCCGTCCGCTTCACCCAGTGGTCGAAGGCCAGCAGGTAGATGTGGGCGGCGAGGTACTGGCTGGTGGCGGAGCCGATGGGGAGGCCGCGCCCCGCCGGGGGCCAGTCGGGGGGGAGGCCGAGGAACTCGCGGATGGCGGGCTCGGAATAGAGACCGCGGGCCGAGTCGAGGACGTGCTCCAAGAGGTACAGGAAGCGGTCGTCGCGGACCCGCTCGGCGACGAGGCGCAGCGTCAGCGCGGGGTCGATGGACGGGAAGTAGGCGCGCACGTCGAGGTGGAGGACCCAACGGTGTCGCCCCATCAGCGTCTGAAGGCGCAGGACCGCGCGGTGGCTGCCGAGCCCGACCCGACAGGCGTAGTCCTCGGGCATCAGGGAGGGCGCAAAGACCGGCGCCAGGGCGTCGACGATGGCGGTGTGGACGACGCGGTCGCCGACGGGTGCTCGCGCGATCAGCCGCGGCTTCGGATCGAAGACGCGCAGGTGGTCGAAGCCCTCCGGGCGCCAGTCGCCGAATCGAAGGCGATCGAGCAGCTCAAGCAGGCGCCGCTCGCGATCGATGAGGAAGGCCGCGACATCGAGCCGGCGGCGCTTGCCGCGGACCGTCCGCTCGATGGCCGCCGCGAGGGCGTCGGGGGTGGCGAGGCGGGCGTGGAGCCCGCGGGCGGTGCGCATCGAGCCGGCTCCTGCCGAGAGAAGGTGCCCGCGCGGACTGTCGGCCGGGGCCTACCGGAACGCGCGGGCGGGGTTGGGTGGCACGGCCACCCCTGGGGACGAACCCGCCCGGGGCCTCTTGGCCGCGGGCCGAGGTCGGGGGCGGCGCACGACGCGGAAGCCGAGGTTGCCCCTGCGGTTCCCGGGCCTGTTCCTGTTGCGGTTCGCCGCACGCACCCTGCGCGCGGGGTTGTCGAACGCGCCGCCACGAATCACGCGCCTGTCGCCGGTGGTTCGTCCCCTGAGAGTCGCTTTGAGTCGCGGGCGCGCTGCCAGCCGCCGAGCATGCGCCCGATGCGCTGCATCCGCTCGGCGCAGTCGAGGAGCGCCCCCTCGGAGAGGGCCCCGAGGGTGCGCGCGAGGCGCAGGCGCACGCGCAGACCGATGAGCGCCGCGTCGGCCCGGAGTATCGCCCGGCCCCGCTCACGCGGCGTCACCAGCGCGATCTGTGCGGCGATGGCGAGCTCGGCGGCGGCCTCCACCGTCGCGCCCCCCACCAACCCAAACGCCGGCTGGGACCAGCCCGCCACCAGCGTCACCACGTGCCGCGCCAGGTCCTCGCAGGCCAGCGCCAGCGGCGCCGCCTTCACGCCGCCTCCGCGGGCCTGCGCCGACCGAGCCCCTCGGCCCACCGCAAAAGCCCCGCGAGGAGCGGGAGCGCCCGGTCCTCCAGGGCCGCCACGCCAGCGGCGTCCCCCACCCGGTGCAGGCGCGCCACCGCACAGGCGAGGTGTCCGCGCGCCTCCCTCCAAGCGCGCTGCTTGGCGTCGGGCTGGTAGGCGTAGTGCCCCTGGGCTATGGCATCGAGGCCACAGCACAGCGCCTCGACGGCGTCGGTGTGCCCCGCCGCCGTCGCCGCCCGCCACACCTCGGTCGTCACCACGAAGGGGACCAGATCCGCCACCCGGGGCGTGCTGGACTTGGGCAATGACCGCTCCACGGCCGCGCGGATCTCGTCCGCCCGCCGCCGCGCCCGCGCCTGCTCACCGGGCTGGTCGAGCAAGGACTCCCGCGACACGAACCACCGGCCGCCCCGCTTCACCCCCTCCAACGCGCCGCGCCGGATGGCCGCCCGCGTCGCCCGCTTCGTCCGCCCGAGGATGGTCGCCGCCTGCTCCAACGTGAGCTCCATTGTGTCCCCCGAGTTCGCATTCCCCCCATAGCTAACGGCAGACCGTAGAGATTCCTGTAGGTGACCTTTCGAAGGTCGTCTAGGGGGCGCTGAGGGTCACCTGCGGACCCCTGAGGGTCACTCGAGGGTCACCTACATGACGTCGGTGTTACCTTTGCCCTCTCCCTCCATGGTCTAGACCTAGGGGCGGGGGCGGCGCACGACGCGGAAGCCGAGGTTGCCCCTGCGGCTCCCGGGCCTGCTCCTGTTGCGGCCCGCCGCACGCACCCTGCGCGCGGGGTTGCCGAACGCGCCGCCACGAATCACGCGCCAGCCGCCGGTGGTGGGGGGCGCATGGGGGCGCCGGTAGGGGCCGTAGACGTCCCCCGTCCATTCCCAGACGTTGCCCAGCATGTCGTAGAGCTTCCACGCGTTGGGCCTCTCGCTCTTCACCGTCGCCGGGCGCTTCGTCTTGCTGCCATACACGGCGATGCTGTCGAGGTCGTCGTAGTAGTAGTCACCCGTCGTGCCCGCCCGGGCGGCGTAGGCCCACTCGGCCTCCGTCGGGAGCCGGTACCCGTCGCAGCCCGGGTCGATGGCACAGCCCGTCCCCTCGTCGCGGCAGGCGCTGGCCGCGTAGCACTCCGTCAGCCCCTCGGCCTTCGACAAGGCGTCGCAGTACACGACGGCGTCCACCCAGCTCACGTTCTGCACGGGGCAGTCGTCGCATTTGCCGTACTCGGACGGTCGCTTCCGACGCACGGCGTGGTACTGGGCCTGCGTCACCTCCGTCTCGGCCATCCAGAAGGCGCCGACCTCCACGGTGCGCACCGGATGCTCGTCGCCGTCCGCGAGCTCGTTGTCCTTGGGAGAGCCCATCTCGAAGGTCCCGCCCTCGATGAGCCGCAGCAACGGGCGCTCGTCGGTCGAGGGGACCCACGTCTGCGTCTCTCGCTTCGGCGGAACGATTCGGGCGGCGTCGCGAGTCTCGGCGACGGTAGGGCTCGCGTCAGGCACCCGCTCGCTCGGCGGGGTGTTGATGACCGCCGCGTCCACCACCGCCGCCTCGGGCTCAGGGCTACCAAAGGCCGCCCAGCCCGCCAGCGCCGCGATCGCGAACAGCGCCGCCAGCCAGCCTGGGTGGGGTCGCCGCCGAGGCTTGGACGGGGCGCTGACTTGTGCCAGGAGGTGGTCGAGGGTGGTCTGGGCCGCGGCGACGCCGCCGTCTAGCTTCGCCAGCTCCGCGCGCGCCGCCTCGGCCCTTGCTCGAAGGGCCGGCAGCTCCTTGGTCAGCGCGTCGCGCTCGGTCCGCGCCGCCTTCGCCTCGGCGCGGAGGCGCATCGCGTCGGCGCTCGCGCCCTTCGCCGAGCGCAGCAGGTTCTTGGCCGTCTCCAGCCCCTCCTCGGCCTTGCTCCACGCGCTCCGCAGCGCCGCGAGATCGTGGGAGAGGATGTCCGGCGTCTCCCCGACCTGCACCCAGCCCGCGATGAGCCGCAGGCGGAGGAGGACGTGGGCCGCGGACTGCGGGCGCTCCTGCGGCGCGACCCGCAGGCAGCGCAGGACCAACTCCTCGAAGGCCGGCGGGCGCTCGGGGTCGCGGGGGAGCGGGCGGACCCGCTGGGCGTACCACTTCGCCAGGGCCTCGGGCGTCGTGTCGGGGTAGTTGCCCTCGAGGTGGCGGCGCTCGGCGAGGGCCTCGTACAGCACGGCGCCCAGGGCGTAGAGGTCTCCCGAGGGCCCCGTCACCCCGCCGATGAGCTGCTCGACGGGCGCGTAGCCGGGGCAGCCGTACCCTCGGATCAGCTTGCTGCGGTGCTTCTTCGTCCCCCCCGCGCGGAAGCCCGCCAGTCCGAAGTCGAGCAGCTTCGCTCGCCCCATCTCGTCGAAGGCGATGTTCCCCGGGTGGATGTCGCGATGCTCGACCCGCTGCTCGTCCAGGTACGTCAGCGCCGAGGCGAGATCCACCCCGAGCTGCGACACCTCCTGCAAGCTCAGCCGCCGCTCTCGCTCACCGAGCGTGTCGGGCAACCACTCCAGCAGCAGATAGAGCAGCTCCCCATCCGCCGCCCCCTCGTCGATGGTCCGCACGATGTTCGGATGCGCCAGCTTCCGAAGCGCGTGCACCTCCCGCTCGTAGGTGTCCCGCGTCGCCGCGACCCCCTCCACCGTCTCCAGCAGGTTCACCCACTTCAGCGCATACGAGGTCCCCTCGCCGTCCTCCACCCGGTCGATGTGCGCAAACCCACCGCTCCCAACACGCCCCACATGCCGCAGGCGCTCGAGCCCCCCACCGCCAACCTCCGACGACCCGCTACACTTGACGCACCGCGCCCCCGAATTCTTGGGGATGCGACACTTCCGACAAAAGACCACCACCGCCGGACCCTACCACCGATGCGCGCCGCGTCATGTTCCGGTAGGTGACCTTTTGGAGGTCGTCTACCGGGCGCCGAGGGTCACCTGCAGCCCCCTGAGGGTCACTCGAGGGTCACCAACATGACGTCGGTGTTACCTTTGCCCTCTCCCTCCATGGTCTAGACCTAGGGGCGGGGGCGGCGCACGACGCGGAAGCCGAGGTTGCCCCTGCGGCTCCCGGGCCTGCTCCTGTTGCGGCCCGCCGCACGCACCCTGCGCGCGGGGTTGCCGAACGCGCCGCCACGAATCACGCGCCTGCCGCCGGTGGGCGGGCCCGTCGGGTCGGTCTGGGGCTTGGTCAGATAGTCCGCGTACCAGTCGTGGCACCACTCCCAGACGTTGCCGTGGACGTCGTAGAGGCCCCAGCGATTCGCTGCCTTCTCCCCCACCGGATGGGTCGTACCGCCCGCGTTCGCGTCGTACCACGCGGCTCGGTCCAGGCTCGCCTCGTTGGCCCCCGTCCACCAAGGCGTCTGCGTCCCCGCGCGACACGCGTACTCCCACTCCGCCTCCGTCGGCAGCCGGTAGCCGTCTGCCCCCGGCACCAGGTCGCCCTCGGCGTAGGCCTCCGTGAGCCCCTCCGATCGGGAGAGCCGGTTGCACCACGCCACCGCCTCCTCCCACCTCACGTTGGCCTTCGGGTGCCGCTTTTGGCGGTTGGACCGCCACCATCCGAGACCGCCGAACTGGCTCTCGGTCACCGGCGTGGCCGCCATCAGAAACGACGAGACCGTCACCCGGTGCTGGCCCTCGTCGCCGAAGCGCCCAGGCTCGTCGGCGGGGCTCCCCATCAGGAATGTCCCGCCGGGGATGGGGACCA
>CAYOBQ010000294.1:0-6502 GCA_964402225.1 uncultured Nannocystaceae bacterium | reverse complement strand
CTGAGTGCTGAAAGCTGACAGCCTCTCCAAAGACGACCGCAGATCTGGGATTTGTACCCAAATGACAACCTCGCGACGCCCAGCATCTCCGGCCTGAAGGCGGGCCTGGACGCGCTCCGGCGACTCCCGGCACGCCATGCGGGTCGGGGTGCGGGGGGTCTCGAAGAGACTCGTCGAGCTCGCTCGAGGCGGCGCCTACGTACAGCCCATGAGTCGCCCACAGTCGACGACGGGTTGACGGGGGGGGGGCGGGAGGGGGACGTACTCTAGTGACTGTCATCTGCGCTCTTGCTGGACGAGACTGAGCTGACCGGCCGGTAGGAAGGTCGGGGTGGTCGTGGGCCAGTCGGGCGGCTTCGCAAGTCGCGGTGGAGGAATGTGTAGTGGGGCATGCCGTACTTCTCGTGGTCTCTACGCCGACCGGTTCCTTTGTGGCAATCCGGGTGCGCGATTCTACGCTTTGTCCCATGGCAGTAGTGGAACGACTGACAGTCACAAGAGACGGCTCGGGACGACTGGATCGACCACGTCGAAGCGGGTCGCGTCCGCCAATGTGTACGTGGAGATCATCGACACCACGCTGACGCTGCCCACTGCGACGATGCAGCGCGAGTGTCCAGAGAAGCTTGGGACTGAAGTGCTCGGCGACGGCGAGAGCAACGGTCGAGGCGAGCGGGAGGTCAACAATGTAGACCTTATCGATCTGAAGCACCGAAATGGACGCGAGCCGCACGAACTAGCGGAGGACTGGACGACAGCTACTCAAGCGTGCGGAGATGAAGACCGAGACAACGACGCCGCGAACGATGCGTGTGACTGCACCTTCATGGACCCTGAACCCGAGGACCCTTTGAACCGGACCTGCTACACTGGAGCCGGCGCACCGAGTTGGCGTCGCTGCCACCGTGCATCCGGGCGGACCAAACCTCACCGGCGGCGACGCCGCGACAATCGCGGCGGACTACGAAGCCAGCGTTGCTGAGTACGACCCCCGCGCCGTGTTCTGCAAGTGGCATCCCAGCTTGGCACAGCGGCGCCCAAGCTACCAAGCGAGGGCGGTGGCGTTTACGGCACAGGCAATGAGCTATTCTGTCCAAGGCGCGGATCAGCAATCGACGCGGTCACTACTACGGCGTCCACTGCCATTACTGCTCTGACAACGGCGGGAAGCACATCATACAGACGCCCATCCTGGACAGTGGCTTGTCGATTTCCGTCAACCTCTTCCAGTGTTTCGTCGATGGGCGCGCCGCGATTGGCGAGGGTGAGAACCCCGACAATCCTGACGCGGTGGATCCCGCGAACAGGTGCCTGGGCTCTCGGTACGATCATGTTGGGGTACGAGGACGAATGGGGGGTGATGATCTTCGTCTTCAACATTACGGTCTCTGCCAAGCTGACCCGGGTCCTCCGAACGTGCGAGCCGTCGGATGACCGTTGGCACCAGGCGATGGGCATCGCGAGGGGGTCGCGCGTCTTTCCACGCGGCAGCAATGCGGTCGCTTGGGCGGAGGCGTGGCTCAAGAGCAACGGCCTGAATCCAGACGAGATCCCCGTCGGCGAGTGGCCGGTACACCCAGGATTCAAGCACCCCGCAAACCTCCGAGAGGTCGGGAACTATCTCGACCGCCTTTCGCCCCCGCCGGTCCAGACGGACATCGACCGTGCCGTGTGGGAACTGGAGGCCTTGCTGGACGAGTAGTCCACAGATGGTCCGGCGACCGCCAGGGGCACCCGCCGTCGGGCCACACGCGCACACGCTGGGAGCGGCCCGCCGGCAAGGGCCGGGGCGGGCGCTTGGCGACCCTGCGCCGATGCGGGCCAGGATCTCCGGTAGCGAGGTCGATGCCCGTGGCGCCAACTCCGACGCGACGCCCGCGCGGGCTCGGCGAGGACCCCTCCGTTGAGCTATCCTCGCGGACCATGTTCGCGCTCCTCGCCGCCCTCGTTGTTCAGCCCGTCTCCACCGGGGTCGTGCGCCTCGACGCGCCCGCGGACGCGGAGATCTACGTCGAAGGTTGCCAGGCAGAGTTGCTGGGTGACCGAGTCCAGGGCCGGCCGGGGTGCGAGGCCCGGGTCGCGGTGGTCCACGCCAACGGTGACATCGAGCGGCGCACGGTCCGCCTGCCGAGCGCGCCCGTGGGCATCACGCCCACCGCCGCGGTCGGCTTCGAACGCGACCTGAGCGGCTTTGGGTTCACCGGCGGCAGCGTCAGCGCCGGCGCACGCTACGGCGCCTACGGAGCACGCCTCCGCTGGCGACGGGCCACGGGCCGCGCCACCGCCGCCGCCCTGCCGGACCTGGAGGAGCACGTCGAAGAGACGCTCGACGTGTTCACCCTTGGGCCGACCTACGCGCGTCGACTCGGGGAACGGCCGCTGCGCTTCATCGCCGCCCTCGACCTCGGCTACGGGCGCCTTGTTGCCGACGACGTGGCGACGGACCGCGCCGAGATCGTCGGCGCGACCCAACCGCTGTGGGTCCTGGCGCCGGCGATCGGGCTCGAGCTCGGGGGCGCCTGGCTGCGCGCCCGAGTGGAGTGGTCGGCGGTCCTCGCGGTCGGCGAGTACTTCGAGGCCGACGCCTATGGCTCGACGGGGAGCGGGCCCCCTGAGCAGCGCGGACTCCTCGCCCACGGTCCGTGGCTGGCGATCGTGTGGGCGCCGTGACGCGCCTCCTCCCGCTGCTCCTGCTGGGCTGCGTGGAGGCTGGCGGCGGGGTGCTGACGCCGCTGCCGGGGAGCGACGCGCGGGCGGTGCCCATCTGCGCCGCTGAGGCGGGCTGCGTGACGCAAGACCTGCCCGACGCCCAGGTCGCCCCGGACGCGACAGCCGACGACGCAGGCGGCGACGCGCGCCCAGCGGACGCCGGACCAGGAGACACGGCGCTCCCCGACGCGGCGCCGCCGGACGCGCCCACCCCTGACGTATGCGCCCCGATCGCGGAGGTCTGCGACGGCGAAGACGACGACTGCGACGGCGCCGTCGACGAGGACTTCGACCTCCAGAGAGACCTGGCCCACTGCGGGGGCTGCGGACGACTCTGCGCGCGGACCCACGGTGAGACGGCCTGCGCCGAGGGCGAGTGCACGCTCGTCGGCTGCGAGGCGGGCTGGCTCAACGCCGATCTCGACCCCGCGAACGGTTGTGAAGCCCCGGACGTGCGGATCCGGGTGTCGACACCCGCCGAGGGGGACTACCTGCGCGACGTGCTCACCCTGCGCTTCGAGCTCGTCGGCGCCGAGCACGTCGACCACGTCCGCGCCCGCCTCGGCGAGCTCGACCTCGGGCTGGTCGTCTCTCCCATCGAGCTCGACATCCGCGCGCGCCCAGAGGGCCCCGTCGCCCTCTCCCTCGAAGCGGTCGCGGACGACACGGTCCTGGGCACCTCGACCGTGTTGCTCGTCATCGACCGTACGCCGCCCGTGATCGACTTCGCGGCGCCGGAGGCAGGTGCTGTGCTGCGCGACGCCTTCGAGGTGCGCCTGACCATAGACGACGGCGCGCCGGTCGAGGTCCGACTGGACGTGGACGACGTCGAAGCGGCGCGCCTCGATGCGCCCTTCACCGAGACGCTGCGACCCACGGACTACGAGCCCGGGGCCCATGGCCTGCGGGCGATCGCCACCGACGCCGCCGGCAACGTCGCCGAGACGGAGCGCGAGGTGCGCTTCAGCTTCTGCCGGGAGGACGCCACCGCCGCCCTCGGCGCGACGCGCTTCGAGGTTGATCTCTACGAAGCGTCGCGCCCGGACGCGACCATCGACGACGCGGGCGTCGACGACAGCCGCGCGTGCAGCGTCCCAGGGGTCTTGCCGTGGGGGTCCGTCGACTACGCCGGCGCGGTGGCGGCGTGTGAAGCCACGGGCAAGCGGCTGTGCACCATCGGCGAGTGGTTGCGCGCGTGCGGGGGTCAGCGCCACAGCCCGTTCCCCTACGGGCTCGCCTATCAGCCAGCCCACTGCAACGGCGCCGACCACCCGGCCGACAACGCGCTGATGCCCACCGGCACAAACGCCGACTGCGTCACCGACGAGGGCGCCTTCGACCTCTCGGGCAACCTCGCGGAGTGGACCCTCGACCCGGAGGAGTTCGCCGTCTCCGGGGGCCACACGGGCAGCCCCTCCGGGGCCCTTCGGTGCAACAGCCGCACGGGCTTCCTGCCCGCCTTCGTCCTCCCGGAGAACGGCTTCCGCTGCTGCCGCGACCTCTGAAATCAGCGGCAGGTCACCGAGGTGACGAAGTTCCGCTGGTCCTGGCCACCGCAGCAGTTCGACCGCCAGTTGCAGTTGGTGCAGCCGCCCCAGCAGTAGCAGTTGGTGCTCGGCAGGGTCTGGACGACCCAGTCGGTGGCTCGGCAGCGGCCGGCGAGGCGGCAGAAGGCGTCCATCTGCTGCTGCGCGGTGGTCGGGTTGCAGCACGGACCGATCCGGGGAGTGCACTGGTCGAGGTTGAGCGGATAGAACGTCATCCCATTGAAGTTCAGCGTGTCGATGACCTCCGGCGCCCCGTCGTTGCAGGCCGGCACGTCGCAGCCGCAGCCCTGGCATGGCTCCGTGCAGTCCCCCTCGCAGCCGTCGCCGTTGTCGACGTTTCCGTCGTCGCACGCCTCACCGTCGTCGAGTACGCCGTTGCCGCAGACCCCCTCGTCCACCTCCCCGTCGCAGTCGTTGTCGAGCTCGTCGAGCTCCTCGTCGACCGGATCCCCCGGAACCGCTCCACAAACCAACGCCGTGGCGTCGACGGAGCACTCCAGCGCGCCGACCCGACGGCACTCACCCTGACCCGCGGCGCACGCCTGGCCCAGGGCCTCGAAGCCCTCATCGATGGAGCCGTCACAGTCGTCGTCGGGATCGCGACCGCAGAGTTCGTCCGCCGCCGCCTCCCCCGGGACCGCCCCGCAGATCGTCCCCGCGCCGTCCTCCGAGCACACGCGCAATCCAGCGCCCTCGCAGGCCCCGACGCCTACGTTGCACGCGACGCCCAGGTCACCAAAGGCCTCGTCCGTCGCTCCATCGCAGTCGTCGTCGAGCCCGTCGCAGAGCTCGACACCGCCGACCGCGCCATCGCGACAGCAGGCCCCGTCGTCGCAGACACCGAGGGCGCAGTCCTCCGCCCCATCGCAGCGCCCCCCCTCGGGGCACAACGCACAGACCCCCGCACAGTCGATGTCGGCCTCGTCGCCGTTTCGTACTCCATCGTCACAGGCCGGCGCGCGGCATGAACCGTCGACGCAAACCGCGGAGGCGCAGTCGTCGGGCCCCGCGCAGCCTTGGCCCGGCCCGCACACCGGACACCCGCCCCCGCAATCGAGGCCGGTCTCGTCACCGTTTCGGATCTCATCTTCGCAAGTCGGCGCAGCGCACGCTTCGGCCACGCACACCCGCGACGCGCAGTCCGCCCCTCCGGCGCACACGCCCCCTTCGACGCAGCCCGGGCAGCCGCCACCGCAGTCGATGTCGGACTCGTCTCCATTGAGTACGCCGTCGTCGCAGCCCGGCGCCGCGCACGCCCCGGCGGCGCAGATTCGCGACGCGCAGTCCCCAAAGCCAACGCACCGCCGCCCCGCGACGCAACCGGGGCAGCCACCACCGCAGTCGAGGTCGGACTCGTCTCCATTGAGTACGCCGTCGTCGCAGGCCGCCGCCGCGCACCGCCCGTCCTCGCAGATCCCGCTCGCGCAGTCGCCCGCCTCCAGACAGAGCTCACCGGGACCACACGCCGGACATGGGCCCGCGCAATCGAGCCCCACCTCGTCGCCGTTGCGCACGCCGTCGTCGCACGCGGGAGCCGCGCAGGCCCCGTCGGCGCAGACGCCGCTGCCGCAGTCCGCCCCCAGAGCACAGGCGCCCCCATCGGCGCAGGGTGTGCACGGCCCGCCGCAGTCGACGTCCGACTCGCCACCGTTGGGAACCCCGTCGTCGCAGGCCGCCGGCGCGCACGTCCCGCCCCCTTCGCAGACCCCGCTCGCGCAGTCCTCCGCCTGCGCGCACGCTCCACCCTCGGGGCAGCCCTCGCAGCCGCCACCGCAGTCGACATCGACCTCGTCGCCGTTGCGCACCCCGTCATCGCAATCCGGTGCCGCGCACGCCCCGTCCGCGCAGACCCCACTCGCGCAGTCCGCCGCACCGCCGCAAGCCCCGCCATCCGCGCATGGCCCACACGAGCCGCCGCAGTCCTCGTCCGACTCGTCACCGTTTCGCACCCCGTCATCGCACGCCGCTTCCGCGCAGACGCCGTCGGCGCAGACTCCGCTCACGCAGTCCGCCGCGACTCCGCAGGCCCCGCCGTCCGCGCACGGCGCGCAATCGCCACCGCAGTCCTCGTCCGACTCGTCGCCGTTGCGCACGCCGTCATCGCACCCGGCAGCCGCGCACACCCCGTCGGCGCAGACTCCGCTCACGCAGTCCGCCGCGACTCCGCAGGCCGCGCCGTCGGCGCACGGCGCGCAATCGCCACCGCAGTCCTCGTCCGACTCGTCGCCGTTGCGCACGCCGTCATC
>CAYOBQ010000293.1:0-6503 GCA_964402225.1 uncultured Nannocystaceae bacterium | reverse complement strand
CGCCTTGAACTCGGCCGGCGGGCACGCACATCACTTGGTCGCTTTGTCTGCCGCAGCGTCCTAGAGGTCGATGGGTACGTGCGGGCTCAGGCGGCCCTGGCGCTGGTCATGTCCGTGGCGTGGGACTACGCCGAACGCGACGAGGTTCTGGCCTTCCTCGTCGGGCTCATCGAGAGGAGCTGCGGCGGGTCTTCGAGGCCGGTCGGGTTGGGCTGCCTGGCATCTCGCCTACTCGGCCACCGAGAGGCGGGACTCGAAGCCCGCGGAGAGGACGAACCAGCCGTGGCGGACGATGGGGGCGACGGGGAAGTCGGGGACGAGGAAGATGTCTTGGAGCGTGGGGGCCAGATCGGCATAGGCGTCGGGGCCGATGTGGATCTCGGGGAGCCCCAGGCTGAGCCCGTCGCCGACGGTCTCGCGCAGTTGGGGCCAGACCAGCGGGCCGATGATCGCGGCGAGGGCTTCGGCGGAGAGGACCGGGCGCGCGCCGTGCTGTTCGAGAAGGAAGGCGCGTACGTCGGGGGTCTCGGCGATGTCGAAACGGATGGCGCCGTCGCCGACCTCGAGGATGAGGCCGGCGCGCAGGCTGACGACGAAGCGATCTTCGCCGTTGGCCATGCCAGCGCGGGCGTAGAGGTCGAGCTCGCCTATCTGGAGCTCGAAGAAGTAGGGGCTGCCCGGGGGGGTGGGGACGACAAGGGGCGGGAGCCGGCCGTCGATCCGGGCCGAGGCGATGACCGCGCGGAAGTTCTCCGGGATGTCGTCTGTCAGGTCCAGCCGCAATAGACCCTGGCGCCAGGCCTCGTGGGCGAGGGCGTTGACCGTGAGCAGCCGCACGGCGAACGCCAGACCGGCGGCGGCGGGCCAGGCCGGGGCCTCGCCGATGCCCGCGGCGGGGATGCCCGGCGTGAGGTGGGGGGGATCCGCCGGGGTGCGTTGCTCGACGCGCCCGCGCATGCCGAGCGTGAGCGCGTCGCGGGCCCGGGACTCCGGCGCGTCGAGCTCGAAACGCAGATCGACGTGGACATCCATGGGCGGGTTGTCCTCGACCACGTCGAGGGGGATGTGGCGCAGGCCAGCGAGGGCGTCCGTGAGGCCGATCTCGAGGAAGTCGGGGACTTGCTGTCGCACCAGATCGTCGAGCATGTCCTCGGCGAAGCCCTCGAGAACAGATCTGAGGAGGCTCCCCAGCGTGTCGAGGATGGCCTGGGCCGTGCTGTCGGCCATCTCGCCGGCGATCCGCTCGATGGCCACCGAGGCGTCGACGACGCGCAGGACCGGTGAGCCCTCGGCGTCGACCTCGATCGCCACCGACACGAAGGCCGCGGCGTCGAGGTGGATGATGCCATCGAGGCCGATCTCCACGCCCTCGAGACCGAAGGCCCCGGTGGTCGAGATCGCGAGATCCTCGATGCGCAGGAACACCTCCAGGCCGCGGTCCGTGAAGCTCAACTCGGCGTCGGGTGCGCCCAGGTCGAGGGCTTCGATGCGCAGGTTCATCGGATCGCCTTCGGCGAGGAGGGGATCATCGACCAGCACGTCTAGGGGCTCGGCGCGCGCGAGGAAGGCCTCGAGCAGCCCCGCGATGCCCGACACCGTCTGGACGCCCTCCACCGGCTCGGGTGGGGCCTCGCCGGTGTCGAGGAGGCGCTGGGTGATCCGCACCGAGATGGGATCGGGGAGCACCACGTGGTCCGCCTCGACAGGGTGCAGCGCCGGCGCCCACACGACGTCCTGTACGACCCGGGTGGGCGGGCGCCGAACGCCGTCGTCGGCGATGGCGTCGATGCGGTTGAGCCCGAACCGTGCGCGGGTGGTGAAGCTGAAGTGACCGTCGGCGGTGACCTCGACGGGCTCGTCGTTGACGAAGACGGCGACGCCGGGGTCGACGTCCGTGCGCCCGCGAACCTCGATGGTGGGGTCGTCGCCCGTGACCACCTCGCCGCGGGCGGGGGAGAGGATCTCGAGGGTCGGCGCGGCGTCGTCGACGAAGAAGCTGACGCGGCCGCAGAGCTCCGGCGCGACGCAGGCGCGGACGGCGCCGGCACCCTCCTGGAGGAAGGTCAGCGCGTGGTCCTCGTCCAGGGTCGCGCCTCCGTTCGGCCGCACATCCCAGCGCAGCGGGAAGCCCGGGATCTCGTCGCCGTAGCGATCGAAGACGACGGCGGTGGCTTGCGGGTGATCGTCGCGCGTGTAGAGCGACCGTCGCGGTGAGAGCGCCATCTCGACGAAGCCCGGCTCGGGCCGGACGAGCATGTCGGGGGCATCGATCCCGGCGTCGCCTCCGGCCGCCGCGTCTGGGTGCGCGCCAGCGTCCGCCGCGGCGTCTGTCGTCCCTCCGTCGAAAGCGCCGTCGCCGGCCCCCGCCGAGCTGTCATCACAGCCGAGGGCCAGGAGTGAAAGCAGCAGCCACCGCATCATCGCTCTCCAAAGTTGCCGTCGAGGCGCCAGGAGGCCTCGGTCCCGGTCAGGCGTGGTTGGCGCAAGCCCAACCCATCGCCGACCGGCAGATCGAAGGCGCCGAGGCTCGCGGGGATCACGAATTCGGGGATGGGCAGCACCGGCAGCCCGTCGTTGAGGGCGCGATCGACGATGCCCTCGATGACGCGGGTCAGCGTGTCCTCCAGCACGTCGCGCGCGAGCTGGGGGATCTCGGCGCCCTGGAGCGCGAGGTGCAACTCGCTGATCTCGATGCCCTCGAAGACGAGGTCGCGTTCGCCTTCGAGCCGCACCGTGGCCTCCACCGCCGCGGCCAGGAGCACGCGGAAGGGCTCGACGAAGAAGCGGGGCTCGACCACGCCCGCCGTCAGGGGGCCCAGGTAGATGCGGACCGTCGCCTCGCCGTTGATCCCCGTCACGACCGGCGGCTGGGGGAAGCGGAGAAAGACCTCGGTCCCCTCCGGCAAGCCGTCGGCGAGGTTGGCGACGAGCCCGCCGGCCTCCGCCTCGAAGAAGCCCGCGCGCCAGAGCCGGTGCATCACCTGGTTGAGCAGCGCCAGCATCACGGCGGCGCCGACGGAGCGGTCCCCGGGCAGCTCGACTGCGCCCGTGCCCGGCGGGAGCGCTACCCCGGGGCTCCTGCCCGCGACGCGGGTGGGTCCGTCGACCTTGGCCTTCACGCCGATGACCGCCCGCGCGGGCGCGAAGTCGATGCGGGACAGCCCGGCGGTGACCACCAGCGGGATGGCGGCCCCTCCGGTGAGGCTCGGCACCTCGATGCCCTGGGCCAGCTCGCCGATGTCGACGTTGCCCAGGAGGTCCTCGAGCGTTCGGTCGATGTTGTCTTGGAGGAAGTCGCGCAGCGCGTCGACGATGGTGCGCCGGATGAGCCCCTCGAAGGCCGAGAAGACGAGCTCTAGGATCGCCCCCACGAGGAAGCCGCTGAAGTCGCTGTCGAGATCTCCGACGGAGACCTCGTCGAGCGAACGCAGGCTGACGTCGGGGCTGCCACCCGCGCGCAGGCCGACGTCGAAGGTGAGGTCGATGGTGATGTGTGACGTGGAGATACGGGCGCGGTTGCCCAGCGTCCCGCGGAGCTGCGCGTGGACGGCGATATCGCGGATCGCCACCCGCGCGCGCAGGCCCCGCTCGACCAGCGTGAGATCGAGCGTGTTGCGACCGCCGATCTGGAGGTCGCGGTACTCCACGCCGAGCCGGAAGAGGCAGAGGCCGAGGACCCGGGCTCGGCACTCGTTGGGCACGATCGGGTTCTGAGCCAGGGCCGCGAGATGGACCGTGTCGCGCAGCGCGCGGCTGTTGATGACCCGGCGCAGGACGTCGGCGATGCTGCCCAGCGGACGGTCGGGCTCCCCGTCATCGAGGGCGGCCTGGCCGAGGCGCAGCAGCAGCACGTCTTCCAAGGCCAGGTCTTCGTCGTGGTAGGCCTCGGACGCGTAGTAGGCGCAGAAGGTGGAGTTCTCGGCCTCGCCGTCGGAGGCCACGACGTCGTGGACGTTGAGGCCCCATCGGACGGGGCGCTCCGCCTGCCAGGTGCCGTCACCTCGCAGGGCGACCTCGCGTCCATCGACGTGCAAGGACTCGACCTGCTGGACATCGGCGACGCCACCGCGGACGACGTGTTGCCCCCCCGGTGGCCAGTCGACGAACGCGCCCAGCGCGGGGTCCTCGCAGGTGATCCCCGGTCCGCCGAAGTCGACCAGGATGTCCACCGCGGCGGTGAGCGGGCGGTCCATGTGAGTCGGGCCGTCCACTGTCGCCGCGAGGGCGAAGCGACCCTGTTCGGCGCAGCGGAAGCGGCCCTCGCCGAAGGTGGGCAGCTCCGGGTCTGACTCGAAGAGGAGGGGCGCGTTGGGCAGGGGGTTCTCGAAGCGGTCGGTGACCACGGGCACGAGCTCGACCACCGCGCCGACGCGGTAGACGGGGCGCTCCGGGAACACGCCCAGGGCGATGTGGGCCGGCAACCCGTGGCGGACGACCAGCGTGAGACCGGGGGCGGACTCGGCGCCCGGGAGGCGGCAGGTCACGTCGAAGGTTCCGGCGCTGGTGTGAGTGTGAGTGTCGCCACGCCGTTCGACGCCCGCGGCGGGGGGATCGAAGAGGACGTCGAAGTCGGCGTCGGCCGTGCGGTTGCCCTCGGCGTCGTAGGCTTCGCAGGTCACGTCGGTGCTCTCGCCGACCTCGATGTCGTCGTCCGACAGGTGGGTGACGACGCGGGTGCTGGGCCCAGGCAGCACCGTCCAGTCGGCGGGGGACGGATCACGCAGGCCCAGGGCGGGGGCCGAGCAGACGATGCGGTAGTCCCGGGCGATGCGCCCGACGACGCCGATGTCGGTGCGGTCGAAGCCGGTGTCGGGGTGGATCTCGGGGAAGGTCGTCTGCCCGGGGATGGGCGCCCCCTGGCGATCGAGGACCTCGCAGGTGACGCGGTTCTCCAACCCGATCGGGGTGTGGCGGTCGCCGACCCGCGTCTCGACGGCGAAGGGGATCTGGGCGTAGGCCGCCGCGTCTCTGGGCGGGCCGACGTCGGGGGGCGATGAGTCAGGGGGGCCGTCGGGGGCCGCGTCGGGGCGGGGCGGCGAGGTGTCTGGGCGGACGCCGACGTCGGGGACGAGCAGGTGTCCGCCGGGGTCCGTCGGAGGGGCCTGCGAGCTGTCGCAGCCGGCGAGTGCGAGGAGAATCGAAAAAAAACGCAACGACCAGCGCAACCTCATCGGACCCCTCGGGTTTGAGCAATTGAACGCTGCCAGAAACGACCAGCGAAACACAAAGGAGACCCCATGAACGCACGTAACCACGCCATCCGCTTGTCCGTCGTCGCCCTCGCCGTCGGCCTCGCCGCCTGCGGAGAGTCCGATCCCGGAGAGGTCGCCACCGGCGACGAGTACCTCGAGTCGGTGCCCTCCTCCAGCCAGCTCGCGCTGACGATGGACGACGGCGCCGTGGAGGAGGCGCCCGAAGAGGCGGGGGACCCGCCGAACATCCCCTCCAAGGTGCGCGCCGCCACCCAGAAGGTGCTGGACCGCGTCAACGCGGTCATCAGCACCACCCAGGACCGGCTGCACGACGTGGCCGACGGGGTGGAGCCGGAGACGAAGACCATCGGCGGCTTCGAGTGCAAGCGGTGGACGAAGGCCGGAGAGGCCATCGAGTGGCGCCTGACGTCCTGCAAGATGGACCGCCAGACGCGGAAGCGCGGCTTCAAGCTCGAGGGGCGCCCGCTCGCCGCCGACGGCGCGGATCCGAGCTTCCTGACGGTCGCCGCGGGGCACGGCATGCGGCTGCCGCGCTTCGACGGGAAGAAGCGCGGGCACGGCCGCATCGGCTACAACCTCGACAACCTCAACGAGCTGACGGGCGAGGGTCCGACGGGCAAGGTGGGGATTGGCTTCCGCGCCGTGGGCAAGCTGCGCCGGCTGAACGTGGCCCTGCGCGACTTCGAGCGGGCCGGTGAGACCCCCATCAGCGCGCTGTACACCTACCGTCACCTCCTCGGCGAGGGTGGCCAGGTGAAGCTGCGGGCCCGCGCCGACCTGGTGACGCGTGACGCCGACGGCTCGCTGGTCCGCGGTCAGGACGAGGTCGTCGAGGGTGCCCGCATCGTCGTCGCCTGGCGCCGCGGCGTCGGCGCCCGCGCCGCCCTCACGCTCTGCGGTGGCACGGTCGGCGAAGGCGAGTGCGTCCACCTGAAGCACTGCTGGGCCCGCAACGCCGACGCCAGCTTCGACGCCCTGGGAGACGGCGCCAGCTACGAGCCCGCCGCCTGCCCCGAGCCGACCTTCGACGCCGAAGAGGCCCCCGCCGAGGATGAGCTCGAGGTCCCCGACGCCGATGGCAACATCCCCGGCCCCGCGGTCGACGAGCCCGCCGCCGAGTAACCCCTCCTCACCCCTCCCCCGAGCGGTCCCGGCCCAACTTCGTCAACGCGTGAAACGCGGGGGCGAAGTGGGTCGGGCATCGCTCGTTGACCCGCGTGCTCTGCCGATGCGTTCTCAATAGGGTGCATATCCCGATTCTGACGGAGGGAGTGTGGAGGGCTTTCAGCA
>CAYOBQ010000292.1:0-6576 GCA_964402225.1 uncultured Nannocystaceae bacterium | reverse complement strand
GCCGGCGGGCACGCACATCACTTGGTCGCTTGGTCTGCCGCACCGTCCTAGGAGCATATGGCGTCGTCGACTTCCCGATGCGTTGGCTCGAACGCCATCGTCGCGCCGCCGCCGAGCTGATCGGCTTGCGCCGCGCGGCGCGTTCCTCATCGACGAACTCGCGGACACCGAGCCCGCCCGCTGGAGCGCGTCGCAGAGCCGCTCCACAGCCGAGGCTTTCGTGCCGAAAGCGTAGTCGATCCGACGGGCGTCTTGGGATGTTCCGCCCTCAGATTCGCCTCGGTCTCGAAGCCAGGGGCGGTATGGTCCGGTCGCCGGAACGGATTCGGCCCCGGGGAGGTCAGGGGTGCGGCGTTTGCGCGCGAGACACGGGCTCCTGCTGGCGGTGTCCATCGTCGCCCTGGTCGGCGCCGCCCTTCTGTGGCGGCGGCCGGTCCCCGACGTGGCGCCGCCGAGCGCCGCGGTGCGCCTCGGCAATGAGGGCTGTGGTCGCTGCCACGCGCAGACGATGGCGGCCTGGGGGGTCTCCGAGCACGCGCAGCACATGGCCCCGCCCTCGCCGGAGTTCGTCAAGGGAGACTTCGAGGGCGACAACGTCTACGCGTTCGAGGGCACCCGCTCGCGCATGTTCCGAGAGGGGCCGGCGTGGCGGATGGAGTACACCGATCCAGACGGCCGCACGGAGGTGCACGACATCGTCTACGCCCTCGGCAGCTCGCGCCATCAGGTGTACCTGAGCGCGGAGCCCGACGGGCGCCTTCAGGTGCTCCCGACCTACTGGAACAGCGAGGAGGGGCGGTGGCGGGACGCGCGCGAGGGCACCGTCGACGGGCCCTCGCCCACGCCGACCGACGCCCCGCAGTACTGGCGCAACTACGGCCGCACCTTCAACCGGCACTGCATGGAGTGCCACAGCAGCTTCCCCGAGAAGAACTTCGACGCCACGTCCTACCGCTACGCGAGCGAGTTCGATCCGACGATAAGCTGCGAGGCTTGCCACGGGCCGAGCAGGGGCCACGAGGAACGCTGGCGTGCAGCCCCGGCCGGCCACGACTCAGGGGGCACCTCGACGGGTCTGCTCTCGTTGGGGGCGCTCGAGTTGGAGCCGAGCATCGGCATCTGTGCTGCGTGTCACGCCTTGAAGCGGACGTACGCCGCCGGCTTCGTGCCCGGGGACGAGTTCTACGACTTCTTCGCGCCGGATGTCTGGGACGCGAAGTTCTTCCAGGTAGACGGCCGCGTGGCGACGCTCGCCTACCGCTTCGCGGAGTACATGCAAAACGGCTGCTTTCAACGGAGCGAGCGCAAGATGGACTGCTCCTGGTGCCACCCGCCCCACGACCTCGTCTCGACGCGGGGGCGTACGGTGGTGGAGTCGAACGCGATCTGCACGAGCTGCCACCTCGGCCACAAGACGCGGCTCGGGGCCCACACGCATCACCGCCCCGAGTCCGAGGGGAGCCGCTGCGTTTCCTGCCACATGCCGGCGGTGAAGCTGAAGATCCGGATGACGGTGCGTGACCACACGATCGGCAGCCCGCTCCCGGAGCTCACCCGCCGGTTCGGGGTGCCCAACGCCTGCACCGGGTGCCATGAGGACCAGCCGGTCGCGTGGGCCGAGGAGTACGTGACGGCCTGGTACGGCCAGACGGAGCACTATCGGTCCTACCGGGCGCGGCTGGTCGAGCGCGCCGAGACCCTCGACGCGGTCTTTGCGGGGCGTCCGCCGCCCGTCGACGTCCTGATCTCCTGGCTCGACGACCTCGAGGCGTCCCTGGTCGAGCGCGCCAGCGCCGCGAAGTTCCTGGTGAAGGCGCCGAAGAGTCAAGCGGCGCGGGACGCCCTGCTGCGCCACCGCAAGGACCCGCATCCCCTCGTCCGCTTCAACGTGGTCGGCGCCCTCGCGAACTTCCCGGACACCCGCTACGCCATCTACGAGGCCCTCGCCGATGAGCGGCGGATCGTGCGCGTGGCCGCCTTCGAGTCGCTGTGGGTCAACGAGCCGGCGATCATGTGAGGACGCGCGCTACGCGGGGGTGCGCGCGGAGTACCTGCACCGCATGAACGAGGTCCGGGTCGACGATCCCCGCGGCCTCACGGCGGCGGCGGTCCTGGAGTTCGTGCGGGGCAACAAGGAGAGCGCCGAGCGCATGTTGCGCCATGGTGTCCGGCTCACCTGGCCGGTCCCGACGTTCCGCGCGGATCTGGTGCAGCTCCTCATCTGGAGCGGGCGGCTCGACGAGGCGGAAGAGGAGACGAAGCAGCTCGAGGCGCACAACGCCACCGGCCTCGCGGCGCGCCTCTCGCGCGGGAACCTCCTCCTCGCCCGGGGCCGCAAGGCGGAGGCCCGAGGCCACTTCGCCGCCCTCGTCGCCGACGGCTTCACAGACGCGGCCGTCCTGCGCGGCCAGCGCGCGGCGCGGGCGGAGTAGGCGGGCCGATGCCGGAGGGACGCACGGTCGTCATCGCGAACCCCGCCGCGGCGGCGGGGCGGGTGGGGCGGGCGTTGCCGCGCCTCAGCCGAGCGCTGTGGGCCGCGCCCGTTTCGTCGACCACGAGGGCACGCCGGTCGAGCGCTTCTTCGTCAACATCCTCTCCTTCGGCATGGGCTGTCTCGTGGACCGCCTCGTCAACGAGGCGCCGAAGCACCTGGGCGGACGCGCCTCGTTCCTCGCCGGGAGCGCGCGATCACCACCCTCTTCGTCTGCAACGGCCGCTTCGGCGGCGGGGGATGCGCTTCGCCCCGGACGCGCTCCTCGACGACGGCCTCTTCGAGGTCCTGTGCGTGGAGCACCGCAGCCTGCCTCCGCTGCTGGCGGTGCCGGCGCCTGCGTGCGTGGACCGTGGGTGCGCGGGAGGCGGCCCTCGATATCGATGGCGAGGCGCCCGGGCGGCTGCCTCTCACCGTCGAGCTTCGGCCCCGGGCGCTGCGCCTGTTGGGCGTCCGCCCGGAGGTCCTGTCTTCAGTCGACGACCTGGAGTGAGGCGCGCTCGAAGATGGCACGACAGCGCTCGAGCTCGTCGGGCTCCAGCCACCGCAGGTCGGAGCCCGGCGCGGGCGGGGGGAGCCCCAGCTTGGGGGCCTTCTCCGGCCACAGGGGGTTGTAGGGCATGAGCTGGACCGCCTCGACCCGCAGGTCGCGAAGCCAGGCGGCGATGGCCTCGAGGTTCTGTGGGGTGTCGGTGACGCCGGGCATGAGCGGGATCCGCGGCAGGACGTCGACGCCACCGGCGAGGGCCCGCCCCTGGAGCCGGCCGAAGTTGTCCAGGATGGTGCCGTTGCTCGCCCCGCAGTGGGCGCGATGAGCGTCATCGTCGAGCAGCTTGATGTCGAAGTGCACGAGGTCCACGTGGGGGTAGACCAGGGCTTCGGAGCGCTCGAAGCGGAACGCGCCGCAGGTCTGGAGGACCACGTGGATGCCCTCGCGGCGTAGGCCCCGCAGGACCGCGGACAGGTAGCCCATGTGGACCGTCGGCTCTCCCCCGGAGAGGGTCACCCCCCGCCCGAGTTCTCGAAGAAGGCCTGGTCGCGCGCCAGCTCGGCGACCAGGTCGGCGGCGGAGATCGGGTGCCCCACGCGGGCGAGGGCCCCCGACGGGCAGTGGTCGACGCACTCGAAGCACGCGGTGCATCGGGCGCGATCCACCCGCCCCTCGGCGTCCGGGCGCAGCGCGTCTTCGGGGCAGCGGAGGCGGCACGCGGCGTTGTCGATGCACAGCGTGGCGTCGTAGGAGAGCTGCGGCACCGCGGAGATGCACTCGGGGTTGTGGCACCAAGTGCAGGACAGCGGGCAGCCCTTGAGGAAGACGACCGAGCGGATGCCGGGGCCGTCGTCGAGGGCGTTGGCCTTGACGTCGACCAGCAGCGCGAGCTCGCTCACAGGCCGAACTCAGCCCGCTCGACCAGCTCCAGTTGGATCGCCTCGTTGAGCGTGACGAAGTTGGCGTTGTAGCCGGAGATGCGCACCAGCAGGCCGCGGTAGCTGTCGGGGTTGGCCATCGCGTCGCGCAGCGTCTCGGCGGTGACGACGTTGAACTGGATCTGCATACCGCCCTGCTCGAAGTAGGTCTTCACGTAGGCGCGCAGGGTCGACACGGTCTTCTCGCGGCTGTCGTTGGCGCCCGGCACCAGCTTGACGTTGAAGGCCATGTTATTGGCCATGCAGCGCGGGTCGAGGCGGGCGACATCGCGGATGTTGTCGAGGAAGCTGGGCGAGGCGATTGGCTGCGGCGTCAGCCCAGGCGTGAAGGCCTCCCACGCCCGGCGCCCGGAGGGCAGAGCTCCCGATAGGTTGCCGTACGCGACGTGCTGGGACATCGACCAGAACCCGCAGGTGTAGGGGCCGCCGCGGTGGTTCGTGTGCCGCGCGTAGGTGTCGTGGACCATGCGCGCGACGCGGTTCGCCATCTCCACGGCGTGGGCGTCACCCGAGCCGAAGAGGGGCACCTTGTTGCGCGCGAGGGCGGCGAGGGTCGGGGCGTTGGCGAAGTCGTTGTCCAGCGCGGCTTTGAGCTCGGCGAAGGATGCCTGGCCGGTCTCGAAGACGAGCTTCTCCACGACGAGGAGCGAGTCTGTCACGTCGGCCAGGCCGATGTTCGAGGTGCCCGAGCTGTTGAAGGTGGCGCCGCCGCGCGTCACGTCGCGGCCGGTGTGGAGCGGCCCGCCCATCAGGGCGCTCAGCAAGGGCCTCGGCCGGTGCTCGGCGTGGGCCGTTGCGAGCTGGTTGTTCGCCTTCACCGCCATCGCGATGAGGTGGCCCTGCTGGCGGGCGTAGGCGGCGAAGAAGGCGTCGAAGTCCTCGACGTCTTCCACGGCCCCCGTGTGCGGTCCGACCTGGGCTCGGATCAAGGGGTGCCAGCCGTCGTGGAGCGCCATCTCGAGGCCACAGACCAGGTTCATGAGGATCGAGCCCGTGTGACCCATGTGGCGGCCGGCGATGCTTGGCTCGACGCAGCCCGTCGCCGCCCAGTCGCGGACGTCCTCGACCCCGTAGCCCAGGGGCGTCAGGGCGGCGAAGACCGCGTCGTCGCAGTGCATCGAGGGCGTGCCGGCGGTGACGACGTTCACCTCGCAGAGGCGGCGCAGGTAGGCGTCTGAGCTCGTCCCGAGCTTGAACCGGGCGTTCACGTTGACGTCCCGGATGCTGAGCATCTCGGTGACCTTCAACAGGACGTAGGTCATGTCGTTGACGGCGTCTGAGCCGGTCTCTGGGACCACGCCTCCGAGGGTGACGGCCTGCGTCGAGGAGGCGCCGCCGAAGAGGTAGTTGCCGATGTCGGGGGAGAGCGGGAAGTGGTCGGCGCAGCGCAGGAAGAACGCCCCGCACAGCTCGATGGCGTGCGCGATGTAGGTCTCCCGGCTCGCCCGGCTCTCCAGCGGCGCGATGTCGGCCTCGAAGTAGGGCTGGAGAAGCTGGTCCAGTCGGCCAATGGAGAGGCCGGTGTCGGTGTTCTCGTTATGCAGCGCCACCCACAGGATCCAGAGAGAAGACAGCGCTTCGTGCAGGGTGCGCGCGGGGTGACGCGGCACGCGCCGGCAGATCCCCGCCAGCTCGCTGAGCTCGGCCATGCGCGCCGGGTCTTGCTCGGAGCGGGCCTGCTCGGCGGCGTGCTCCGCGAGCCGGTCAGCGTAGGCGTCGACCCCCGCGAGGCATTCGAGCATCGCCTGCCAGGTGACGCGGCTCTCCGCCTCGGTCGCGTCCGACAGGGCCGCCCGAGTCGCGCTCGAAGCCGTGGCGCCGGTACCACTCCGTGAGGTGCAGTGGGCGCTCGGCGCAGATCTCGGGCCGCGTCGTGAGGTGGGCCTCCAGGAAGGCCTGCAACCGCGGGAAGTCCTCGAGGCCGTAGCGCGACAAGTAGGGATCCTCCAGGTGTCGGACCCCCGGATCGCGCCGCTCTCCGCGCAGGCGGACGTCCCGCCGGGCGCGCGGCGCCGCCCCCGAGTTGCCCGCGCCGCCGCCGTAGCGCTCCTCTCGCGCACGCTGGTCCTGACGGCGGACCCCTTCGAGGCGACGCTGGTGGTAGCCCCCCACGAGCTGCCCGACGAGGCGGTTGAACAACTGGAGGTGCGCCCAGTTCCCCTCGGGGACCAGCCGGCTCTCCAGGATGAGCTGCAGAACCTCGTTGGGGGTGGAGCGGAGCATGGTGACGAGGGCTGCCTCGTCGACGAAGCGGAGCGTCACGTCGACGTCCTCGCGGATGCCCTTGCTCGCGCGCACGCGCCCCCGCTGGCTGCGGAGGGTCCTACGGACGCTGCCGCTCTCGGTCAGGATGCCCACCGAGAAGTCGATCCAGCCATCGCGGCCTGCGAGCAGGCGTCGAAGCGAGGGCCGCGTCGTGTAGAGGAGCGCCATCACCCGCAGGAGCGAGCCGACCATCGCGTCGAGGCCGCGTCGGCGCAGCACCGCCTCGAGCCACTCGATCATGGCCCGCGGCGCCCGCGCCGCTCCCCGGGGGGGGGCTCGAAGGGTCTTCGACCGCTGTCTGGGCGCGCATCATCTCGCCTCCTGAAGAGCCACCATTCTAGGACGGTGCGGCAGAGTCGCGACGCGGCGCGCAGCACGCGCCCGCCAACCGA
>CAYOBQ010000291.1:4668-6588 GCA_964402225.1 uncultured Nannocystaceae bacterium | reverse complement strand
AGGTGGGCCAGTTCTCACAAGCGAGAATGGTCCAGTTCTGCCAAGCATCGAAGCACTTGATCGTCCGTGCAGGGGATCCAGGGGTGTCCGCTCGCGGGGCACGCGAATCCTCGCCGATGAGTCGCCCGCCGCGCGGAGCTCGACCAAGAGAGCCGGCGCTCGGTCTCGGTGTCGGTCTACGTGCCCTGGCGGGCGTTGATGTTGCGGTCCTGCCGTTGCGCCGTCGTCAGTAGCCCTGGACCGGCGGCGCTCTGCCCGCCCTTGATCGGGATGCCCATCTCAGCCGGTTCGATCTCGTGAATCCGGTGAGCCTCTGCTTATCATCGGCGGGTCATCAATTCGAAGGTCTGGCCCGATGGACGACACCTCGCTGGCGATCGCGACCTGGCTGGGGACCCTCGTGCGGGCCGGCGCCGTGAGCTGCGAGAACGAGGCTGCGGGGCAAGCGTTGGCCGCCGCGGTGGTCGGCGAGGCCGCGCTCGAGGATCTGCGCGAGTGGCTGGAAGCGCAGTCTCACGAGGTGCGCAGCCGGGAGCAAGAGGCGGCGATCGAGGCCCTCATCCACATGGCGTTGGTCGACCGTGAGCTGCACGCCGACGAGGAGGAACTGCTGCTCGCGCTGATCGAGAACGCCGATCTCACGAAGGGCGCGCAGAAGGCGCTGGTGCGGCGCATCGCGGCGCCGCGGGCCCTCGAGGAGGTGGCCGAGCGGCTCACGCATCCGACGCTGCGCGAGCTGTTGCTGACGATGGGCTGGGAGATGGCGTTGGCCGATGGCCGCATCGATCCCGCCGAGCGCGACCTCTACAACCGAATGGCGCGGCTCCTCGACATCTCGCCCGCGCGGGCGAACGAGCTCCGGGATGCGCTCCACGCCCGCGTCTGAAGAGGTCTCCATCGATCTCGGGAGAGGGGGCGCGAGGGCGGCGCTCGCGTGGCGATGAATGACGGACACCTCGCGAGTTCGGTGGCGACGGCCGGACCATCTCCGTACCTTTGTCGGGCTGGGGGATATCGAATGAAGCGAATCTCGTTGTGCGCCTTGGTTGTGGTCATCGGGTGCGACTCCGAGCCGGTGCCCATGGAGACGGATCTGCCGCCGGCGCCTCCGCCGCCGGACGCGGGACCACTGAACCTCGACGCCGACCACCGCGACGTACCGGTCGCGCGCGACGACGTGGGTGAGCCGTGCGAGGCGAACGAGGAGTGCCGTAGCGGCTTCTGCATCCTGGTCCGAGGGCAGGAGCGAGTGTGCACGCGGAAGTGCGGCAACGATGATGAGTGTCCGCCGGAGTGGGTCTGTTTGCAGGTGACCAACGCCGGCGCGGACGTCACCTTCATCTGTGTTCCCGAGGACGCGCCCTGCGCGGGGGCCGATCTGACGAGCGACCCCGAGCATTGCGGAGAGTGTGAGCACGCCTGCGAGTATCCCGGGGCGGCGGGCGTGTGCAGCGAGGGCATGTGCGAGCTGGGGGACTGTGCCCCGGGATTCCACGATCTCGACGGGGATCCCGGCGACGGCTGCGAGTACGCCTGCACCGAGACGCGCGGCGGTGAGGAGGCGTGCGACGAGATCGACAACGACTGCGATGGGGCGGTCGACGAGGGCATCGACACCGCCAACTCGCTGTTGCACTGCGGCGGGTGCGGCCAGCCTTGCACCCCGGCCAACGCGACCGGCGCGTGCATAGACGGGGCGTGCACGATCGACGGCTGTGCCGAGGGCTTCGCGGACGCCGACGGCGACGTCGGCAACGGCTGCGAGCTCGGGTGCGCGCCGAGCAACGGTGGAGTGGAGGCCTGCGACAACGTCGACAACGACTGCGACGGGGTCGTGGACGAGGGCGTGGATGTCCAGGCTGATCCGGCGAACTGCGGCGGCTGCGGCGTGCGCTGCGACCGGGCCAACGCGATCACGGG
>CAYOBQ010000291.1:0-4568 GCA_964402225.1 uncultured Nannocystaceae bacterium | reverse complement strand
CGGCGAACTGCGGCGGCTGCGGCGTGCGCTGCGACCGGGCCAACGCGATCACGGGATGTGTCGAGGGCGGCTGCACCTTCGACGGCTGCCTCGAGGGCTTCTTTGACCAGAACGAGGACTCGGAGGACGGCTGCGAGGTCGGGTGCCAGCGGTCCAACGGTGGCGTGGAGGCCTGCGACCGGGTGGACAACGACTGCGATGGAGCGGTGGACGAGGGCGTCGATCTGGAGGCCGACCCGGTGAACTGCGGGGCCTGCGGCGTGCGCTGCGACCGGGCCAACGCGATCACGGGTTGTCAGGACGGTGGCTGCCGGTTCGTTGGCTGCGCCGACGGCTTCTTCGACCGGAACGAGGACCCGGCGGATGGCTGTGAGACGGCGTGCGCCCGGTCCAATGGTGGGGTGGAGGCGTGCGACGAGATCGACAACGACTGCGACGGCGCCACCGACGAGGGCTTCGACGTGCAGGCGAACCCGGTGCACTGCGGGGCGTGCGGCGTGCGCTGCGATCGGCCGAACGCGGTGACGGCGTGTCGTGGGGGCGGGTGTGCCTTCGACGGGTGCGTGGAGGGCTTCTTCGACCAGAACGAGGACCCGGAGGACGGCTGCGAGGTGGGGTGTCAGCGGTCGAACGGGGGGATCGAGGCGTGCGACAACGTGGACAACGACTGCGATGGGAGCGTCGACGAGGGCATCGATCTGAGCGAGGACGAGGCGAACTGCGGGCGGTGTGGGAACGACTGCGGGGTGCCCGGTGGGCTCACGGCGTGCCGGGCCGGGCAGTGCGCCTTCGATGGGTGCGCCGAGGGCTTCCACGATATCGATGGGGCGCCGGAGAACGGATGTGAGTACGCGTGCGTCGGGGCGGATCCGGCGGTCGAGGCGTGCAACGAGGGCGATGATGATTGCGACGGGGCGGTGGACGAGGGCTTCGACCTCGATGACGACGCCGACAATTGCGGGCAGTGCGCGCGAGCGTGCCGCTACAACCACGCGGCGGGGCTCTGCGGGGCGGGGGACTGCGCGATGGGCGACTGCGAGGCCGGCTGGGTCGATCTCGATACGCGGCCCAACAACGGGTGTGAGTACGAGTGCACCGTCAGCTTCGAGGGGGTCGAGCTCTGCGACGAGACGGACAACGACTGCGACGGTGAGGCCGACGAGGGCATCGACTTGCTGCGCGATGCGAACAACTGCGGGCGGTGCCGCAATCGGTGCGAGCTGCCCAACGCCGACGCGGTATGCGCCCAGGCGAACTGCCGCATCGGGGAGTGCGCGCCGGGCTTTGTGGACACTGACCGTGAGCCGGAGACGGGCTGTGAGTGCGAGCTGAGCAACGAGGGCGTCGAGGCCTGCGACGAGTCGGACAACGACTGTGACGGGTTGGTCGACGAGGCCTTTGACTTCGAGAACAACCCGGAGCACTGCGGAGGCTGCGACGTGAGCTGCGATCGCGACCACGCGCAGACCCGATGTCGGGAGGCGGGCTGCGACCTGGTGACCTGCGATGATGGGTGGGCGGATGTGGACGGGCGGGTCTTCAACGGCTGCGAGCACGATTGCGACGAGGACCCCGCGCCGGAGCAGTGCGGTGGGGTGCCCGTCGACTTCGACTACGGCGGGTTCTTCGACGTGCGACCCAAGATCGACTTCTCATGCTCGACCATCGCCTTCGGGATGGAGGTGCCGGTCTTGGACGTGAACGTCAGCACCATTCGGATCACGGATGGGGGTGAGAACCTGACGGCGGCGGTGCTCAGGGGGCGCGGAGAGGCGGGCGGTGCGCTGCAGCGGTTCACGTTGCAGGACAACGACGTGACCAACGACGGCTGGTTCAACTTCGAGATGACGATCCCGGCGGACCTCGCCTTTGGTTGCCAGGAGACCTACCGGTTCTCGGGGCAGTTCGTGGATGAGGACAACTGGGTGGGTGAGTTCGAGATCGTGCTCGCGGGGGGCGGGTGCTTCGGATGTGCGGGCCAGTACGTCTACTACGAGCCGCCCCAGGACCCCTTCAGCGGGGCTCGAATCCCTGAATGACTTGACGTATGGTCGCTGGCGCGATGCCGGCGACACGACTTGCGACGATCGAGGGTCCGTTCCGAATGCGGGACGGTGGGACGCTCCCCGAGGTCACGATGGCCTACGAGACCTGGGGGGAGCTCTCAGCGGAGCGCGACAACGTGCTCCTGCTCTTCACTGGGCTCTCACCCCGCGCTCACGCTCGCTCCTCGGCCACCGACCCGTCGCCGGGCTGGTGGGAGGGGATGATCGGGCCGCAGTACGCCGTCGACACCGACAAGTTCCACGTCGTGTGTTTCAACAACCTCGGGAGCTGCTTCGGCTCCACCGGCCCCGCGTCGATCAACCCCGAGACGGGCGATCGCTATCGGCTCACCTTCCCGACGCTCAACATCGAGGACATCGCGCGCGCCGCCCGTGAGAGCCTGCGCCAGATGGGCATCGAGCGCGTCGCGGCCGTGATGGGGCCGTCCCTCGGCGGCATGACGGCGCTCGCCTACGCGGTCATGTATCCCGACGAGGTCGACGCGCTCATCAGCATCAGCTCCGCGTCGCGTTGTCTCCCGTTCAGCATCGCCATCCACAGCCTTCAGCGCGAGGCCATCCGCAGCGACCGCCACTGGCACGCCGGTGAATACCGGAGCGACAATCCCCCCGCCATCGGGATGCGCCTCGCGCGCAAGATCGGCATGCTCTCCTACCGGTCCCCAGAGGAGTGGACCCATCGCTTCGGCCGCGAGCGCGCCGAGCGCTGGGGCGACGAACCCTTCGGCGTCGAGTTCGAGGTCGAGGCCTACCTCGAGAGTCACGCCCGCAAGTTCGTAAACGCCTTTGACCCCAACTGTTACCTCTATCTCTCGCGCGCCATGGACCTGTTCGATCTCGCCGAGCACGGCGGCTCGCTCGAGGCCGCCCTTGGGCGCATCCAGGCCCGGAGGGCACTCATCGTAGGCGTGGAGACGGACATTCTCTTTCCCATCGAGCAGCAGCGCGAGCTCGCTCGAGTCCTGCGCAAGGTCGGCAGCCCCGCCCAGTTCGTGGCGTTGCCCTCCATCCAGGGTCACGACGCCTTCCTGGTCGACTTCGACCGCTTCTGTCCGGTCATCGCCGGCTTCCTCGACGCGATCTAAAGGACAACAACACCGTGGCCCGCACCCCCAGCACGATGCTCCCCCTCGGCACCCAGGCGCCGGACTTCTCCCTCCCCGACACGGAGGGCCGGCTCGTCAGCCGCGCCGACTTCGCCGACACCCCATTGTTGGTCATGTTCATCTGCAACCACTGCCCGTTCGTCGTTCACCTCCGCGAAGCCCTCGCTACCTTCGGACGCGAATACACCGACAAGGGTCTGGCGATCGTCGCCATCAACAGCAACGACGCCACCACGCACCCCCAGGATGGCCCCGAACACATGCGCACCGAGCGCCAGAGCGCCGGCTACGTCTTCCCCTACCTCTTCGACGAGTCCCAGCAAGTCGCCCGGGCCTACCGCGCCGCCTGCACCCCAGACTTCTTCATCTTCGACGCCTCCCACGCCCTCGCCTACCGCGGCCAGTTCGACGCCGCCCGCCCAGGCAGCCCCACCCCCGTCACCGGCCACGACCTCCGCGCCGCCGCCGACGCCGTCCTGGAAGGCGCCCCCCCGACCACCAACCAACTCCCGTCGCTGGGGTGCAACATCAAGTGGAAGCCGGGCAACGAGCCAAAGTTCTAATATTTCAACGGGTTACGAGCGGTGTGGGGTGGGTGAGACCGCTATCTGGGGCCAATCCCGGCTCGGACTGGTCACAATGGTCACAGAATGAACGCCCCCGGAGACGACCCATGCCGGACGGGCAGCGTGAACGCAGCAAAGGCACTGGCCATCGAGGCCTTCTCGCGGCCATCAGGGCGGCCAGGATGGCCCAGGACGCCGCCGACGCCCGCTCGGCAGGGGTGGGCGGGGACGAAGCCGACAGCACGCCCTAGAAGTGCCCAGCGCACTTCAAGGCGGCATGATGGCCATGACATGGACCGCGAGAGGGTCGCCTCGACGCTGCGGCCGGCTGAAAGCAGGCTGCGAGCCGAGCAGGACCCCAGGTGATCAGCCAGTGGGGTCTACCGGGCAGTTGGTAGAGGCCGTCAGGCTGCCGGCATCTCCTCCCGGCTTCTCCGTCTCGGCTTGACGAGCCCGTCCCGCCCCATGGTGGTGCTCAGGGTGGCCATGCAGAGCTGTTTGGGGCGAGGGAGTGCGTCTCCCCGCCGACTCGTAGGACGGCCTCTGAGCGGCTCTCCTGCGATGTGCAACTCCGTGACCTCGATGACCGTGCCGCGCTCAGGCGGACGGGGTGGCTTCCCGGGTGATGAAGGACCAGTTGGCGGCCAACTCGTAGGGGTGATTGGCGGACGGAATGACGAAGGGGATCGGCCGAGCCCGCCACGCGGGATGACCGCAGGGCTAGCGGCGTCGATTCGGGCTCAATTCCAGGCGGCCACGGGTAGTAGCTCTAGATGAATTGGGTGCAGCTCCAGTGCTACGACGTGACGACGCTTGGGTGGATTCATGCC
>CAYOBQ010000290.1:0-6653 GCA_964402225.1 uncultured Nannocystaceae bacterium | reverse complement strand
GGTGCGGCAGACAAAGCGACCAAGCGATGTACGTGCCCGCCGGCCGAGTTCAAGGGGCGGAGCCGTGGCCACTCTGTCGCACCGTCCCAGGACGGTCAGGCGATGAATCAAGATTCCTCCATCCGCAGGCGCACCGTGACGTCGAAGCCACGGTTGTCGCGCAGCTTGATGCGCTTGAGCTTCTTCAGGCGAGAGGCGGCGCAGCGCGCGAGCTTCGCGTCGCCTGTGCGCCCGCGTAGGGCGAGGAACCCGTCGCGGTCGACCCGGCCGGTGACGGTCGCCGTCGCCCCCGCTGACAGACCGTCGAGTCCGGCCACGCAGGCGCGGATGCGCCCGTGGGCTTTGCGGATCCACTTGCGGACCTTCTTGGGGCTCGGACCCGAGCCGACCTGGGCGGGCGAGATGACCAGCTTCGGCGGCGCGGCGGGGGGGGCCGGCGGCTTCGGCGCCACGACTGGGGCCGCGGGTTTGGCGGCCGGCGGCTCGCGCTCGGGCGCTGGCTCCGGTGCGGGGGCGGGCTCTGGTTTGGGCGGCTCCGGCTCGGGGGGCTCGGCGGCCGGCTTTGGGCGGGGCCGCGCTCGACGCCGCTTGCGAACGGGCCTCGGCGTCGCCTTCGCCACGACCACGGCGGCGTCAGGGACGACGGGGGCTGCGTCTGGTGCCGCGGGCACGGCGGCGTCCGGAGCGATCACCGGCGCGGGGGGGGGCGCCGGATCAGGGGGGGGCGCGGGGGCCGCGGCGGGGATCGGGGCGGGTGGCTCGACCGCCGGCGGTGGCGCTTCCCCCCAGGGGAAGAGGAGGGCGACGCTCACGGCCAGGCCGGCGACGGCGGCGGCGACCACCAACGGGGCCTTGCTCCGCCCGGGCCCAGCCAGCTCGACGGCCTCCGGGACGGTGGCCTCCCGGCCGATGCCGGGCACGAGCAGCGCCGCCTCCAGCGCCTCCGCGAAGGCGTTGGCGTCGGCGTAGCGGTCCTCCGGCTCTTTCGAGAGGCCGCGCATCACGACTTGCTGCATCGATGGGGGCACCTGCGAGGGCGTCACCTTCTCCGACAGCGGATCCGGGGCACGGCTGAGCTGCGCAGCGATGAGCTGTAGCGGCGTGATCCGAGGGTAGGGCGAAGCGCCGCTGAGCAGCTCGTAGACGATGACCGATAGGCTGTACTGGTCGGCGCGCCCATCCAGCGGCTTCGCGAGGGCCTGCTCCGGCGCCATGTAGCCGGGGGTGCCGATGATCTGCCCCTGGCGCGTCAGCCGGGTGTCGGTGTCGCCCTCCTCGAGGCTCCGGGCGATGCCGAAGTCGAGGATGGTGACGTGCTCACCCGTGGGGCGGTCCTCGACCATGATGTTCTCGGGTTTCAGATCGCGGTGGATCACGCCCACCTGATGCACGTCGTCGAGGGCGCTGGCGATCTGCTTCACGAGCCCTACCACGCGCTCGGGATCGACCGGCCCCTCGTCGATGAGCGCCTTGAGGTCGCGGCCGTTGACCTTGCGCATCACGACGTAGGGACGCCCGTCGTCGGCGACGCCGAGGTCATAGACCTCGATGATGTGCGGGTTCCCGATCTGGGCCGCGGCGCGGGCCTCCCGGCGCAGGCGCTCCATGGCCTTCTCGTCGGCGGCCAGATCCGGCCCGAGCAGCTTGACGGCGGCGTCACTGCCGAGCTCCCGGTGGCGCGCGAGGTAGACGGCGCCCATGCCGCCCTCCCCCAGCTTGCGCACGAGCACGTAGGGCGTCCCGGGGAGCGGGTCGCCAGCGACATGCTCTTCGGTGATCTGCGATGTCGCGATGCGCACGCCGGCGCGTTCTTCGTCCCTCACGTCGTGGACGATACCCCCTGAGGCCGGGCCGCGTGAAGATTGGCTATTGGAGCGCCTCGGCGGTGACCTCCTCGACCAAGGCGAAGACCGATTTGACCTCCAGCAGACGCAGGTCCTCGTCCCAGGGTACGCGCAGCCCCTCGGACTTGGGGAAGAGGACCATCGCGCCCAGCGGGACGCCGCTGACGTTGGCGCCGAGGGACGGCTCGGCTTCGTCGACCTCCGCGCGGGCGACCTCGACGACCTCCCCATAGAGGGCGTCGGCGTGCTCCTCCTTGACGCCCTGCGGCAGGTAGAGGCCGCCGCCAGAGCGGTCGTCCTGCTTGACGACTCGAACCAGGACCCGGGGGCCCAGCGGCTTGATGTGGCGCACGACGACGGTAGGGCTGCTCATGGCGGCACTCTACTCGATCACGGGCAGGCACGGTCGAGGCAAGCCCAGCGGATCTGATCGTCCGCGTAGACCACGCAGTCGAGGGTGCCGACGACGGCGAGCCGCGGCTGGCGTGCGACGCCTTCGACGACGCGGAGGCGAGGCGCACCCGGGCGCTGGAGGTAGATCCCCGGCGGTCCGTCCGTGGGGGTGGTGAAGGCGACGAGACCGGGGGCCAGATCGACCTGCGTCCCGCGGGGCGCGTCGGCCACCAGCGTCGGTTCGTCGCCGAGCGCGGTGAGGAAGAGCTGGCCCGTGGACTGGTAGAGCGCGAGCGGGCGCAGCGGATCAGCCGCCAGGATTCGAGCCTGGGGCCGGTCGCAGGAGGGCCCGAGGCAGACACGGCGAAGGCCGTGGTCGGCGTGGAAGGCCGAGATGTCCCCCGAGCTGGCGTCCCCGAAGAGCAGCCAATCACCCGAGGCGCCGAGGGCCTCCGTGTCGTCAGGGTCCGGGAGGGGGTCGACCTTCGCGATCCGCCCGTCGAGGTCGAGCTCGAGACGGACGGGCCCGGTAGGGGTGTCGGCGGCGGCGACGAGCCCGTCGGCGGGTCCTCGACGCCGGAAGCCCATGTGGACCGACTCCGCCGGACCGTCAGTGATGGCGACGTGGAGCCCGTCCGCGTCGTTCCACGTCGCGAGGAGGCCGTCTGCGACCCACGCGATGGCGGCATCCTGTCCGTGTCCGATCGGCTCGGGCGGGGCGTCCGGGGTGGCGATGAAGACGACACCGTCGTCGATCCAGACGAAGCCGAGCTCACCTTCGAGGGAGACGGCGACGTCGGGGCTCGATTTGGCGCCGGGCGTGTCCGACAGCGTCTGGATGGGGAGCCGAGTTGGACAGCTCGCCGCGTCGAGGGGGATGTCTGCAAGGCCCAGGTCTGCCGCCACGTCGCGCGCCCCGTCGACGGCGAGGTCTGGCTGCGGCCCGTCGATGGCGATGTCCGACGACGCGTCAAAGGCGCCGACGTCGAGGGCGAGATCGGGCGGCGGGTTCGAGTCGGCCTCGGAGACCGGTGCACCCGGACCGCAGGCGGCGAGGAGCGCGATGGGGAGGATTCTAGTCGTCGCCGAGGAGAAAGAGCTGAACGAGGTTCATGAAGAGGTACCAGACGCTCCAGTACAGACCGAAGGCGGCGCCGACCTCCTGCCCCTCCTCGTAGTGGTGGATGATGTTGTGCGTGTCGTAGAGAACGAAGCCGGCCCCGAGGAGCGCGCCGGCGGCGGAGAGCAAGAAGTAGAATCCAGTCCCCCCGAAGCCGAAGATCCAGGAGGCGATGCCCAAGCCGAAGACGGTCCACACGCCGGTGACGAGGAAGCCGCGCATGAAGGAGAAGTCGCGCTGGGTGGTGAAGGCGTAGAAGGTCAGTCCGCCGAAGGTCATCATCGTGACCAACCCGGCTTTACCGAGCACCGCCGCCTTTCCCACCGCCATCAGCATCAACGCGAGGGCGCCGCCAGCCACGCCGGTGACGGCGGCGAAGCCGAGCAGCACGGCGATGTTGAGTGGGTGGCGATCGCGCAGGAACCAGCTACCGATGATCAGCGCGAACTCGGCGAACCAGATCGTCGTCCGATGCGTGGCCGCCCAGGCTCCCAAGGAAGGGACCATCGTGGTCGCCATTCCAGCGACGATCGCGAGCAGAATCGACGCCCCGAACCAGGTGTAGACCCGGCGAATGAAGGCGAGGCGCTCGTCGGAGAGCTCCATCGTCCCGAAGGGCGAGCCGTAGTCGGGTTCGTAGTCGTAAGCGTAGCGTCCCATATTCCCTCCGCTATGAATGCCGGTTCGAGATGAACGCTAGTCACGCCTTCCCGATGGCGCAAGCCGCCGCGGTGATCGGACGAGTGGAATCCAAACTGCCTGTGAGGTGTCTTCTCTGACGGGGAGGCGCGGAGCCTTGGAGGAGGTCATGCGACTGATAACGATTGCTGCGTCGATGATCCTGGTGTTCGGCCACGCCGCCGCCGAGCCGTCCGTCTGGCTGGTGGACGACGGCGTCAAAGTGAAGCGCGGGCAGACGGAGCTGGCGCTTGAGAGTGGCGCGGGCAACCCGGTCTGGGAGCCGGGCGGCCCCCTGCGTCTGCTGGCCCTGCGAGACGAGGTCGTCGCGTTTCAAGTCGTTGTCGAAGCCGACGACGACGCCCTCGCCGACGTCACGGTGGAGGTCTCGGCCCTCACGGGACCCGACGGCGCGCGTCTGGCCAACGACCCCGACGCCGCTGGGCCCGGGGGCTTCGTGGGGCGGCGCATCGAACGGTTCGTCGAGCACTTCTTCGACATCCGCCGCCCCTCGCAGAGCCCGTGGGGCGGCTCCCTCGGGTGGCGACCGGGATCGGGACCGGCGGCGGGTGCGTACACCGGTTGGGTGCCGGACGCGCTGATTCCAGTCGAGTGGGCGCCCGCGTGGGCGGCCTACCCGATGCAAGTGCCGCCGCGGCAGAACCGAATCGTCTGGGTCGACATCTGGGTTCCGCCAGACCAGGTGGCGGGCCACTACCGGGGCGCCGTGGTGGTAGCCGCCGGGGGTCAGCAGCTCGCGGAGGTGCCGATCGAGCTCCAGGTCGGTGCGCCGGTGATGCCCCCGCGCCCGGCGGCGACGATGCTCTTCTACAACAACGGGCAGACGGCCCGACGCATGGGCGACGGCGCCGTCGCCGCGACCGAGCGCCACCTGTGGCAACTGCTCCACCGACATCGCGTCACACCGATGCACGACGCCGACGACGTGGCCGAGACGCGGCGCCGCTTGCCGGCGCTCAACGGAACGGTCTACACGCGCGCCCAAGGGTACGAAGGGCCCGCCGCGGGGCTTGGCGACGACGTCGTCAGCATGGGCACCTACGGTCGGTACGGTGCCCCCGACGACGGTGACCTGCGCACCGTCGAGGCCATCGCCGACCTGCTCGCCGAGGAGGGGCTGCTCGGGGAGATCGACGCCTTCGTCTACGTCGTCGATGAGCTCTGCGGCCACGCGTGGGGTCAGCAATGGGTCGACACCTTCGCGCGCTCCAACAACGCCAACCTCGACGAGGTACGCATCGGATGGACGTGCAGCGACGCCGTCGCGGGCCAGCCCGTGAGCCTCGTCATCAAGTGGGCAGGGTTCTACGACCCCGCCGAGCAAGTCCCCGGCAAGGAGGTCTGGATCTACAACGGCATCCAGCCCTTCACCGGCACGTTCTTCACCGACGCGGAGGCCGCCTCGATGGTCTCGCTCGGGTGGATCCAGGCCGCGCACGCCATCCCGCGCTGGTTCCAGTGGCAGTCGAACTTCTGGATCGACGGCAACGCGGGCGGTTGGGGTGCCTACGACCCGTTCGCCCAACCCGAGACGTTCCACAACCAACACGGCGAGTCCGCCAACGGCGACGGGGTGCTGGTCTACCCCGGCCGACAGCTCCAATACCCGGCACACTCCCTCGATTTCGACGCGGTCTTGCCATCGATCCGCCTCAAGCTGTGGCGGCGCGGCATCCAGGACGCGGGCTACATGCAGCTCGCGCGGGCGGTCGACCGAGCCGGCGCGGACGCGATCACCGACGCGCTGTTGCCTGGCGTCCTGCGCGGGGCCGTCGACTTCCAGCCGCCGACCTGGCCTCTCGGCCCGGAACCGTGGGTGGAGGCGCGCCGCGCGCTCTTCGAAATCGCCGCCGGAGAGGAACCACCGCCACCGCCACCGCCACCGCCACCGCCACCGGAGATACCGACCGCAGAGGTCCACCGGGCGGGCGGTGAGATGGTGGTGGACGGCGACCTGCGCGACTTCCGGGACGTCCCCGAGATTCAGGTCGCGGCGGGGGCGGCGATCGCGCGGTTCCAGCTCCTGTGGTCCGCCGCCGGCCTGCACATCGGCGTCCGCGTCACGGACGAGGATCTGCGGGCGCCGGGCCGAGGCCGCGACGGACCCCTCTGGCGCTCCGATGGCGTCGAGATCATGCTCGATGTGGCCGAAGACCGGACCGCACAACCCAACGACAACGATCGCCACCTGATGCTCACGGTCGCCGGTGACGTGTACGACGCATCGGGCGCCGGGGACGTCGCGAACGCCGCGCTCGACCTCTCGGTGGTGTCACGGGTCGTCCACGACGGCTCGATCGATGGGGGAGGCCCAGATGTCGGGTACGTCATCGAGGCGCTCGTTCCGTGGCCGGGGCTCGGTATGGAGCCGGGGGCCGGGGTAAGCGTCGGGGCCGATCTGGCGTTGAATGATGCGACGGGGGCAGGGCTGGCTTCGGGTGATTGGGCGGGCCTGGAACGCTTCGCGCAGCCCGACCGCTGGAACCGCCTCGAGCTCGTGCCCGAGCCGTTGGGCGGCGAGGGGGAGGGTGAGGGCGAAGGTGAAGGTGAAGGTGAAGGTGAAGGTGAAGGTGAAGGTGAAGGTGAAGGTGAAGGTG
>CAYOBQ010000289.1:0-6727 GCA_964402225.1 uncultured Nannocystaceae bacterium | reverse complement strand
AGCTGACAGCCTCTCCAAAGACGACCGCAGATCTGGGATTTGCACCCAGTTGAAACACGGGGAGGAGCCGGATCCCACTGGGCCCTTCGGCGCCGAGGCCGTCCCACGGCTGACCGAGCTGTCGCGGAGCGGCTGGTGGATCGCAGGCGAGCTTCGATGAGGGGAGCACCGACGCCGGCACGCTGGAGGTGGACGGCCGGCCCATCCCGGTCATCGGGAGAGAGGCGTTGCTCCGCAACAAGCGCGCCGCCGCACGGCCGAAGGACCTGCTTGACGTCGAGGCCCTGGAGCAGGGTTGAGCCCAACGTTGGGGTCTACGCCGCGCGGCTCCGGTGCAGGCGCTCGGCCAGGCGCTCGGAGATGTGGCGCGAAAGCGCCATGATCGTGACTTGGGGGTTGACGCCGATGGTGCCGGGCATGGTGCTGGCGTCAGCGATGAAGAGGCCCGGGACGTCCCAGACCTGACCGTCGGCGTCGACCACGCCCTGGCGGGGGTGGGCCGACATGCGGCAGGTGCCCATGATGTGGGCGGTGAAGTACTCCGTGTCCTGCACCCGGGGCCGCACGTCCTGGAGCTTGCGGATGTCGTCGGGCGAGGACAGCACGGGCAGGTGATGGAAGGAGGTGTAGACCTCGCGGGCGCCGGCGGTGAAGTAGAGCTCCGCCAGCAGCGCCGTGGCCCGGATGAACTTCGCCTGGTCGACGTCGGTGACGTCGTAGCGGATGTAGGGGACGCCGAAGGGGAGCGTGCGGATGCACCCCTCGCCGTGGTCGTCCACGAGGATGCCGCCGGTGGCGAGGAAGCGGTGGTCGCGCATCTTGGCGGCGAGCCGACCGCCGAAGCCGGGGAAGACGGCGGCCATGAAGGCCAGGGGGATGGCGCCGGGGGCGAGCAAGATGCCCTCCTCTTGGAACTCGACGCACTGAAAGGCCTGGTGGGCGCCGCGCAGGCTGTCGACGGGCTCGTCGAAGCGGGCGGCGACCTTCACATTGGGGTGGATCGTGAAGTGCTTGCCGACGTGGCCACACCGGCGAGCGAGGCGATTGCGCTGGAGCAGGAGCGGCGTCTGAATCGCACCACAGGCGAGGACGACGGCGCGCGCTCGGACCGAGAAGCGTCGCGCGCCCACGGGATCGGTGAGCGTGCCCCGGACGCCGACGCAGCGGCCCCCCTCGGTGAGGAGGCCCTCGACCCGGGTGTGGGTGTAGAGGTGACCGCCCTGGGCGAAGAAGCGCGGCAGCCAGGAGTAGAGCGTGCTGCGCTTGGCGCCGGAGGGGCAGCCGGTGACGCAGTCGTTGCTCCCCACACAGTGGCGCTGGTTTCGCTTGTTGCGCGAGAGCTTCCAGCCGAGGGCGTCGGCGCCGCGGCGAAAGACACCGCTACAGCCTCCCTCGCTGCCCGGGTCCTGGTAGCGGGCGTCGATCGTGCGCTCGACCTCCTCGAAGTGCCGCTCGAGGCGCTTCGGGGCCATGTCCGGCAAGCCGCGGGCGACCCACTCCTCGAGGATGTGCTCCGGCGTCCGCCAGCACATGCCCCCATTGACGACGGTGGTGCCGCCGACGCAGCGGCCCTCGAGATAGGGCACCGGCGCCCGACCCATCATCACCGTGGAGCCGCCGCCGCGCATGAGCTTGGTGACCATCTCCGGGATGTTGGCGCTGTAGTCCTCGGTGGCGTAGTAGGCGCCCTCCTCCAAGACCACCACCGAGAGGCCCGCTTCGGCGAGGGTCGCAGCGACCGTCGCGCCCCCAGCGCCGCTGCCCACCACGACGGCGTCGCAGTCGAGACACAGATCCCCCGACGTGTGGCGGGGCTCGATGATGTTCGGGTGGCGTCGTTCAGGCATTGAGCTGGCCTTCGGCGTCGAAGCGCAGGTAGTCCTCGGCGGCGATCACCCCCTCGGGGACCAGCGGCTCCGGGGTAGGTGCCGCACGGTGCCCCTCGTCGATCCTCACCAGCTCGTCGCGAAAGGCCCGTCGCGTCTGCCGCCAGCGACGCCGCTCGAGCCCGAGGTGCGCCTCGACATCGGCCCGCGAGTACGCCGAGAAGGAGACCATGATCTTGAAGAGCTGCGGGATCATCCGCAGCGGCGGGAGCGGGTGATCGCCCAGGCGCTCCAAGCGCTGGGAGGCGGCCTCCCGGTCGCGCCACGAGAGGGGCACGACGCCGGCTCGCAAGGCCGGCCCGCCAAACTCCATCGCGTAGAGCATCGCGACGACACCGAGCTGAGCGCCCGCGGGGTAGCCGCGGACCATGCCCTCGACCTGAGCGAGGACGTCGTCCGTCAGCTCCACCTCGAAGTCGTCCCAGCGCGGCACCATCGCGTCGACCACGGCCCGCGCGATTCGCCGCGTATACCCCTTGAACGCGAAGTCGGGACCCATGCTCACTCCATTCTGACCGGCAGGTCACTTTTGCCGAAACGCGCGCTGGGGGTCAACCGCAATCGCCCCCGTCCCCGAGGACCGCCGCCTCGAGGGCGTAGGCGGTGGCCATCCACGCCTCGAAGATCTCCGGCGGGACGTCGTGGTCGCGCAGCGTGTCGGCGAGGAGGACGTTGCGCCGCTGGAAGTGACCCCGGCGGATGGGATGGCTGGCGTGGGCCTCGCGCAGGTTGCGTCCGGTGTACGGCGTCCCCCCGCCGAGGTGGCGGGCCGTGAGCTCGTACTCGAGCTGGATGAGCCGGCCCTTGTCCTGACCGCTGAAGAAGAAGCCGACCATCACGTCGGCGAAGACCCGGTCGTAGAAGTCGGTGAGGATGAGCCGAAGCTGGTCCTCGCCGAGCTGTTCGAGATGCGTCATCAACGCAGCTTACCGCACCCGGCGCGGCGAGCCCCGGGTACGATGAGCGAGAGTCGACCGCGGCCCCCGGTGGCCTCGTGGAAGTTCAGTCGATCGGGGTCTTCATCCGGTCCCGGGGCGAACAACGCCGCCAGATCGGCCCGGTACCGACGAGCGGCCTCGCGATCGAGGGGCGCGCTGGAGACGACCACGGCGCCGATCCGCCAGGGCGCGTCGCGACGTGGACGGCGGCCGAAGCGCCGGACGAGCTCCTGTCCATCGACGGTGCAGACCCCCTCGGCTTTGACTTCGCCTCGCGCGCCCGCGCGCGATTCGCGGAGAAATCGGACGGCCCCCACCTCCGCCGGATCGGCCAGCCCCAGCAGGTAGAGCTCGAGCGGGGCGTAGCCCACCACGTCCCCGCCCCCGCCAGCGCGGCGACCCGCGAAGGACCAACGGCCGGCCACGGTCGGCTCCAGGTGACCACCGCCGAGCTGTCCCGCCACGTCGGCGTAGCCCCAGTGACCGCCGAGTTGGGGGCTGCACCCCTCGATCGGGAGCCGGTTCGCGTGGATTCGGGCCAGCCCGTAGAGGGTGGGCGCCTCGCGCAGTCCGCGGGTTGCGTCGAGCAAGACGACGCCCTCCAACCGGCGCCAGCGGGGGAGATGCCCCGCACGGTAGGGGGCCGGCCCGCCGAGGCCCGGGAGGCCGCGGTCGACGCTGAAGACGCGCGGCGGCCCAGGGTCTTCGTGGGCGAGGACGAGCAGCACGTCGAGCTCGTCTGTGAGGTGCCTCGACAGACGTCGAGCGATCTCCAGCCCGGCGTGGGGCCGCCGAGCCCAGCCCGTCGGCACCACCAGGTTGAGCAGATCTCCGTAGCGCCACAGAGCGCGGCAGAGCCGGCCGGGGGCGTCGTCGGGGGGGGGCTCGACGACGGCCACGGGCGCCACACCGGCACAGCGCGTCTGCCAGGCAGCGCGGTGCGCGGCGTCGAGGTCCCGCTGACGCCGCGCCTGGCGCTGTCGCTGCGCGATCCCATCCGCCTCCACCGGCCGTCGGGCCGCCACGCTCTCGGCGATCTCGTCGTAGGCCTTCTGAAGGCCGAGCCACGCGGCGTCGACCTCGCCGCCCGCCCGGTCGAGGGCAGCGCACGCCTCCGAGGTGGGCAGCCGCACGGCCCCCGTCTCCGCGGCGTCGCGACGATGCAGCGCCGCCTTCACCCGTCCGGTCGCGCGCTGCACGTCGATCAACGCCTCGTTGTAGGCGTGAACCGCCGCGAGGCGCGCGTCGTCGCGCACCGGCCCCGGCGGCGCACCGCACGCCGTGGCGAAGAAGGCAATGAGTGCGAGTTTCTGCACTTTGTCGAAGTTCGTTGCGCGCAGTATCGTGCTCCGATTAGAAGCGGCTCGCCACTCTCGTCAGGCTGCGCCTGGAACGATCACCGTATCGCAGGAGACCAGATGATGCTTCGCGCGTTCGCCCGCTGCGCGTTCGCCTTCGGCCTGCTCGTCCCGGCGGCGGCTCAACCCGCCGCCGCCCAGGCCAGGCAAGCCGCCGACTCGGTGCACACCGTCCGCTACAGCTACCAGAAATGGTCGCGTACCGGGGACACCCGCTACGTGCTGATGCCGGTCGCCACCGCCATCAAGGCAGGGGCCCTGCCCGAGCGTATCCGAGCCGTCTTCAAGGAGCTGCTGCGCAGCAAGCGCAACAGCTACGGGGACGCGCGGCTGGCCTTCAAGGCCAACGCCGACCAGACGGGCCTCGTCTTCGTGTACCTCGACGAAGCGAAGAAGGCCTACCACCCGATCGTGATGGCCGAGACGGTCTACTCCTTCACGGAGAACGGGGCCACGTCGGTGAAGTTCCCCAAGGTCGCCGACCAGGGGTGGACCCGGGACGACGTCCCCTTCGCGGCCTACGTCATCACGGTCCCCCTGTGGCAGGCCCTCCCCCCGGCGAAGTTCGCCGGCTCGCTGGTCAAGCTCCCCGACGGCACCTTGCTGCCGAGCGACACGGCCGTCGAGCGGCTCCGCAAGGGTGACAAGGTCGTCGTCGAGGGGATGTGGAGCTACCTGAAGTCGGGCCCCGCGGCGGCTGCGCTGGCGACGGTGAAGGCCGCCGGCCTGCTGAAGGTGGGCAACCTCGAGAAGCGCCTCCTCCCCCTCTTGCAGTCAGCCAACGCGGGGCTCCGCGGCGCCGCCCTCGGTGGGCTCGCCGGGCGCGACAACCGCAACGTGAACAAGGTGCTGCGCGCCATGATGGACGGCGACCCGGACCCCAAGCTCCGCGATCAAGCGGCGGGGCTGCTCAGCCGGTCGAAGGATCCGAACTTCGCCGCGGCGGCCCAGTTCCATGCGCTGCGCAGCCAGGACGCGACGGTGGTGGCCGCGGCGGCGCTCGCGCTGGGTGATAGCCGGTCGAAGGAGGCCACCGCGCAGCTCCTTGAGAAGCTCGGACACACCTCGGCGGGCGTCCGGGAGGCGGTCGTCAACAGCCTGCTGAAGCGGAGAGCCTACAAGCAGATGGTGGCGAGCCTCGGCGCGCAGTCGTTGGCGGCGGTCGCCCGCCTCGAGGTCGCGCGGGCCCTCGCCACCGCCACGCCGAACAAGCCCTCGACGCTGGCGGCGCTGCTGTACCTCGTGAAGTCCGGGAAGGGCGACGACTCCGTCGGAGCCGCCGCGAAGCTCGTGGCCTACGACAGCCCGGCGACGTACGAGGCGCTGGGCCGCGCGCTCCAGCACGCGGAGGGCGCGACTCGCCGCGCCGCCGCCGCGGCCTTGTCCCGGTTGGGCCACGTGCGCGCCCTGCCGCTCCTCGCTGGCGCCAACATCACCGATCCCGAGAGCGGCAACGCGGTGGTCACCGCGATCCGCACGATCTACTCGAAGCAGAACCTCCAGTTCGTGCTCAAGGGCTCCCGCGATCCAAACGCGGTCCTGCGCCGAGCGGCGGTGGCGACCCTCGGCGTGAAGGTGAAGCAGAAGGACGGCAAGCGCCATCAGAAGACCATCATCGAGACCTTGCGGAGCCTGCGCGGCGACCCGGACGCGCTCATCCGGGCGGCGGTCGCGTCCAGCTTCGAGGTGATGGCCTCCGATGGTGTCCGCGCCGACATCGAGGCCCTCGCGGGGGACGACGCCACCGAGGTCAAGCGCGCCGTCGCCCACGCGCTGCGCGCCTTCCCCGGGCCGAAGACCACCACGTTCTTGCTGCGCTACCTCGCCGAGCGCGATCCGTGGGTCATCGCCTACGCCTCCGAGTCCGTCGGCCTCCTCAAGGAGCGCCAGGCGCTCAACGCCATCCTGCCCCACCTCGAGCACAAGGACGCCTTCGTGCGCCGCGCCGCCACCGACGGGCTGCTCGGCATCGGCGGCACCCTCGAGGGCAACGAGCGCAAGCGGCTGATGGCGCTGTTCAACCCGCTGCTCTTCGACAAGGACCAGCAGGTGCGAATGAAGGCCGTCAACGGTCTCAAGTTGATCAACGACCAGCGCGTGATCATCGCCGCCGCCCCGCTCATCCAGGACCCCGTCGCCGACATCCGCAAGGCGACGCTCACGCTCATGGCGGAGACCGGCCACCCCTCGGCCGTCGAGGCCATCGCGACCGCCCTCGAGGACGACGACCCCACGGTCCGTCGCAGCGCGATTCAGGCCCTGCTCTCACTGAAGCGCAAAGAGGCCGTCGGCGTGCTCGCCGACTACGCGAAGAAGGAGCAGGACCAGGAGCTCTCCAACGCGGCCCTCCGCGCCATCGCAACCTTGAAGGGAGGCTGACCCAACCCATGAGCGAGCTGATCTGCGAAGACAAGAGCGTCGGTGAAGGCGCCGAGTGCGCCAGCGGCCAGACCGTGGACGTGCACTACACCGGCCGGCTGACGAACGGCACCAAGGGCCCGCGCAAGAATAACTTCCGCTTTTAGTCTGGTCGGATTGTGTAATT
>CAYOBQ010000288.1:0-6804 GCA_964402225.1 uncultured Nannocystaceae bacterium | reverse complement strand
TCAACCAGGAAGCGGCCCTGGCCGCTTAACTCAACTGTCTGGAGAAACGGGGCAGAACCATCTGTGCTCTGGCGGCCTTTACCGACACCGCGCCAAAGCGGGTGCCGATGGTCTTCGAGCCGCTGGTGTCGCGACGGCGCGTGACGTGCGTGCTGTCGACGTAGCGCGACCGAACGCGGACCACCCGAGGCCGCAACGAGCACCGGCGCCGAGTGGCCGGGACGCCGCGGTTGGAGCTCAGAACATCCGGGAGAGGCGCACGGCGGCTTCCACGGCATCGCGCATCACGACCTGGAAGACCTGGGCGGTCGAGGGTAGCGAGTAGCCGAGGACCAGCAGGCCGAGGCTGATGGTGATCAGGAAGCCGATGATGAAGATGTTCACCTGGGGGACGGTCCGGGCGATGGTCGCGAGGCCGACGTTGATGAGCAGGACTACGCAGGCGACGGGGAGCGCGATGCGCAGGCCCACGTGGAAGAGGACGGAGCCCTGTTTGACCAGCTCGCCGGTGAGCGCGCCGACGTCCGGATTCGCGAGCCCGAGGGGCACGTGTTGGAAGGAGTCGAAGAGGGCACCGATGAGCATCAGGTGGCCGTCGAAGATGAGGAAGAGCATCAGCCCGAGCAGGTTGAAGAGCTGCCCGAGGACGCCCACCTGCTGGTAGGTCGCGCGGTCGACGAGGACATAGAGGGTTCAAACCCGGCTGGCGTGTGGGTGGATGTATCCAGTCAACTGGACATAATGTACACTGTGCGACGCTGGCTTACTTGTCGGTCGGGGCTTGCGCCGAGGTGAGCCCCCGCAGTACGCGGTGATGAACGGCTACGTCCCCCGCTTGGAGTGGAGCACCCGGGGCCAGCAGGCGTAGCGTGGCCGTTGCCACATAATTCAACTTTGATTTAGTTCACGATCGAATTACATTACTTCTGATGCAGAACAAGCATGACGTAGATTTCATCGGGCGCACGGCGGATCTCGACCGCTATTGGGAGCTACTCGACAGCCAGAGCATCGTCCTCTCCGGTGCGAGAAGAGTCGGGAAGAGCGAGCTCCTGAAGCAGATGGTCAAGAATCCGGCGCCAGGGTGGAAGGCTGTCCGAGTTGATGTCGAGGGCCTACGTGATGTCGCGGGGGCCGCCCTCCGTTTCGAGCGGGACCTCGAGGACGCCGGGCTGCTGACCGATCTCGCGGACACCCTGGAAGCGGAGGTGAGGCTACCGGGCGTGAAAGTGCGCCAGGCGCCTCGCCCCGGCGACCCCTGGGACCGCGTCGAGGATCTCGTGCGGCGTGCGACGCCCTCCGAGCCTCGCCTCGCGCTGCTCATCGACGAGCTCCCCTGGTGGCTGGACGCACTCCGTCGAACGTCCGACGAGGTGGCACGGGCCGCCCTGGCTCGGCTCCGCTACATCCGCGACCGCGATCCGCGGGTGCGGATGGTCTTGACGGGATCCGTCGGGCTCGCTGGTCTCGCGCGGGCATTGGGCGCCTCGGCCGAGCTCAACGACCTGTATCCGATGGTCCTTCCGCCCTTGCCCTTGGAGGACGCGGGGACGCTCTTTGAAATCGAGCTCGCGCGCCGCGGGATCGACACCGACGAGGGCGCGCGCGAGCTCGCCTGGCGAGAGACGGGCGGGAGCCCGCATTGGCTGAAGAACATCGCGCAACGCGTCCAGGGCGCACACGCCGGGCGCACCGAGATCGAGTCGGCGATCGAGGCGCTGCTATCCCGCCGCCTCCGCGATCTCTTCGACGACGAAGGGCGCGCCCATCTCCTTCGACGCCACGGCGCCGAGCGCGCCGACCGGATGCGGGCCGTGCTCAGCGCCGCGGCGACGCAACCCGAGGGGCTCGGCGAGGGCGCGTTGGTCGCCGTCGCGTTGAGCGCGGACGAGACCTCCCGCGCGGGCGCCAAGGAGCTCGTGTACTTGCTCATCGACGAGTTCTATCTGGAGCCCAAAGACGAGCTGCTCCGTTTTGCCAACCCGCTGCTTCGCCGCTGGTGGCAGAAGTACGGTGACCTCCGGTGAGGCCCGACCTCTACACGCCGTGGAGGGAAGACCTCCTGGTCTTGGAAGCTCGGCACGTCGGGCGGGCCGAGCTGCTGGACCACCTGGTGTCGATCGTCTCGAGCTTCTGCGACGGCAAACGCCCGCTCCCCATCCTCGTCTTCGGAACCCGAGGCGCGGGGAAGTCACACCTGCTCACGATGCTCGCGGGCCGCGCGCGTCGTCGGCTCGAGCGAGCTGGAATCAAGACCGCCCATGTGCCGGAGGATATCCCCGCGCTGAAGACGGCGGCCGACTTCCTCACCCGGATCGCCGACGCCAACGCGGGTCCGGCCTGGAGACGCTGGAAGAGCGCCCACGCGACACCGACCAACGAACCAACGTTGGTGATCTTCGAGGGCCTCGACCGCCAACTCGCCTCCCTGGGCGTCGATGAGCGGCGAAACCTCCGGCGCGAGCTCGGCGCCCTCCCGTACTTGCTCATCGGCAGTGGCGTGACGCTGCACGAAGTCTTCACGGGCCGAGAGGAGGCCTTCTTCGGCGCCTTCGACCCTTATCCCATCGAGCCGCTTGACGACGACGAAGCGGCCGAGCTGCTCCGCAACCAGCTCGGCACCGCGACCCTCAACGCCCGTCACCTCGCGCTGGTGGCGCTGGCGGGCGGCAGCCCCCGCACGCTGCTGGCCCTCGCGGCCGCATGTCGCCAGGCACCGGACGGCTGGGCGGCCGACGACCTCTACCACGTGGTCCATGACTTCACGGCCCACTACCAGATCCGGTTCAAGGATCTGGCGCCCCAAGGACAGAGCGTCGTGGAGCTGCTCGCGATGGCCCCGCGGGAGCTGACGCCGACCGAGATGGGGGCCTCCCTTGGGATGACGGCGACGATGAGCTCCACCGTCGCGCGACGGTTGGTGACCGAAGGCGTCGCCAAGCGGCGCAAAGACGGTCGCCAAGCGCGGTTTGCCCTGGCCGAGCCGCCCTTCCGCTTCTGGCTCGAGTATCGCAACGCGCCATGGACCGAGACGCGGGTGCGCTGGCTGGGCCGGCTGCTCCAGACCCTGCTATCGGCCGAGGAGTTGGGCGCGCTGTCGATCCGTCACGCCGACGCGGAGTTGCGCGCGGCGGCATCGTCCGCCCTGCCGAACGATGAAGCTGCGGCCGGGGCGGCCTTTGACGAGGCGCTCCGCGCCCCGGCAGACGACCAGCGCGAGCACTTCGAGGGGCTGGCTCGGGCACACCCAATGGCGTTCGCCCAGAAGTCGTTCCGGCTCACACGGGAAGGCGCCGAGCTTCCCGCGGCCTTGGCCTCGGTCCTAGCGGAAGGAGATATGAGGCCGTTCGCCATCGCCGCCGGCCTCGTCGCGGGAGCACCGCGGCAGCGGCTGCGCCTGCTTCTAAAGTCCCCGCAATCCCCCGTCGTGGGGTGGCTCTTCGCGGACCTCGCGCTGCGCCACTTGTGGCCCGATGTGGTTCCGGGACGAGCTTGGTCGCTCACCGCGCAGGAGCGTAAGGCGGGCGCGCGTCTCCCGTATCTGCGCGCAACGCTACTCACCCGCGGGAAAAGGCCATCCGATCCGCCGCTCTTGACCGAGTCCGAGATCCTACGCGCACTAGAAGGGCACGAGTACTTGGCGGACGCCTGGCGACTCATCGGCGTGGCGTGCCTGCACGACCATGGTCGACTCTTCGCGGCTACGCTGCGTCGAATTCCCTGGCTATCGCTCGAGTGTCCGACGCCGGCAACGGGCGCGCCCTCCGCGGCCGACGAGGTCGGCCGCGCCATCGTTGCCAGCGCCGACAACGGCTGGCGCCAATTCACCTGGGCTGCGACGATCGCGCGGATGGACCCGCTCGTCGCCGAAGACACCATCTCCGCCCTCGCGACCCATGCCGCGCCGGACGATGCCCCGGAAGCCATCGACCTCGCCCTGGCGGCCCTAGCCACCCAGGCGCCCGACCGCTACGCGCAGCTCTGCGAGGCCCTCGGAGCCGACTGGTCCGAGACCGTCGCGCGCGTCGACCTCCTGCTCGACCAGCTCTCCGAGGCCGCCCACGGGCGCCTGCACCCCGAGCTGGCTCTCGTCGCCGAGCGGCTCAAGGGCTGAGGTCCCCCACACACACGCAGTTCCGCCCGGCGTCCTTCGCGGCGTAGACCGCGGCGTCGGCCCGGGCGAGGAGGGCGTCGGCGTCCTCGCTGCGGTCCCACGTCGCCACCCCGACCGACACCGTTTGCTCGACCCGCGTGGCCTCGTCCGGCGCGAACGCGCGGTCCGCGACCCGAGCCCGGACGCGCTCCGCGGTGATCGCGGCGGCTTCGGCGTCGGTCTCCGGCAGCATCAGCGGGAGCTCTTCGCCCCCCCACCGGACCAGCAAGTTGGCGCGGCGAACGACCGCGCGGACCCGATCCGCGAAGTCGGCGAGGACCCGGTCCCCCGCCAGGTGGCCGTGGGCGTCGTTGACCCGCTTGAAGTGGTCGAGATCCATCATCAACACGCTCAGCCGCTCGTCGTAGCGGCGGGCGCGATCGAGCTCCTGCTCCAACCGGGGCACCAGCGAGCGCTGGTTGAGGGCCAGCGTCAGATCGTCGGTGAGCGCCAGATGTTGGAGCCTCGCCTGCTCGATGCGCGAGGCGGTGCAGTTGGCGATGAGCGTGGCGACGTCCTGATGGGGGGCGTCGAAGCGCTCCGGATCACTGCGGGAGACGGAGAGCGCCCCGACCACGCGGTTCACGATGCGCAACGGGGCGAGGACCATCGAGCGCACCCGAAATGGGGACATAGGAGGACAAAGAGGGTTCAAACCCGGCTGGCGTGTGGGTGGATGTATCCAGTCAACTGGACATAATGTACATTGTGCGATGTTGGCTTACTTGTCGGTCGGGGCTTGCGCCGAGGTGGACGACGACTCGCGCACGCGCGCGGACTTCGAGTACGTGCGCTTCGCCCCGCGCCCGCCCCGGTCCCCGGAGGACTGCACGGTCGCGTTTCCCGGACCCTGAGGGGGTCTCCTGGCGCTTCGGAAGACCAAGCGACGAGCGGCGATGGGCGAAAGAAGAAAAGCACTCGGGCTGCTCCCGGTATCTCCTCGCACAACCGAACGAGGAGTCTCTGACTGATGCGCCCGTCCCTCTGCATGCTCGCCGCCTGCCTCTTCTGCGCCCCCCTGGAAGCCAACGCCCAGCTCGACTGCGGTCGTCGCTTCGTTTTCGGGGACGTGCAGACCGACTTCAGACCGGGGCGCGACTTCCAGCGCGTGCAGGTCGTGCTGGTCAACCTCAATGACCCATTGGAGACCTACTCGCGGGAGGTCGCGGTGGATCCGAGCGCGGACTACCGCGTCGGTCAGCGGGTGTTGGAGCAGTGCGTCGAGGGGCCGGACGAGGACGTGAACACGTACGACTACGCCCTGCGGGTCGACCTGCTGCGGGAGGACTGGAGCCGGGTCGGCACCTGCCGTTACGACGCCCGCTGGATCAACCGCGACCACGCGATGGCCTTGGGGTGCACCATCGCGGCGCCGGACGGGCACGCGGAGAAGACCGTCCGCCTGCTGCACGACGTGGATGGTGACGGGCAGGCGACTGCGGGTGACGTGCTTCGCTACACGGTGCGGATCGACTCGCCCAAGGCGGGCAGCTTCCGCGACTTCCTGGGCGCCGGGAGTCGCCTCGTCTCGGGCACCGTGACGAGCAGCCACGGGCACGTGCAGTACGGCAACGGGCCCGGGGACGAGGCGGTCGTGGTGGGCGACCTGCTGCTCGCCCGTGAAGGGCAGACCATCGAGATCGAGTTCGACGCCTTCGTCGACTACGGCGTGATCGGCAACCAGGGCGAGGTCTTCCTGGTGGGGCTCGAGGACACCACCGACCTGCTCCGCACCGACGACCCCGAGAGCCCCCTCGGCGGGTCCCAGCCCACCGAGATTCGCATCCACTGCGCCCAGGACGGCCAGGACGGACTCGCACAGTGCGAGGCGGAGCGTGCCGCGCTCCAAGCCCAGCTCGACGACCGCAACGAGGCGATCTTCGCCCTCGCCGCCGACGACGACGCGGACACCGTCATCGCCGTCCGGGACGACTGCCCCGACACCGCGCGCAGCGCCGCGGTCGACCGCGACGGCTGCTCGGCGGCTCAGTTCTGCGCGACGGTCGACGCCGGGACGCGCCTGGGCCGCAGGACGTGCAAGCGCTCCGACTGGGGCAACGACGAGCCGCTCGCCCGCCGGCCGCGCGACTGCACCGTCCGGGGGGGCCTCTGCGTCGCCGCCGAGTGACCCCGAGGTGTCGAAGGGGTGCAGGTCAGCGGTGCACGCCGCCTCCTGACCGTCCGTGCGTCCGCCGAGCCTGGCGTCCAGACCCCAGCGCTGCGTTCCCCGCTCAATCGCCGCTCGGGCTTGGGTTCCTACCGGTTCAGGACTGCCTCGCCCGTCCGGCTCATGCTGCGGTCGATGTGTAGGCCAACGTCGCCCAACGGGGACTGTGTAAGCTTCGCAGCTACACATCCTCTGCGGCTTGAAGCTTCCTGTATCTATGGCGACATGATGCTCCAAGCCGAGGCCGAGGGCTTGCACACGGGCGTCGTCACGCTCGGCTCCCGCAAGACCGCGGTCAGGCTGATCGAGTTGCTCGACCTCGACCCCGACGCGTGGAGCTTCATCGCCGCGGTGAACCTCGGGCACACCGGCGATGTCCCGTCCTCGATCGAGCGCGACCGGGAGCACATCCTGCAGATCCGGAGCTGACCGAAATCCTCGGCCACGGTCGCCGGCGTCAGCTACACGCAATCGGTGTCGGGCT
>CAYOBQ010000287.1:0-6865 GCA_964402225.1 uncultured Nannocystaceae bacterium | reverse complement strand
GGGGGACGCGGGCGGGCCGACGCCCCCGCCCGCCCTGGCCGACCGGGTGGCCGGCGCCGAGGCACCGGTCGCCGCCGCGACCCCCACCAGGCCGCGGCGCCGTCCGCGCGCCCGAGTCGTGGCGCCCCAGGACCCGGTGCCCGTCGATGTCGAGCCCGCGCCCGAGCCCGCACCCGAGCCCGATCCCGAGCCGGCGCCCGTGGTCGCCGAGGTCGAGCCCGAACCCAAGGCGCCCAGGTACCTCAGCGGCGGCGCGCGCTGGACCGGTCGACAGGTCTTCGAGCGAGGCTGCCCCCATTGCCACGATGGTTCGATGGCGCCCCGGATCAGCGCCAGCGCCTTCAGCGCCCGGGAGTGGCGGCGCATCTTCCGCCGGGCCAGCCGCCATGACCGCTACGCCGCCCTCGGCGATCTCTTCTCCCCCGACGAGCTCGTCGCCGCGCGCCGCTACGCCATGGGCCAGGTCGACGCCATGGAGCGCTCAGCGCGCCCCAAGCGGAACGTCGCCGGCGTCCAGTAGCGACGCCGCGTCCTACCGCTGGACGGGGGTGGCCTCCCAGGCGGTCGCCATCCCGCCGTCCCCGAGCTGACCCGAGCCGTTGAACCCCCAGCAATAGGGTGCGCCCTCGACGGTCAGCGCACAGGTGAACTGGTCGCCCGCGGCGATCTGCCGCATGGCCCCGGGGAGGCCGACCACGCGCACCGGAGTGGGGCTGCCGTCGACCTGTTCGCCGCCCCCGAGCTTGCCGACCAGCATGTTCTCCTGGTCGTCGCGGTTGGCGCCCCAGCACCAGGCGACGCCGTCCCCATCGATGGCGCACGTGTGATCGATGCTCGCGGCGAGGGCGGTGGCCCCTCGAAGGTCGGGCCCCGTCGGATCGGTGCGGTCCTCCCCGCTCGTCCCGTCGCCGAGCTGCCCCAGGGCGCTCTCTCCCCAGCACCGCACCGTGCCGTCGTTCGTGAGGACGCAGCCGTGGGCGTCCCCCGCGACCACGGCCGCCACGTCCTCGACTCCGAGGACCTCCACCGGCGTCGAGCTCGAGTCCTCCTGGGTCCCGCCGCCGAGCTGGGCGGTGAAGTTGTCTCCCCAGCACCACGCGCGGCCGTCGATGTCGCTCGCGCAGGAGGTGTCGAAGCCCGCCGCCACCGTGACCGCCCCGTTCAGGCCGACGACCCGGGCGGGGACGGGGCTGTCGAGCTCGGCGCCGTTGCCGAGCTGCCCGCTGTCGTTGAGCCCCCAGCATGAGACCGCGCCGCCGTCGTGGACCGCGCATGTGTGGCCGTCGCCACAGCCCACCGCCGTCACCCCTGCCAGCCCCAGGGCCCGCACCGGGACGGCCGAGGTCTCACCGACCCCGTCCCCGAGCTGGCCGAGGTCATTGCTCCCCCAGCACCACAGCGAGCCGTCGGCGAGGGCCGCGCACGAGGTGATCCAACCGGCGCTGATGTCGATCGCCCCCGACAGATCCAGGACCCGCACCGGCACCGTCGAAGAGTTCGCCGTCCCGTCGCCGAGCTGCCCCACCTCGTTGTCGCCCCAACACCAGACCGCGCGCTCGGGCTCGGCGGCGATCGCGCAGGCGTGATCCCCGCCCGCCGCGATCTTCAGCCACCCCGTCGACGGCGCCGCACCGTCAACGGCACCGTCCGGGGCGGTGACGACCCGTGCGTCGAGGGCGGCCCCCATGTCGGGAGCGGCCGAGTCGGGCGACTCCGCGCTCGAGGTGTCGTCGTCGCACGCCGTCAGAGCGGCGGCGGTGGCTAGCAGGCACAACATCAGGCTCGCGCGCACAATGGCCTCCGGGGCGATCATTCGGTGGATCCATACGCCGCCCAGACGCACCAGCGCCAGCGATGTGTCGAGTCCGGCCCCCGTCCTACCCCGAGCCGCGCCTCGACGAGGTCATCGAGGCTCAGCTTGGGGAGGAGACGCGAGAGGTCACCATGGCGCTGACCTCAGAAGGAGCAGATTGGCCGCGACGGTCCGTCCGCTCGGATGGCCGGCGTGGGGGCGTCGGCAGTGGCGAGGCGAGCATGGAGCCCGCGGGCGGCGCCCGACGGGGGAGTCGAGGTTGTCTCCGCGGTCGCCGGGCCGGCTTCGCTTCGTCTCCGAGGGCGCCGGCAGGGACGCCAGCGCGGCGCCCCAGTCCCGTCGCCGTCAGCCAATCCTGCGACGACGCTGCCCTTACTTCGACATCCTCGCACATTTGACTTGCAATTCCACGTCAGCCCCGGAATCTTCCGTCTGTTCCGGGGGAGAAAGGACCTGCCCAGTGGGGCAAGCAGTTCAACCGCACGACGCCTTGTTCAAGGCGCTCGTCGGCCCCCCGGAGCGCGCCGCCAGCCTCTTCCGCGCGGTGCTGCCCGCGTCCGTCGTCGAGCACCTCGACTTCGACGCCTTCGAGCCTCTCCCGACGAACGTCGTCGGCCGGGGCTTCCCCCAGCGCTACACCGATCTCGCCTACACGGTGCCGTTCGCGGACGGGTCGCCGGTGCTCCTCCACCTCACGTTCGAGCACCAGTCCACCGTGGACCGACACATGCCTCGGCGCGCCCTCGAGGTCAGCGCGTTCCACCTGCGTGGGTGGTGCATGCGCAACCCCGACGCCGAGTCCGTGCCCCTCGTCATCCCCGTCGTGGTCTACCACGGCGACAGCCGCTGGAGCGCGCCGGCCCACTTCACCGAGCTCGTCTGCGCGCCGGCCCCCGTCCTCGAGGCGATGCGGCCCTACACCTCCGAGCAGGGCTACCTCCTCTTCGACCTCTCGAGCATCGACGACGCCACCCTCTGGAGCCGCTCCTTCGCCGCCGTGGCCGACGCCGTCCTCGAGCTCACCCTGCTCATCCTCCAGCGGGGCCGCCGCCCCGACCTGCTCGAGCTCCTCCAAACGCGGGCGCTCCCGCTGCTGCACGCTGTACTCCGCGCTCCCAACGGTCTCGCTGCGTTCGAGGAGCTGTTCCGGTACATTGCAATCGTCAACGATCACATCCCCGAGCCGGTCCTCGACGAGTTCATCGAGGCTCAGCTCGGTGAGGAGACGCGAGAGGTCACCATGGCGCTCAGAGATCAATGGCTCGAACAAGGCGTTGAGCAAGGTATCGAGCAAGGTATCGAGCAAGGTATCGAGCAAGGCGACCAGCGAGGTCGCGCGGACACCCTGCTCAACCTGATTCAGCTCAAGTTCGGCCCCCCGGACGACGCCGTGAGAGCCCGTGCCCACGGGGCAACCAGCGTCGAGCTCGACCGTTGGAACGCGCGCATGCTCACGGCCTCCTCCCTCGAAGAGGTCTTCGCCGACTAGAGGTCCGTCCCACGTGGATCGGGTGGAGGACGCAGACGGTGCGCCCTGCGCGCTCAAGTGGATCAACCTGCTCGACGCCAAGCAGAGGCCGGACGCGACGCGTGCCCCCTTCGAGCGCGAGGCCATGCCTTTCGGAGCCTCGAGCACACAAACATCGTGCGCACCATCGACAGCGGGCGGCTCGACGACGAGCTGCTCTACCTGCGACTCGAGTGGCTCCCCGACACCCTCGGCGCCGTCGAGCGGCGGCTGAGCTTGCAGGAGGTCTCCCAGCTCGGCCTCGAGCTCGCTCGCGCCCTGGACTACCTCGACGACAAGCGCGTCCTCCACCGCGACATCCACCCCGGCAACATCGCCTTCGACGCCGGCGGGCGCGCGAAGCTGCTCGACTTCGGCCTGGCCAGCTTCCGGGCGGGGGGGACGCAGCGGCACGGCAGCGCCATCGTCCGTGGCTACGGTTGCCCCGGCTACGCCCCCGTGGAGCAGCTCGTGGGCGGGCTCACGGGGCTCGCCGGCGACCTCTACGCCTTCGGCCCCGTCCTCTACGAGCGCCTCGCTGGCCACGGCCACCTCGAGGGGCGCTGCCCGGACGACAGCCGCGAGGCCCTCGCGCGCTGGTACGCCCAGCCCCACCGCCCGCTGCCGCCAGACGCCGCCCGGCCACCGGCCCTCGACCTCCCCCCAGGTCCCGGCTCGCGATGGTCCCCATCCCCGCCGGGACATTCCTGGTGGGGAGCCCCACCGACGAGCCTGGACGCTTGGTTCTCGAGCGGAGTGGTACGCCGCGAACGCGGGCGGCGGGACCCGCCCGGTGGGGGAGAAGGCAGCGAACGCCTGGGGTCTCTACGACGTGCACGGCAACGTCTTCGAGCGGCGCCACGACTGGTTCGCGGACTACCCGCCGCAGCCCCAGACCGACCCGACGGGCCCCCTATCGGCGGCAGGCGCGTGTTCCGGGGCGGCGCGTTCGTCAGCTCCGCGCACAGAGTGCGTGCGGCGAGCCGCGGCTGGAGCAGGCCCGGGAACCGCAGGCGCGACCTCGGTTACCGACGTCATGTAGGTGACCCTCAAGTGACGTTCGGGGGTGGTCTACCCCACGTCGAAGGTCCTGGCCACGACGGGGGAGTCGAGGTTGTCTCCGCGGTCGCCGGGCCGGCTTCGCTTCGTCTCCGAGGGCGCCGGCAGGGACGCCAGCGCGGCGCCCCAGTCCCGTCGCCGTCAGCCAATCCTGCGACGACGCTGCCCTTACTTCGACATCCTCGCACATTTGACTTGCAATTCCACGTCAGCCCCGGAATCTTCCGTCTGTTCCGGGGGAGAAAGGACCTGCCCAGTGGGGCAAGCAGTTCAACCGCACGACGCCTTGTTCAAGGCGCTCGTCGGCCCCCCGGAGCGCGCCGCCAGCCTCTTCCGCGCGGTGCTGCCCGCGTCCGTCGTCGAGCACCTCGACTTCGACGCCTTCGAGCCTCTCCCGACGAACGTCGTCGGCCGGGGCTTCCCCCAGCGCTACACCGATCTCGCCTACACGGTGCCGTTCGCGGACGGGTCGCCGGTGCTCCTCCACCTCACGTTCGAGCACCAGTCCACCGTGGACCGACACATGCCTCGGCGCGCCCTCGAGGTCAGCGCGTTCCACCTGCGTGGGTGGTGCATGCGCAACCCCGACGCCGAGTCCGTGCCCCTCGTCATCCCCGTCGTGGTCTACCACGGCGACAGCCGCTGGAGCGCGCCGGCCCACTTCACCGAGCTCGTCTGCGCGCCGGCCCCCGTCCTCGAGGCGATGCGGCCCTACACCTCCGAGCAGGGCTACCTCCTCTTCGACCTCTCGAGCATCGACGACGCCACCCTCTGGAGCCGCTCCTTCGCCGCCGTGGCCGACGCCGTCCTCGAGCTCACCCTGCTCATCCTCCAGCGGGGCCGCCGCCCCGACCTGCTCGAGCTCCTCCAAACGCGGGCGCTCCCGCTGCTGCACGCTGTACTCCGCGCTCCCAACGGTCTCGCTGCGTTCGAGGAGCTGTTCCGGTACATTGCAATCGTCAACGATCACATCCCCGAGCCGGTCCTCGACGAGTTCATCGAGGCTCAGCTCGGTGAGGAGACGCGAGAGGTCACCATGGCGCTCAGAGATCAATGGCTCGAACAAGGCGTTGAGCAAGGTATCGAGCAAGGTATCGAGCAAGGTATCGAGCAAGGTATCGAGCAAGGCGACCAGCGAGGTCGCGCGGACACCCTGCTCAACCTGATTCAGCTCAAGTTCGGCCCCCCGGACGACGCCGTGAGAGCCCGTGCCCACGAGGCAACCAGCGTCGAGCTCGACCGCTGGAACGCGCGCATGCTCACGGCCTCCTCCCTCGATGAGGTCTTCGCCGACTAGAGGTTCGTCCCGCTCGCGGCACGAGGGCTCGCCTGCGTCGAGGGGGGCGCCCCGGCGGCGCCCGGTGGTAGGCTCCCGGGATGGTCTTTTGTCGCAAGTGCCGGATCCCTCGAAATCGCGACGCCGCGTGCGCCCTCTGTAGTGGACGCTCGGTCCTCGAGTGCGCGGGTCTCGCTGGTCTCCGCCACGTCGTGAGCATCCCCGGCGGTGGGAGCTTCGCCCACGTGGATCGCGTGGAGGACGCAGACGGTGCGCCCTACGCGCTGAAGTGGATCAACCTGCTCAACGCCAAGCAGGCGTCAGACGCGACGCGCGACACCTTCGAGCGCGAGGCCCACGCCTTTCGGAGCCTCGAGCACACAAACATCGTGCGCACCATCGACAGCGGGCGGCTCGACGACGAGCTGCTCTACCTGCGACTCGAGTGGCTCCCCGACACCCTCGGCGCCGTCGAGCGGCGGCTGAGCTTGCAGGAGGTCTCCCAGCTCGGCCTCGAGCTCGCTCGCGCCCTGGACTACCTCGACGACAAGCGCGTCCTCCACCGCGACATCCACCCCGGCAACATCGCCTTCGACGCCGGCGGGCGCGCGAAGCTGCTCGACTTCGGCCTGGCCAGCTTCCGGGCCGGGGGCACCCAGCGGCACGGTAGCGCCATCGTCCGCGGCTACGGTTGCCCCGGCTACGCCCCCGTCGAGCAGCTCGTCGGCGGACTGACGGGGCTCGCCGGCGACCTGTACGCCTTCGGCGCCGTCCTCTACGAGCGCCTCGCCGGCCACGGCCACCTCGAGGGGCGCTGCCCGGACGACAGCCGCGAGTCCCTCGCGCGGTGGTACGCCCAGCCCCACCGCCCGCTGCCGCCAGACGCCGCTCGGCCGCCGGCCCTCGACGCGCTCCTCGAGCGCTGCCTTCGCCTCGAGCCCGGCGACCGCCCGCGCTCCGCGCGCCACGTCCTCGACCGCATGAAGCGCATCGCCGGCTGGGTCCAGGCCGGCGAGACCCCCGATATCCTCAGCGACGACATCGCCACGCTGCGCGACACCTGGGCGCGGGCCGACGCCGAAGCCCGCGAAGCCCGCTCGACCCTCGCGTCGCTGAAGCGCGCCGCCGCCGAGATTCGAGACGTCCGCGCCGAGCACGCCAGCCTCCTCGCAGAGGTCGACACGCTGGCCCGACGCCGCGACGCCCTCCA
>CAYOBQ010000286.1:0-6873 GCA_964402225.1 uncultured Nannocystaceae bacterium | reverse complement strand
CCTAACCTCTCCCGCTCCGGCGCCGCGCGGGCTATTCTCCCGGCGACCAGGAGACAACGTGGCGTCCATCCCCAGCTCCCTCCTCCGCATCTTCGAGCCCATCGAGTCGTATCTCACCGATCCGAGCGTGAGACGGGTGATGGTCGACGGCCCCGACCGCGTGTTCGTGGAGCGCGACGGCCGCCTCGAGCGCGCCGAGGCTCGGTACGGCGCCGAGGCGCTGGCTCAGAGCCTCGAAGGCTTGGCGCGCAGGGCCGGCAAGGGATTCGACGCGGAGCGCCCGTGCCTGGAGGCGATGCTCAAGGACGGCACGCGTTTCCTCGCCCTCCGCCCGCCGGTCACGGACGCCGGACCGGTCCTGTGCATCACCCGGCCCACGGGGCGCGCCGTGGAGATGGCCGAGGTCGTCGGGCGCGACCGGATGCTCCCCGCGCCGGCGGCAGACGCGCTGGTGACCGCGCTGCGCGCCGGGCTCAACATCGCCGTCGCAGGCCCGCCGGGGAGCGGTCGCCAGATGTTGGTGGAGGCGCTGTGCAGCACCCTCGCCGAGGGCGCCCGCGTCGCGGTGGTCGACGAGAGCAGCGGGCTGCAGTTGCCGGGCCGCCAGCCCGTCCGCCTGAAGCCTCGAAAGGCCGGGGCGCAGAAGCGCGCGGTGAGCGGCGGGGACCTCATGTACTGCGCGGGACGTCTCGGTGTCGATCGCGTGGTGACGCTCGAGCTTCGGCAGTCGGACGCGTGGGACGCCGTGAGCCTCCTCGCCTCCCGCGCAGCGCCGGTGCTGTTGGCGCTCCCGGGGATCACGGCCTCCGACTCGGTGGCTCGTCTGGAGGGGCTTGCGCGCGCGAGCACTTCGTCTCAACGCGCCCGCGGGGTCCCCGCGCTCCTCGGCGCCGGGCTCGACGTGGTGGTCTCCCTCGCTACCCGCGACCGTCGGCGGCGCGTGGTCGGGATCGACACCATCGCGCCGGGGGTCGATGGCCCCGTCGCGACGCCGCTCTACTCGCTGGTCGGTGGGCAACTGCGGGCGACGGATCGCGCGCATCGCTGGAGTGAACGTCTGGGCGCAGGCGAGCCCGAGCCGGCGCGCGGGCCCGAGACGCCGGATGAGAGCGAGACGGGCGTAATCTCCCTCGCGGGCATGCTCGAGGACGCGCCTGCGGAGGTCCCCTTCGAGATCGACGTCCCCCTCGCCTCGTTGGTTCCGCTGGAGTCGGCCGATCTCGAACCCGCCTCCCCGCCGGGGGCGTTGGACGACGCAGCAGAGGACGCGGATCTCGCGGCGACGGAGGCCTTCGACGCCCTCGATCCCAGCGGCGTGGTCGATCCCGAGGCCGATGAAGCCCTGCCGGTCGAAGACGACGACGACGACGACGACGAGGAGGACCCGACGGTGGTCACCGAGATCAGCGCAGAGGTCGCCCAGGAGCTGTTGTCGAAGAAGACGTTCTCGCAGGTCCTTCGTTCGATCGGAACGACCGACGAGGAGGACGACTCCGAGTGGGATGCGTCGTCGGACGCCGGGGCGGCGAAGCGAGATCGGAACACCGTGGTCCACTCCGACGAGGAGTGAACCTCAGTGAAACCGCTGCTCAGGGGAAGATGCCACGCTCACGGTAGACGGCCTGGATGCGCTCCAGGGCGTGGATGTACGCCGCCGTACGGTTGTCGGTGTCGTACTCCCGCGCGCGGCGACGCATCGTCTGATAGGCCCGGGTCATCATCACGCGGAGGCGCTCGTCGACGTCCTCGAGGCGCCAGGTCTCGGCGCGCCGGTTCTGCAGCCACTCGAAGTAGCTGACCGTGACGCCGCCAGCGTTGCACAGGATGTCCGGGAGGAAGACGGTGCCCTTCTCCGTGAGGATGCGCTCCCCCTCGAGGTCCGTCGGTCCGTTGGCGCCCTCCGCGACGACCTTGCAGCTCATCATCGGCGCCGTCTCGGCGGTGATCTGCAGCTCGAGGGCGGCCGGGACGAAGATGTCGACGGGCGTCGAGAAGAAGGCCTCGCGCTCGATGGGCTGGGCCCCCGGATACCCGGCGATTCCGTGGTTGCTCTTCACGTACTCCGTCAGTCGTTTCGGGTGGATCCCCTCCTCGTTGCACAGCGCGCCGGTGTGGTCCTGCACGGCGACCAATGAGGCGCCCAGGCGCGTCAGGATGCGGGCCGCCGCGGCGCCGACCTTGCCGAAGCCCTGCAGGGAGAAGGTGGCCCCGTCGAGGGAGAACCCCGTCTCCTGAGCCCACTGCTGGACCACATAGACCAGCCCCTGTCCGGTGGCCTTGCTGCGGCCCGGGGAGCCGCCGGAGGTCACCGACTTGCCGGTGACGACGCCCCGCAGCGCGTTCTTCCGGTCGACGCTGCCGCCGTTCATGAAGGTGTCCATCATCCAGACCATCGTCTGGGCGTCGGAGCCCATGTCGGGGGCGGGGATGTCGTAGTCGGGGCCGATGTTGTTGCCGAGGGCGTGGGTGAAGCGACGGGTGATCCGCTCGAGCTCGTCTGAGCTGAACTCGCGCGGGTTGAACTTGATGCCACCCTTGGCGCCGCCGAAGGGGATCTCCATGAGCGAGCACTTCCAGGTCATCCACGCCGCGAGCGCCTTGACCTCGTCGAGGTGGACCTCGTGGTGATACCGGATGCCGCCCTTGAAGGGGCCCATGATGTTGTTGTGCTGGATTCGGTAGCCCTTGAAGAGCTCGTACTCCCCGGTGTCGAGCCGCACGGGGAAGTTGATGATCAGCTCGTTTTTCGGCTGCGACAGGATCTTGCGCAGCCGCGCGTCGAGATCGAGCTTGTCGGCGGCCCGGCCCAGTTGCGCTTGGGCGACTTCATAGACGTTCTCGTTGCTGATGGACATGGCTCCCCTTCGTGAAATGCGGGGGGGATGATTGCAATCGGAGGCCACGTTGGGCAAGAACTGCGGGTGCTTCTGAGACCGCGCGCATCACGTATTCTGACGGCGCTGCTCTTGTGGGGGGTCGCGGCCCACGCTCGGCCCCCGGAAGTGCGGGTGATCGTGGTGCCCGTGCAGCCGGCGGCGACCTCGGATCTAGCTCAGCTCGTCTGGTCGGCGCGGTCCCGCGTCGAGGAAACAGACGCGCTGGTGAGCGCCGATGTCGCGGGCACCCTCTGCAGCGGCGGGGACGATCCCGTCGACGTGGACGGTGCCCTCGCGCTGCTCGCGGAGGGGCGGCGCGCCTTCGAGGATCTCGAGCTCGACGTCGCCGTGGCCCGGGTCCGACGCGCAGGGGCGCTCCTCGTCGCGGCGACCGCTGGTGACGAGGCCGCGACGGCCTTCGCCCTGCTCGCGCAAGTTCAGCGCGCGCGCAAGGATCGCTCAGGCGTGCGCGAGGCCTTTTCCCTCCTGCTCCACGTCGCGCCGGACCACGAGCTCGAGCCAGGCTCCGTGCCGCCCTCGGTGGTGCGCGCTTTCGGACAGGCCAAGGCAGCCTTGGAGGACGCCCGCCGCCTTTCATTGCGGATCGACGCATCGCCGGTGCCGGCGGCGGTGTCACTGGACGGGAAGGTGCTCGGGGTGACGCCGGCCCTCCTGCGCGAGGTGCCCGCGGGGGCCCACGTGCTGGCGGTGGAGGCGGACGGATTCCGGCGCGACGTTCGCGTCGTCACCGTCAGGGGGGGCGCCATCCGAGCTGTCCTGGAGCCGGCGCGCCGCGCGGCGCTGCTCGACCAGGCCCTGCGAACGCTCCCAGAACAGGTCGAACGCGAACAGGCGGGGCCGGCGTTGCGTGACCTGAAGTCGCTCTTCTTCGCCGACCAGGCGATCCTGCTCGAGCTCCACGCCGGGCGGGCGGTGGCGCACCTCTACGATCTGAAGGTGGGGCTGCGCGTTCGCCGAGTCTCTCTGCGCGCCGCCAATCCGCGCGAAGCGGGGGAGGCGCTTGTTGCGGCGCTCTATCGGGGGCTCGATCCCAGAGCCCCCGGGCTCGCCGCGCCCGAAGTCGAGCTCCCCGAGGAGAGCGGGCCCCCCTACCATCGGCGCTGGTGGTTCTGGCCGGCGGTGGGCGTGGGCGTCGCCGCGGCGGTCGCGATCCCCGTCGCGCTCCTCATCGAAGACGGAGAAGAGGGGCTCACCCGCCGCGACGGAGAAGGCGCGCTGGTCCTGCGCTTCTAAACAGCGTCGTGAATGGGCTATAGCCGCTTGGTCGGGCTCAGGGGATCCGAATCCGTCGACGGTTGGTTTGCTCCGGTTCGATGACGATCTTCATCGTCTTCTCGTAGGCCGGGTCCTCGGTCCGCACAACACGCACCGTGTAGGGGCCCGCGGGCAGCTCGTGCTTCACGATCGGCGTCCACCCGAGGAGTCGCTTGCCAACGTAGACCTGACCCGCGGGCTTGGCGGTGACTTGCAGGAAGCCGGGCTTCTGGCTGGATAGAGCGACCCGCTTGGGGGTCTTCGGAGGGCAGTCCTCGCCGCGACATCCGGGGGGGGCCGCCACGGCGCGGCGCGGAGAGGGCCGGGTGGGACGCCTGCGGGCGGGCCGGTTGCGCCGCGCGGGGCCCGGCTCGAGACGAAGCAGCATGCTGGCCCGGGCGTCGAAGGTCTGTTGGACCCGCTTTCTGAGCGTCTTGTGCGCCGGGGCGGTGGCCTCGACGACCAGTCGACCGGAGTTGTCGAGACCCTCGAAGGTGCGCGGACCGACGCCCAATTCGAGACGTTGCCCGTCGGGGCGGACCAGTGAGACGGCGGCGGTGTCGGGCTCCGGGAGAAACGTCATCGCGACCTTCGCCGGGTAGAGTCGAATCGCACCGTCGAGGCGCATGAGCTGGCCGGCTGGGGCCTCGATGGTCCCCTCCCAGGGGAGGAAGCCGTCCTTCTCGACACGGAGCGTGCGCTGGCCGGGGGTGATCGCGACGCGGGTGGGGGTCTGGTCGCGACGCTGGCCGTCGATGAAGAGCGTGGCGCCGCCGGGGCGGCTCTCGACCTCGATCGCCGTTGCATCGGTGCGTTTGCGCAGCTCCAACGCGATGACCACCGGCTGGTCGTCGACTTGGATGCGGTGCTCCGTAGGCTGGTAGCCGTCCGCCTCGACCCGCAGCGAGTGGATGCCGGCGGGGACGGAGGGGATCTCGTAGGGGGTCCCGCCGCTGTAGACCGCGCGGCCGTCGAGCTGAACTCGGACCTCCGGCGGCTGTGTCCGCAGCGTGACCGACGCCGAGGTCGGCCCCTGCGGACGCATGAGGAAGACCGCGACGCCAGCGGCGAGGATCGCGAGGAGGGTGACGACGAGCAGGGTCGTCTTGCGGTCGCCGACCTCGCGACGGGCGTGCATCTCGGCGGCCGGGAGGACGAGGTGGGTCGAGCTCGGGCCGCCGCGCGCCGGGCCGACGTCGAGGCGCGCGGGCATCACGCGCGCGGGGCCGAGGGCGGGTACGATCGGCTCGGAGCCATGGCCGGCCGCCTCGGGGACGGCGAAGTCCGCGTTGGCGAAGGCCGGTGGATCCGGCGTGGCGGCGGCGGGCGGCCCCTGCTCGTGGGCGAGGATGATCTGCGAAGGGCTGCGATCCCACACCGCGGTGGCGATCTCGTCCTCCTCCCACGAGAGGGCGGGCAGGTCCGCCTTGAAGCCGCCGGAGTCGGCCGCCTTGGCCTCCGGCTGGTCGGGGACCGACGAGGCGCGGCGGGCTTCTGGGATGTGAGTGCGGGCGTACTCACGGAAGGCCCCGAGCCGCGAAGCCTCGTCGCGCAGGTGCCCATCGAAGGTGCGGCGCATGTAGGCGGCGAGGTCCTTGCGCGCGTAGAAGGCCCCCGATTGGTAGAGGAACTTCTGGAGGGCGTCCTGGAACTCGGCGGCGGTCTGGTAGCGCTCCTCGGGGTTGCGCGCCAGGCCCTTGAGGACGATGCGCTCGAGCTCGGGGGGGATGTCCCGGTTGAGCGCCGAGGGCCGCCGGATGTCCACGTTGCGGACCTTCTCGAGGGTCGAGAAGTCGCTCTCGCCCTGGAAACACCGCTCGAGCGTGAGCAGCTCGAAGAGCACGACGGCGAGGGAGAAGAGGTCGGAGCGACGGTCGATGGGCTTGCCGCGGACCTGCTCGGGGCTCATGTAGCCGAACTTGCCCTTGAGGATACCGGACTGCGTCTTCGACGCCTTGCCCGCGGCCTTGGCGATGCCGAAGTCGATGAGCTTCACCTCGCCGTCGTAGGAGACGAGGATGTTCTGCGGCGAGACGTCACGGTGGATGAGGCCGAGGGGCTCCTGCTTCTCGTTGCGCTTGCCGTGGGCGTACTCGAGGGCTTCGCAGACCTCCTTGACGACGTGGCAGCACATCGGGATGTCGAGGACCGACCGCTTGCTGCGGGAACGATCGAAGATGGCGCGGAGGTCCTTGCCCTGCACGAACTCCATCGCGATGAAATAGGAGTTCTCGGCGTTGCCGAGCTCGAAGATCTGCCCGATGTTGGCGTGCGTGAGCTGAACGGCGATCTTCGCCTCGTCGATGAACATCTCGATGAACTCCTGGTCCTCCGAGATGCTGGGGAGTACGCGCTTGACGGCGAAGAGCCGCTCGAAGCCCTCGACGCCGTAGGAGACCCCCTTGAAGACTTCGGCCATTCCGCCGACGGCGACCCTCTCGAAGAGGTAGTAGTCGCCGAACTTGACGGGCTCCTTCACCATGGTCCCCGCGGTTTTGAACGCCTCAAGGTAGAGAAACCGATCTCGGGAGTCAACGACGCGACTCTGCCAGGAATGTCGCGGGTTTGCGCTGTTTGGTGAGGGCCGCCGCGGGCGAGCCCACGCGGACGAGAACTCGGCGGCGGTAGATGCCCTGGATTCCACAGGGTGCAAATCCCAGATCTGCGATCGTCTTTGGAGAGGCTGTCAGCTTTCAGCACTCAGCCGTCAGTTTGCTCAAAG
>CAYOBQ010000285.1:0-6881 GCA_964402225.1 uncultured Nannocystaceae bacterium | reverse complement strand
GGCGGCTTCGCCCTCGCCTTCGCCTTCGCCCTCGCCTTCGCCCTCGCCTTCGCCCGCGTCGGCTACGCCACCGTCGTTGGTGCCGCTGCCCGCGGGGGTGCAGCCCAAGGCCAGCGCGGCGCAGAGCAGCGCGGCGGTCCACCATTCAATCCGAATCATCTCTGAGCTCCCCGGGCTTTGTTGCCGGGTCTCGATGCCACACTCGAGCGGCCCTCGGCAAGCCCGCGGGGCATGGGAAAGGGGGTGCTCCGTGACACGGGCCTTTGGTTCCGAGTCCTAGATGCCGTAGTCTGAGGACTGGCGCCGTGTCAGGAGGGGGTCTCGGGGTACGGCGCTCGAGGAAGTGAGGGGTGGTGGACGCGATCGCGGATGCCCTGTCGCCGGACGAAGTTCGTGCCCATGGGGTGCTCTTCGTAGACGACAACGTAGAAGCCGTAGAGTTGTTCGCCTCGCGGTTCAGCGAGACGTTCACGCTGTTCACAGCGACGTCTCCTACGCAGGCGCTCAACGTCCTCGCGCGCGAGGATATCTCCGTTCTTCTGACCGACTATCGGATGCCCGGGATGAGCGGCATCGATCTCTGTGAGCACGTCAAGGTGCGGTGGCCCCGCGTCCTACGGGCCGTGATCACCGGCTACGCCGACAGCGCGATGGCCCTCGACGCGATCAACCGTGGCGAGATCCACCGGATGCTGACGCGCCCGGCGAAGGACCACGAGAAGCGCCAGCTCCTCAACGATCTCGTCGCGCGTTCACACCTGCGCCGCACGGTCGAGACCTTGGAACGGCAGATGATGGAGCGTGAACGGGACGCCTACGTCGCCCTGGCGCGCGGCGGCATCCTCCACGACCTCGCCAACGTCAGCAACGGGCTCTCCTTGAGCTGCTACGTCCTCGGTGAGCACTTCGACGCCGTATCGGGTCTGCTCCCGATGCACGCCGACCACGAGATCCGTGAACAGCTCGAGTCGATCACCCTCTTCATCAACCACATCACCGATCTCCACGCGCAGGCGCGGGAGCTCTCCGGGGCCTCGAAGAACAAGCGCGAGCCCCTCGACGTGCGAGAGCTCGTCGAGTGCACCGTCGAGATGGTGCGCCGCGAACCCGGCGCCGATGTGGCCTTCGAGGTCGTCTGCCCCACGACCCACCTCGTCCACGTCGACCGAGTCGACATCAGCCGCGTCCTGCTCAACCTGATGCGCAACGCCCGTCAGGCCCTCGAGGAGGTGGCGGAGCCGACGATCCGCGTCGAGGTCAGCCAGGTGGGCCTCGACGTCGAGATCCGCATCTCCGACAACGGCCCCGGCATCCCCGCTCACCTCAGGGAGCGGGTCTTCGAGCTGTCCTGGAGCACCCGCGCCGGCGAGGGGGGGCAGGGCTACGGCCTCTACCTCAGCCGCGCCCTCGCCCGCGCCAACGACGGCGATCTATGCGTGCGTCGCGCCTCCCTCGGAGGCGCCGAGTTCATCCTCTCCACCCCCAGTCAGGCGAAGGTCGATCTGGGCCTCGTCGACGTCCCCGCCAGCGTCGGTCGCGGCCACGAGTCCGAGGGGTAGCACCGCGGAGCGCCGCTCGCGCCGGCGCCAGCCCAGGAGCAGCAGCCAGATCCAGGCTGTCGAGCCCCGGGGGCCTCCGGCTCGGCACCCGCACCCGTCGCTGCCGCGGTGGCCACCCGGTCCTGCCTCCGCCGCGGCGTCGGCGGGACCTGCGTCGGACCCCACGGCGCCGACCTCGAACGCCAACCACTCCGACCACTCCGACCACGCCGCGCCGTCCGATGCCCGCACCCGCCATCGGTGGGCGCCGTCCCCGAACGCCTCGGGCCACCTCGTCTCGGTCCCCTCGCTCTCCGCCGTCACCCCATCCACCTCCAATTCGTAGGTCGTCGCGTCGCCATCCCGGTCGCGGCCCGCCGTCCAGCGGAACAGCGGCTCGGCGCTCGCCCGCCCCCGCGGCTCCAGCGGCCTCGGCGTCGTCGGTGCCCGATTCTCCACCGCGGTGGTGAATCGGGCACCGGCGGCGGGGCCGGCGACGTGGGCGTCGCGGGCGCGGACCCGCCAGAAGTACGTGGTGTGGTCCGTCAGCTCGCCCGGCGACCAGCTCACCAGACCCTCGTCGGGGAGCGCCTCGGAGCGGACGGTCGTGGCCGGGGAGAACCCGGGCTCGGAGCTGAGCTCGAAGCGGTAGGTCAGCGGATCGCCGTCGGGATCCACCGCGCCACGGGCCTCGAGCGCCGGCTCCAGCGTCTCCACGACCGCGCCGTCTTTGGGCGCGACGATCTCGGGCGCGCTCGGCGCGCGGTTTCCGGCCTCGACCGTGAAGTCGACGATCGCCGACCAGGGTCCCTCGAGCTCGGTCTGGTCGGTGGCCAGGCAGCGCGCGAAGTACCGCCGATCCGCCTCGAGCTCGGGCTCGAGAGCCACCGACAGCCCGGGCGAGCGCCCCTCGGCGACGGCCTCGTCGAACGCCGCGTCGAGGGCCACCTCGCAGCGGTAGCTCAGGGTGTCCCCGGGGTCGGGATCGATCGCCGGATCGAGCTCCAGGCGCGGGGTCCCCTCGAGCCGGTCCCCCGACTCCGGCCGGCGGATGCGCGGTGCCCCCGGCGGCTCTTCCCCGACATCGACCACGAAGGATTCGCGCGGCGCCGCGATGGGATCTCCGCGCCCGTCGTGGGTCGCGGCGGTCCACCACAGCGTTGCGTTGTCGGGCAACGGCGGCGGGGTCCAGCGCGTGCGCTCCTCCCCTTCAGCGACGCGCCCGCTGGCGTGGAGCGGCTCGGCGTCGGCCGCGCCGGCGTACACCTGGAAGACGTAGCTCAGCGGCGGCGGCCCCTGCGCGTTGTCGATGACCAGCACGGGCTCGGTGCTGCGGACCGTCACGTCGACCGGCTCGACCAGCACCGGCGCCGTCGCGCGCTCGGGCTCCTTGGGGTCCGTCCCCCCCTCGAACTCTTCGCAATTGGTCAAGCCATCGCCGTCGGGGTCATCGCCGCAGCCGGCGTCCCCGTCGAAGTGCTCTTCCTCCCAGAAGTCCGGCAGCCGGTCCCCGTCCTCGTCGCGCAGCGCCACCGGGCAGGCCCACTCCACCCGCGCCTCTCCCCCGTCCCCATCGCTGATCCCCACCGCGAAGCGCGCCTCGCCCCCCAACGCGGCCTCCACGCTCGGCGTCCACACCACCGCGCAGCCCACCACCGCGCTCTCCGGCGGACCTCGCAGCAACGCGCACTCCGGTGGGTCCGCCCCTGGATCCACCACCCGCAGCGGGATCACGACCGGGATCCCGTCGCGCAGATCCGGGCACTCGGGGACCGCCGCGCTCGGCGGGACGTTGGGCACTATGAACGGCGCGCTGAGCGACCGCGCGACCCCGCCGTCGTCGTCGGCCACCTGCACCAGGACCCGGCGGGGCCCGTCGTCTGGGTAGAGGCAGCCGAGGGCTTCGCCGAAGTGGTCGAGCTGCCCGTCGCCGTCGCAGTCCACCGCCTGCTCGAGGTTGCGGGCGTCGTCGGGGGACGCGTCGTCGGCGTCGACGAGCACCCGCGTCACGCTCCCCTCGGGCGCGAGGCGCACCCGCACTCGGAGGATCTCCGGCGGCCGGTTCTCGATGCGCACCGCGAGCTCGGTCACGTCGCTGGCACCCACGTCGTCCCGCACCGTCAGCCGACACGCGTAGCCAAGCCCCGCCGCCGGGGCGTCGACCACCGAGGCGTCCATTCGGAAGCGGGACCCCAGGTCCTGGCCCGGGGCAGCGCAATCCCACTCGAAGTCGAGGGCTCGGGCCTCGGGATCGCTGCTCTCACTGGCGTCGACCACCACCACGTCGCCCTCGAGCATCTCGACCAACGGGCGGTCGACGCGGGCCGTCGGAGGGGCGTTTGGCACCACCCGCAGCTCGACGGGCGCCTCGGTACACAGCCGGCAGGCCCCGCCGGGGCAAAGCGCTTCGCCGATCCACCGACCGTCGTCGCACACTCGCAGCCGCGCGGGGTGGACCTCTCCCGGTCCCCACTCGGCGGGCATCCGCACCTCCGGTCTCGCCCCCTCGACCTCGAAGACCCCGTCGCCGTCGAGATCCCAGCGATGCTCGGTGACGGAGTCCCGCGGAAAGCCCGGCAGCGGGAGGCGGTCTGCGTCCGGATCGTAGCTGCGCGAGCCATCCAGTCGCTCCAGCGCCCCGGCGCGCACCTCGTAGTGCTCCCCCGCGGGGTGCGGCACCGCCACCGGCGCCCGATTCAGGAGCTGCACCCCGATCACCACCGACTCGTCGTCGCGGTCGCGTCGGCCCAGCGCGTCCTCCACCTCGAGCGTGATCGGGTACGTTCGTGACTCGCCTGGGGCCAGCGCGTCGTCGAAGACGTGGATCGGCGCTGCCTGGAGATCCGCGCCCTCCCACTCCCAGACGATCTCCGCCCCGGTGACCTCGCCGTCCCCGTCCAGATCGTCCTCCGGCGCGTCCACGAAGTTCCAGCGGAACCGGGTGAGCGGTACGGCGGCGTCGGTGTTGTAGCTGCCGGAGTGGTCGAAGGCGACGGGATCACCCGGTGAGATTCGCATCGGTGAGGCGGCGGCGACGGCGACGGGGCGGGCGTCGAAGAGCGAGGGCACCAGAATCTGCAGGGCGAGCCCCGTCACCATCTCCCGCCCTGCGCTGGCGAAGACCCAGCCCCGCGCTCCCGGTCCGTTCTCGGCGCTGTCCTCGCTCCAGCCGCCGTCGGCCTCCTGGGTGGCGAGCAACCAGTCGGCGTACGCGGCGTACCAGTCGATCCCGTCGGCGCCGATGCGCTCGATCGGCGGCTCGAAGGACCGCATCCCCTTGGCCACCTGGAACATGGCGTACATGTTGCCGACGTTGTCGCCCTCGAACTCGCGGGCGATGTAGTCGACGATGTCTGTGACCCAGCGCTCCCCGGCCTGGCGCCCGACGGCGAAGCCGAGGGCGTTGAGCATCGAGCCGGACTTGGCGACGTTGGGGGTGCCGCTCCCCACCGCGAGGTAGCCGAACCCGCCGGGCGAGTCGGGCACGGCGTTGTACCGCATCGCCGTGAGCAGACGTTCGCGCACCCACTCCGGAGCGCGGAGGTCGGCGTTGTAGTGGGCCGCGAAGATCCCGATCGCCCCCCACCCGGTCTGTGTGGAGTCGATGGTCCTGGCGTTCACGCCGTACCCGAAGCCGCCGGCGATCTGGCCGTCGATCGGCAGGTCGGTCTGCGCGAAGTAGAAGAACTGCGCGACGTCGGCGACCACCTCGCGCAACGTCCTCGAGGTGACGCGCGAGCGGCCCTGGGCGGCTCGTCGGCCGATCTCGGGTGGGATGCGCCAGTCGGCGTTGCCCCAGCTCGCGAGAACCTCCAAGGCCGGACCGTGCGTGTAGTGGCCCTGGCCCGTGGTCCACTTCAGCATGTATCCGTTGCCGTCGAGATCCGGGTCGACCCCGCCCATCTGCGGCGCGACGCCCTCGTCGGCGAGGAGCTGCACCAGCAGCCAGTTCACGATCTGCTCGACGTCCTCCACGTACGGATCGATCGCCGGATCGATGCCGTGGCGGTGTCCGAGGTTGAGCATCGCCATCGCCACCGCCGTCGACGGGTCGGACCTGCCGTCCCAGCTCGCCGTGCCCCAGTCCCAGTCGCGCTCCAGCGCGGTGTGGGCGTGCCAGAGCCCGTTCGACAGCGCACGGTCGATCCTCTGGCCCCGCGTGGGGTGGGTGCGCACGACCACCGGGAAGACCGCCTCGTCGCTGAGCGTCCCCGAGTCGGTGTCGCACTCGGCGCGCACCCGGGCGAAGTAGAGCGTGTCGTTTGCGACCGCGTAGGTGTGTCGATGGCCGAGATTCCAGCGGTCCTCGGCGGCGCGGAGCGGCGTGTCCCAGACGCCGTCGCCGTCGGTGTCCCACTGGAAGCGCGGTCTCGGGCACTCGTCGGCCCCGCGGGCGCTGGCTTGCAGGTAGGACCACTCCCCCGCGACCGCGGTGTGGGGCAGCTCGGGGCGGGTCGGGACCCTGGGCACCGTCGCGACGGAGAAGTCGGGGACCGTGCAGGCGTCGCCGATCCCGTCTCCGTCGGCGTCGGCTTGGTCGGGGTTCCACCAGCGCGGGCAGTTGTCGTCGGCGTCGGGGATCAGATCCAGATCGTCGTTGTCGCGACAGCGGTCGATGGCGGCGCCGAGGTCGAAGGCGGGATCTCCCTGGCGGTCTGCGGCCCAGGTCACCGCCTGGACGAAGAGTCGCGCCGCCGGCTCGCTGCTCATCCAGTCGAAGAAGGAGCTGTAGTTCGGCCAGGCGAACCAGGCGACTCGTCCGGCCCCTTCGGCCCGGGCGGCCGCGTGGATCCCGCCCCCGGCGTCCCGCAGGAGCGCCGTCGAGCCGGGCCGCAGCGCGACCGCCGTGTGCTCGACCCGCAGGTCGAAGGGCGCCACTCCTGCGGTGACCGGGTGCGCGACCGGCGTGAGCGCGTGCAGTCGCCTCTGGACGCGGCTCGCGAAGGCCCCGGGCAGCAGCCCGGCCACCGTCTGGTAGCGACCCTGGCTCGTCTCCCAGGTGACGAACTCGGTGGCGACGAAGCCCCCACCGGCGCGCACGAAGTCCCGCAGCCGCGCCTGACCCGCCGCGGGCATGTCGGTCCGTGTCTCCACCCCGTCCAGCAGGACGACCACGTCGTAGGGCGCCAGATCGGAGCCGGCGCGGATCCCGTCGTCCCGGTACACGCGCTCGATCTGCCACCCGGCTTCGCGCAGGAGGCAGCCGAAGATCTGGGCGCGGTCGTCGCCCCGGGAGAGCAGCGCCCGCTCGTCGTCCCCGACGAGCAAGGCCCGCTGGGCCAGCGCCCCGATCGGCAGAGAGAATGCGAACAAGAGCGGCAGCAGATGGTGCATATCTCCAAT
>CAYOBQ010000284.1:0-6967 GCA_964402225.1 uncultured Nannocystaceae bacterium | reverse complement strand
GGCGTGCGCGTCTTTCACCTCCGGGCCCGACCCACGAAGATGTAAGAAGAGCCTGAATTCACACCAAACAGACCGAGGGACCATCACGTGACCAAGCAACTCATCGCCGCCTTGCTCCTCCTCACGCCGGTCGGCCACGCCGCCACGTCGATCAGCGGTCCGTTGTCGACCACACACTCCGCGAACCCCTGCGAAGACAACGCGTGTGGTGAGCACGGGGCCTGCACCCCCGTCGGTTCGTCCTACATCTGCCTCTGCGACGAGGGCTACACGGGCGCGCTCTGCGACGAACTCGACATCGACTTCTGCGCCGCCGACCCGTGCGGCGCCCATGGACAGTGCCTCGCCAGCTCACGCGCATACACCTGTGACTGTGACGAGGGCTGGGATGGGATGGCCTGCGACACGTGCGACGAGGGTTTCGGCGGTGCGGACTGCGAGCCCTGCCCGTGCGGGTGAAGCTCTCGACCCCACTTGGATGAGGGCCCGGCGGGGAGTGGTGCTCGAACACGACGAGTGGCCCTTCGCGGGCGCGATGAACACGCAAGGTCTAGATGTTGTGGTAGCCGGAGGTGGGCGACGTCTACATATGGTGCCATCCGGTTGATTGGGCTGCAGTCCGTCGCTATTGTCTCCGGCTGATCGTAGCGGAGGTTGGTATGAGCGATTCGACTGGGCCGGAGTTGCCACGTCTCGTTGGCCCTTGGCAGCTCGCAGAGAAGCTCGGCAAGGGCGGCAACGCCACCGTCTATCGGGCCTCACGCGACGACGGCCGCTCTTTTGTCGCGCTCAAGGTCGTCCGCGCGAAGAAACCCAACTCCGAGCGGTTCAAGCGCTTTCTCTCCGAGGTGAGCATCCTCGCGCGACTCAATGGTCGTCCTGGAATTCTGCCGATGCTCGACCACAGCACAGAGGAAGGTGCGGACGAAGCCTGGATGGCGATGCCGATCGCGACACCGATCGCGGACGCTCTTCGGGACGGGTTCGTGCTGGACGAGGTGATCGCCGCGGCGGCCGAGATCGCACGAACCCTCGCCACTCTCCACGACGAGGGCATCTCCCACCGCGACATTAAACCCCAGAACCTCTACCGCCTCGATCGGAAGTACGTGATCGGCGACTTCGGGCTCGTTGACTTCCCCGAGAAGGAGAGCCTCACAGCAGAAGGGCGCAAGCTAGGTCCTCAGAACTTCTTAGCCCCGGAGATGCTGAGCTCGAGCGAGATGAGCCACGGGAAGTCGGCCGACGTTTACTCGCTGGCCAAGACTCTCTGGGTGCTGGTGGCGGACCAACGGTGGCCGCCGCCCGGCGAGCTGCGGCTCGACACGCCCGGGATGCGGATGACCGATCTGTTCGACCATCCTCGACTTGGCCTCCTCGACCCCCTGGTAGCGCGCGCGACTCGGCACGCACCCGAGGACAGGCCCACGATGCGCGACTTCGCGATGGAACTCGAGGCCTGGCTCGCTCCACCGGTGGCGCTCGGGGCTGAACCGGACCTCGTCAACCTGGCGGCCCGGCTCCGGGTCGCGACTGGCGATGCATTCCGAAGCGACGATCAGCACAAGGAGCTTCGCGGGAAGAGCATCGCCCTCACCCGCAAGTTCGCGAAGAGGATCCAGGCCACTTTGGGTCCCCTGGTCGAGACGGCGGAAATTCGATGCGACACAACCGTTCGAAATTTGGGCGACAGCCTGGGTGAACCGCCGCCGATGCCGGGGGAGGGCAAAGCGGCGGCGTGGAACGAGGCACGGTGGCTGCGCGTCCAGACCCCGAACGATGTGGTCACGCTCTGCTGCGGTTCACGGCTGTTGGTCCTCGAAGGCGGACGCGCCTACGCACGGGCGGCCTTCGTACTTACCTTCGCGACTGGTGCTGCGGAGATGCTCTGGCACAGGGACTACGCCACCTTCAACGTTGGCGGCTTGGGGGCGGATCGTGTCGTCGAGTTGCTCGCGCGCGACCTCCTCGACGGGTTGCACGCCGCGCTCGAGACGTTCACGTTGGCCGTGGAGGGTAAGAACGGCTGACAGACTTGCCTCGTCGCTCAGCAGGCTCTCCGCGCCGCGGCCTCACCTCATTCTCCCTGCGATGAATCGCCGCTACGGCCAGCCAATCCCGCTGATGCAGTCGTTCATGCCTCGTCCGCACGTTCGGCCGCACGTGACGTTTGGGTGCCGGTCGTTCAGCTGGTCGAGGTGCTCGATGCGGACCTCGTTTGAGCCGTCCGGAATCGTGATCGTGCACTCTGGGTCGCCGTTCTGCTGCCGGTTGCACCACCCTTCGTTCAGCGTCACCCGCGATCCAGGCGGTCCTCTGAAGATCAGCGACGACGGCGCGTCGTTGAAATCACCGTGGGCACACGCGTCGTACCGACAACAACTGCCCTGGGGAATCGTCCAGTTCTGTCCGAGATAGCCTGGGCGTTCGTAGAGGGTGAGCACGACGCCCGTGCATTCCGCCCACTGCCAGCGACACGAGTCGTCACAAACCTCAACCTGCCGACCATCGCCATTTCCGTGAAAATCACACGCTTGAACGCGCCGGGAGGTGCCCGGCAAGCAATCGGCGTCGTCGACGCATCGGCCGCCTCGGCATGCTGAACAATTGCCGCATTGGCTGTCGTCACAGCATTCCGGCTCCACGCAGTCCCCCCAAGTGCAGTCTCGGCCACAGGCCTGAGTGCCGCAGTCCCCACATGGACGTGCCGCTTCCTCTGGAACGCACTCACCGTCAAAGGCGCACATCGAGCCCCTGCAGACAGAACAACGAGGGCAGTCCCCCTCGTCGCAACATTGCGGTTCATCGCAAGCGCTCCAGACGCAGTCTGGCGTGCATGTCCGCAGGCCGCACCGGCCGCACAGCGACTCCTCGCCCGGGACGCAAGCGTTGACGTTGCCACAGTTGCCACGGGGGGGCTCATCCTGCGGGCATTCACACCGAGTCCAGTCTTCCCCCTCGATGCACTCCTGCCATCCGTTCACGCCGCCGCCGCATCGGCATTCCCTGTCTTCGCCTGGACGGCATCCACCGCTCATAGCGCAGTCGATGCACTCGCCCCACGCGCCATCTGCCGAACAGTGCCGGACTCCAGGAGATCCGTGGGCACACCGGCAGTCGAGCGATGCCCCCGGCTGGCAGCTGGGCTGGCGAACCTCCTCGCACTCACACTGACCCCATTCATCACCGGTGCCGTTGCAGATCTGAGCGCCCGCTCGGCCATTCGGACAAGTGCATGCCGTACTCGCTCCGGGCGTACACCCGCGCTCGGTGTGCTCACAGGCGGCGCACTCCCCCCAGCGCTGACCGTCAACGCAGGCCTGTGCACCGGCGCGTTGGAAGTCGCAAACGCAAGGCCGTTCCTCCCCGACCTCACAGCGGGCGCCGGGTTGCTCGCATTCGCAGTCCAACAATCGGTCGCCAGTCGCATCGCACTCCTGTGCCCCCGGCTGTCCGTCAGTGCATACGCACGACGTAGTTGCACCCGGGACGCACTGCCGCTCGGCTTCCCGTTGCGACACCACGGCTGAGTCCATCCTCGAGGCCTGTGGAGACGTTTCCGCAGATGGACTCCCGGGGTCGCCACATCCAAGAGCAAGAACAACGAGGGGGGGGACTGAAATCCTGAACACGGCCTTCTCTCCTGCGTACGCGCCGGGCAGTTCGAGCGGGCCAAGAAGGGCCCTACTCGCCTCGCCTCTCCATGCTGTGCTCGCCTGCCCCGGTTTGGGTCGCGGCGAAGCAACTCCACGGTGACGCAGGGCACCTTGTTCCGGGGCGGGCAGGCAGCGGACACGGGGCGGACAGGCTGGCGACCCGCGTCGAACGCGGGTTAGGATTTCCGGGTGTCCGGTGGCTGTCACAGCCATGTCCGGGCGGTGTCCGGCCCACAAGAGGTGGAGATGGCTCGTGAGCGAGGGCTCCTGCGCGGCGACTGGATCCGCGAGATTCGCGAGGACCACGGTCTCCCGCCGGAGCAGGTTGCGAGAGACTTGGCCATATCGGTGCGCACCCTGCGTCGTTGGGTCAATGGTGGACTCACAATCGAGTTCAACCTGGCGAGCCCATCCGACCCCTGGGCCGAAAACCTTCGTAACCTTGCTGCCTGGGCGTCGAGCGTTCTCGACCGCGAGGTGCTGCCATATGAGTGGGTAGTTCTAGAGGGGGTCGTTTCCTCGGACGCGGAGGGCTCTCGTCCGGACTCCAGGGATGCTGACCCTCCAACGGAGGCACCTCAAACGGCACGACGAATTGTCGTTCTCGCGTTGCTTCTGATTACGGGCGCCGTTGTGCCATTCCTCGTCCCTGGAGAGGCGTGTTCTTGGTCGGGACCGAACGACGGGGCAGCAGACTGTTCAGACTTCGTCCTGAGTCCGCGCGCGAAGCCGAAGTACACGGGCCACACCACAGCTCACGCTTTGGAGTGCGTCCACGATTGGGCCGAAGTCCCCAAGACAATGCGCGACCCCACGGCAACTGTTCACGGATGCCGGGCGCATTCAGTCCACGCGAGCGCGGGTCCAAGGCCGTTCGAGACCCTGAATCCGGGCGAGACCCTCCTCCTCGTGAGTGCAGAAGCACATGATTGGACCGCGAGCCCATTGCGGAGCATTCAAAGACTGCTGGACGGTCGGATCCTCTATGTGGAGGTTGAACCAACCGCCGCCGGGTGTTTCCAGGAGGAGATCCGGCCTGGGGGGCTCGACTTCAGTCAGAACGTTCTCACCTTGGACGACGGTCGCGTGCTGGTGCGGGTCGATTGCGCCGTCCGCACCGTTGGGGGCGGAAAGTGCACAGACTACTGGAAACAATTCCTGGCGCGTGAGGCGGCGAAGGAGGGGGGGGACGCAACAATCGACAAGAGTCACACCGGGCTACGGGGCATCGAGAAGGCCGCCGAGCCCAATCCACGACCCGCGTTCGTCTCGCGTTTCATTGAAAGCGGGTTCTTCTGCAGCGAGTCACGAATCGCAGGGAATACCCGACACGAAATAATGTTCGGGGGCCTTGCCATCCGGCGGACTGCAGATCCGACCAGCTGCTTTGCCTTTCACCGTGCTGGCCACGCTGTGCAGAACAAGACCGAAAGCGTTTGGAAACTAGAGATCGCCATCCAGGACGACGACTTCAGTGACAATCTGGGTACTGCTGAAATCGTGTACTGCAAGTTGTGTGGCCGCGAGAATCCGACTCTGGAGTGACGTGCCCGCGATTGCTTCTTCCGTGAACGAAGCGTGATGTCCTCGTTCTGCGCCAGCGCACGGTCGTACTCCGCCCAGCCGACTCGCGTCTTCGGGGCGACCTACGGCCGGCGAACGAAGGCTGAGATTCGGTCCGCCACGAACTGACCGTGCCGAACCGCTTCGCTCAGTTGAACCCGGTCGAGGGTACCGCTGGCGAACGTCGAGCAAAGAGCATCCATCAGCTCTGGTGCATGCGCCGACTCGCCCCGCCGCAGATGACCCTTGTCAAGGTCGATGACGAGCAGCGAGTCCCCGCCGCGTTTACGGTTCGCCCTAGAGCCGGGCTCATGCTGTTGAAGGAAGAAGCGTCCTGCCCTCTTCTTGGAATGTGCGTGGAGTAGATAGCGTTTGCTCTCCACCGCCGGCCGAAGCACACGGACCGAGAGGCTCAGGAGTAGACGCCTCAGCGGGTCTCCCTCCGGCCAACGCTCCATGACGGCCTGCTCGAATTCGCGGGCGTCCGGCGGGGGAAGTGCGCCGGGGGCGGGGGCTGCCACGGCTGGTTCCATCGACGAGAGCTGGGTCAACCACTCCCGGAACCGCTTCACCACCTCCTGCTCGCGCGCCTCGCAGAACCGCCGGTAGCGCGCCTTGAATCTCCTGGGGTTCGTGCGAGTTCGGTCGAGTCCGAGCTGCTCAGCGAGCCACATGAACTCATCGACCGCCGGCCTGCCAGCCACTTCGAAGTCGTACGCGTGCGCGGACACGTTGGCCGGTTCCTCCGCGTCCAAACGCACCACCTGGTCCCCGAGGCCGCTGAAGCCATTGAGCTCTGCGGAGATCCAGGTCAGGTTCCCGAGCCGGCTTGTCGGCGCGGCGCCGCGAGCGGGCCGCTCCGGGTGCAGGATGGCTGCGAGTTTCTTAGCCGGGAGCATGTGCTGACATTCGCAGTTTGCCCCCACGAAGACCTGCCGCTGGCTCTGGCCCTCCAGGACACCGTTCACGCCGTAGGCGAAGTCACGAGCACCCGTCCTCGCCCCCATCGTCCGCCGCAGTAGCCAGTAGAGGAGCTGGGCGGGCCGGGCTTGGGTTGTCGCGTTCTCCTGGAAGAACCGACGGAGCCCGCCCTCGGCGTCGAGCGCACGGATGGCGGCGACGCCCTCCGCCCAAGTCTTCGCGGACCGAGCCCCGTTGATCAGCTCCCGCTCTTCACTGCTCCTTCCCCGACCCGCGATGGCGCGCAGCAGCAGCAGCCCGGCTAGCTCTTGACGCGCCACGCCATCGTCGGCCGCTAACCTCGCCTGGTCGGGAAACCTCACGAGGAGCTGAACGATCGGCTGGAATCCGAAGCCGCGGGGGATGCGGCGAAAGTCATCGCACCCGAGCTCGTCAACCAACGACGCCCGGAGCGCTCGCGCAGTGGCGACGCAACGGTCCCAGATCCCTCCCATGCCGTCTCCGAGACCATCCTCGTCACGAAGCCGCGCCGCGTGTCGGAAGCTATCTGCGATGTCCTCCCGCTCGAAGTACTCGAACGATGTCCAACGGTCGAAGCGCCCCCAGTCTTCGTTGGCCATGGCCTGCGCCACCATCCGAAGAACGAAACGGAAGCCCAGCCGCTCCTCGCGGCCACGTTGCATCTCCCGGTCGCGCGAGGTGAGCGTCGCGTCGGTCCGCGGGCTCTGGGGGCCATGCAATCCCTCAAGCACAGCATGCACACCGCCAGAGGTCCCCCTGTGGCAGGGTTGTTGTCGCCTCATTTGGGCAGCTTGAACGCCGTCGGG
>CAYOBQ010000283.1:0-7061 GCA_964402225.1 uncultured Nannocystaceae bacterium | reverse complement strand
CGCTACACACGCCACCCCCAGGCCCTCCACGTCATCGACCTCACCATCGCAGTCGTTGTCGACCCCGTCGCAGACCTCCGCCGCCCCCGGCGCCGGTACCGCGTCGCAGACCAGCTCCGGTCCATCCCCGCACTCCAGTCGACCTTGCCGCCGGCAGGGACCAGAGCCCGCGAAGCACGGCGCCCCGAGCCGGATCACGTTGTCGACGTCGCCGTCGCAGTCGTCGTCGATGTCGTTGCAGACCTCGCGCTCGGGGACCCCGGCCGTCGCGGTGCAGACCACCTCGCCTGTGCGCGCGTCGCAGGCCGTCACGCCCTCCCGCCGGCAACCTCCAACTCCGTCCTCGCAGGCCACGCCCGTCCCCTCGGCGTCGTCGATCTCCCCGTCGCAGTCGTCGTCCCGCCCGTTGCACACCTCGTCCGCCGCCGGCCGCACCTGTCCCGCGCAGCCCCCCCACTCACCCCCGACGCACTGCGCCCGCCCGGCCCGGCACACGCCCACGCCCACCGTGTCATCCGGCCCGTCGTAACAGACCCGCACCAGCGGTCCGCCGCCAGCCCCCTCGTCCACCGCCTCGTCGCAGTCGTTGTCCTCGCCGTCGCACACCTCCACCGGGTAGACACACGGCGCCCAGAAGCCCGCCACACAGCTCTGTGTTCCCCCGGGACACGGCGCGTCGGGGCACTCGCGTGTCTCCGCCCCCGCGCATTCGCTCACATCGGGCGCCGCCGCGTCGGGCTCGATGAGCACATCGCTCACATCCGCGTCTACCGCCGAGTCACCGGAGTCGGCCTCGACCTGAACGTCGCGCACCTCCACGTCCGGCGCCGAGTCCCCGGCGTCGGGCTCGACGCGGACATCGCTCACCTCCCCGTCCGGCGCCGAATCCCCGGAGTCGGGCTCGATGTGAACATCGCTCACAGCCGCGTCCACCACCGAGTCGCCCGAATCGGCTTCGACGTGGAGGTCCCCGGGATCCGCGTCCGCCGCGTCGGGCGCCATGAGAGCAGCGTCGACATGGGCGTCGGGGATCGGCCCATCGAGGGCCGCGTCGGGCACGATCTGCCCGTCGTGGGCGCCGCCCCGGTCGGGCGCGGCGTCCTGCACCGGCACATCCGTCGGCGCGTCGTCACAGGCCACCAGCATTGCGAGCGCCACCGCGGGGAGCCAACGCATCAGCGCTCTCCTCCGTCCCGGCGGCGCCAGACCGTGCCGAGCATCAACACCGCGATCCACAGCGGCGCCGTCGGAGACGAGCCGGGGGTGTCGCAGGTGCAGCCCGCGCCCGTCACCCCGAAGCCGGTGCCGCCGTCGATCCCATCAGCGTCGACGACCCTGAGGCCCATGTCCGGGGGCGGAGCCGCGGTCTCGAAGTGCACCCGCTCGGACCACTCGGAGCTCCCACCGCGATCGTCGGTCGCCCGCACGGCCCACCAGTAGTCGCTGCCCGCGAGCAGCGCGTCCGGGTGGTCGAGCTGCGTCCGGACCGAGTCCCCCGTCCACAGCGCCGTAGCCGCCTCCTCTTCGCCGTAGAGCGCCACCTCGTAGCGCACGGGATCACCGTCGGGATCCACCGCTGCCCCCCATACGTAGCGGAGGCGCAGCGGCTGAACGGAGTCGAGGGCGGGATCGATTGGCGTCGGGATGCTGGGCGCTCGGTTGCCCAGATCAACCCGGAAGCGCGCCGTCGCATGGGGCCCCGCGACGAAGGCGTCCCGCGCCCGGACCCGCCAGAAGTAGGTGGTGTCGTCGGCGAGCATCTCGGGGGCCATCCACTCCGTCTCCGTCTCGCCCTGTGCGACCTCTTCGGAGACCCACGTCTGCTCGCCGGCGAAGCCTGGATCGGTGCTCAACCAGAACCGATACGTCAGCGGCGCCTCCTCGGGGTCGACGGCGTTGCCCGCGCGGAGCGTCGTCTCCAGCCGCGGCCAGACCGACGCGTGCTCGGGCTCGATGATGGTGGGCGCCGAGGGCGGCTCGTTGGAGGTGTTGACGGTGAAGGAGATCACCTCCGACCAGGGACCCTCGCGATCCGTCTCGTCGATGGCCTCGCAGCGCGCGTAGTAGCGGGCGTTCTCCTCCAGGGCATCGGCCAGCGACACCCGCGTCCCCCCCTCCCCTTCGTCGGCCTCGCCGCCGGTGAAGACGGGCTCGAAGCGGTCGTTTCTCGCGACCTCGCAGGTGTAGCGCAGCGTGGCCCCCGGATCGGGATCGGTGGCGTTGTCGAGCTCGAGCGTGACCTCGAGCGAAGGCACGGCGTCGCCGTCTTCGGGGTAGCGAATCACCGGCGCGCTGGGCGGTGACTCCCGGCCGTCCACGATGAAGGACTCGGCCACGGCGAAGGGCGTGAAGCCCTCGCCGTTGTGGGCCCGCGCGGTCCACCAGTAGAGCCGGTCCTCCTCAAGGGTCTCGTCGGGGACGTCCCACTCGGTGCGCTCGCGCCCTCGAGGACCGGCTCCGAGACGGCGAGCTCGTCGGCCAGCGCCTCGTCGCCGTAGACGCGGAACTCGTAGGTCAGCTCGCGGTCGAGGGCGTCGAAGCTGTTGCCGACCGTCAGCTCCGGGGTCTCGGTGTCGACGGTCGCGCCGGCGATCGGATCGAGGAGCGTCGGCGGGGTCGTAGCGTCGGGGGTGTTGGGGTCTGTCCCCAGGTCGAACTCGCGGGCGTTGTCGAGGCCGTCCCCGTCGGGATCGGCGTCGGCGTCGGGGGTGCCCGGATCGAGGCCGTGCTCACGCTCCCAGGTGTCCGGGAGCCCGTCTGCGTCTTCGTCCAGGTACCGCGGCGCGCACTCGATGGTCTCGCGGGCGGCGGCCCCGTCCCCGTCGGAGGCTTCGACCTCGAAGACCACGCGACCCGCCTGGGCCTGCTCGAAGGTGGGCGTCCAGTTCAGCACGCAGGTGTCCACGCCGATGACCGCGGCGGCGGGGACCGGTGGCAGCAGAGCGCATTGGAACGGGTCGTCGCCGGGATCGGTCACCACGAGCTGGATCGCTGTGGGGGTGCCCTCGACGGCGGCGGGGCATGGCGGCGCCTCCATCACCGGCGCCACATTGTCGACCACCACGCGGCCCGCGCGCACCACCGTCTGACCTGCGTCGTCGTCGCTCACCACCACCACGGGATCGAACACGCCGTCGTCGGGGTAGGGACACACGAGGCGCCCCGAGGGCCGGTCTAGGACATCGAGGATGCCATCCCCGTCGCAGTCGACGCTGTAGGCCAGGATGAGGTCGTCGGCGGGGGCCTCGTCGTGGGCCGTGACGGTGATCGTGATGGCGCCGCCCTCGTCGATTCGCTCGGCGTCTAGCTGGATGTCGTCGACGACCGGGGGGCGGTTGATGACCCGCAGCTCGAAGCGCAGCGAGTCCTCCACGCCGAGATCGTCTACCACCGTGAGCGCGCACTCGAAGACGGTGCCCATCACGATCCCGTCGACCCGGCGCGCGTCGATGCGCAGCTCGGAGCGATCGAGGGAGAGGGAGACCGGCAGATCCTCGTCGCAGGTCCAGTCGTAGACCAGCTCGCCGCCCTCTGGATCCGTGGACGGGCCCGCGTCGAGTACGAACTCGCTGCCCTCGTCGATGAACTCGAGGTCGCTCGTCCGTGCGACCGGTGGTTGGTTTGAGACGACCAGGATCTGCGCCGTATGCCGTGCACACAGCGAGCAATCGCCCCCGCAGTCCTCGTCACTCTCTCCGGTCCAGCGCCCGTCGTCGCAGACGCTGAAGAGGATCGTGCGCCGCTGGCCCACCTCCCACTCCACGGGCGCGGTGAACTCGGTCTGGGCGCCCTCGGCCTCCAGACCACCGTCCAGGTCGAGGTCCCAGCCCCAGAAGGTCAGCGCGTCGGGGGGGGAGCCGGGGAAGGGGACGTCGTCGGTGTCGGGATCGTAGCTGCGGGTGCCGTCGAGGGTGTAGGTGCGCCCGGCGACCATCTCGTAGGGCGCGTCGGGATCGCCGCTGGGGTGCGGGACCGCGACGGGGGGGTGGTTGATGATCGAGATGCGAATGACCACCGACTCGTCGTCGATGTCGGTCCGGTCCAGGCGGTCGGTGACCTGGAGCGTGATCCGGTAGGCCTGCTCCTCGCCGAAGCCGATGTCGGGGTTGTATGTGAAGGAGGGCCGCAGCTCGCTGTCATCGGTGATGACCTCCCAGACGATCTCTTCCCCGGAGACCACGCCGTCACCATTCTGGTCCTCGGGCGGGTGCTCCCCCTCGTCGTCGAAGTCTCCGTCGGCGTTTGTGTCGAGGCCCGCCGGGTAGTCGATGAAGTTCCACCGGTAGTCGATGAGCGTGACGCCGGGATCGGGGCTGTAGGAGGTGCTGTGGTCGAAGCGGATGACGTCGCCGGGCCCCGCCTGGGCAGGCGACGCCTCGGCGACGGCGACGGGGGGCGCCTCGAAGACCGTGGGAATAGCGACCAGCAGGGCGATGGTGGTGTTCAGCGCGAGATCGGCGCCGATCCCAGGCCCGCTGCCATTGTTCCAGCCCCCATCGGCCCGTTGGTGGCGCCGCAGCCAGTCGGTGTAGAAGGCGTACCAATCGATCTGGTCGTCGCCGATCAGCACGAAGGGCGGCACAAAGGAACGCATCCCCTTCGCCACCTGATACATCGGGTAGTAGTTCCCGTTGTAGTCGCCGCCGCCACGTTCCGAGAAGTGAAGCTCCCAGCTCCCGCGGGCCTCGACCCAGTGGTTGCCGATCCAGCGGACGGTGCCCCGGACGCGGTCGTTGTCGGCGTTGCGGTCGAGGGCGTAGCCCAGGGCGTTGAGCATCGAGCCCGCCCGGGAGACGTTGGGGCCGAAGCTGTTCCAACTGTTGTAGCCGTACGCGCCGTATCGGCTCTCGTCGCCGCCGCGGGACATGTCGGTGTAGCGCGCCGCGTTGAAGAGCCGCTCCTTCACCCAATGGGGGCTCTCGACCCCGGCGTTGATCTCCGCGGCGAAGAGGCCCACCGCGGTCCAGCCCACCTGCGAGGTGTCGACGCCGCTGTTGGCGCCGTAGGTCCACCCTCCGACGAGGACGCCGTCCCAGTCGAGCTCCCCCTGCGACCAGAAGTGATACTCGCTGGCGTCTTGGACGACGTCTCCGAGGCGCCGCCCGGCGACCTCGGCGATCCCCAGATCGTCGGGGATGCGGTAGTCGAGGTCGCCGTAGCTCGCGAGCGCTTCGAGGGCCGGCCCCGTCTGGTAGTTCTCGTTCCCGGCGGGGCGCAGCGCGTAGCCGTTCTCGTTGAGGTCGGCGGTGACACCCCCCTGGGGGCCGATGTCGCGTCGCGTGAGGCGCGACGCGATGCGATGCAGGATCCACTGGACGTCTTCGAGGTACGGATCGTCCTCGGGATCCACGCCCCCGCGATGCCCCCGGTTCATCATCGCCTGGCCGACCAGCGACGTGTCGACGTCCCGCGTCCACCAGGCCGTTCGGGTGTTCTCGTCGCGGTTGAGCGAGAGGTGCGCGAACCACATGCCCACATCGACCATGCGGTTGATCCACTGCTCGCGGGTGGGCTCCACCCGCACCCGAATCGGGAACTCATCGGTGGCGAGCTGCTCCCCGCAGCGCCCCTGGACACGGGCGATGAACAAGCGCGTCGCCTCCTGGTCCGGCAGCGTGAACTGGCGGCCCAGGTTCCAGCGGTTCGGCGCCAGCACCCAGTCGTGGTCGTAGGTCCCGTCCCCATCGTAGTCCCAGCGATATTCGACGCCGACCGGGCAGCCGCGGGCGACCGCCTGGAAGTAGTGCCACTCCCCGTTGACGGCGTCGTGCGGCACATGCGGCGCGGTCCCCACCCAGGGGACGGTGATCACGCGAAAGCTCTCCCCCGGAGGGTCCTGCGCGAGCGCGCTGCCTCCGAAGAAGAGACCCAGGACACAGAGCGAAGCGATGTGTCGCATGCCGGCTCTCCTGATCAACGTCTCACGGTGTTGGTGGTTCACGGCGCACACGCCCCGTCCCCGTCGAGATCTGCGTCCAGACACGACGTCCCGACCTCGCAGTAGTCCTCGACCTGGTGCGCGTCGCAGCGGTCACCGGACTCGGCGACGGGCACCGCGCGCAGCACGTAGGTCAGCGCGAAGTCGTCGCCGTCTTCCTCGACGAGGTAGTAGTGGGTCCCCGCCGTCAGATCCTCTTCGAGGCGGGCGCACAGGCCGCTGCCGGAGTCGTCGTCCGTCGCGAGCGCGCCAGCGACGGCCCCCGCGCGACCCGCACCATCGAGGAGGACCGGATCGACGCGGTGCAGGACGGTGTCGCCGCTACACGTCCCGTCGTCGTCGGTCGTCTCCACGGCGACCCGCGCGTCCGCCGCGAGCGTGAGGGCGAACACGTCGAAGGTGTCGCTCGGCGTGCACGGCTCGAGGTTGGCGAGGACCGCGTCGTCGGGCCCGAGGCTGACCGGGGTGGCGTCGCCGGAGGTCTGGTTGGGCTCCGTCTCCACCGACAGCGGCCACACCGCGCCGCATTGGCCGACGCCGTCCACGGCGGTCTGGCGACAGCGCAGGCCGCCGACACAGGTGTCGGTGAAGCCGCTGCGGTCGCACAGCCCGCCGGCGGGCCGCACCGGCGCCGCCGCCCCGACCTCGGCGATGATGTAGGCGTGCTCGGGGCAGGCCGCCGTCGCCGCCACGTTGCCGTCCGCGTCCTGCGCCTGGACCCGGAAGACGTAGCGCCCCGGCTGATCGGCCCAGAAGACGGCGGTGGCCGTGAACGGATCGTCGGGGAAGCCCCCGAGCGCCGGGTTCGCGGGGTTGAGGAACGCCTCGCGGACCGCGCCGACTGACGCCGCCGGCTGTTCCTCGACGGCCCAGAGGAAGACCGTGGTGTCTGCGGACGACGGGCTGGCGTCGAGCAGCAGCGTGTCGCCCGGGACCGCGCTCATCGCCGCGACGAGGACATCGGGGATCGGGCACCCATCCGCCGGGTCACAGGAGCCCACCGCGGACCCTTCGCCCTCGCCTTCGCCTTCGCCTTCACCCTCGCCTTCGCCTTCGCCTTCGCCTTCGCCTTCACCTTCACCTTCACCTTCGCCTTCGCCTTCGCCTTCGCCTTCGCCTTCGC
>CAYOBQ010000282.1:0-7143 GCA_964402225.1 uncultured Nannocystaceae bacterium | reverse complement strand
CTGAGTGCTGAAAGCCCTCCACACTCCCTCCGTCAGAATCGGGATATGCACCCGACGCAAACGTCGCCGAACTCTGGTAGCATCCTGCGGATCGAAGCCGAATCGGTGTGCCGTTGGGCTACAAGGCCTGCTTCCACTGCGAGCTGCTATTCGAGGTCGACACCGACGCCGCGAGCAGTTCCCCCTGTCCAAGCTGCGACGCGCTTCTCGAGCCGTACGAGCCGAGTGACGAGGAGCTCGCGGGGGCGGACTTCGACGAGCCCGCCCACACCGCGGCCCTCGAGATCGACTCCAATATCGTCGCGACGATGGCCGTGGAGGGGCTCGCAGCCCAGGTCCGCGCACGGATGGAGGCGGAGGCGAGCGCGCAGGCGGCCCCCGCGGACCGCGCCACCTCGCCCGCGCTGCACACGACCGAGCAGCCCGCGCGCCCCGGTGTCGCGCGGATCACCGAGGAGCCCACCGATCCCGATCCGCCGCGCCCGCGCTACGGTCAGCCCGCCCGCCGCGAGACGCGGGTCGCGCCGCTCGGGGGGGACGAGCCCACCGCCGAACCCGCGATCGCCAAGCCCGCGCCAGTCGCCGCACCACGGCCCGCGCCCGTCGCCGCGCCGATGGCCGCGCCGGTGGCCGTCTCCCCGGTGGCCACACCAGCGCCGCTCCGGTCGGGTCCATCCCCGGCGGTGCTCGCCGGCGCCGCCCTGGTGCTGCTCCTCGTGGGAGCCGGGGGCTGGCTCCTCCTCCGAAGCGACGGCGGCGACGAAGGTGCGACGGCGACCGCCGACGCCGCCCCGCCGTCGGACGCCTGGCCGGACGCGTTGAAGGCCCAGCTCGAGGCGGTCCAGGCGCTGGTGCCGGTCGTGGCCGGGGCCGAGCCCCTCGCCAAGGGCCCCTACGTCGCCGGCGGACCGGACGGACTCGTCAGCAGCAGCGGAACGATCCTGGGGATGGCCTCCACGACCGTCCCCGACACGGCGGTCCAGTCCGATGAGTGGGGCGCCTGGGCGACCGCGTTGCTCGCGGCGCTGAAGCGAAACGGCGCCGACGCCGGCGATCCCTTCTTGCTCGCCATCGACGGGCAGGTCCCGGTGCGGAACCTCCAGCGCATGGCCTACGCGGCGTCGAGGGCAGGGCACCCGAGCCTGCGGCTGGTGGTCGGCCGCGAGGCGGCCCCTGGCGCCCTGGGCGCCCTCCCCTTCACGCTGCACTCGAGCAAGCGAGCCGACGCGGTTCAGATCCGCGTCGGCGTCCTCGGATTCCGAGTGGACCCCCCCGGGCAGCCGACGATTCGGGTGCCCCGGACCGACTCCGGCGCCCTGGACATCACCGCGGTGGGGCGCGCCCTCGACGGGCTCGCCGGACCCACGAAGGCGGTGGTCTACCCCTTCGACGAGATGTCGGTCTCGCAGCTAGCGGCCCTGTTGAGCGCCGTCCGTGGGCGGCTGCCCGACATCTCGCTGTCGGTGAAGTAGCTCCCCGCGAAGCCGGTAGTGGAGGCCGCCGTCGTACCACGCGACGAATCGCACGCGGCGGAAGCGACGCAGAGGCTCGAGCCAGCTCGCCGGCATGGCCGCGAGCAGCGGCGCCGCCGCCGGGTGGCTGGGCGAGCCATCGAGTACGACGAGGGCGCCCGCGGCCAAGGGCCGGAGGTCGGCTGGGAGCGTGTCGCGATAGTCGCCGTGGGCCGGAGCGTCGGGGCCCACGACGAGGTAACCGTCGTGGATCCGCGCCGGTCCCTTGGGCCACCAGGTCGCGCGGCGCAGATCGGCGAGTCGCCTCTTCGCCGTCGCCTCGTCGGTGACGCGGATCAGGAGACGGAGCGGATCGAGGGTCAGCGCGACCTCGTCGCTCGCGAGCTCGTCCGGCAAGCCGACCTGGGCAGAGAGGAGCGCGCGGCTCGCCGGCGCAACCCGGAGTCGCACGAGCCCGGGGCGACGACCGATGCGGGTGAAGAGGCGTGCGTCCGGCGCCCGCGGCGCGACGCCCCACGCCGGCGCGAGGACGGACGCGACGAAGCCGTCGACGGAGAGCGCCTCGCCGAGGCGAACGAGGTGACAGCCCCGCACGCCCCCGGCGACGATCGAGCGCCCAGGGAGACCGTGGAGGATCATCAGGTGTGCTTCCCCCGCTGGGCAGAGGCGGGTCGTCGGCGGGGGCACCCCAGGGGCGTGGGAGATGCCGGTCGTGGCGCCGCTCATGCTCCCGAAGGCCGCTGGACCCGGCACCACCTTGGCGTTCGGCCCGAAGGGATCCACGCCCAGGAGCCTGGTCAACGGAGCGCGAAGAGGATCGCGGAGGGCGGGATCGAGGGCCGACAGCCGCCGTAGCCAGTCCGGCAGATCCGCGACGACCGCGACTGTGTCCGAGGTGTCCGCGAGCGGCGCGGCGACGTCGGCCGACAGGGCGGCGACCAACGCGACGGCGATCAAGCCCGAGCGCTCTCGCGGGCCAGCCGCTCGACGAGGGCGGCCACGTGCTGGATCGCCAGCTCCGGGTTGAGTCGCAGGAAGTCGAGGAGCTCACCGCCGTCGAAGACCGCCACCACCGTGTCCTCCTGGGCGACGAGGGACGCGGTGCGCTTCCCGCCGGAGAGCGCCGCGACCTCACCGAGGATCTCGCCGGGGGAGTCGAGCAGCGCGAGGGTCTTCCCCTCACGTTGAACGGCGAGCAGCCCGCTGAGCAGCAGGAAGGCGTGGTGGGAGGGCTCGCCGGTCCGGCACAGCGCGTCGCCTTCAGCGAAGCGCGCCACGCGGAGGTTGGGCGTCGTGCTCAAGACGTGACGGAGCAGTGGGTGGGTGAGATCGGTCAGCGTGTCGCGGACGGCGAGGTGTCCATCGACCATGTGGTCGCGGAGCGTGTCTTCGGAGATCCGCCCCTCCCTGAGCCGCGTGAGGACCTCCCGGGCGGTCCCCGGCCGGAGCGCGGCGCGGAAGCGAAGCAGCTCCATCACTGTCCGCGACAGGACCTCGTCGAGCTCCGGGACCACCAGGTTGAGGGCGGGGAGCCCGTAGAGCGGAGACCAGTCGGTGGGCTCGTCGCGGGCGGCGAGGAGGCGGCCGGTGCAGGCTGACCACATGGTCGCGCCGAGCCCGTACAGATCGGTGCGCACGCCGAACATCTCCGGGCGCGCGCGCGCCTGCTCCGGCGCCCGGTAGCCAAGCGTCCCGTAGCTGGGGGGGAGAATACCGGCGCGCACGCCGATCGGGCGGCTCAAGCCGAGATCCGCCAGCACGTAGCGCCCATCACCCACCAGCACATTCGCCGGCTTGAGGTCGAGGTGGAGCAGCGGCGCGCGGTGGGTGTGCAGCGCGCCGATCCCGTCGAGCAGATCCTCGAAGAGCCGGTAGAGCGCGTCTTTGGGGAGCGGGCCGTCGACGAGGGCATCGGCGAGGGAGCCCCGAGGGAAGTACTCGATGACCGCGAAGCCGTGACCATGGTCGGCGGGGTTGAGGCTCCAGTCGAGCAGGCGTGGGAGGGTCGGTCGGTCGCCCAGATCGCGCAGCGCGTGGAGCTCCTGCTCGAGCTCGCGGGCGTCACTCGGGCGCGTCAGCTCGAAGACCTTCAGCGCGACGACCTCCCCATCACCCTCCCGCGTCGCGCGATAGATGTGGCCGGTCCGCCCTTCGTGCAGCCGCTCCCCAACGCGGTAGCCACCTTGGCGACCGGTGAGCAAGCAGCCCGGTTCGAGATCGATCAATGCACCTCCGATACCCATGATCTGCCCCCCGTGCGCGACGCTCCGTATCATCCGCGCACGTCAAGCCTAGCAAAACCGCGCGTTGGCGTCGCGCGCGTTCCACCGCGCTCAGAAGGTGTGGAGCCAGGGGTTGAGCAGGCCGACGCCGGCCCCGACGAGGGCGCCGGTGGCGACGTCGCTGGGGAAGTGGTTGCTCGCCGCGACCTGGAGTGTCCCCGCGGTGAGGGCGAGGGCCGGGGCCACGCACCACGCGACCCAGCGCCAGGGCGAGCGCGGGCGGCGCGCGTGCAGCGTCCACGCGTAGGTCACGGCGGCGGCCATCGGGACCGCGGTGTGCCCGGACCAGAAGGAGGCGTAGTTGTCGCCGTCGCCGTTCTGCTCGTCGTAGGGCGCGGGGCGATACATGTACGGATACGGCCGACCCACCGCGGTCTTTGCGAGCTGCGTGAGCAGGCCCGCGAGGGCGGCGGACTCGAGCACGAGCGTGACGTCGGCCAGGTAAGCCCGCTCGTCGGGGGCGGTGAGCGCGAGGAGGAGAACGGGCGCCGCCAACGTGAGCCCCGCCGTGAGGTCCGCGGCGACCTCGGCCTCCCCCAGCGATTCATCGACGGCCACGCGATCCAGACCGTTGACGTCGGTGCGCTGGCACGGACAGTCGGCGGCGACGAGACCAGCGTGGAGTTGGTCGACGACGAGCCATGCGCCGGCGGCGCCGACGGTGACGGCGCCGTCTGTCCAGAGGTGGACCCGCGGCTGCGCCGGCTGGAGCAGCGCGGCGAGCAGCGCGAGGATCAATACCGGCGCGTGTTCTCGGAGAGGTGCGTGATCCCGGAGCGCAGCGCCCCGAAGTTGCTCGCGTCGAAGTCGAAGCCCGGCGCGTCACCCAGCGCCAGACACGAGATCCGCATCGTGAGCACGTCCGTCTCCGGCGTGTCGTCGGGATCGACCAACCCGCCGTTCGCGGCGCGCGGCCACCCCGCCGGCAGCTCCGGCAGCGTGACGGTCGCGGCGTCGCCGGCGACGAAGGCGCGCCAGACGGGGCGCGTGTAGGCGTCCTCCACGAGATTGGGAGAGCACGCGCCTGGGTTGTAGGTCTCGCGCACCTGTCTCAGGACCTCGAGCCGGCAGAGATCGACGTCAGGGCTCGCGTCGGTGCCCACGCCCTCCCAGTTGTAGGTCCGGCCCTCCCGCGACAGCGGGGTCGTCGCCAGGAAGCCATCGAGCCCCATGGCCCCGCCGCCGCCGTCGAGGGTCGATCGGTCGAGCACCGTGCTCAGGGCCTGCTCGTGGCCCACCGGCGCCGCCTCGAGGTAGCGCGCCACCGCCGCGCCCAGGTAGCCGATGTCGCGGAACTGCCCGTTCGCCGGGGTCGTCGTGATGTCCAACTCGACGGCGCCGGGGCGGGCGGCGTCCACGGCATCGGCGGCGGCAAAGGCCAGACCCATCGGGAAGAGGCGGCCAGTCCCTCCAGCGTCGGCCCAGTCCCCCGCGGTGGCGCACAAGACGTCGGCCCCCGCCGGCACGTCCCGCACGCGGCAGCTCGCGTTCTGGTTGAGCGGGGCGCTCAACGGGACCGTCAGGTTGTCGCGGTTCCCCGCCACCTCGAGGTCACGTAGGACGCCGATCTCGCGCAGCGTGAGCAAGCCCAGGATGTCGGAGATGCTCGCCCCGTCCTGAACGAGCACGTCGGCGACCTGCTGGGTGGGCACCTTTCCGGCGAGGCCCACGAGGTTGTCTGTCCCCTGCGGGAAGGGCCGAATGTCGAAGCGATGCTCGTCGATCGTGACGGGCAGGCGGAACGCGGTCTCGGGTTGCTGCGCCACGTACAGGTTCCCCGCCGTCGCCACCGGGCCGACGAAGCCCCCCACGATGCCCTGCGTCAGGGGGTCCCAGCAGTCGGCCCGCGTCAGGAGCTGCGCGAAGGAGAGCGTCGACAGGAAGTGAAGCCCGAAGGAGCCCAGCACGATGCCCGCGTCGGCGTCTCCGTCGCGCGAGAGGTCGTCGAATTGACTGAGGCGCCCCTGGAGCCGGGCGGTCGGTCCCCGCGGGGTGTCCGCCCGCCGCAGCGCGATCACCGCCTCGCTCGCGTCGAGGCCCGCGAGCGTCACGTTCTCGTACCCCTCGGCCCCCGCGGTGACCATCGTCGGCCCCTCCAGGCCCCCATTGAAGTCGCGCAGCGCCAGCGCGCCGCTGGCCAAGGTGCGCCCGCTGTTCGGGCGGCGCCCGCGGTTGCCACGCAGCGCCGCCTGGGCCCCCGGTTGGAAGTTGGCCACAGGCGCGTCGCCGGCCATCACCCACGCCCCCTCGATGGCGGCTCCGTCGGCGGCGTCCACCACCGTGACGCGCAGGTTCGCGTCGAGGGTGTCACAGCCACCGGTCACGATCTCCGTCCCGCGCTCGAGGGCCGGCTCGACGTTGAGCGTCGGCGTCGTCGCCAGCGCCAGCCGCGTCCCATCGTCGCAGCCGACCGTCACCGTGAAGCGAACCTCGCCCACCTGGTTGCGCGGGGCGCCGACGACCGCGAAGAAGCCGTCGCCCTCGGGGCGAACACGCCCGACCGCGATGCGGGGCTGGGTCCCGACGGCCACGTCGACGTCGACCACCGGCGCCCCCTGGCTGTCGACCAGGTTCACCACGAGGTAGGTCGCGCCGCTGCTGCCCGCCGAGAGGCAGGTGTGGGCGAGCAGGATCTCCGAGTCGAGGGCGACGTCCGGGCACGCTTCGACGTCGCAGTCCTCGTCCGTCTCCCCGTCGCAGTCGTCGTCCCGCTCGTTGCCGCACGCCTCCCCCGCCGGGAGCACCTGGTCGAGGCAGTCCGAGAGCTCGCCGTCGTCGCAGCGCTGTACGCCTCCGCGGCACACCCCCTCGCCCTCGGTCCCCGCCGGCCCGTCGTAGCAGGCCACCTCGACATCGTCGGTGGCCTCGTCGCAGTCGTTGTCGACGCCATCGCAGACCTCTTCGGCGTCGGGGTTGATCGCGCCGTCGCCGTCGTCGCAGTCCCCCGCGTCGACCGTGAAGCCGTCGCCGTCGACGTCGCAGCCGTCGTCGACCGCCCCGTCGCAGTCGTCGTCGGCGTCGTTTCCGCAGACCTCGTCGGCCGGCACGACCTGGCCCTCGCAGGCCCCGAAGGCCCCCGCGACGCACGTGCTCGCGCCCGCGCGGCAGACGCCGCGACCGAGCGTGTCGTCACCGCCGTCGTAGCACTCGCGCACGATCTCCTCGTCAACCGCGTCGTCGCAGTCGTCGTCGAGGTCGTTGCAGACCTCTTCGGCGCCGGGGAAGACGTCAGGGTTCCCGTCGTCGCAATCTCCGTCGAACTCGGTGATCCCGTCGTTGTCGCAGTCCCGCTGACACTCGCCCTCCCCTTCGCCTTCGCCCTCCCCCTCGCCCTCCCCCTCGCCCTCGCCCTCACCCACGCCAACGCCCACCCCAACGACCACGCCATC
>CAYOBQ010000281.1:0-7194 GCA_964402225.1 uncultured Nannocystaceae bacterium | reverse complement strand
CATCATCGTTGCAATCTGGGCAGGAAAAACCCGCGGGCCACCGCAACCACTCAAGGTAGTCCAGGCAGTCCGCATCGGCTCGGAACCATGCCTGGGACTCACCCACGGACCTCGGATAGTGCGTGCCGGCTCGCGGGTACCTCACCGCTCCAGCCTGCTCCGGTCGAATGGATAACCCGATCTTCGGATATCGCTACGGCTTCGCGCCTTGACCTCGGCCGGCGGGCGCGCACATTACTTGGTCGCTTTGTCTGCCGCGCCGTCCTATCGGGGGCTGTCACGGACGACGCCCAGCTTCTTCATGCGGCTCTGGAGGGTCGACGGCTTCAGGCCGAGGAGGGTGGCGGCGCCGTCGACTCCGTATATCCGGCCATTCGTTTGGGCCAGGACCGAGCGGATGTGGGCCGCCTGGACCTCGGCGAGGGTGACCGGGGTGGAGGTCGGGGTCGTGGGGTCGCGGCCTGTGGGCCTCGGGGGTCCGGCGGTGATGTGCAGGGGCCCGCGGGGCCGGAGGATGGTGGCGCGTTCGAGCTCGTTGAGCAGCTCGCGGATGTTGCCGGGCCAGGGGCGGTGGCGCAGGGCGCCGGGATCGGCGAGGTGCCAGGGGCCGCGGCGGGTCGTCTGGGCGCGGTTGGCGAGGTAGCGGCCAGCGATGACCTCGGCGTCCTCCGGGCGCTCGCGCAGCGGGGGGATGGTGAGGGGGAAGACGTCGAGGCGGTAGTAGAGGTCCTCCCGGAAGGTGCCGGCGGCGACGGCGGCGCGGAGGTCGACGTGGGTGGCGGCGAGGACGCGGACATCGACGCGGATGGCGCGGTCGGCGCCGACGGGCTCGAAGGTGCCCTCTTGGAGGACACGGAGCAGCTTGGCCTGGGCGTTGGGGGCGAGCTCGCCGATCTCGTCGAGGAGGAGCGTGCCGCCGTTGGCGGTGGCGAAGCGACCCGGTCGGTCACCGGTGGCCCCGGAGAAGGCGCCGCGTAGGTGGCCGAAGAGCTCGCTCTCCAGCAACGCCTCGGGGAGCGCGGCGCAGTTGACCTTCACGAAGGGACCCTCGCGTCGGTCGCTCCAGTCGTGGATGGCCTGGGCGAGGACCTCCTTGCCGACGCCCGTCTCGCCCAGGATGAGCACCGGGGCGGAGTGGGGGGCGACCTGCCGGGCCGCTTGCACCAACGCCTGCATGGCCGGTGAAGGGAGGGCGACGAGATCGGCGGCGGCGGCGGAGGCGCCCTGCAGACGTCGGGTGTGCTCGCGCAGCGTGCGGCGCTCGTGACGCAGGAGACGGGCTTGCTCGGCGAGCAAGAAGGCGAGGCCGACGATCTGTCCGTAGATGCCCGCGAGCTCCATGACCTCCGGTGGGTATGTCTCGCAGATCGTGCGGTCGAAGGTGATCGCGCCCAGGCTGCGGTCTCGGACGAAGAGCGGGACGACCATGCAGGCGTGGCCGCAGTCGAGATCGAGGACGCCGTCGTAGGGGTCCCCCTCGGCGGCGACGGGGCGGCGGGTCTCGAGGGAGCGGCGGACGGTCGGGTGCTCGTGCAGCGAGATGGTGTGGCCTTGGAGCCGGTCGTGGGCGAGGGCGCCGCGGGCGACGCGGAGGGAGAGCTGGTCGCCGTCGAGTTCGTGGACCGCGGCGAGGTCATAGGGCACCACGGCGGCGAGGGCGTCGAGGGCGTGGGCGAGCAGGCCATCGAGATCGTCGGTCTCACTGGCGAGGCGGGTCAGCTCGTGGAGATCGGCGGCGAGATCGATGAGCTTCGGCATCCCTCGATGCTACCGGTATTTCGGTGCTGGCACCGAATTGTCGGTGGTTGTTCACCGACATATCGGTGCGGTCACCCGGGGACACCGACTGGCGGCTGGCACGCGCCGTGCTCTGTGGAGCGGTTGAAACTACGAGGGAGTCTCAGATGCCGCCGAGAATGGAGGGCGAGCGCGTCCCGGAGGTCACGATCCGTACCCGGGTGGAGGGGCGTTGGCACGATGTCGAAACCCGGGCGCTCTTCGCGGGGCGGACGGTGGTCGTCTTTGGGCTACCCGGTGCGTTCACGCCCCGCTGCTCCGGAGGCCACCTGCCCCGCTATCAGGAGCTGGCGCCGGCGTTCTTCGAGCGGGGCGTGGACGAGATCGTCTGCGTCTCGGTGAACGACGCCTACGTGATGGACGCGTGGAAGGCCCATCAGGGCGCCGATGACATCACCTTCCTGCCGGACGGCAACGGTGAGTTCACGCGGGGTATGGGGATGTTGGTGGACAAGCGCAGCCTCGGCTTCGGGGAGCGCTCGTGGCGTTACTCGATGCTGGTGCGCGACGGCGTGGTGGAGAAGATGTTCGTCGAGCCGGAGCGGGACGGCGACCCCTTCGAGGTCTCGAACGCCGAGACGATGCTGGACCACCTCGCCCCTGGCATGGGCGCGCCGCCGGACGTGCTGCTGTTCACGCGCCCCGGCTGCCCCTTCTGCTTCCGTGCGAAGGCGCGCCTGGAGGAAGCGGGGCTCGCTTACGAGGAGGTGGCGGCTTCGCCTCGGCGTCTGCGCGCCATCAGTGGACGGACGAGCGCACCGCAGGTCTTCATCGACGGACGGCACATCGGTGGCTCCGATGATCTCGACGCATGGATGAACGAAAGGACCGAGTGATGGCCCCCGAGGCGGAGGGTGTCCCCGACCTGCTGACGCGGCGGCTCCAGGTGCAGGAGAAGACGACGTGGGTGCTGCGGAGCCTCTTGCAGTAGTACCTTCCGCCCATGCTGGCGCTTTCGATGGTGGTGGCCCTGTTCGCTCAACAGGGCTTCGTCGAGCAGTACACCGCGACCTACGGCTTTCGGCTGGGGGCCCCGCGGGGGATCACCGTGACCCCCGATGGGGACGCGGTGCTGTTCTTGCGCGCGGTCGGGCCGCGTTCGTTCACCCAGGACCTGTGGGTCTTCGACGTGGCGACGGGGAGCGAGCGCGTGCTGCTCACGGCGGCCCAGGTCCTGGCCGGGGCGATCGACGAGCTGAGCGAGACCGAGAAGGCGCAGCGGGAGCGGGAGCGGGAGGCGGCCGGCGGGATCACCCGCTACGTGCTGTCGAAGGACGGGCGGCGGCTGCTGGTGCCAATCGGTGGCCGGCTCTATGTGGTGGAGCGGAAGACCGGGAAGGTGCGCGCGCTCCCGAGCGACGCGGGGCGCCCGGTGAATCCCACGTTCTCCCCCGATGGGAAGTGGGTCGCGGCGGTGCGGGGGCGCGATGTCTACGTGACGTCGCTCTCGACCGGTCGGGAGCGCCGCTTGACGGAGGTGGAGGGTGAGACGGTGGCCTATGGGCTGCCGGAGTTCGTGGCGGCGGAGGAGATGGGGCGGCGGGCTGGGTATTGGTGGTCGCCCGACTCGACGCGCGTCGCGGTGGCGCGCACCGACGAGGCGCCGGTGGAGGAGCTGTGGCGCCTCGACGCGACGAAGCCAGCGAAGCCGGCGGTGGGGGCACGCTTTCCCAGGGCCGGGACGGCGAACGCCGAGGTTCGGCTCTTCGTGCTGACGATCGACGGGAAGCTCCGCGAGGAGGTCGAATGGCCGCGCTCGGAGCTCCCCTATCTGGCGCGTGTGGGTTGGTCGAAGCTGGGGCCCCTGACGCTGGTGGTCCAGGACCGCATGCAGCAGCGCGTGGAGGTGCGCGCCGCCGAGGGGGGCAAGACGAGGGCGCTGCACACCGAGCGCGACGCGGCGTGGATCAACCTCGATGGGCGCTTCCCCGTGTGGCGCAAGGACGGCTTCCTGTGGAGCAGCGAGGCTGAGGGCCGGTGGACGGTGGCGCTCCACGATCGCGCGGGGAAGAGGGCGCGGACGGTGGTGCCCGGGGAGCTGGGCTATCGCGGCTATCTTTACGGCGATGCGTCGCAGACCTTCGTCGTGGCCGGCTCGGATCCGACGGAGGCGCACCTGTATCGCGTGCCCGCGAAGGGAGCGCCGGTGCGGGTGAGTGAGGTCCGCGGGCGGCATCGGGCCATCTTCGGCAAGGGGGCGGCGACGTTCGTCCACCTCTTCGAGGGTCCCGCCGGGGCGCGTTGGGCCAAGGTGCGGACCCGGGGCGGGCGCCTGGCGGGGACCCTCCGCGACATCTCCGAGCCGCTGCCGCTGCGCCCTCGACCGAAGTTCACCCAGGTCGAGATCGACGGGCGCACGCACCACGCGGTGCTGCTCCGACCGCGGGACTTCGACGCGAAGCGCCGCTATCCGGTCCTGGTGCACGTCTACGGTGGGCCCCACGCGCAGATGGTGACGGCCCAAGGGCGTCGCTACCTGCGCGACCAGTGGTACGCCGACCACGGCTACATCGTGGTGTCGATCGACGGGCGCGGCACACCGGCGCGGGGGCGCGATTGGGAGCGCTCCGTCTACGGGAACCTGATCGAGAAGCCGTTGGCGGACCAGGTCGCGGTGCTCCAGGCCCTCGGCGAGCGCCACGCCGAGCTGGATCTGAGCCGCGTCGGGATCTACGGATGGTCCTTCGGGGGCTACTTCGCGGCGATGGCGGTGCTGCGGCGGCCGGATGTCTTCCATGTAGCCGTCGCGGGGGCGCCGGTGACGGACTGGCGTGACTACGACACGCACTACACCGAGCGGTACATGGGACTGCCGAAGGAGAACGTCGCCGGATACGACGACGCGAGCGCGCTGAAGTGGGCGGCGAAGCTCGAGCGCCCGCTGCTCATCATCCACGGCACGCACGACGACAACGTGTACTTCACGCACGCCTTGAAGCTCTCAGACGCCCTCTTTCGGGCCGGGCGTCACCACGAGCTCCTACCGCTCTCAGGTTTCACCCACATGGTCCCGGATCCGGCGTATGCCCGCAGCTTGCAGGGTCGTATTCTCGGTCACTTCGAGCGTCACCTGGGAGGGTCTCGATGAGCGGACTGGACTCGTTTCGAGCCGAGGCGCGGGGGTGGATGGAGGCCAACGCGCCGCGGTCGCTGTTCGGGACGCGCCGGAGGGGCGGCCTCTTCGACGGCTTCTGGGGCGGGCAGAAGGCGCGCGACCCCGACCGAGATCTCAACCGTTGGTGTGCGTCGCTGGCGGAGCGTGGCTGGAACGCGCCGCGGTGGCCCGAAGCGTATGGCGGCGGGGGGCTGGGTCGGGCGGAGGCCGCGGCGCTCGAGGAGGTGATGGTCGAGCTGGACCTGCCGCGTGGGCTCATCGGCTTCGGTCTGGCGATGCTCGGGCCGGCGCTCTTGCAGTTCGGCGACGAGGCTCAGAAGCGTGAGCACCTGCCGAAGATCTGCGACGGCACGATCCGGTGGTGCCAGGGGTACTCGGAGCCGGGGGCGGGCTCGGACCTGGCGGCCCTCGCGACGCGGGCGGTCCGTGACGGCGATCACTTTGTGATCGACGGGCAGAAGGTGTGGACGTCCTACGCGGACAAGTCGGACTGGATCTTCTGTCTGGTGCGCACGGACCCGGAGGTGAAGAAGCAGCGGGGGATCAGCTTCGTGCTCTTCGACATGGACGATCCGGGGGTGACGGTGCGCCCCATCGAGCTCATCAGCGGCGCGTCTCCGTTCTGCGAGGTCTTCTTCGACGGGGTGCGCGTCCCGGTGGCGAACGTGGTGGGGGGCGTCGACAACGGCTGGACGGTGGCCAAGGCGCTGCTCCAGCACGAGCGGGCCAACATCGGGGCGGCCATCGGCTCGCAGATGAGCGCCTTGGAGGGCGATCTGGTGGAGGTCGCACGCGACGCCTTCCAAGCGCCCGAGGGCCCTCTCCCCGACGCGCTGCTCCGCGACGAGATCGTCCGCGGAGCGATGCTCGAGCAGTGCTTCAACCTCACGGTGGAGCGCATCGCCCAGGGCACGCGGGCGGGGCAGGCGCCGGGGCCCGACAGCTCGATCCTCAAGGTCTGCGGCAGCGAGCTCAAGCAGCAGCGCTGGGAGACGCAGATGCGAATCGCAGGTCCGGCGGCCCTCGGATGGGCGGGGCCCGGTTACGACGACCGTGAGCTGGAGGGGGCGCGGGAGTGGCTGCGATCGCGGGGCAACTCCATCGAAGGCGGGACCTCGGAGATCCAACTCAACATCATCGCCAAGCATGTGCTGGGGCTCTGATGCGACTCATCTTGGACGAAGAGCAGACGTTGCTGGCCGACATGGTCCGGCAGGTCGTGGGGGATCGGGCGCCGGTCTCGCGGGTACGGGGGCTGCGTGACTCGGGGGACGAGGTGGGCTTCTCCCGCGAGCTGTGGGGCGAGCTGGCGGACCTCGGCCTGGTCGGCGCGAACGTGCCCGAGGCCTACGGCGGTGGGGGGCTCGGCTTCTTCGAGCTGTGCCTCGTGTTGGAGGGGGCCGGGCGGAACCTCATGCCCGAGCCGCTGCTCTCGACGGCGGTCCTCGCCACCAGCGCGCTGCGGCTGGGCGTCGATGAGGGGGCCCGCGAGGCGTGGCTGCCGCGGATCGCCCGGGGCGAGGCGGTGGTCGCGGTGGCCTTCGACGAGCGGGGGAGCCGGTACGACGTCGGGCGCGTCACCACCGAGCTGCGCGACGGCCACCTGTTCGGGGAGAAGCGCGACGTCCTCGACGCTCAGGTGGCGGACGTGCTGCTGGTGAGCGCTCGGACGCCGGAGGGCATCGGCGTCTTCCTGGTGGAGCCGGGTCGCTGCGAGGTCACGGCGCTGCGTCGCCTCGACGGGCGCAACGCGGCGTTGGTGAAGCTCGACGGCGTGCCCGCGGGCCGGCGGATTGGCGATGAGATCCTGCTGACGGCGGTGGTCGACCGAGGGACGATCGCGTTGTGCGCGGAGATGCTCGGAGGCGCGACGCAGGTCTTTGAGGACACCCTCGAGTACCTGAAGACGCGGCGCCAGTTCGGCACCACCATCGGCAGCTTCCAGGCCTTGCAGCACCGGGCCGCGCGGCTCTTCGCGGACCTCGCGCTCTCGCGCTCGGCGGTGCTGGCGGCGGCGCGCACCGTCGACGAGGCGCCGGACCGGATCCCGTTGATGGCCTCTCTCGCCAAGGCGCGCCTGACGGAGACGTTTCTGGCGGTGTGCAACGAGGCGGTGCAGATGCACGGCGGCATCGGGATGACCGACGAGTGCGACGTGGGCTTGTACTTGAAGCGGGCCCGGGTCTGCGCCGCCAGCTTCGGTGACGCGGCGTTCCATCGCTCGAGGTGGGCGACCCTGCAGGGCTACTGAGCCAGGAAGGCCTCGATGTGCGGGTAGATCT
>CAYOBQ010000280.1:0-7299 GCA_964402225.1 uncultured Nannocystaceae bacterium | reverse complement strand
CAGGAAGCGGCCCTGGCCGTTTAACTCAACTGTCTGGAGAAACGGGGCAGGACCACACTTTGTCTGCCGCACCGTCCTAGACGCTCCGGCACGCGTCCATGAAGGCGCGGGCCTTCCAGCCGGCCTCCGCCCACTCCGTGGCCGGGTCCGAGTCCGCCACGATGCCGCCCCCCGCTTGGTAGTAGAGCCGGTCGCCGACCTGCCAGGCGGTACGAATCGCGATGTTGAGGTCGCCGCCCCCCGCCGCGTCCAGATAGCCGACAGCGCCGCAGTAGATGCCCCGCCGGACTGGCTCGAGGGCGTCGATGATCTCCATCGCGCGGACCTTCGGCGCCCCGGTGATGCTGCCCCCGGGGAACGTCGCCCGCAGGAGTTCCGCGAGCCCCGTGCCACCTCGAAGCCTGCCCTCCACGGTGCTGACGAGGTGGTGCACGGTGGCGTAGGCCTCGGGGGCGAGCAGGCGTGAGACGCGGACGCTGCCCGGCTCGCAGACGCGGCCGAGATCGTTGCGCTCCAGATCCACGATCATGATGTGCTCGGCCCGGTCCTTGGGGCTGGCGCGCAGCGCGTCGGCGAGGGCGGCGTCCCGGCGGGCCTCGCGCGCGCGGGGGCGCGTGCCCTTGATCGGCCGCGTCTCCACGTGACCGGAGGCGTCCCAACGCAGGAAGCGCTCGGGGCTCGTGGAGAGCACTGCTATCTCCGGGCTCAGCCGGAGCATCGCGCCAAACGGGACCGGCGAGGCCGCCCGCAACCTCGCGAAGAAGCTCTCGGCGTCCCCCGCGAAGGGGGCCGAGGAGCGCACCGTGTGGTTCACCTGGTAGACGTCGCCGGCGGCGATGTGCGCCCGAATCCGCCGCACCGCCGCCTCGTAGACGCGTCGAGACACCTCCGCTCGCGCTCGACCGACCACGGCCGGCGCTGGCGCGGTGCCGCCGGCGCGCATCCGCGCCTCGAGAGCACGGCCGGCGGCGGGGCTCGTCGCCACGACTCGGCCCGCCCGCGCCACGCGGTCCCACACGTAGGCCGCTTCGTACCGCGCGGCCCAGAGGTCGGGGACGTGCCGATCGTCGCGGGCCAGCGCCGGGACGCGCTCGACGACGCGCCCGAGCTCGTAGCCGAGGGCGCAGGCCACCAAGGGCCAAGGACCAGCCTCACCCGAGGGTCGACCCATGCGTCCCGCGAACGACTCCAGCAGATGGAATGGATCGTCCGCGTCACCGAGGCGCCAGGACAGGATCTCGACGGGCGTGAGGCAGAGCGCGGCGTAGCGATGAACGCCGCGCTTCTCCCCACCGGCGGCGTCGAGGAGCGCCCCGCCGGGGGGTAGACCGTGCCGCTCGACCCAGGCCGCGGGCGTCACGCGCCGAAACTCCGACACGGCGACGCTGTCCAAACCGTGACATCGCCCCCAGTAATCAATAGTTTGACCGCACCCTGCGGCAGGAGATCCGCCCGCATGTCCCCATTGTTCGCCTGGCTCCTCGCGCTCTCGACCGTCGTCACTGGCGCCCGCGCCGATCAGCGCGCGACGCTCCTCTCTGCGATGGAGGCGGAGCTCGAACGCAGCACCGCCGAACTCCGACTCGATGACCACCTGCCGCCGTACTACATCGGCTACCGCCTCGTCGACCGCGATTCGATCACCGTCGAGGCGCGGTTCGGCGCGATCATCCAGGACCAACGGCGCCACACGCGCAACGTGTCGGTGGACGTACGCGTCGGCGACTACGCATTCGACAGCAGCCCGGAGCCCGACGACGACGTCTTCTTCGCCGAGCAGTCGAACTTCCGCCCGAGCCACAAGGCGCCCGTGGATGACAACCCCGCGACGCTCCGGGGCACCCTCTGGTTGCTCTCTGACCTCGCCTACAAAGACGCCCTGGGCACCCACCTTCGCAAGAAGGCGCGGAAGGTGAACAAGGTCGAGGACAAGGACATCGCGTCCTTCGCGAAGGCCCCCGCCGTGAAGCACGTCGATCCGCCGATTCACCTGACGGACGAACGCGAGCGGTGGTCCGCCATCGCCCGCAAGGTCTCCTCCCGCTTCCGAGCCGACGACGGCCTGACCCTCGACGGCACGATGCGGATCACCGCCGACCGGGTGCGGATCTTCCTGGTCAACTCGGAGGGGACGCGGCTGATCCGCGAGGACGTGATCTACGCGATGGCGACGGACGTCGTGGGGCGCGCGCCGGACGGGCTGCTGCTCGAGCAGGGGCAGACGCTCTACGGCCGGAGCCCCTCCGAGCTCCCCAGCGAGGCTGAGCTCGTGAAGCGCGCCGACCAGGCGCTGGCGGATCTCCGCGCGCTGGCGGCGGCGCCCGTCGCGAATCCGTATACGGGGCCCGCCATCCTCGAGCCCGAGGCGACGGGCGTGTTCTTCCACGAGGCCGTGGGTCACCGCCTGGAGGGCGAGCGCCAGAACGACGACAACGAGGGGCAGACCTTCAAGGGGCAGGTTGGCCGCAAGATCCTGCCGGACTTCGTGACGGTGCGAGACGATCCCTCTCTGCGTGCCTTCGACGGGATCTCGCTCAACGGGTTCTACCCCTTCGACGACGAGGGGGTCGCCTCACGCAACGTCACGTTGGTAGACGCTGGCGTGCTGCGCGGCTTCCTCACGAGCCGCACCCCCATCGAGGACGTCCCCGCGAGTAACGGGCACGGGCGCGCCCAGGGCGTCCACCGACCCGTGGCCCGCATGGGGAACCTGATCATCGAAGGCAAGGCGCCGGTGAGTCGCGCGAAGCTCAAGGAGATGCTGCTCGCGGAGGTGCGCCGCCAGGGCAAGCCTTACGGGCTCGTCATCCGCGACATCACGGGGGGCTCCACGAACACCAGCGGATACGGCTACCAGGCGTTCAAGGGCACCCCGCGCATGGTCTACCGCGTCGACGCGAAGACCGGCGAAGAGACCCTCGTGCGCGGCGTCGAGATGGTCGGCACCCCGCTGACGGCGGTCTCCAAGATCATGGCGACGAGCAAGGAGATGGGCGTCTTCAATGGCTACTGTGGGGCCGAGAGCGGCTACGTCCCCGTCAGCACCGTCGCCCCCGCGACGCTGTTCCGGGAGATCGAGCTGCAACGCAGCCAGCGGGCAAAGCAGCGGCTGCCTCTGCTGCGGCCGCCCTGGACCGCGAAACCCTCGGAGAAGCGTCACCCCTGGGCGCCGGACAGCGACCGAAACCATGAGTGAGCCACAGGATGTAGATGCCCCGGAGCGGGTGCTCGTGGTCGAGGATGACCCGGACACGGCGCTACTCGTGCAGCGCCGACTGGAACGGCTCGGCTTCTCCGTGCAGTGGGCCTCCCATGGGCAGGAGGCCATCCTCCTCACCCAGAATCACCTGCCGGGGCTGGTGGTGATGGACGTGATGATGCCGCGCCTCGACGGCTTCGAGACGACGCGGTACCTGAAGGTGCGCTACCCGGGCTATCTGCCGGTGATGATCCTCACGGCCCTCGACGACGGCGACAGCATCGCTCGCGCGGGGACCGTCGGCGCGGACTATTACCTCACGAAGCCGATTCGGCAGGCCGAGCTGAAGGAGGCCGTCGATCTGCTGTGTGCGCTGCGCAAGGCGGAGGACGCGGGCGTCGAGGCGGAGCTGCTCGAGGCGCGCCTGGCGCTGGCGGAGCGACTCTGCGACCGCGGCCTCCCGTCCCTCGCGAGGCCGCACCTCGAGCGCCTGCGCGCCCTGGACGCCGACGCGCCGCGCGTGGTGGCGCTCGCGAAGCGGCTGGGCGGTTGAGCCCGATGGGCGAACGGCTGCACCTTCGCTTCGGCGCCACGAGTCACGTGGGGCGCGTCCGCGAGCACAACGAGGACGCCTACCTCGTGCTGCCCGAGAGCTACCTCGCGGTGGTGGCCGACGGGATGGGCGGGCACAACGCCGGTGACGTCGCGAGCCAGCTCACGATCGAGACGCTCGAGGCGGAGTTCAACGACGAGCTCCCGCCGCCGAGCCGTGGTTGGCGAGGCTTGTTCCGGCGGCGCGCCACCAACGGGAGCGGGCGGCTGCTCGAGGCGGTCAGGCACGCGAATCGAGTCGTGCTCGAGACGGCTCAGCAGCGCCCGGAATGCCGCGGCATGGGCACCACCATCGTCGCCGCGTGGCTGGAGGCCGGCGCAGAGCGGCTGCACGTAGCCCACGTCGGGGACAGCCGCGTGTACCGCCTTCGCGGCGGCGAGCTCACGGCGCTGACGGAGGACCACTCGCTGCTCAACGAGTACCTGCGCCTCGGTGAGTTGACGCCCGCCCAGGCCAAGCACTTCCCCTACAAGAACATCATCGTACGCGCCCTGGGCCTGTCGCCCGGAGTGCAGATCGACGTAGATTCCACCGTGCCGCTCCGAGGAGACATGTACCTGCTTTGCTCCGACGGGTTGACCGATCTGGTGGATGACGCGAAGATCCGCGTCCAACTCGCAACCGCCAGCGACCTCGATGCCGCGGCCGACGCTCTCGTCGAGCTCGCGCTGGGGGCGGGCGGCCTGGACAACGTCACCGCGGTCGTCGCCGAGGTCGAAGCTTGAAGATGCCGAAAACGCTGGTTCCGCTGTTCCTCACACTCGTGTGCGCGTCTCCCACGGCTTGGGCCGGCGAGCCGGACCGGCTGGTCGTCGTGCCCATGACCGTCAGCGGCGTGGACGCCGCGGTGGCCAAGGGCTACGACCAACATCTGCGCAGCGCGGTGGCCAAGAAGGCCTCCCTGGTCGATCGCAAGACCAGCGAGGCGGCCGGCGCCAAGGAAGGCTGCGCGGAAGCAGCCTGCGCGAAGGCCGTCGCCAAGAAGGCCAAGGCGCGCTTCGTCCTGAGCGCCAGCGTCAGCTCGGCGGACGAGATCTACAACGTCGATCTCTGGCTCTACGACGCGGCCAGCGACAAGTCGGCGAAGGGCAGCGGGCTCTGCGAGCTCTGCGCCGCAGAGGAGGTCAACGGGACCCTCGACGCGGCCCTCGCCGAGCTGTCGAGCGCGCTGAAGGCGCCAGCACCCAAGCCCAAGAAGCCCAAGAAGCCCAAGAAGCCCAAGAAGCCCAAGAAGCCCATGCTGGAGGTGGTGACCACGCCGCCCGGTGCGTCCGTCCTGGTCGACGGGACCGACGTCGGGACCACGCCGCTGCTCACCGAGATCGAGCCGGGCAAGCACATCGTGGTGGTGGCGAAGGAAGGTTTCGTCGTCGAGGAGCGCACCGTCACGGCGATGGGCAAGGCGCTGAAGCTCGACATCGCGTTGAGTGACAAGGCGCCCATCCCGCCGCCCCCCGTCGAGCCGCCGCCCCCGCCCGTGGACCCCGAGCCCATCGCCGTTGCCGGGGGCTACACCGGGCTCGGCTGGGGCCTCTCCATCGGTGGCGCTGTCCTCGTCGGCGCCGGCGCGTTCCTGATCAACCTCGACGGCAAAGTCACCTGCGACGACGGCCGCGGCCGCACCGAGTGTCCGAACGTCTACAACACCCGTGGCATCGGCGCGGCCGGGCTGGGCATCGGGGCCGCGCTCATCGGCTCCGGCGTAACGCTGCTCATCGTGGATCCGGGCGAGTCCGAGCCGTCGAGCGAGGCGAGCGTCGAGCCGACGGCCGGTGGCGCCATGCTCAACTGGCGCGCCCGGTTCTGACGGCGGCTACTGCCCCAGCTTCCGCTTCACGACCTTGAGGTACTTCTCCGCGGTGGCGTGACCCGGCTTGATGTCGAGGGCCTTCTCGAGCTCCTTCTTCGCCTTGGCATGCTTGTTCTGCCGGAAGTAGGCCTTCGCGAGGTCGACACGGTAGTTGGCGTTGCGCGGTGAGTACCGGACGCTCCGCGCGCTGTACTTCGCCGCCTCCCCGAACTTCTTCTGTTGGAAGGCGATGTCGCTCAGCCCAGCGTACGCGGGGGCGTTCTTTGGGTAGACCTTGATGGCGTCTTTGAAGGCGCTCTTGGCCGCGCCGAAGTTGCGCGCCTTGGCGAAGGTCCGGCCCTTGCTCACCAGTTGGCGAGCTTCCCGTCGCTCGGCCGCCGTCATCTTCTTCTTTTTCTTCTTCTTCTTGGGGCTCGCCGCCACCCGCTCAGCCCCGCGCTTCGCCTCTTCGGCGCGGGCCTTCGCCTCCGCTTCGCGGGCCGCCCGTTTCGCCACGGCCTCGGCTTCGCGAGCCGCGTCAGCCGCCTCGCGTCGCGCTGCCTCCTCGGCCGCCCTCTGCGCGGCTTCGCGAGCCTCCGCCTCGCGCGCCGTGCGGGCGCGCAGGTCGGCGAGGAGCTTCGTCGCCTTGGGGTCTCCGGGCACCACCGTCAGCGCCGTCTCGAGCGCCACCTTCGCAGCGCCCAGATCGTCGCTCGAGGCGCTCTTGCGCAGCAGCATCTCCACCGCCGCGTCTCCGACCTCCGTCGCCGCCGCGTTGCCCGAATCGGCCGCGCGCAAGCGAACCAGGGTCGGCGCCAACGCGTCGGCTGCCCCCGTCCAGCGTCGCTCCGCCAGCGCCTTGCGTGCCTGGGCCTCGAGCGCCTCCGAGACGGGCTTCTCCACCTTGGGCGCGGCCGGCGTAGGCTTCGTCGGCGTGGCGACGACAGCCACCGGCTTCGGCTTCGGCTGCTTCGCCGCCGGCTTCGACGCCGCGTCGGGCTCCGTTGAAGCCACCTCTACCGGGGGATCGTCGTCCCCTCCGAACACCGCGAAGCCGACTCCGAACAACAGCAGCAGCACGCCCAGCACGTAGGGGAAGAGGTTCCGCTCCTTCTCCTCCTGGAAGTGGTAGACGCTGAGCCGCGCGTGCTGCGCTTCGAGCTGCTCGGTCGTCTCGACGAACCAGTCGGAGACGGAGTCCTGTGGCGTCAGCTCGCCGCTCTCCTCGGGCTTAGGTCCGCCGGCGACCTCCTCCGGCGGTGGGAGCAGGACGGTCTTGCTCTTCCCGGGCGCCGGCTTCGAGGCGGACCTCGGGGGCGTGGAGGGCCGTGGCGCCGGCCTGGGTTCCGCGCTGCGCTTCTGCTTGCGCTTCTGCTTGCGCTTCTTCTGTCGCCGAGACCGCTTCTGGCCCTGGTTGCTCGCCTGGGTCTGCGTGGCGGGCTTCCCCGCGGACGCCGCGGCCTCCTCCTCCTTCTTGGCTGCCAGGGCGGCCGCCAGCTCCGGCATCGGACCGCCTAGGAGCGTCTTTGGCCCCGTGTCGCCCGCCTCCGCGTCTGCGACCGCCTCAGCGGGCTCAGGCGCTGGCTCGGGCTCCGGCTCCGGCTCCGGCTCGGGTTCCGGCTCCGGCTCGGGTTCCGGCTCCGGCTCGGGTTCGGGCTCCGGCTCCGGTTCGGGCTCCGGCTCCGGTTCGGGCTCCGG
>CAYOBQ010000279.1:0-7316 GCA_964402225.1 uncultured Nannocystaceae bacterium | reverse complement strand
CATCTATCTGATATTATTGTATATTCTTGTCGCACCACTGGATCTGCACCCATTCCAATTCCTGGTCGACCACGGCCTCCAGCGCGACCATCGGATGCTCGACGTGGGCTGCGGCATGTTGCGAGGTGGCCTGCATTTCATCGAGTACCTCGACCCCGAGGGTTATGTCGGCATCGACATCTCGCAGGGCGTGATCGATGTGGCGCGGCAGTCGGTGCCAGAGCGAGGGCTCGAGGCTCGGAAGCCGCGGTTGCTGGTGACCGGCGATCTGAAGTTCGGCGAATTCGCAGACGAGGCCTTCGACGTCCTGCTCGCCCAATCGGTGTTCACCCATCTGCCGGCGCAGTACATTGAGGAGTGCATGGCCCACGTCGGTCGGGTGCTGCGGCCGGCGGGCGTCTTCTGGTTCACCTTCAAGCTGGCGGCGGGGCTGCGCACCGTCGACTACAAGCAATTCGAGTATCCGTTCTCGTTCTTCGAATCCGCCGCCGGGCAACATGGACTACAGGTCGAGCTCCTGCCCGAGGACGCCTATCCCCACCCGCGCGGTCAGCGCATGGTCAAGTTGACGGCCGCGCCCGCCTGAGGCATCGCGCACCGTTCCGCTCAGAGACGGTCATGAGCCCGCCTCATCGTAGCCCTGTATGGCCTGGCTGAGCGCGGCCGTGCGGCCCGGGCGAGCTGCGGCATTCGTTTCGGCGATGTGGTGTAGCCCGTGATGGAACAGAGCGAGCTGTCCGTTTCGCCCTTCCACGCACGCGCTGGATCGCTGGATGAGTTCGGCACAGCTCTTCGCTACGGCATCGACTTGCGCAACGGCCTCTGCGTCGAGCCGACGCAGCGGATGGTCGGGTGTGCGCAGGGGGCGAGGAGCAGCTCGGCGGTCTCGGCGATAGCCAGGACACCGGAATCCGCTGCGTTAGTCTCTGGATGGAGCCGAAGGGGGCCCCAACCACCTTGGACAGCCCGGCGATCTCCAGGAGCTCGCAGACCAACCGGATACCTCCGAGGCCCCACTGCGTCATCACGATGACCACGGCCTGGACGAGGCGGTTCGACCAAGCCAAGCCTGCTGCCGCGACGAGTCTCCGTCCGCCGCGTGCCCCCAGCGACCGTCGCCACCACCGTGACCAGCCGAGCTCTCAATCCTTCCACGGCCGCGTTCTCGACATCGACACCCGCGTCGCGCTGCGCTGCGCTGCGCTGCGTTGCACGTCCCGAACCCCCGTTCCGACCGCGACGCGCTGCTCGCGGCGACCGCGCTCGTTAACGGCATGGCCGTCGTCACCCGCAACCTGGCCGTCTCCGGGATGCGGACCGCGGGTGGGTCCGGAGGCGCCAAGACCGAGGGGCTCGCGTCGTATACCGACCCCGATCGCAACCCGCGTTCGCTACAGCGCCGGAGCGCGGATTCGTAGACCGACCAGTCGATGGACACGACGTCGAGGGAGTCGGCGAGCCGAGAGACGATCTGTCGCGCCACGAGTGGCTCCACTCGCGGCTGAACGGTTAGCGCAGATAGCGTGGCCCCGGTCTCCGCCGCCGCGTGGGTGGTGGTGCGGGCCTCGAGCTCGCCGGCGGCGGCGGAGGTGGATCTTCAACGACGGAGCATCGCGAACTCGACGAGTCGGGCGGCCCGCTCGTCCCGGGCGCCTCGGTGATCAACCGCGCCCGGGTCCAAAGACCCCTCCGGGTCGATGGCCAAGAACCCATCGCGCTCGACCAACGTTGCTGTCGGCCGGTCCGGCGACAGAATAATGCGCCCGTCTTCCTCGGTCAGGTGTAGTTGGGTGCCGGCGACGAGGTGAAGCCGTTGTCGGACGTGCTTGGGGATCACCAGACGCCCTACGCCGTCGATGGTAATCGCTTGTGCCATGATGCCAATCGTAGTGGTTCTGCGGATCCAGGTCGCTCGGAGCTCGACCCCTATTGATAGCCCTGGGCCTGGAGCGTGAACAGCCGGGCGTAGACGCCGTCGGCCGCCATCAACTCCGCGTGATCCCCCTCCTCGATGAGGTGTCCCTCCTCGAGGACGACGATGTGATCCGCCATGCGCACCGTGGAGAAGCGGTGCGAGATGATGATCGCCATCTGCTCGTCGGTCATCGCGCGCACCCTGTCGAAGACCTCCTGCTCGGCGCCGGCGTCCATGGCGCTGGTGGGCTCGTCCAGGACGAGGATGTCCGCCTCCTCGCGCATGAAGGCGCGGGAGAGCGCCACCTTCTGCCATTGCCCGCCCGAGAGCTCGCGGCCGTCTCTGAACCAGCGCCCGAGCTGGGTATCGAAGCCGTTGGTGAAGGACTCGATGAAGGGCAGCGCCATGCCCTTGGCCGACGCTCGCCGCCGCCGCGCGTCGTCGTCGATGTGGGTCACGTCCCCGACGCCGACGTTCTCGCCGATCGTGAGCTGGTAGCGGACGTAGTCTTGGAATACGACGCTGATCCGTCGTCGGAGCGCGTCTGTGTCCCAGGCCCGCAGGTCGAGTCCGTCGACGAGGATGCGTCCGGCGGTGGGCTCGTAGAGGCGGGTCAAGAGCTTGATGAGCGTCGTCTTGCCGGACCCGTTGGAGCCGACGAGGGCGAGCTTCTCGCCGGGGCGGATGGTGAGCGAGAGGTCGCACAGCGCCGGGATCTCGCTGCCGGGGTAGGCAAACGTCACGCCCTCGAAGCGGATGCCGTCCTTGGGCGTCGGTCCGACGGTGGCCGATCCGCTCCGGGCGACGGACGCCTGCTCGAGGAACTCGTAGAGGTTCGAGAGGTAGAGGTTGTCCTCGTACATCCCGCCGATGCTCGTCAGCGCCGCCGAGAACGCCGACTGCCCCTGCTTGAAGAGCAAGAGGTACATGGTCATCTCGCCCAGGGAGATGCGACCCCGCACCGCGGAGATCGCGATCCACATGTAGGCGCCGTAGAAGGCGGCGGTGCTGAGCAGGCCCAGGACGTAGCCCCAGAAGCCGCGGCGGAGGGTGAGGCTGCGGTCCTCCGGGTAGAGCAGGTCGAAGATGGTGCGGTAGCGCTGGAGGAAGAGGGGCGCGGTGGCCTGGCTCTGCACCTCCTTTGCGTAGTCCTCCCGGGCCAGGAGCGTCTCGAGGTACATCTGCTTGCGCCGCTCGGGGGAGCGCCAGCGAAACAGGCGAAAGGCGTCGCCGCTGAAGCGCGCCTCGACGAAGAAGGCCGGCAGCCCGGCCGCCGCGAGGACCAGCACGGCCCAGACCGAGAAGTTGAGCAAGAGGGCGCCATAGCTGAGGAGCGAGACGGCGTTCTGGGCCAGGCCGAAGGTCCGCTGCACGAGGCTCAGGGGGCGACTCGAGGCCTCGCGCCGCGCTCGCGTAAGCTTGTCGTAGAACTCGGCGTCCTCGAACTGTGAGAGGTCGAGCGTCACCGCCTTCTCGAGGATGAGCACGTTGACTCGGTGGCCCAGAAGCGCCCGCAGCAAGGACTGGGAGACGCGCAACCCACGCTGGGCGGCGGCCAGGACCGCCACCACTCCGGCCTCCAACGCCACGTACTTCAACGCCTGCGGCTGGTCCGCCGCGACGACCGCGTCGACGATGAGCTTGCCGACGTAGGCCACCGCCGCCGGCAGCACCCCGGCGACCAGCGTCAGCGCGGCGAGCACCAAGGTGAGCCGCGGGCTGGTCTGCCAGACGAGGGCGAGGGCGCGCCCGCTGTAGCGGAAGGTGTTCAGGGTTCGGACACCGCCAGCACGCGCCGGACCCACGACGCCCCGCCGCGGTCGTCGCGCATCACGACCCACAGCGTCACCGAGCCGCCCTCCTTCGGGGCGGTGAAGGTCGACTCGAGCTCGACGGGATCTCCACGGGGATCGCGTGACTGGAGCTCGAAGCGGCTCAAGGCGCCATCGGTGACGTAGAACTCGAACTCGAGCTTCTCGGTGAGCAGCACGTAGCCCAGCTCCGGTTTGGCGTCGCTGGGGATGCGCACCACGGGGTAGGTCTCGATCGCGGCGTCCTCGTTGAAGATCGGCTCGAGCACGGCGTCGGCACCCGCCGCGAGCTCCACCGGCGTCTCGTCGAGGGTCGGGAGCTCGTCGATCTTCAGCGCCGTCAGCCGAGGGTTCTGGTTTGGCAACTTCGGCGGCGGGGGGTCCTGGTCCGACGCCCTCGGGACGAAGGGCACGTTGTAGGTCACCAGCTTGCTGGCGTGGTTGACCGCCTCGCCGGGCTGCTCGATGCGCAGCTCGAGCATCACGTAGAGCCCGCCGAAGCCGCGGTAGGGGTCGAGGGCGAGCCACTCGTTGAGGCGCTGTGCGCTGGGGGCGAAGTCGAACTCGATCTCGCCGGGCTCGGCGGTGCCGCTCGCGACCGGCATGCGCTCCGTCGCCGACCACTCCGCGCAGCGGTAGGTCGAGCTCCACACGCAGGCCGTGATCTCGTAGGTCAGCGGCTCCGGGTTGCGCGGGTTGACGACGAGGGCTGTCATGGCCACCGGCGGTGGGTCCTCGCTGATGGTGTACACGTTCCCGGCGGGGCCGCTGCCTCCGGCGGGGGCCGCCACCACCATCACCTCCGGCGGCTCGGCGGCGATGCCGAGCACCCGCAGATCGACGACCTCCTCGACGGGCTCGAAGTCGAAACAGCCCGCGAGCAGGACTGTGAGGGTGAAGGTGAGGGGGCGCATCAGAACGAACCCTTCAGTCCGAAGCTCGGGAAGATCGGCAGGCCGGGGACCGGCGCCGACTCGCGTTGTCGGTAATCGTACGCGGTGAACTCCGGGTTGGTCGCGAAGTAGACGTTCTGCACGTCGAGGAAGAACGCGAGCCGCCAGGTGCGGAAGGTCCAGGTCTTCTCCCCCCGCAGATCGAGCTGGTTGAAGGCCGGCTGGCGCCGCGACTCCGGCTCACCCGAGAGCGGGCGGTACTGGCCCCAATCGGCGTCGAAGGTGGAGTCCACGATCGGGGTGTCGAGGTTGCCCGAGACGAGGCGGAAGCGGGCCCCCACCTCCCAGCCGCTCCCGAAGCGGTAGCTCGCCACGGCGTTGAGGATGTGCGTCTGGTCGAAGGGCACGGCGCGGTAGGGCTCGTTGGGATCGTTGCGTTGCTCCGAGCGCGAGAGGGTGTAGGAGATCCAACCGTAGAACGCCTTCGTGACCTCGTGGCGGGCCAGGAACTCGAGGCCGTAGACGCGGCCCTCCCCGACGTTCTGGAACCGATCGAAGCTGACCTGCGCGCTGCCCACCCCTCCGCCGTCGCCCGAGACCTCGGGCTCGTCGGCCCGCTCCGCCAGGTCGTGGCGGAGGTTCAGGAAGCCCTGGAGATCGAAGGAGATCGCCTCCGAGAGCTGCCACTCGACGCCGAGCCCGTAGTGCTCGGCCCACTCCAGCTCGAGATCGGGGTTGCCGAACTCCTCGTCGAGGCGCCACTCCGGTGGGGACTGGCTGAAGACGCCGGCGCCGGCCTTGAGCGTCCACGCGTCGTCGAGGGCGTAGCGCAGGTTCAAGCGGGGGTCGCCGAAGGCACGGTTCTGCTCGAAGTAGCGGTAGTAGTCGCCGCGGACCCCGGCCACGATGGTCGCCGGGCCCTGGGCGGGTCGCCACTCCGCCTCGGCGTAGACGCCCACCGCGTTGAGGCCGATGTCCCGCGACAGGCTCTGCGTCTCGCGGTCGCCGAAGCCCGAGCCGGGGTAGGGGCGGTAGTTGTCGATGCGCAGCGGGATTTGCGCCGTGAAGGTCACCACCCGCCCGAGCCCATCGAGGCCGGTTCGCAAGACGAGGTCCTCGTGGAGTTGGGCGCGCACGTCGAAGCGCAGGGCCCACTCGAAGACGTCGGCGTTGGCTTCGATGTCGCCGGACTCGACGCGCGTCTGGTCGAGGCCGATGACCGGTGAGAGGGACCACTCGACGGCGTCCCCCAGCTTGGCGCGCCAGTCCGCCTTGAGCCGGTGGAAGGCGACCCTGGCCTCGAGGCCGCTGTCTCCGCTGCGGGCGCCGTCGCCGGGGCTGCCGACGACCGTGAGGTGGTCCTCGGAGCCGAAGACGAGCAGCGCGAGGCGGTGGCGCGCGTCGAAGCGGTGGTCGGCGCGGGCCTGGTAGTCGTAGTAGACGGGCAGGACCACCGCGAGGTCCTCGTCGCTGGCGGCGTCGACGCCCCGCAGGACCACGTCCACGTAGCTACGCCGCAAGGACGCCGACATCGAGGTGTCGTCGTCGATGGGCCCCTCGGCGAAGACCGCCGTGTCGAAGAGATCGATGTCGGCGCTCGCGTGCCAGCTCTCGGGGTCCGGGACGCGCGTCTCGACGTCGACCACGCCGCCGATGGCGCGGCCGTAGCGCACCGTGAAGTTGCCGGGGAAGAAGTCGATGCGGTTGAGCATCTCGGGGGGGATCACCGAGGGGCCGCCGGCGAAGTGATAGAGCAGCGGGACCTCGTGGCCGTCGACGAGCACCGCGGAGTCACCGGGGGACGAGCCGCGGATGAGCAGGACGCCGAGGATGTATGGGGGGCGCGCGACGCCCGGCAGGTTCTGCACCACCCGGAGCGGATCCCCGAAGGTGCCCGGCACGCTGCGGAGCTGCTCGCGTCGGAGCGTGCGTCGGGTGAGGCTGGTGGTCTCGCGCTCGCCCTTCACCACCACCTCGTAGGGGGAGATCTTCAGCGGCTCGAGCAAGAAGTCGAGGCGGATCTCCTCGCCGGCGCTGACCGTGACCTCGAGGCGCTCTCTCCGGTGGTCGGGGGAGGTGGCGGCGACCTCGTAGGTGCCGGGGAGGAGGGCCCGGAGGGCGAAGGCGCCGGTGGCATCGGCGAGGACCTCCACGTTGGCGCTGGCGATGCCCACGGGGGCCCCGGGGACGGGGGCGTTCGAGCCGCGCTCGCGCACCCTGCCGACGATGACGCCCGTCTCGGGCTCGGGGTCGAGGCTCACCTCCTCCTGAAAGGCGAAGCGGTAGGTGAAGCGGATGCGGATGGACGCTGGTTCACCGTCGATGTGGGCCGGCTCGAAGCGGAACTGGCGGGCGGCCTCGATGGCGGCGATGTCGAAGCCGTGCCCCACCGGCTCCCCCTCCACGAGGGCCTCGACCACGACGCCCTCGCCGTCGATCGTGAGCACGAGGGGGACCGCCGCTTCGAGCTTGGATGTCTTGGCGGCCTCGGGGTAGGGGGCGTCGACGAAGGCCACGAGCTTGGGCGGCCGGGTGACGACCCGTGGCTTGGGGGCCACGGGCTTCTCCTCGTCGGCGAGCTCGCGCGCGCCTTCCTGGGCGAAGGTCGGGACGGCGACGAGGAGTATCGGGAGCCACCTCAATTGGGTGCATATCCCGATTCTGACGGAGGGAGTGTGGAGGGCTTTCAGCACTCAG
>CAYOBQ010000278.1:0-7563 GCA_964402225.1 uncultured Nannocystaceae bacterium | reverse complement strand
CTATGCGCGAGAGCTACACCGGAAATGCTGGTGTTATTCTTGCGCGGGCCCTAAGATGAAGCCGAAGGGCCCGACGATGAAGCAAACGCAAGAAGAGCCGGCGGGACGAATGAGGCGATGGTGCGTTGAGTTGACGGGTGTGCTACCCGTGACGCCCGTGCTTGGGGCGCAGGTCCACATGTATCGGCGCTGCGCTTGCGCGTTGGTGCGCCAGGACAACCTTGGAGGGGAGGAAGATGAGGTAGAAGCACCGAAGCCCCTGTAGCGGTCCCGTGGGTGAGAGTCCCACACGGCCGGGCGGTCGTTGGTCGAAGCCGGGTGTTACGCCGCATCGGGCGACCGGCGAGGTGAAGCGGTCATAGGGAGCGGGTGGGCTGCGCGATCTTCTCGCGAACGAGCGAATTGTGGGAGCCGACGCCTTCACCGATGCGGAAGGTCGCATGCAGATGCGCCGAATGGCTGCGTGACCGCTGGCCCGGCGGTCCAATCGGGGCCTTGGAACGGAACACGTCCGCAAGGGGTGCCCAGGAAACTGGGAGGCCTCTCGTCTCCGCCAGAAGCACGTCCCGGAACATAGGACGACCGGCTGGCCAAGCCCCCCCCGGGGTCTCCTCGTGGGGGTCGTCCGGGCCGCGAGGGGCGAGGCACAGGACGGTGCAAGGCGGTAGCGCGCGGCGAGAACCAAAGCCGGGCGGGATGGGCGGAGAGGAGTCGGAGTGCCTCACAACACCGAAGAAGGCGGGGAGCAGTCCCAACAGGACTCGATCGAGGAACGGGGGCGGCGGGCCTCGGATCTGCGGAGAGAAAAGACGGCCGGTCCACCGAGGTTGGATCCCGTCTCCCCGGAAACCCCACAGATAGCGAACATAGCCACGGGCTCCAGCAAGGGTCCACTGGCGAACCCGTGGTTCGAGGAGCCGAGCACGGTAGTTCTGCACGCCCGGATCTGTAAGGGGCCGGGGAGGGGCAGCCTTCCCCGCCCTGCTCGACGTTTGTGGACACCTCTTTAGGCGATCAGGTGAAGATGATCTGGGCACCGTCGGAGAAGTCGTAGAAGTCGCCAGCGGTGATCACGTCGCGCACCTGTGGGAGCAGGTCGTCCTGCGTCAGCTCCATCATGTTCATCGCCAGCTCGCAGGCGTAGAGCTCGGCGCCGGCCTCCTCGATGAGCTCGATCATCTCGCGCGGTCCGGGGAGGTCGAGGGCCTCCATGCGGCTCATCATCATCTTCGCCGCCAGGCGCTCCATCCCCGGCAGGCCCGCGACCATCGTGGGCATCGGGCTGGTGGGGTTGCCGACCATGTTGACGTGCAGGTGGTCGACCTTCGAGTCGGTGATCGCGTCGAGCCCGTAGAAGGTGAAGAAGAGCACCGCCTCGATGCCGGACATGCGCGCGGCGTTGGCGAGGATCAGCGCGGGGTAGACCTCGTCGAGGCCGCCCTTGGAGATGATGATCGCGACTCGACGTTGGGTGGGTTCCATTTCCGCTCCTCCTAAATGCAGCCGACGGGCTTGGGCACCCCCGCGATGCGGGCGGCCGTGATCCCCGGGGCCTTGACGAACAGGGTGTAGAGATCGCGCGTGCCGACGCCCGAGCCCTTGGCGATGCGACGCACGTTCGGAGACGCCCCCGTCTCCGCGTAGTCGGCGCGAATCCACTCGACGACCTGCCAATGCGTCTCGGTCATCTCGATGCCGGTGGCCCCGGCGAGCTGAACGGCGATGTCGCGGGTCCAGGCACCGGTGTCCGCGAGGAAGCCGTCGGCCGTCAGGGCGAGGCCGGGGATCTCGAGGGCGGGGGCCGCCGCGGGTGTCGGCGCGGGCTTGGGCTTCGCCGAGGCGGCCGGGGCCCGTGCCTCGCGCTGGGGGAGCGCACGCGACGGCGCCAGCATCGCCGCGACCCGGCGCTTGCGGCGGACCTTGGCGTCGGAGGTGGCGCGGGAGGTGGCGCGGCCGATGTGCCGCAGGATCTCGAGGCCTACCGCCATCCCACGACGCACGTCGTCGTCCCGGGAGCGCTTCAGCATGCCCAGCAGCCCCGTCGGCTTGGCCTCGTCCGCCTCGTGGAGCGCCTCGGCGGCCTCGTGGGCGATCTTCATCACGTCCGGCTGCGTCAAGCTACGCACCGTATCGACGATGCCGACGATGTTGTCGCCGAGCTGGCGCACGTCCTCCTCGTCGTAGTTGGTCACGACGCGGTCGACGACCCGGCCGAGCTCGCGTCCGAACGCGAAGTAGCCGCGCTCGTCGAACCCCTGGAGGCGCTCGGTGGCGACGGCCATCGCGTCTTTCATCACGGGCCCCATCTCGTGGATGAGCTCCGCCTGTCGCGCCTGCGCGTCGAGCAGCGTCTCGATGCGTGCGTCGAGGGCCGCGACCTGTCCGCGCAGCGTCTGCACCTCGGCCAATAGCGTGCTCACGCCGCCACCTCCTTTCCGGCCATCAACATCCGGTGGTCCAAGGGGAGCTCCTTCCCGGGGAGGAGGAGGTTCCAGTACGCCCACTTGAAGGCGAGCTTGCCCCAGTGGTTGACGTGGCTCTCCTCGAGCAGGGCGAAGGGTCCGATGCCCGGCAGCGGGAATCGCCCGGGCAGCGGCTCCGTCTCGTAGTTGAAGTCGATGAGCATGGCCTTCCCATGCCCCGTCTCGATGAAGCAGTTGCTGTGGCCGTCGAAGGTCTCGACCAGGGGCCGGTCGGCGATCGACCGGAGCACGTTCTCAGCGAGGACCTCCGCCTGGAAGTGAGCGACCGAGCCCGCCTTCGACGCGGGCAGGTCGGTGCAGTCGCCCAGCGCGAAGATGTCCGGGAAGTTCCGGCTCTGGAGGCTGTGCTTTTGCGTCGGCAGGAAGCCGAAGTCGTCGCCGATGCCGGACTTCTCGATCGCCTCCGTGCCGTGGTGGAGCGGGATGCTCACCAGCAGATCGTAGTCGAGCTCACGCCCGTCGTAGGACTGCATCTTCCCGGCATCACCATCCACGGACGCGGTGGCGAACTCCGCCTCCACGGCGATCCCGCGCGCGTCGAGCATGCCGCCCAGGACCGCCGAGGCGCGGGGCTTCGTGAAGGCACCCTCGAGCGGCGTCGCGTAGACGATCTCGACCTTGTCGCGGATGCCTCGCTCAGTGAAGAAGGCGTCGGCGAGGAAGAGGAACTCGAGGGGCGCCACCGGGCACTTGATCGGCATGTCGACGACGTTGAGCACGATCCGCCCGCCGCTGAACCGTTCGAGGGCTGGGGCCAGCGCGCTCGCTCCTTCGAGGGTGTAGAAGTCGAAGGCGTTTCGCTTCCAGCCGGGCCCCGCCAGCCCGTCCGTGTCCTCGGGCACGATTCGCGTCCCGGTGGCCACGATCAGCCGGTCGTAGCCGATGGACTCGCCGCCCCCCAGCACCACCCGACGCTTGTCGGGCTCCACGGCCTCGAAGCCCGTCAAGTAGAGCTTCACCTCGGACCGGACGGTCTTGGTGCGGGGCCGCACGACGTCCTTGGGCGCGTAGGCACCGAATGGAACGAAGAGCAGACCGGGCTGGTAGATGTGGGCGTCGTCCCGATCGATCAGGACCACCTCCCACTCGTCGGGCGGCAGCTCGCCCACGAGCTTGTTCGCCATCATGGTGCCGGCCGTGCCGGCCCCGAGAATGACCACGCGCTTCATCGATACTTCCTCCACGCTGGGAGCGGGGGAGACCGCAAGCTTCGTGCCACTCGAATTCGCCCTGGATTGACGATGATCATTACCCGGGGGTGCCAAAACGCTACCTCCGGGTAACGGTTAGAGCTTCCAGTACCGGCTGAAGGCCCCTGTCGCGGCCTTGCGTACGCGCTCGCCTAGGGGCCCGGCGGCCTTCCGCTCCGGCGGCGTCTCCCCCGCGAGCACCTGGGCGCACGCTCGGGCGCTGGCGGCTGTGCCGTCGAGGTCGTAGCCGCCCTCCAAGACCAGCACGAGCCGGCCGCCGGCGCTCTCGAGCGCGATGTCGTGGACCACGCCACACAGCGCGGCGAAGCCCTCGTCGCCGACGTGCTGGTCCCCGAGCGGATCGTCGGCGTGGGCGTCGTAGCCCGCCGAGACGAGCACCAGATCCGGCCTGTAGGCCACAGCGATCGGCCGGACGCAGGCGTCGAAGAGCGTCTCGTAGTCCCCGTCACCGAGGGTCGGCGGCAGCGGCAGGTTGATCGAGTAGCCTTCGCCCGCCCCGGTCCCGACCTCGTGGGCGGCGCCCGTCCCCGGATAGAAAGGGTACCGGTGGGCGCTGAGGAAGAGCACGTCGCGTCGATCGTAGAAGGCGCTCTGCGTCCCGTTGCCGTGATGGACGTCCCAGTCGACGACGAGCACCCGCTCGCACCCGTGCTCGGCGATGGCGTGGGCCGCAGCGATCGCCACGTTGTTGTAGAAGCAGAAGCCCATCGCCCGCGACGGCTCGGCGTGGTGCCCCGGGGGGCGCACGAGCGCGAACGCGTTGTCGGCCTCGCCGGCAAAGACCGCATCAACGGCTTGCACGCTGGCGCCGGCGGCGAGCCAGGCGGCGTCGACGGTGGCCTCGCTCATCCGCGTGTCGGGATCGATGGCGCGGCGCCGTCCCCGGGCGGAGTCGATGTCCTCGATGTGCGCCGCGGCGTGCACGCGCTCGATGGACGCGCGCTCGGCGGGGCGGGCGGCGCGCCACGCCGTCCCCGGGACCGGGTCGTCGTCGAGGGCGGCGCGGATGGCGGTCAGTCGCGCTGGGCGCTCGGGGTGAGGCCCTCCGGGATCGTGCTCCACGCAACGGTCCGCCCACAGAAGCCGGGTGCCCAAGATTGCCTCCTCGTGCGATCAGTCGCACCATGGTGTCGTGATCGACGACGTGCTCTGGGCCACCGTCGCCCTCATCTTCCTCACGACGATCGTCAGCGTTTTCGTGCGTCTACGCCAGCGCGACGACTGCCTGCGGCTGATGGACGACCACCACGTCACGCTGGTGCTCGGCGCAGGCCGGGCGGTCTGGGGCGACCTGCGCGTCCACGGCCACGGGCTCGAGCTGCTCTACGGCGTGCCCGTGGAGACCGCCCATGGGCTGCGGAAGACGTCCTACCTCGTCCACGCCGGCGAGCTCGACACGATGTGGGCGCTGTGCCGGGCTGTGGGCCAGCTCTCGGGCGCCGAGCGGGCCGAGCGCCAGGCTCAGCTCGAGGCGCGGGTGAACCCCCCGACCTTGCGCCGCATCTGGCGGACCTGGCGCAACGCGCTCAACACGCTGCGCGACGCCTTCACCCGGGCGCTGAGCGCGGTGGTGGGGCAGATCACCAAGACCTCCGGCTCGAAGGCCCTCGCCTCCCAGCAGAAGCAGGTCGATGCGACCGGCAAGGCGGTGCTCGACGCCGCCTCCAACGCCTACGAGCCGATGCTCGAGGCGCACATCGGCCGCCCGGTGGTGGTCGAGCTGACGATGGGCGAGCGGCGGGTGGAGGTGGCCGGTCACCTGGCGGAGTACAGCGACCGCTACCTCGCGCTCTTCAGCGTCGAGCACACCCTGCTGGCCACCCTCGAGCTCCGCTACGACGGCGAGGAATGCACCGCGCCGGACGACGTCGAGGTCACGCTCACGGACACGCACCTCGTGCTCTCCAACCGCGCCGAGCAACCGCTGGTGGTCGACAGCCTCGTGCACGAGAGCGGCGAGCTGGTTCGCCTCGGCGCGACCCTCCCGCTGGGGACCACGATGCGCGTCCCCCGACCCAGCGCCGCCGCCACCATCCGCGCCCAACGCGTCGCCCGGGTCGACCTGGTGTGCCCGCGATCCGTCGCCGTCGTGCGCCACGCCGCCACCGAGGTCTGACCTACCGCAACAGCGGGCACCCCATGGGGCCGCGGACGAAGTGGAGCTGGTCCACGGGGCCATCACGCTCCACGTAGACGAGGCCGTAGCCGTCGCCATTCGACACCAGGCTCGGTGATCTCGGGGCGATCGCGCCGCGGGCCACGGGGAGCGGGTCGCCGACCCTGTTCGCCCGAGGACCCGCGCGCAGGAAGTAGACGGAGACGCGGTCGTCGATGGCGTCGACCCAGGCGAGACCGTACTCCGTGGCCGCCCAGACGACGGAGGGGGGGCTCGGCGGGTGCTGCGTGGTGACCAAGGGCTCATCGCCGGTGACGAAGTCGAGGCCGAAGCGGGCGGCTCGCAGCGTGAAGTCGCGGTTGGTCTCCACCCAGTAGAAGACGCCGTACTCGTTGGCCACGTTGGAGAAGGCCGCGCCGGGGCGCACCAGCTCGAGGCGCGTCGGGGCCTGGGGGCGCGCGACGGATCGGTGGGTGGGGCGACCGGCGATGGGGAAGCGCGCGAGCTCGACGCCGGCGCCGCCCTCGTCGTCTGGTCCGTGGACGTAGATCGCCCCGATCGTGCCCCCGCTGTCGACGGTCGTGAGGTCGCTGGGGGTCCGCGCGACCAGCGCCCGGCTGTCGAGGACCTCGCCCTCGCGGGTCAGGAAGGTGGTCTCGACGGTTCGGGCCCCGAGCCGGTCGGAGGTGAACGCTGTGAGGGCGAAGCGACCCGCCGTCCAGGAGAGTCCGCCGGTCCACGCGTTCGGCTCCCGCTCGAGGGGCACGCCCTCACCGACCGCCCCGACGGCGCTGATCCCGTACAGCGTGACGCGGGAGGTGTTCTGCACCAGCGAGGTCACGGCGACGCCGTAGGTCTCGCCGGTCCACGCGAGCACCGGGCGTGTCTCGGGGGTCGCCGGCTCGGCCGCCACCGGGACCGGCTCGCCGTGCGGGCGTCCAGCGGCGTCGAAGCGCAGGAAGAGCACATTCGGATCCTCGTCTTCGCGGTCCGTCCACGCGACGGCGTACCCCTCGCCGGTCCACACGAGGCGTGGCTCGGCCTTCGACGACGGGGTGTCCGTGACCGGCACGGGGGGGTGCGCGATCAGCGGCGGGTCCTCGTCGATCTCGCCGTCGCAGTCGTCGTCTTCCCCGTTGCAGACCTCGTCGGCCGACGCGTCCTCGAGGCCCCCCGGCTCGGTGGTGCAGCGCGTGCGCGACGGCCCCGCGCACTCGACGACCCCGACCCCGCAGACCCCCGCGCCATCGCACTCCGCGCCGATGTCGAAGCCTTCGTCGACGAAGCCGTCGCAGTCGTCGTCGTCGCCGGTGCACCGCTCTGCGTCGTCGCCGGGTCCCCGGAGGAAGAGCTCGGTGATGCGCCCTCCGAAGTCGATGGTGTGGAGCAGCGCCCCGTCGCGCGGATCGAGGACTCGTATCAGCGGGTCACCGATGACCTGGTGGAACAGGAAGGCGCCGTCCGCCGTGAGGGCCAGCCGCTGGGGCGCCGATCCCGCGGGCACCGGCGCCGAGAACGTCTGCCACAGCGGCGCCTCGACCCCAGGCTGGTGGGCCTCGACGACCGCGTCGCCGCGGACGCGGCGCACCACGAAGACCGGACCCCCGCGGGGGTGGGCATACAGGTGCACGAGCGGACCATCGTCTACGGCCCCGGTGCGGGTCGCGCGCGGCGGATCGGCGTCTGGATCGAGGTGGACTAGTACCGGAGGCCCGAAATCCTTTCCGCAACTAGGGGGCATCAAGCCCCGCCC
>CAYOBQ010000277.1:0-7593 GCA_964402225.1 uncultured Nannocystaceae bacterium | reverse complement strand
GTCTGCCATCCGAGCCGGCGAGGGTGTAGCGCGCCATCACCGTCTCACCGAGATCACGTCGCGCGGCTAGGACGGTGCGGCAGAGTCGCGACGCGGCGCGCTGCACGCTCCACGACCACCGCGGTCTCACCGCCGGGCACCGCGTGGCTCAGCAGCGCCTTGACCGCGTCAAGCTTGGCGACCAGCGACGCCGGCGCGGTGAAGGTGATCTTGAAGCGCGCCTCTGAGAGCGGCTTGATACGGCCCGACTGTTGCGCCGGGGTGATCGCCGCCGCCGCCGCCGGCCCGGGTGGAGTCGCTGGCGCCAGGATCGCCTCGGCTCGGTCGCTCGGCGCATCGGACGGGGCGGTTGGGCTCGCGGTCGGCATCACCGCCGGCGCGGGTCGAGGCGCAGACAGTCGGCGCACGCTCTCGGGCACATCCGGCCGTGGAGACCGGCGAGCCAGCTCGCGCTCGATGTCGCGCTTGCTTTTGCCCGCCGCCCACTCCAGCCACTCGACTTGGTTCGACTCCGTTCGGTGAGGGCCCGTCCAAGAATAAGCAGGCGCCTCGCATCCACGAGCGCAGGCCATCTTCGCCCGCGGCTCGGTCGCCCAATCCTCAACGTACCTCCGGTACGCCTGCGGTTGAGCTCGGTCGCCGCAAACGAATCTGACCCACGCTCGCGGCGCGAGTCTACCTGATTATTCGTGGACGGCCCCTGAGGCACCACCAAAGTCGCCCCCGACAGGTGCAGGCGCCCCGCGCCGACCAACTCCACCAGCAGCGGGAAGCGCCGTCCCGCCCTCGCTACCCCGATGCGCTTGTACGCGGCGCCTCCCGACAGCCCGAGTTGAGTGGTGCAGTACACGTGCATCGACGAGGCGCCCTGGTCGGCGTACTGCTTTGGGTGCATATCCCAGTTTTGCGTCGAAACTGCGCCTGGTTCCGGCGGTTCCAGGCGACAAAGGGGTACACGGGGCCTTCGAAACGGGAGGAAGGGCCGCGAGGCCAACTACCGCGAAGCGGCTTCGTTCAATGTACATTGTGCGACGTTGGCTTACTTGTCGGTCGGGGCTTGCGCCGAGGTGAGCAGCTGGGGGCGGACGTGGCGACGATTCCCCACTCGGTGTTGAGCAAGCTGGCGAAGCACCCGCTGACCGAGTCAGGGCTGGCGCGGTTCCTGGCCGATTGGGAGAAGGTCCCGAAGTAGTCGGGATTCAGTCGCAGTCGACCCAAACGGCGTCACCGCGGTAGTCGTTCTGTGCCTGGAAGACCTCCCGGAGGTCGACGCAGAGCGTCGCCTGGTCGAGGTCGGCGTCGTCGAACGCGCCCGCCAATGCATCCAGCCCGCGGGTCGTGGTGAGGTCGACTCCCGCGAGGTCTGCGCCGTGAAACCTCGCGTTGTCCAGCCGGGCGTTCGCCAGATCGGCGCCGGTGAAGGCGCTGCGATCGAATTGACCGCCGCGCAGGTCCGCGCTGCTGAGGTCGACCCCGGTGAAGGCGCTGTCGACGGCGACCGCGTCGTCCAGATCTGCCTGGCTGAGGTCGGAGCCGGCGAAGCTGCAGCGGAGCCAGACGGAGTCGACCAGGCGGGCGCGCCCGAGACCGACGCCATCGAAGCTGCAGCCATCTCCCGAGGCGCCCTGCAGATCGACCTGGAACCAGTCTCCGCCGGTCACCGTGGTCGAGTCCCAGGTGGTGTTGAGCAGCAGGGATTGCCGGGCGTCCGTCACGCTGAATCGGGTGCGGACGAACTGTGCCGAGTCGCCCCCGGCCCGGACCATGCTCCCTTGGATCGTGACGCTGATGAGTTGGGCCGAGGTGAGCTGCACCTGGTCGAGGTTGACGTTGAGGAAGCGCGTGGCGAGGAAGCTGGTGCGCTGCATGGAGGCTTCGCTCAGGTCCGAGTCGCGGATGTCGGCACCGGAGGCCTCCGCGCCGTTCATCGAGACCCCCTGCCAGCTCAGATCTCGCAACACCGCGGCGCCCAGGAGCGCGTCGTCCAACCGCGGGACCCCGACCGGCGACTCGATGTTCACGTCGCGCAGGTCCGCGGCGCCGAGGTCGGCTCCCTGGAGGGTGGCGCCGTCGAAGCGGGCGTCGCGCAGGGCGGCCCCCCGCAAGCTGGCGTTGCTGAAGTCGAGCTCGGACAGGTCCGCGCCGGAGAGGGCCGCGTCCTCCAGATCCGCGTCGCTGAAATCGACGGTGCTGAAGTTGTTGCCGATGAACACCGCGTTGCGCAGTGAGACCCCGCGCAGCCTGGTGTCGCTCATCTCGACCTCGTTGAGCACCACGGCGGTCAGCTGGGCGTCGTCCAGCCGCACATCTGCGAGCACCGTCGGAGCTCGGCCGCACTCCGCCTGGAAGTACTCCTCGCCCTCGACCGTGCACGCGCTGGGGCCCGCTCCCCGCTCCAAATCCTCGGCGGCGCGGATGCTCTCCCAGGTGCACGAGGGGACGTAGTCGGTGTCGTCGGGATCGTCGAGGCAGGCCTGCCGGGCGGCGGCGTCGGGACAGCCCCCCGCCTCCCACAGGCCCAGCAGGCAGCGAGCGCGAGCCTCGCTGTCGAGCCCCTGGAGCCCGCCCATGAAGGCGCCCGCGTAGTTCGGCTCGGGGGCGGCGCATTCCCGGCGGGCCTGCTGCTCGCCCAACATCAGGAAGAAGCCGCAGTCGAGTACGTACTCCAGCGTGCGCAGGCACACGAAGTAGGGGGTTGGCCGGCAGCTCGGAGGTTGCACCAAGGCCACCCGCTCGTCGCTCCCGAGGGTGACCCCGAGCAGGCTGGCCTGCGCCAGGTCGACTCCCAGGAGCGCCGCGCCGACCAGGTTCGAGCCGTCGAGTATCGCGCCGTCCAGGCGGGTGCGGCAGGCGCATTCGGCGGGGGGGGCGTCGACGCTGCAGGGTCCGTCTTCGTACGCCTCCCAGGGCGGCGGATCCTCACAGCCGGCGGCGGGCGAGACGCGCAGGTCGGTGCCGTCCATGACCGCGTTCACCAGCGCGGCGCCGCTGCCTCGGACCCCCCGGATCGAGGTCTCGCGCAACACGCTGGAGGTGAGCTGCGCGTCCGTCGCGTCGGCGCCGTCGAGGGTGGCGCGGCTGAGGTCCAATAGGACCAGATCCGCCTCGGAGAGGCAGCTGAAGCGCAGGTCCGTGCCCACCAGCCGGGCGCCCGTAAAGTCGCTCCCACCGAGTAGGGTCCCCGGGAGGAACGCGCCGCTCAGATCGGCGCGGGCGAAGGTCGCCCCCTCCAGGCGCACCTCGGGGCGGGGATCGATCTCCGGGCAGCTGCCCGCGGGCAGCAAACCACCGTCACAGCGGTCCTGGCAGGGGATCTCAGCCCACGCCTCCTGGGGAACGCCGAGGTCGGGCCAGGCGCTCTCCGGATCGCGCCGGGGACGCAGCACCGGCGGATCGCCGTCGAGCTCCAGCTGCGCGTCGACGAACAGCGCGTCCACCAACCGAGCGCCATCGAAGCTCGCCCCCCGCAGGTCGGCGCGCGCCAGGACCGCCCGCTCGAGGTCGGCCCCGGCGAAGCGAGCCCCCACCGCGGTCGCTCGACGCAGATCCACGCCCACGAGTGAGGCTCCCCCCAGCTCGGCGCCGCTCAGGTTGACGCCGGGGGCGACCTCCGCCGCGAGCCGGGCCCCGGTCAAGTCGGCGCCCACCAACCGGGCGTTGGAGAGGTCGAGGGGCCCCTCGACGCTCCCCTCACCGCAGCCGTCGTTGGCTCCGAAGTCCCCGGTGAGGGTCACGCCGCTGAGGTCTGCGCCCCGCAGCGCCAATCCACCGCGGAGGTCGCACGCGTCGAGCGCTCGCCCGCGCAGGTCGAGGCGCGCCACGGCGAGGTCGGTCAGGCGCACGCTCAACACCCCGAGATCGATCTGGGGCGTCGCTTGCGTCAGCGTCACCTGGCGCTCGACGCTCGAGAAGCCTTGTCGCTCGATCCGCAGCGTGTAGGTCCCCTCGAGCAAGCCGGCGAATGAGACCCCGTCGCCGCCCGCGAAGACCGGCTCCTCGATCCGGCTCTCGGGGCCGCTCAACACGACGCGGGCGAAGCGCTCAGCGGGGGGCAGCCAGGGGGGCTCGACCGCCACCCGCACCGTGAGTCGCCCGTCGATCGGGTCGCGCTCGAGGTTCAGATCCAGCGGCGAGCCGTCCTCGAACTCGAAGCGCGCGTCGACCTCGTCCCAGGCCACCGGGCCGCGCTGGGGCGGCTCCGCGTACCCCTCGCGGGCGTAGCGGACCTGGTATCTCTCGTCGGGAGCGGCGGCGAGCTCCACTCGGCCGGCGGCGTCGGTGCCGGCCTCGGCGAGGAGCAGGTCGTCGGGGTGAAGCCGGACCTCCACGCGCGTCCCCTGGTGCTCCTGGCGATCGGCCAACAGCACCGTCGCCACCAGCGGGACCTGGGCGGCGGTGGTCGACTTGTGTTGCAGCTCGACCAGACCCGCGAAGGCGTCTCCGCCCGGGGCCAGAACCACCCCGCGCACCTGAGGTGCGTAGCCGGTCGCCTGAAAGCGCAGCTGGTACTCCCCGGGTCGTACGTCTCGGAAGACCGCATCGCCCTCCTCGTCGGGTGAGCCGATGTCGAGCGCGTCGCCGCCCCCCGCGGGCAGCAGCTCGATCGACACCGCGCCGAGTCGCGCGGGGGTCTGGAGCCGGGCCAGCCGAACGATGGCGCGCACGGTCGCAGGCCGCGCGGGCAGCTCGACGGCCTCGACGACCGTCACCTGGTTGGCCAAAGCGTCCACCTGCCCCCGGTCGAGGGAGTCGTATCCGGCGGCGCTGAAGCGCAGCGTGTAGTCCTGGCCGGCCACCACCTCGAGCCGGTATTGGCCGGTGCTGCTGCTCACCGTGACGAACGGCCGGTTGAGCACCTCGACGAGGATCCCTCCGTGGTCGCAGTCCGCGCAGCCCCGGCGCACGACCCCGTCGACGAACGCACGGGACGACGCGAGGTCGGGGGACAGGACCACCGCGTCCACCACCGCCCGACCACCGGGTGCGAGCGGGGTCTGCTGGGTCTGGGTCACGAAGTTCCGTAGGCGGTACTCCAACTGGTAGTCGCCGGCGGGGAGGTCCTCGAAGAGGAAGAAGCCCTCGGCGTCGGGGGCGCGGTTTGCCACCGGCGCCTCGGGATCGGCGAAGTCGAAGAGGCGAATCGCGATGTCTGCGAGCAGCTGCGGATCCTCGAATCCCGCCGCCAGGCTCACCCGTCCGCGGATGCTGCCGGGCAGGCCGGCCAGGACCACCTCGGCCGGATCGACCGCCAACTCCACCCACTCCGCGCCCGCCTCGATCGCCGCGTTGACCGCCTCGGCCGGGGGCGACGCGGCCAGCGCCTGCTCCCCGTTGTATCCCACGCGGCTGAAGCGCAGGCGGTAGCCGGCCTGCCGCAAGGGCGCCAGAAGCGAGTAGGAGCCGTCGGGGGCGGTCTCGGTCCGCAGCCCGCTGTCTTCGAGGGCGACGGTCGTCCCTTCGTGGCCCGCCGCCCGGCGGTCGAGGAGCGCGCGCCCGGCGATCCGGACCTGCAGGGCGGAGGGCTCGAGCACGATATGCCCCACGTCGCTGGTCGCGCCCCGGTCCACCTGCAGCGGCCGGCGGACCGCTTGGAACCCATCGCGCCGCACCTCGAGCGTGTACTCGCCCGCGGGGACCGTCGGCAGCAGGAACGCGCCGAGGTCGTCGGGCTCGTCCTCGGCGACCCGCTGCTCCCCTTGGAGCAGGTTGACGAAGGCGTCGGCGACGGCCTGCGCGGGCAGCCCGAGGTCGCCGCCCAGGCCGACGCTGCCGCGCACCCGCCCGCTGGCGCCGGTCAGGGTCACGCTTTCCAACGCGCGCATCGCCCCGGCCGCCAGGTCGACCCCTTCGACGCGACGGGTGTCGTAGCCTCCGGAGTGGCTGAAGCGGAGCGTGTCGTCCGCAAGCTCCGGCACAGTGATGCGGAAGCGGCCGTCGGGACCGGTGACCGCGGCGACCGGCGTGCCCTCGAGCTCGATCCGGATGCCGCCGTGACCACCATCGGCCTGGCCCTCAAGCAGCGCAGTTCCGGTGAGCACTCCGCCGGCTCCCAGCGTGCTGAACAGCGAGATGACGCCCAAGTCGCGGTCTTCGCCGACGTGCAGCGTCAGGGCGCGCTCGTCTGGGTGGTAGCCGGCGACCTCGACCTGCACACGCCAGCTTCCTGCGGGCACCTCGCGGAAGACGAACGCACCCGCGGAGTCGACCACCCGCGTGTCGAGCGGGGCGTCGGATCCCGGAGCGAAGAGGCGTACCTGTCCACCCTCGACGGTGTCCGCGTCGAACCCCGCGGGAGCCCGAACGGTGCCACGGACCACCCCCGGATCACCGCTCAGCTCGACCGGTTCCAGGTGCGCGGTGGGCTCGACTTCGACCTCGACCACCACCCGCGCGTACCCCTGGCCGCGGAAGACCAGCCGGTGTCGGCCGCGGTTCAGCTGGAGACGGAACGCGCCATCCTCGGTGGTGGACGTGAGATAGGGGGTGCCCTCCGCCTCGACCACCAGCCCGCCGTGCGCGCCTTCGCCCAGACCCGCGCGGATCGCCTGCCCACGGACCTCACCGTCGGCGACCGGGACCAGTCGGAGCTCGCCGAGCTCGACCCGGGCGCCGAGCTCGACCTGCGCCTGGATCGGCTCCACCGAGAAGCCGCGCAGCCTCGCCGACGCCAAGTAGGTCGCCGGCTGCACCCGCAGCGAGAAGGCCCCCTGCGGATCGACCTCCGCCACATACGCGACCTCCGCCGGCGCCGAGAAGCGCCGCAGCTCCAAGCGCGCGTCGGCGACCAGCGCGGGATCGAACCCCTCGGGGAGCGCGATCGTCCCGCTGAGGGTCCCCTCCGCCTGCACCGTCTCCGGGGCGCCCGGATCGACCGGGTTGGTGGGATCGATCTCAGAGCAGCCCAGCAACACCGCGCACAGGGCGGCGGATCGGGCGACCAGAACGAGCTGTAACCGAGACATCCGCTCCTCCTCGCAGGACCCCAGACGGTACATCCAGAGTGGCCATGGTCGCGAACCCACGATTTGTGGTGTTTCTTGTGAATAAGGAGATTCAGACTGCCGTCAATCGCGCCGGGTCATTGGGGGCCCTGGGGAAACGGAGTTCAAGATGCGAAAGTCAATCATGGTCGGCGCCCTGCTCGCGGGAGCGTTCCTGCTGGTCTCACCCGCGGCGCACGCCAAGAAGCACAAGCTCGACAACATTCAGATCCGCAACTGCAGTGGGGTGAAGGTCAAGCTCTGTTGGTTCAACGGCAAGGACAAGGCCAAGCTCGCTTCGAAGTACAGCTGGACGCTCGACAACGACTCCGGCACCACCCTCTCGGGCAAGAGCAACAAGAAGTTCGCGAAGCTGGTCGCGCTCCAGTCGAGCAAGGGCTGCGGCGAGTGGGACATCCTGACCAAGGGCGCCTTCAAGCACGCCAAGACGGGGTCCAAATACGTCGTGAAGAAGGGCTCGCGGAACAAGGTCAAGCTGCACTCGACCGACAACGTCAACAGCTGCGACTGAGGGTCTGTCCAAAAATAACCTGATCAGTCAGGGCTCGCTGGGGTGGATCGTGTAGTTCCACTCGCCGTGGAAGTGGTCGGG
>CAYOBQ010000276.1:0-7694 GCA_964402225.1 uncultured Nannocystaceae bacterium | reverse complement strand
GAGGGCCCTCGCACGCACGCGGGGCCGCCGGCGCCACCGTCGTCGAGCCCGGCCCCCGCCTCCCCCGGCTGCCCCGCGGTCCCGGCCAGCCCATCGCCACCACGCGCCGCGTGGCCTCCGCCACCTCCGCCAGCGCCGCCGCAGGACCCGCCGCCACCGCCGCCCCCACCGGCGATGGCGCCGACTCGGCCGTCGCCACCCCGGCCCCCTTCGCCACCGCATGCCCCCTCCTGGGCCCCGCCGGGCCCCGCCGCGCGCCCGTTGCCGGGCGTACAGCCCTCACCGGGGACGTAGGTGCCACCGCCCCATCCTCCGGGGCCCGCGCGACCGGAGAGTCCGGCGCGATTCTCCGCCCCGTCGCCGCCGGCGGCCCCCGCGACGTCCAGCACGCCGCCGACGCGGAGGTCGTTCGCGACGAGGGCCAGCCCGCGCGAGCCGCTCACGGTCACGGTGGCGCCCCCCGTGACCGTGAGCGAGCCGAAGCGAAAGACCACGATCTGCGGGGGCTGCAGCCGCCCCACGTCGTCCTGGGCGACGATCTCGACGGCGTCATCGCGCGATCCCACCCCCGGCGGCGGGTCCAGCACCGCGTCGCTCACCACCACCCCGTCGCTCACGACGCGGCCGGTGTCGGTGTCGATGGTCGTGGCGCCGCGCAGGACGATGTCGCCAAACGTGCCCGCCCCTCCGCCTGGGACGGGGCCGCAGGCGGGGAGGCGCGGTGGCTCCGGCCCCGAGTCGGGGAGGGGACCATCGGGGAGCGGGCCGTCGGGGAGGGGACCATCGAGCGATAGATCCGGGCGCGCCGCGATGTCCGGGCGATCCGGTGGCGGGCCGTCCGGTAGCGCGTCGACCCGCTTCGATATGTCGGGCTCCACGGCGTCGGGGACGACCTCGGCGTCGACGGTCTCCGCGTCGATGGCCAGGTCCAACTCGACGGGCGCGACGTCCCCCACGTCCGGCTCCACGACGGCGGCGTCCGTCGGCGGTGGCCGCGGGGGACGGGAGCGGGCGTCGCGGTCGCCGCCGGGCCGGCAGCGCCAGGTCGCCTCCGCGACCTCCAGGCAGACGAAGCCGTTGGCGCAGGCGCTCGTGGCGAGGCTGCAATCCTCCCCCGCGACCTTGGTGTTGGTGGCGCATCCCAAGAGCGCGGCGCCGGCCATCACCAGGCGGAGGGACTTCGGCGTCGGGGCGTACGGGGTCATCTCAGCGAGCCCGCGCGCGACCGGTCCCGGCGAGGTGACCGAGGTCGGGGGCGCACGTGTCGTCGGCGTCGAGCGGCTCGTCGCCGCAATCGCTGTTCGGGTCGCCCGCGTCGATACAGGGCGAGTTGGGGCCGAGGCTCAAGTCGCCCGCGAACTCGTTGGCGAAGCCCGCGTTCACCCGCAACAGCCCCTCTCCGAGGCCCACGTTGACGGGATCCTCCGTCCGGTCGATGGCGCAATAGCTCACCGACACGGGATCGGGGGGCTGGTCCTCGCGCTGGTGCACGGAGGCGGTGGAGATGACGGCGAAGATGGAGTCGACCACTCGGATGGCCTGCACCGCGCCGTTCGCGAGGCTCACGCCGTCGCCGCGGACGTCGCCGGACACTCCGTACACTGTCGCGCGGGCGAGCTCGCCGAGGGGGGCGTCGAGGTAGAAGCCCGCCGCGGTGCCACCATCGATCCCGGCCACCAGGTCATTGTGGGAGGAGACCGGGCCGCCCGCCGCCCAGACGCCGGTCGCGCGGTTGCGCCCCGCGTTCGGACCCGCGGCGCCGGCTCGGACTCGGCGGATCTGGTTGTCGCTGAGCTGGACGCCATCGCAGCGATCGAGGCGCACCCCGGCCGCGGGGCCACCGGTCGTCCCTTCGCGCACCCCGGCGCCACCCACGACGTCGGAGACGCGGTTGCCGGAGACGACGCTCGCGCCACGCACCTCCGAGAGGACGATGGCGTAGGCCGGCTCCCCGGGGACCGGGATGACCGATCCCACGAAGGTGTCCCCCGCCGCCGCGCTCGGCCCCGCCACGATGTTGTCAACGACGCGGACATCGAGGCTGCGGCGCACGACGATCTTCCCCAGATTGGTCGTCTGGACGCCGCGGCTCAGCTCCAAACCGACGGCGGCGGCGCCGTTGATCCCGTCCATGAAGAAGGTCGGCTCGTCGTCCACCGTGTTGCTCGGCCCGATTCGAACGCGAGCGCTCGTGGCGTCGATCCAGAATCCGTAGGCGGGGCCCGCGGGGCCGTCGTCCTGGGCGGGCCCCCCCGTTGGCTGGCGCACCTCGTTGCCCTCGAAGCGCGCGTCGCTGACCCTCTCCAATCGGAAGCCCATCCCGGCCCCGCCGCGGGCGCGGTGCGGGTTGCGCTGTACGTCGCGCTGGAACCCGCTATGACCTCCGGCGGGCCGGCGGACGAGGATCCCCGTCACCGTGACGCCGTTGACGCCCACCAGCCGGACGCCGATCCCTGGGCCGGGCTGGTTCATGCGACCGGGGAGCTCGAGGGCGCCCTTGTTCAGGGTCCCGCCGCCAGCGATGGCGACCAGCGCCAACCGCTCACCGCCGTCGTCCACCCCCGCCCCGTCGATCACGACGTCGTTCGAGGCGCCGACGTGGATCCCGACGGCCCATCCAGAGCTGCCGTTCAACGTGTTCGCGTTTGGTCCCGTGCCGCCGCTGCCCGCGGTGAGGAAGGCGATGGAGTTGCCGGTCATCCGCGCACCGTCTGCGTCGAGCAGCCGGAAACCGAAGACATCGCCTCCGGGGCGTCCTTCCTGGGCCGCGCCTCCGGCGATGAGCTGCTCGATGTGGTTGTCCGCCACCACCGCCGCCGAGCCGTCCTGGATGCCGACGCCGACGACACCGATCCCCCCGAAACGTGAGGGGCCCGCGTGGATGTGATGGACCCGATTGCCCCGAACCGTGACTCCGTCGGCGCCCAGGGCCCGCACTCCGAAGGCCACCGTAGTCTCGACATCGAGACCGACGGGCGGGACGACGTTGACGTCGTTGTCGACCGCCGCACAGCCCACCGCGCACCCCAGCCGCACGCCTTCCACGGTGCCCTCACCGTTGATCTCGAAGCCGACCAGCGCCGCGTGGTCGGCGCTGACCGTCACGACCGCCTGGCTCGGCGGCTCGACACGCCGAGTGAAGAGCCGCGCCGCCAGCGGCTCCCGCGACCGAACCGTCACCCCCTCCACGTCGATCGTGAGGGGCCCGGCGTACGCCCCCGGGAGCACCAGCACCAGGGCGTTGGGCTCGGCGATCTCGAGGGCGGCGGCGGGCGTCGGATACGGACGCTCGATGCTGCCGTCGGCCGCCTCGGGATCAGCCCCCTCGGCCACGTGCAACGTCACCGCCTGGGGCGCCGCCGCCTCGCAACCGTCGCTCGGATCGAGGTTCGCGTCGCGCCAGCCATCCTCGCAGGCCAACAGCACGCAGCGGCCTCCCAGGCACGCCGGCACCGCGTGGGCCCGCGAGCAAGACCGCCCGCAGGCGGCGCAGTGGTCGACCGAGGCGCCTACATCGAAGCCCTCGTCGATCCGGCCGTCGCAGTCCTCGTCCGCCCCGTTGCACGCCTCGTCGGGCGCCGGCCCACAGCCCCCGCACAGGTTGCGCGCGAAGCCCTCGTCCGTGGCGCCGTCGCAGTCGTTGTCGGCGTCGTCGCAGACCTCCACCGGCAGCGCTCCGCAGCGCCCGCAGGCGTTGACGGGCAGCCCCTCGTCAAGGGTCCCATCGCAGTCGTCGTCGAACCGGTTACACACCTCCACCGGCTCCGGTCCGCACCGCACGCCGCAGCGGTTCAGCGGCAGGAACTCATCGAGCTCGCCGTCGCAGTCGTTGTCCCGCTCGTCGCAGCGTTCCACCGGCAACGGCCCGCACTCGCCGCAGGCGTTTCGCACCCCCTCGTCGGCCTCGCCGTTGCAGTTGTCGTCGACCCCGTTGCACACCTCGGCCGGGACCACGCCGCACGCGCCGCAAGCGTTTTGCACCATCTCGTCTGTCTGTCCGTCGCAGTCGTCGTCTTCCCCGTTGCACACCTCCGGCGGCACCGGGCCGCAGGCCCCGCACGCGTTGCGCAGGTCGCCCGCCACGTCGATCCCGTCCACCACGCCATCGCAGTCGTTGTCGGTGGAGTCGCAGACCTCGTCGGGCACCGCGCCGCACCCGCCACAAGCGTTGGTCACCCCCTCGTCGGTGCGCGCGTCGCAGTCGTCGTTGACCCCGTTGCAGACCTCCTCGGGCACCGCGCCGCACCTGCCACAGGCGTTGGTCACCCCCTCGTCGGTCTCATCGTCGCAGTCATCGTCGATCCCGTTGCAGACCTCCTCGGGCACCATCCCGCACTCGCCGCAGGCGTTGGTCACCCCCTCGTCGGTCTCCGCGTCGGAGTCGTCGTCAATCCCGTTGCACACCTCTTCGGGCACCGGCCCGCACAGACCGGCGGCGTTGACCGTTCCCTCGTCGATCTCACCGTCGCAGTCGTCGTCGACCCCGTTGCACGTCTCGATCGAGGGCGCGCACGCCTGGCTCCCATCGGCGGTGACGGCGTCGGCGATCAGCGTCGCGTCCGGTGACGGGGACGCCGCGTCGGTCCCGCCGGATGGCGCCGCGTCTTCCCCGCACGCGAAGAGCCCGGCGATGGCCAGGCAGATCGAGAGTCTGCGCATGTCGTTCCCCCCAGCGCCGAACGTACCACGGCGACGGCCCTCAGCAGCGCACCCAGTGCCGCGCCGCTCCGGCGCCTCGGGGGGAGACCAGCCCCCGCTCCGCGAGCGCGCGCAGGTCCGCCTGGGCGGTGCGCGCCGTGACGGAGAAGCAGGTCGCGTAGTCGCGCGTCGCGAACGTCGTGCCCGCGGCCTGCGCCTTCAGCCAGGCCGTCTGTCGGCGGTTGAGGTCCGTCGGGACCGCTCCGACCAGTGGCAGCACCACCAACACGCCGCCCCGCGCCTGCGAGAAGGACGGCTCGGGATGCCCCGCGTCGCGGAGGGCGTCGATGATGCGCAGCGTTCCGCTTCCCCACTCCTCGATGTAGCCGGCGCGGTGCATCGCGCGAGCCATCAGCGGGTTCGTTGGGACCGAGGGGTGGTCTTCTCGCAACAGCGCTGGCGTGATCGGCTCCGGCAGGTGACCCGGGTTCCAAATCTCGAGAGCGCGGTCGTCCAGGCGGAGCTGAGTCGGGGCGGTGCTTCGGTAGTCGCGGTGAACGACGGCGTTGGTGATCGCCTCCCGCACGGCCACCGTTGGGAGCTCCGGGAGCTCGTCGCGCCGCACCTCGCGAATCATGACGCGGGTACGCAGGTTCCGCTGGACGAAGTGAACCGCGGCGTCGATCTGCCGGAACAAGTTCCCCTCCGCGGACAGCACGTCGCTGCTGGCACCCCGGGCGGCGCGTCCACGGACGACGGCCTGGGGGAACGCGGCTTGGGGCTCGCGTCCGAAGAGCAGCATCGCGCCGACCCTGGGCGCCCCGTCCGTGAGGAGCTTCAGGTGAGAGAGCACCTCGCCGGGGGTCTCGGGGGCCCGTCCACGGGGCGCTGCGCGCTTCGTGAACCAGGTGGTCGCCTCAGGATCGATCTCCTCGAGGGCGCAGTCGGTCGCTGGCCGGCGCTCGAAGCCCGACGACTCGCGAACTCGGTCCAGCAACCGTCGCTCGTACTCGGCACGCGACATCTGGACGGTGGCTGGACCCGGCCGGTGGAAGGCGCGGCCGAGGGCGAGGTGGGGTCCGTCCCCGGCGGGCACCACGATGCGCAGGAGTCGCTCGCCAGCCACGGTCGGCCGATCGAGCTCGACGTAGATCCGCGGGTCGGTGCTGTCCAGGACGCGCTGGATGAGCTGCTCCTGGGAGCCCTCGCCCAGGTCGACCCCGCAGGGTGTCCCATCGGGGCGGACGCCGACGAGGATCGTCCCGCCCCCCACGGTCGCCATGCCCGCGACCGTCTCCACGATCTTCCGCCAACTCGCGAGGGAGGTCTTGAACTCCGTATGGGTGTCTTCCCCGGCCGCGATCTGCTGGAGGATCTCTTCCATGAGTCGGAGCTTAGCAGATCACGAAATTTCGCGAAATTTCGCGATCTATGCCGGGGTGGTGGGCGTCTGGATGAAGCCCTCACGGGACGCGGCTGTCGCGAGCCGCTGGTCGTAGGTCGCGAAGCGACGCGAGTGGACGGAATCGCCGGCCCATACGATCGTGTTGTGCCTCGGCTGGAACGTGACAGACGCCCTCGACGGGCCGCTTCGCGGCGCGGGTCGCCGAGCCTCGCTACAGCGAACGCAGGAAGGCGAGGAGCGCGTTGCGGTCGGCGGCCGGCGCGGTTCGGAAGGCCTCCTTCGAGGTCTCGGCCTCGCCGCCGTGCCAGAGGATGGCCTCGGCGAGGCTGCGCGCGCGGCCGTCGTGCAGGTAGAAGGCCGCGCCGAGCACGCGCTCGGTGACGCCGAGGCCCCACAGCGGCGGCGTCCGCCACTCGGTCCCGGTGGCCTCGAAGTCCGGGCGCCCGTCGGCCAGCCCGAAGCCGACGTTGTGCAGCATCAGGTCGGTGTAGGGGTGAATGACCTGGTCTCGGAGGGCCGCGATCGGGTGGTCGCCGGTGCTCAAGGACGGCAGATGACAGGCGGCGCAGCCCATCTCCGTGAAGCGCGCTTCGCCCTCCGTGGCCTCTTCGTCCGGGACCTCGCGGCGGGGCACCGCCAACGACTGGGTGTAGAACGCCGCGGCCTCGAGCGTCTCCCGGTCGATCTCGCTCTCGCCGTCCTCGGAGGGCATCAGCGGGTTCGTGATGCCCATGTCGTCGTGGTAGGCCGCCGCCGCCTGCTGCACGAGGTTGGGCTGCGACGCCTTCCAGCCGAAGCGCCCGATGGCCGGCGCCTCTTCTTCGACGTCCCAGACCGTGTTCAGCCGACCGGAGATCCCGTCGCCGTCGATGTCTTCCGGGTCCTCGAGGGCCCGCAGCGTCACGTCTGTGACCGCCTCGAGCAGCCCGAGCCCCGCGACCATCGGCGGGATGCGCGGCGAGATCTGCACCTCTCCACCCAACGGCGTCCCGTCGGGGCGCGTGATCTCGAAGGCTGGCTCCCGCAGGCTGTAGGGCTGACCGTCGGCGGGGAAGGTCCCCGGCTTCTCGATCCAGGTGAGCGCGATGTCCACCTCCGCGTCGGTCCCGTAGACCGCGTGGTCCTGGAGCTGCGTTCCCAACTCGGGCACCGGCACCGCGCCACCGGGGACCTCGGGATCCCCCTCCGGCAAGCTGACGCGCAACAGCATCTGGCTCCCCAGGAAGCCGTCGCCGACGACGGGCTGCCCTCGCCCGTTGCGCACGTGGCAGCTCGCGCAGGCCGACTGATTGAAGACCGGCCCCAACCCCGGGTTCACCTCCGACGGCGCTGACACGAAGGTGGCCTCGAAGGCCACGTCGCCCTCGAGGTGCTTCGATAGCGCCTCGTCGTCCAGGTTCGGCGCGGGGTTCTGGAACGCGCTCGACGTTCGGTCGTCGAAGGTCGTCGCGCCTCCGGGCGACGGCGTCGGCGCGAGCTCGGAGGAGTCGCTCCCCTCTCCACAACCGAAAAGCGCGAGGGCCAAGACCACCCCGCGATGCTTGTCGAGTATCCGTGTCATCACTCTGTCCTCTCCTGAATCTCGAGCTCGGCTGTGGCCCACTGAAGGACGGACCGGTATCGGAAGCCCTGGGTATCCTCGAATTGAATC
>CAYOBQ010000275.1:0-7829 GCA_964402225.1 uncultured Nannocystaceae bacterium | reverse complement strand
AGGGCGACGGCGAAGGCGAAGGCGAAGGCGAAGGCGAAGGCGAAGGCGAAGGCGAGTGCCGCGGCCAGCGGATCCAGAGCTGCGAGGGGGTCTACGACTGCTTCGGGACGTGCGCCGAGGGCGACAATGCCTGCGTCGATGGCTGCCTCGCCTGTGGTTCGGCGGTCGCCCAGCGCCAGGTCATCGATATCCAGGATTGCCTGCAGGCGACCAATTGCCTCGACAACGACAGCTGCGCCGAGGACTGCGCCGAGCAGATCAACACCTGCTTCCCCCCCGGAAACAACGGCTGCAATCAGGTGCTCGACTGCATCCTCAACTGCGGTGGGGACCAGAACTGCGGCAACCAGTGCTTCCGCGAAGGCGACCTCGAGGCCCAGCGACTCTTCAACGAGTTCGGGGGCTGCTTCAACGACAACGGCTGCGCGGACATCGAATGCATGGAGTGCGCCGCCGAGCTCATGGCCTGTCGCAACGACTGATCCTCATCCCCATCTCGGCGGAGCGCAGCAGGGGGACGTCCCAGCGCGAGTCGCCGAGCGCCAACGCTGGCGGCGGCAGACCGCGGGCCACCCACGCGGCGACCTTCCCCGCGTCGATCGGCGTCGGCTCGACGAAGCCCGAGGGCGCGAGCTCGACGGCGATCATCGGCCAGGAGACGCCGGCGAGCCCGAGCGCCACCTCGAGCCCCACGCGCCCCGAGGCGCTCACGACGAAGACGTGCACCCCCCGGCCCGCCGCGGCGCGCAGCGCATCGATCAGCCAGCGGCGCGGGCCCAGGCACGGCGCGAGAAACGCCCCGAACGCCGCCTGGACCTTCGCCTCCTCGAGGCCGCGCAGCATCTCCACCGACGCCAGGCAGCCCGCGCGGTAGTCGCCTTCGATGAGCGCCAGATACGCCTCCAGATCGACCTCGCCCCAGACGTCGGAGCCCGCGCCGCAACGTACGAGATCGTCGCCGACGTCCGCCGCCCAGAGCGTCCCGTCGGCATCCGTCGCGATGTAGGCGCCCGCCGAGACCGCCTCGATCGCGGCCACGACGGTCTCGGGCTCGGGCTGCTCCACCATCGAAGGCCACGTTGCGCGAGGTCGCCTGTGCGGTCAACGTAGGCGTCATGCAGATCCGCTTCGCCACCCCCGCCGACGCCGAGACCATCCACCGCTTCGTCTGCGAGCTCGCCGCCTACGAGCGCGAACCGGACGCCGTGGAGGCGACGCCCGCCTCCCTTCGCGCTCAACTCGGAAGCGAGCGCCCTCCCTTCGAGTGCCTCATCTGCGAGGACGCCGGCGCCGCCGTCGGCTTCGCCCTGTTCTTCCACAACTACTCGACCTGGCGCGGGCGGCGCGGGCTCTACCTCGAGGATCTCTACGTCACCCCCGCGGCGCGAGGCCGCGGCTACGGTCGATCACTGTTGTCACGGCTGATGGAGCTTGCCCGCGAGCGCGGGTGCGCCCGGATGGAGTGGTCGGTGCTGGACTGGAACGCGCCGGCGATCGGGTTCTACGAGACGCTCGGCGCGCGCCCCCTCGACGGTTGGTCGACCTGGCGACTAGAGGACTTCGCGTAGCCTCCGAACGCGGCGCACATCGACGGGGTTGCGCCAATCTCCGCTGACCTTGATCCAGCTCCCGACGACCAGCGCGTCGGCGCCCAAGCCCGCGGCGTTGTCGGGATCGACGCCGGAGCCGACGACCACCGGTAGTCCCGCGGCGCGGGCCTCCGCGACGTCGGCGGGATCCGTCGCCTCCCCCGTCGCGGCCCCCGTCACGACGAGGGCGTCGGCGCCGCAGAAGGCGGTGCCCTTCGCGATGTCGGCCAGGGAGAGATCCGCGGTGACGGCGTGGGCGGCGTGCTTCTTGCGAACGTCGGCCCAGATCGCGACCTCGGCGCCCAGCGCGCGGCGGGCGCGGAGCAGCTCGCCGGCGGACGCCTCGAGCCAGCCCTCGTCGGCCACGTGAGCGTAGGCGAAGGCCTCGGCGCGGACGAAGCCCGCCCCCGCCGCCACGGCCACGCCCAAGGCCTCCCGGTTCGCCCCCGCGAGGATCTGCACGCCGACGGGGACCCCGAAGAGCACCACCCTCGCGGTGGCCAGCGTCATCGCGGCCACCGTCTCGGGGTGGACGTGGGCGCGCAGGTAGGGGACGTCACCCATGTTCTCGACGACCACACCGTCGCACCCCCCCTCGAGGAGGGCCTCGGCGTCGCGGGCAGCGGCGTCGATGACCGCTGACATGTCACCGGCCCAGCCAGCGCTGCCGGGGAGCGGCTTCAAATGCACCATGCCGACCAAGGCCGGGCGATCTACGACGGAGAAGGGGAGCGCTGTCATGCGCGGGAGGCTACCATCCACCGATGTTCGACGCGGACCTCTATCGACTCGTCCACCGCGGCAACGCCGGTGACCTCGCCTTCTATCGTCGGCTCTGCCGAGGCGCCGGACGGGTCCTCGAGCTCGGTTGCGGAGCGGGTCGTATCGCGGGCCCTATCGCCGCCGACGGGGCGGACGTGGTGGGGATCGAGCCACACCCCGGGATGCGCGCCGCCTGCGCGGGCTTCGAGGTCCGCGACGGCGACATGCGCAGCTTCGCCATCGAGGGCCGCCGCTTCGACCGCGTCATCGTCCCCTACACGGGGCTCTACTGCCTACCCGACGACGACGCCGTCCTCGACTGCTTCCGCTGCGTCGCCCGGCATCTGGCCCCCGGTGGACGTTTCGCCTTCGACGGCTATCTGGTGCACCCGGAGCTGCCGGCGGGCGGTGATGAGCCCGAGTGGCTCACGACGGTGTACGACGACGACGACGACCGAATCGACATCTTCGAGAGCGGCGAGCACTTCCCCGAGTCGCGTCGCTTCGCCGTCACCTACGACCACGAGCTTCACGGCAGCGGCCCGTCGCGACGGACCAGCTACACCCTGGACCACCACTATCTCGTCGCCGGCGAGGTCCCCGCGATGCTGGACTCAGCGGGGCTCGCGCTCGCCCACCTCTTCGGCGACTTCGACGAGTCCCCCTTCATCGAAGAGACGGCCGAGCGCCTGGTCGTCGTCGCGAGACGCCCATGACCTGGAACGAGCACTACCGCGAACGAAACACCCCGTGGGATCTCGGGGCGCCGAGCGCCGCCGTCGCCCACGCCGTCGGCCTCGCCACGGCCCCCCCCGCGCGGGTCCTGGTCCCCGGCTTCGGCTACGGCTGGGACGTAGAGGCCCTCGCCGGCCTCGGCTACGAGGTCGTCGGCCTGGAGGTCGCCGCGGAGGCCATCGCCCTCGCCGCGGAGCGAATCGGCGCCCACCCCCGCGTCGAGCTCCGGGAGGGTGATCTCTTCGACCCGCCCGCCGATCTCACGGGCACCTTCGACGTGGTCGCCGAACACACCTGCTACTGCGCCTTCGACCCGGAGCGGTGGCCGGACTACGCCGAGGTCGCCGGTCGACTGCTCCGGCCGGGCGGCGCCGTGGCCGGCGCCTTCCTCGACTTCGAGGGCGGCGGCCCGCCCTTCGGCACCAACATCCCCGACCTGCGCGCCATCTTCGAGCCACGCTTCGCCATCGAGCGTCTCGAGCCCTGGCCCGACCCCTTCCCCAAGCTCGAGTGCCCCCAGATCATGGGCGTCCTCCGGGTGCGCGACCGATGACGGCTACGGCCCCCGGCGCCACACGAGGAGGTGGTTGTTGGCGGGCATCTCCACCGTCTCCTCGAGGTCAAAGCCACGCGCCACGGCTTCCCGGGTGATGTCGTCGACGTCCCGCACGCCCCAGCTCGCGTCGCGGGCCTCCAACGAAGCGTTGAAGCGGGCGTTGCTCTCCGCCGTGAAGCGGCCACCGAACCGGTAGGGACCATAGGTCACGAGGCGTCGGCCCCCTGGGAGGAGACGGGCGGCGCCGTCGAGCAGGCCCAGACAACAGGCCCAGGGGGCGATGTGGACCATATTCGCGCAGAAGATGGCGTCCGCCGCCACCGGCCAGGCCCCTGGGTCGGTGACGTCGAGGGCCAGCGGCGGGCGTACATTCACGAGGCCGAGGGCGTGGGTCCAGGCCCGCGCGCTGGCGCGGCTCTCGGGGTCGAGATCGGTGGGTTGCCACTCGAGATCCGGTAGCTGCTGCGCGAAGTGGGCTACGTGCTGCCCGGTGCCGCTGGCGACCTCGAGCACCAGGCCCACCGACGGCAGCACCCGGCGGAGCACCTCCAGGATGGCGTCGCGGTTGCGCACAGGCGCCGCCCAGCTCTGGCGCGCGTCGTTGAAGGCTTCGCACTCGACGACGGGCTGCGCCGGGTACCTCGTCGAGAGCGCCGTACAGCGTACGAAGGTGCTCCCGCGAGCGTTGCCCCCGAAGCGAGCGGCCTGGCAACGGTGGCAGAGGCTTCGAGGGTGGGGCACGTCGCGGATCACGGGTTTGGAGTGGGGTAGACCAGCGTGGGCTCGACCTCCGACACGTCGGCGATGAGCGGGATGGGCTCGTTGACGAGCCACTTCCGAAGCAGATCATCGAAGTGTGGCGAGTCGCGGAAGTGCCGCTGGCCCCCGGGGAGCTGGATGGTGCACCGGACGGGCGTGTCCGCCGGCGCCTCACAGGCGAAGCGCATCGACGGGCCGGCGCGCTGCGTGTAGCGGTCACCGTTGCTCCCGCTGGGATTGGCGACGTCCACCGTGTAGTAGCCGCCGTCGTTGATGAAGGGGCCGTGGTCGTAGCTGCTCACTCCGGCGTCGCTGAAGAGCGGGGCGCGCAGCGACATGGTGTGCAGCCGGCCCCAGCGCCAGGCGCCGACGTCGTCTCCGAACTGCGCGGTGAGGAAGGTGCCGGCGTCGCGCATCGCCGCGACGACAATGTCCGCCCGGCCCTCGACCACCTCCTCGGTGGACACGTCGTCCCACCAGACATCGCCCACCGCCATGTCCGGGGCGCGCAACAGCAGATTGTAGAGCGGGCGGTAGCCGGGGACGCTGCCCTCGTCGAACCCCGCCGCGAAGAGCTCGTCGGCGAAGGCGCCGCGACGCAACCGCGGTAGCAGGACATGGAAAGCCATGCAGCCGGCGGAGGCCGCGGCGACGCCAGGATCGTCGGTCGGCGCCGCGGTGTCGGGATCGATGCCATCGAGGCCGCTGGGACACTCCAGGTCCCAGGCCTCGAGGGCCCCCCGCAGAAGGGCACCCCCGTCACCGAGGTCGGCGCCATCGCTGGCCTCGAGCAGGTGCGGCACCAGGCGCTCGCCAGCCAGCGAGCGCACGTCCGCCATGATGTCGTTCATGCTGTCGACGGTGTGCTGGTCGCTCGCCTCGAGGCGCTGCACGATGCGTTCGTGCCGATAGCCGAGGGCCGTCGACTCCTGGAGCGCGAGCTGGCCCTCGTTGGCCGGATCGCCATCCCACAGCGCCCCGGTCATGTCGTTGTTCGCCGTCGCCACGTAGCCGGCCTCGGGATCGATGACCTGCGGCAGATCCTCGTAGGGCACCCAATCGCCCCACTCGGCGCTCCCATCGCCGGGCAACGGCAGAAACGGTGCCCGCTCCATGCCGGCCCAGGGCCGCCGAGGCACACGGTTGTAGGGGAACCAGCCGATATGGCCCCCCCGATCGGCGACGACCACGTTCTGGCCGATGGTCGTGAGGTTCGTCAAAGCATCCCTGGCCTCCTCGAGGTTGGTCGCGCGGGCCAGCGCGCCGAGGTAGTTCACGTCGGTGTCGGCGTCCTGCGCAGCCCATCGCATCGTGATCGCCACCCCCGCCTCCTCGTCGATCGACAGGACCGGGCCGTGGTGCGGGACGTAGGCCATGGTCTCGACCAGCGGCTCCCCGTCGTTGCGCTCGAAGGTGAACTCCCGCTCGAGGAAGGGCACGACCTCGCCGTCGAGGAGCACCCCGGACCCGTCCGGGGCGAGCTGCTCGACGTAGACGTCGGCGGTGTCGAAGAAGGTGGTCGTGAAGCCCCACGCGAGGTGCTCGTTCTGACCGATGACCACCGCCGGCATCCCCGGCATGGAGGCCCCGGCGACGTGGAGCCCGGCCTCGGACTCGAGGTTGACGAGGTACCAGACAGGCGGCGTGGACAGCCCCAGGTGGGGGTCATTCGAGAGCAGCGCGTGGCCGCTGGCCGACCGACTCGGCCCCACGACCCAGTTGTTGGAGCCGAAGTCCACGTCCGAGAGCGGGGCGCGCGGCCCTGCGTGGCGCGCCGCGGCGAGCAACGCATCACGGGCGGGCCGCAGCTCGAGGTGGGCGTCGATGAGGCGCCACCACTCCGCGGGCGCCGACGCGGAGTCCTCGTCCTCGCGAGGCAGGACCGTGCTGCGGGAGGGCGGCATGAGGCCGAAGAGGTCGAAGGCCTGCGCCGGCGGGAGCGCGGCGAGCATCGCGCCACGGAACAGGTCGTCACCGGAGCTGTCGGTGAGCTGCCGCACCACGAGGAGCGTGGCCGCGATGCTGTCCGTCGGCTCCCAGGGGTCGAGCCGAGGCTCGCCGATGAGCGAGAACCCGTACTCGTCGGGGAGCGCCGCACCATGCCGCCCCGCCTTCAGATCGTCGAGCCACGCGTTGACGCCCCGCGTGTAGGCCTCGAGGCCAGAGCGCGTGGGCGCATCGGCGGTGGCCCATATCTGGGCCGCGACGCTCTCTCCCGTGCGCGTCGCGATCGTGTGGCGCGTGCCGCGATCGGTGTCGAGCACCACCGCCCCGACGAGCTCCGCCAGGCGCCCCGTCGGGAAACGCCGGCCGATGTCCATCTGCACGAAGCGATGGGCCGCGTGGTAGTAGCCCTGCGCGGCGAGGCAGTCGTCGTCGACGGCGCACTTCACGTGCAGGATGCCGTAGTCGTCGAAACGGACGTCCACCGGCGCGGTGAGGCCCGGGATCAACATCGCCCCCTCCGGGGCGGCAGCGGCGTCCGGCGCCGTCTCCCCGCTATCGGCGCCTGAGTCGGCGACGCCGGCCTCCGACGAGTCACCCCCGCCCGAGGCGCCGCCGTCGTCGCAGGCCATCAATCCCAGAGCCGCCAAGATCCAGATTCCCCGTCGCATCGCCGTCTCCCCGAGGTGGTGGGCAGGAGTGATACCCCATTCGGCCGGACCAGGTGTAGGCTCGATCGCATGGCCGACTTCGACTCCCGCGACGGCGCCCGGTACGCACAGGCCGAGATCACACGCTACACCGACGCGGTGCACGCGCCCCACGACGAAGCGTTGAGGCGTGCCTTCGACGCCCCGGAGCGCGAGGGGCTGCCCGCGATCCAAGTCTCGGCGTCCGAGGCGCGGCTGCTCGAGCTGCTGCTTCGCCTCGCGGGGGCTCGGCGGGTCGTGGAGTTGGGCACGCTGGCCGGCTTCAGCGCCCTACGCATGGCCCGCGCGCTCCCCCCCGATGGTCATCTGTGGACGGTCGAGGCGGATCCGAGCCACGCCGCCGTCGCCCGCGCCAACATCGAGGCGGCGGGGTTCACGGAGCGCGTCACGGTCATCGAGGCGCGAGGCGCCGACGCCATCGGCCCCCTCGCCGAGCAGGGCCCCTTCTGTGCGGTCTTCCTCGACGCGGACAAGGCCGGCTACGCGACCTACGCCGCGTGGGCCGCCGAGAACGTACGCCCCGGCGGTCTCCTGCTCGCGGACAACGCCTACTACTTCGGCAAGCTGCTCGAACCGGAGAACGAGGCCGCGACGTCGGTCCGCCACATGCACGAGGACTCTCGGGCGGCCTTCGAAACAGTGTGCATCCCCACCCCTGACGGCCTCTTCCTGGGCATTCGACGCTAGGACGCTGCGGCAGAGTCGCGACGCGGCGCGGTGTCCTAGGACGGTGCGGCAGACCAAGCGACCAAGTGATGTGCGTGCCCGCCGGCC
>CAYOBQ010000274.1:0-8677 GCA_964402225.1 uncultured Nannocystaceae bacterium | reverse complement strand
CTGAAAGCTGACAGCCTCTCCAAAGACGACCGCAGATCTGGGATTTGCACCCAAAGCTCATCGACGACTCCGACCAACCAGCGCGGAAAAGTAGAACACGTTCCACCTCCAAAGTGAAACGTGTTTCACCTCCGCAAATCCGGCCCCCGGAGTGGTAGATTCCCAGGCGTGGCTCACATCTACGACGACATCACGCAGACCATCGGGCGCACGCCCCTGGTGCGCCTCAACCGCGTGACCGAAGGCTGCGGCGCCGAGATCGCGGCGAAGCTCGAGTTCTTCAACCCGCTGTCCTCGATCAAGGACCGCATCGGCCTGGCGATGATCGAGGCCGCCGAGGCAGAGGGGCGGCTCGACGAAGGCGCGGTCTTGATCGAGCCAACGTCGGGCAACACCGGCATCGCCCTGGCCTTCGTCGCCGCCGTGAAGGGCTACCGGCTGATCCTCACGATGCCCGAGCAGATGTCGATCGAGCGCCGGGCGCTGTTGCGCGGCCTCGGCGCCGAGATCGAGCTGACGCCCACCGCCGAAGGGATGCACGGCGCCGTGAAGCGAGCCTACGCGTTGGCCAAGGAGCTCGAGGGCGCCGTCGTGCTCCATCAGTTCTCGAACACCGCGAACCCGGCGGCCCACGAGGGCACGACGGCGGTGGAGATCTGGGAAGACACGGGCGGTCGGATCGACGCGCTGGTGGCGGGGGTCGGCACCGGAGGCTCGATCTCCGGGACCGGCCGCGGGCTGAAGCGACACAACCCCGACCTGCGGGTGATCGCGGTGGAGCCCGCGACGAGCGCCGTGTTGAGCGGTAAGCGCCCCGGGATGCACGCCATCCAGGGCATCGGCGCCGGCTTCGTGCCCGACAACTACGACCGCGGCGTCGTCGACGAGGTCTGCCGCGTCACCGACGACGAGGCGATCACCTTCGCCCGGCGCCTCGCGCGGGAGGAGGGCATCCCCGCCGGGATCAGCTCCGGGGCGGCTTGCAAGGTGGCCATCGACGTCGCCCGACGCCCCGAGATGGAGGGCAAGCGAGTCGTCGTGCTCTTCCCGTCCTGCGCCGAGCGCTACCTGTCGACCCGCCTCTACCGCGACCTGGTGTAGGCCGCCACCAGCGCCGCCAGCGCTTGTGCGTCCCCTTCGCTCCCGTAGCGCAGGGCGGCGCACGCCTCGACCAGCGCCGCCTCCTCCTGGTGCCCGCCATCGCGCAGCGTCCGAGCATATCGGGCCAACGTGTGGTGGGGCGCGCGCTCGACGTGCAAGCGACGCCGGAAGTGGGCCTCGAGGGTGTCGAGCAGCTCGAAGGGCTCGAGCCGGGCCGCGGCGGACGTCGGCTCGCGTCGCCGCCGGACGACGACCCACACCAACAGCAGCGCGCCGATGAGCCCCGCGGCCCCGACCGTCTCCAGGAGGGTGAAGGCCGCGAGCCGCTCGAAGGCCGCCCCCAACGCTCGACGGACCAGGTCGAACCAGGCCTCGACGAACCCCGATTCGCGCTGGCTCTCCCCCACCAGGGTCCCCGGGGGCGTCGTGTCGTGGGTCTGCCAGCGCCCGTCGATCCACACCTCGGACCACGCGTGGGCGTCGCGTCTGCGGACGACGAAGTAGGCCCCCACCGGGTTGTACTCGAAGACTCGGTAGCCGGTGACGAGGCGCGCCGGGATGTCGAGGGCGCGGGCGAGCAGCACCGTCGCGCTCGCGAAGTACTCGCAGTGCCCCTTCTTGGACTCCCGCAGAAACGCCAACGTCGGATCTCCACGCCGCGTGCGCTCCGGCTTCAGCGTGTAGGCGTAGTCCCGCGCGAGGCGACGGCGGATCGCCTCCATCTTGGCGGCGTCCGTCTCGGCCCCCTCGGTCCACTCGCGGGCGATGGCCCCCAGCGCCTCCTCACGCTCGACCTGATGCTTCGTGAGGCGCCCGCGGTAGGGGTGGATGTGTCGGTCGAGGGGGATCGGGCGCGCGATGGCCTGCTCGCGGACGCGGCCGTTGGTGGTCTTCCAACCGCGCGCGTCTCCGTGGGCGGCGAGGGGCACGCGGACGATGCCGTAGGGGTCGCGGACGGCCCAGGGCAGACCTTCGAGGGAGAGCGTGCCCAGCGGCGCGAAGAAGACCTGGCCGGCGCTGGGCTCGGCCTCGTAGCGGACGCTGCGCTCCGCGTCGCCGGCGGCCAGCTCGACGCGGCCGCCCTCGACCGTCTCGTCGGGGACCGGCAGCTTGCGGTAGCGCCACCGGCCGGTGGCGTACTCGGCGTAGACCTGTCCCCGGAGGTGGTCGGCGCGGCCGAAGACGCGCATCACGACCTCGTCGGATTCGGTGATGTCGGAGACGTGTCCGAGGCGGATCTCACCGTCGCCGAAGCCCGAGGTCGCGCCGCCGTCTCCCATGAGATAGGGGTGCAACGCCTGGGTCACGGCGGGCTCGGCGGCGGGGAGCCCCCAGCCCAGGCCGGCCATCGTGGCCCCCGCCACGACGAAGGCCACCAGCAGCGGCGCCAGCAACCCGCGCGGGTGGCGCAGGATGCTGGCGTTGCCCCGGTTCGCGCGCATCGTCGCCAGCAAGGCCGCGGCGAGGTAGGCCGCGACGGCGAGGCCAAAGGCGGGGCGGGTCGTCGCCCGGCTGAGGCCCATCAAGGCCAGCAAGGCGAAGGCCAGCGTGATGGCGTGTCCCCGAGCATCGAGACGCCAGAAGAGGCGCGGGGCGGCGATGGCCAGCCAGGCCACGGTGAAGAAGACCCCGAAGCGGGGGCGGGTGGCGCTCGCCACCGCCAGTACAGCGAGGGCCACCGCTAAACCGACGAGCTGCGCGGCGAGCCGCAGGAGGACGCCGGGGGCCTCGCGCGGGCCCATCCGACCGGCGAGGAGGGACACACACGCGAAGAGCACGCCGAAGAGCGCGCCGCGCTCACCGCTGAAGGCGAGCACCCACGCGGGGACGCTCACGGCGAAGGTGCGGGCGGCGACGGCGGCGCGGCTCACGAGAGGTCGACGACCTCGGAGGAGAGGTCGGAGGGCCCGATGTGCCGCACGCCCAGGGCCCGCGCCGCCGCCGCCTCGGACTTGCGGTGGGTGGCCACGAAGGCCCGCACGTGCCGGGTGGCGGCGCGCGCGCGGGCGAGGATCGAGGCGCGCTCCGCGTCCCAGCCGGCGAAGACGAACAGCGCCGCGCCGACGTGGTCAAGGCGTCCGCCGAGCAGCGCGGAGGCGTCGACCGGCGCGACGCTCGCGGACACCGGCGCCAGCGCGTCGAGGGCCGCCTCGAGGGCGAGCCCCTCCTCACCGACCCGCATCTCGAGGCTGCGCTCGCCGGCGACGAGCAGATCCGCGGCGGCCTCCTGCTCCAGGACCCAGGCGACCAGCGACGCCGTGAGATCCACGGCCGCGTCGAAGACCTCACGCTGCGGGGACCGCGCCTCGGTGTGGAGGAGCACCAGCACGCGCCGCCGGGTCGCCCGGCGGTACTCGCGGACCATCGGCTGCCCCAGCCGCGCCCAGGAGCGCGCGTGCAAGTCGCGGATGCGGTCACCGGCGCGGTAGGGCCGCACACCCAGGAGCTCGAAGGACTCGCCGGTGTGCAGCGATCGGCCGCGCTCCTCGGGCGGCTCGTCAATCGCCGGCGGCGCCGCGAGCCCCGACAGCGGGAAGACCCGCGGGACGACCGTGACCCGCACCCGCTCGCTGTAGACGCGCTCGCCAGCGGCGAGGCCGAGGGGGCGGACGGAGCAGCCCCAGAATCGCCCCACGTAGCGCTCGCCGCGGACGTCGAGCTGCGCGACGAGCTCGACGCGCGCCGTGCGTCCGGGCTCAAGCACCGCCACCGACGGGCGCCGCACACGCCAGGTGCCGTCCCAGGGCAGAAAGGGTCCGCGGACGCGCAGCGCGTACCGGGGCACGTCGGCGTCGTTGCGCAGCACGGCCGTGAATGAGAGCGGTTGGCCCGCGGCGACCCGCGGCGGGTGCTCGATGCGCACATCCAGGCCATCGAGGCGGGCGAAGGGCCGACACACGAGGGCGGCGACGATCAGCCCCGCGAGCCCACAGAAGACGAGGTAGAGGTTGGAGAAGGTGACGTCGACCCCCGCGGCGCCGGTGACCAGCGTGACCACCAGCAGGACCTGCCCCTCGACCGTGCTCGACTGGGCGAGGCCGACCAACGGCTTGAGGAGTCGGCCTGCGCGGCTCTCGAGGAAGTTGTCGACGCTCTCCGACGACTTCGGGATGAGGATGTAGTTGAGCTCACGCAGATCCATCCGTCAGGTCGGCACCGCCACTGCCGCGACGATCTCGTCGATGGCCTGAGCGGCTGAGCGCCCCGCGTACTTGGCCTGTGCCCTGAGCTCGAGGCGATGCGCGAGCACCGGCTCGGCGAGGGTCTGGACGTCGTCGGGCGTGACGTAGTCGCGGCCCGAGATCCAGGCCCGGGCCTGCCCCGCGCGGAACATCGCCAGGCTCCCGCGTGGGCTCGCGCCCAAGGCCAGCTCGGCGTGGTCCCGCGTGCGGCGGACCAACTCCAGGAGGTAGCCCGCGACGACCGGCTCGACCCGCACGGCGCGCACCTCGGCCTGCATCCGGCGCAGCGCCTCGCCGTCGGCCACCGGCTCGAGGGCATCGAGCGGGTGCGCGAGCTGCTGGCCGTAGAGCATCTGCTGCTCGTGATCCGCGTCGGGGTAGCCCAGGCAGACGCGCAGAAGGAAGCGGTCGAGCTGCGCCTCGGGCAGCGGGTAGGTGCCCTGGTAGTCGATGGGGTTCTGGGTGGCCACCACGAAGAACGGAGCGGGGAGCGGTCGCGTCTCGCCGTCGCTGGTGACCTGCCGCTCGCTCATCGCCTCCAGCAGCGCCGACTGGGTCCGCGGAGAGGCGCGGTTGACCTCGTCGGCGAGCAGCACGTGGGTGAAGACGGGGCCCGGCCGGAACTCGAAGCCGTGGTCACTGGGTCGCAGCACCGTCGCGCCCAGGATGTCGGTGGGCATCAGGTCCGGCGTGAACTGCACCCGCTTGAAGTCCAGCTCGAGTGAGCGCGCGAGCGCCCGCGCCAGGGTGGTCTTGCCCACCCCCGGGACGTCCTCGAGCAGGACATGGCCCTCGGCCAAGACGCCTACCAACAGTAATGTGAGTTCCTCGCGCTTGCCGAGGATCACTCGCTCCAGGTTGTCCAGCAGGCGCGCCGCTTCCGGTCGGATCATCGACAGACGATCTCACGGGGCGGTGACGGACCGCGACCGAAAAACCTTGAAACTGTACCGTGGTACAGGAGGCATCCTCAGTTCAGAGATGGTCGCTTTGCCCACCACGCCCTGCCCCGGCTGCGCCAAGGACGGACGCGCCGTCAAGCCGGAGACGCTGCGCGCGTTGCTCCGCGCCCCACCGGATGACACCGGGGGCTTTCGCTTCTGCGAGACCCTCGAGTGCCGCAACGTGTGGTACCGACCCCGGGACGGTCTCGCGTTCACCGAGGCCGACCTGACGGTGCCCGTCGGCCGCAAGCGCACCGACCCCGAGCGCCCCGTCTGCTACTGCTTCGACCACGACGCGCGATCCATCGCCGAAGACGGCGAGGCCATCGAGGCCTCGATCCGAGCGCGGTGCAAGGCCGGCGACGACCGCTGCACGGTCACCAACCCCGAGGGTCGGTGCTGCCTCGGCGAGGTGCGGCGCGTGCGGGAGGCGGAGGCGCCGGTCATCCCCGCCCCATCGAGCTGCTGCCGGACCGAGACGAAGCCGGATCCCACCGCGGCCCGGGCCTCGACCGTCGGGGCGATCGTCGCGGCGGTGCTCTCATCAGCCTGTTGCTGGCTCCCCCTCACGGCCATCGCCCTCGGCGTCTCGACCGCGGGCGTCGCGGGGTTCCTCGAGGCCTGGCGCTGGCCCCTGATGGGGCTCTCGGCGGCGCTGTTGCTGGTCGCCTTCTTCCTCGGCCGCGGGGGCCTCCCGCGCATCGTCCTGGGGACCGCGACCGTGGCCGTCGCCGCCTTCGCCTTCCTCCCCGACTACCTCACCTCGCTGTTGCCCGCCGAGCCGGCGCCGCCTCCGGTCTCGCGAACCGCCACCGCGCAGAGCATTCAGATCCAGGGGATGACCTGCGAGAGCTGCGCGGTGCACCTGCGAGCCGCGCTGTCGGACATCCCTGGCGTGGTCCGGGCGGAGGTGGAGTACGCGACGCGGACCGCCCGCATCTGGATCGCCCCCGGCGCCGAGGTCGAGGGCAGCGTGGAGACGACGGTGGAGGCCCAGGGCTACCGCGTATTGCCCTGACCCCGCGTCGTGGGTTTGTATGCGGCGATGCGCGTCATCACCGCCACGCTTTACTGTCTCTTCGCTTCGCCAGCCGGCGCCTGGGACGGGCTGGTCGCCGCCGAAGCCCAGCTCGGCCTGGCCTCGCCCACGGGGATGCTCGGGCTGGCCCTCGATGTAGCGCCCGAGCCCTGGTGGGCGGTGAACCTCGGCGCCGGGCTCGGCTCCGGGGGGTGGAGCTGGTCGGTTCAGCCCCGGATCCAGACGATGGGCGGCCCCGTCTCGATCGGCGGCGGCGTCGGCCTGTCGGGCGGAGAGTTCGTGCCGGCGATGGGGGCCGTGCACTACGATCACGCCGTCTGGGGCAACACCGAGGTCTCGCTCTCCTGGATGGCGAGCGACTCATGGCAGCTCCGCTCCGCCTTCGGCTACGGCGTCGTGCTCAACGACGAGAGCTGTGAGTGGACCGAGCCACCAGTCCCCTGCGAGCTCCACCCCGCCCGCTACGTCTTGCCCTTCACCCGCTTCGCCGCGGGGTACGTGTTTTGAGAGCCTGGGCCACCGTCTTCGTCTGCCTGGCCGGGTGTGTGATCCCCACCCCGCCGACCATCTGCAAGGTCGACCGGTACGCCTGCCGAGCGGCCGAGGCCTTCGAGCTCGATCCGAGCTGCACCCTGGCGGGCGAACTCGAGGTCCGGGTGGGCGAGGGCTACGACGGGTTCGAGGGCATCGGTGATCGACTCGAGGTGCACCACGGATCCCAGGGCGGCCAGCACATCTTCGCGGCGGTGCGCGTCGCCAACCCCGCCCTCGAACGCTACGAGGTCCTCGAGGTCCGGTTCACCGTCGTCCGCGCCGACATGGACTGCCCCGACGTCGGCGACCCGTGCACCCGGACGCTCGCCGAGCGCACGCTGGTCATGGGCCAGGTCGACCCGCTCAGCGCGGACGACGACGGCGCGGTGGAGGCCTACGGGGTCCTGCTGGTGCTCGATCAGAACCCCCGGACGGGCGATGTCTACTCGGCCACCGTCCGCGATCCCTGCGGACGCGAGGGCACAGCCAGTTGGAGGATGCCCTGAGACAGGCAGGACACACTGGGGCGAGCCGGCCACGGTGCGCGCTCCGATAACCACCCCCGCGCGGGGCCCCGCGCCCCGGCACGCGCCTCGCAAGGCGTTGGACTCGCGGAGACACGGGGGTTCGAGTTGCCGAGGTTTCAGACGTTCCTATTGGGTGTCGCGATGGTCGCCTGCACCAGCGACATCGAGATCGAGGACGAGGGGGCCATCGAGGGCACCGCCGTCGACCAGCCCACCTACATCAGCGAGGTGCTCTACCTCGGGAGCCGCGACACGCCCCTCCCGGAGGCCGAGCCGGCCGACGGCCTCTTGCTCGAGCCGAGCCACGCCTTCCGCGCCATCGACGTGCGGCTGACGGGCCGGACGGAGGCGCCAGCCCTCGAGTTCCAACTCCTCGCCCCCGACGGGAGCGTGGGCCCGTGGTTGATGCTCCCGTCGTACTCGGCGGAGGGTGAGAAGCAGGCCGCGGCCTTGATGAACCTCGACACCTTCGCCGTCGCCCTACGGCTGCGCGGGACCGAGGCCGTCGACTTCGCCCGCGTCGAGTTCTTCGTCGATCCATTCAGCGACGAGCATCAGGGCCACGACGACGACGCGTGGGGCGTCGACCAGGACGAGGTGCTCCCCAAGGCCGCGCGACCGGGCCGCTGGCAGCTCCCCGGCGACGTGCGCGCCGTCGGCGACCGGCAACGCGTCCGCCGCGTCAGCGCCAGCGGCGGCTGCACCGGCAACCTCACGGCCGGCGCGCGCGCCCTCGGCGACTACCTCGTGGCCAACTTCGCCGGCGCCCGGAACTTCGGGGGGTACGCGTGCCGACGAATCCGCGGGGGCCGCGGCCTCTCGGTCCACGCCGTAGGCCGCGCCGTCGACGTCTTCGTGCCGCTCCATCGGGGCAGCGCGGACAACGACCTCGGCGACCCCATCGCCCATTGGCTCATCGAGAACGCGGAGGAGATCGGGGTCCAGCTCATCATCTGGGACCGCAGCATCTGGAGCACATCGCGCTCGCCGCGGCACCGCGCCTACGGCGGCTCCCACGCCCACCACGACCACCTCCACATCGAGATCACGCCCGACGCGGCCAATCGCCGCACGGCGTGGTTCGGTGGGCGCCGCGAGGCCCCACGCCAGCCGGCCCCTGGCGGCGGCGGTGACCGGGGCGTGGGGAACGCCTGCCGAGCGAACGGCGCGGCGGGCGTCTGCACCGCGGTCGCCGAATGCCAGGGCCAGAGCACGCCCGGACACTGCGCCGGTCCGAACCACGTCCAGTGCTGCACCCCCAACCCCGCGCCACCGCCCGACAACGACCCCGGCGCCGGCGGCGGGGGGGGGGGGGGGGGGGGGGGGGGGGGGGGGGGGGGGGGGGGGGGG
>CAYOBQ010000273.1:0-8745 GCA_964402225.1 uncultured Nannocystaceae bacterium | reverse complement strand
ACATAATGTACATTGTGCGACGTTGGCTTACTTGTCGGTCGGGGCTTGCGCCGAGGTGAGATCATCTTTGCTCTGAACTTCGCTGAGTATGGAGGCATTTCGCCCCTCCTCAACCCCCTGTGGTGTTGCTATCCAAGTCGTCGTCGGGCGTCCGGCACGACGGCGTTCAAGCTGCCCAAGTGAGGCGACAACAACCCGGACACAGGGGGCGCATCCCGTGGGCCTCCTTCGGTCGTCTTTGTTGTTCCAAGCTCAAGACGTATTCGAAGTGCGGCCCATCTTCAACCCTCTAACCGCGTGACTTCACGAGCAAAACTCCCTAAGTGAACGCGGATGCCTCTCGATAGCATCGACAACTGCACCCTGATCTCCAACCCAGACCAAGCCGACACCGACGGCGACGGTGCAGGAAACGCGTGCGACATCTGTCCCTCCGCTCCCAATAGCGCCCAACTCGACGTCGATGCCGACGCCGTTGGCGACGCCTGCGACAACTGTCCCGGGGTCGCCAACACCGGCCAAAGCGACGCCGACGGCGACGGGATGGGCGTCGCCTGTGAGACTGCGACACTCTGCTGCGCGGTCCACACCTCGCCCGGCTGTGAGGTGGACTCTTGCCAGAGTGCGGTCTGTGGCTTCGACTCGTTCTGCTGCGACTACACTTGGGATTGGTGGTGCGTCCAGCAGGCCGCCGACATCGCAGTCTGCAGTTGCGCCCCGGCTGAGCCCGACGGGGACTACGATGGCGTTCCCGACGCCGTCGACAACTGCCCCAGCGTCCCCAATTCTGGCTCTCCTGACGGGTTCGTGGGCGGTCCCGGGCCTGCCACATTCTAGCGCAGATACAACAGCAGCGCGCCGCGCCGCGACTCTGCCGCGGTGTCTTAGGCTGTGAGCGCGGCGAAGACGTTCGGGAGGCGCTCGGGAAGGCGCTCGACGTTGTCGAGGACCGAGTAGGCGTTCTCGCCGAAGATTCGGGCCACATAGCGGTCGGCGTGGGGGTCCAAGGTGAGGCAGTAGGTGTGCACGCCCCGGGTCGCGAGCTCCTCGACCGCCCTCTTTGCGTCGTGGCGTAGGTATTGCGGATCGCGCTCATCGACGTCGGCCGGCTCACCATCCGTGACCAACAGCACCAGCCGCTTCGTCGCCTCTTGCTTCCCGAGGTGATGGCCGGCGTGGCGCAGCGCCGCGCCCATTCGTGTCGACAGGCCGCCGCGCATCCCCGCCAGCCGGGCGCGCGCGTCCTCGTCGTAGCGCTGGTCGAAGTCCTTGAAGCGGTAGTACTGCACGTCGTGGCGGCCGTCGGAGGCGAAGCCGTGGATCGCGAAGGCGTCCCCGATGGAGTCGATCGCCCAGGCCAACAGACCCGCCGACTCCCGCGTCAGCGAGAGGATGCTGGGGGCCTCCTCGTAGCCCACGTCCCCCTTCTGAATGTCGCCGACCTTGTCGTTGGTGGACTGCGAAAGGTCGAGGAGCAGCACGATCGCCAAGTCTCGGACGTGGCGGGTGATCCTTGTGTGGATGCGCGGATCGGGCATCAGGCCCCGGCGGATATCGACCATCGCGCGGACCGCGGCGTCGAGATCGAGGGCCTCCCCCTCCTCGTAGCCGCGCCGACGAACGATGCCCTGGGGCTGCAGGGCGTCGATCAGGCGGCGGATACGGGAGGCGACGGGCTTGTTCTCTTCCAGGATCGCGTCCATCGCGGCGGGGTCGCCCCGGGGCTGGCGGCGCTCGACGACGGTGGCCCAGTCTGGGCGATGGAGCTGCACGTGGTAGTCCCACTCCGGGTACAGGTAGGGGTCCGAGACGGGCTCCTTGCCCTCCATCTCGTTGTAGCTGACACCCTCGTCCTCGTAGGGGAAGACCTCCGTCTCGCAGGTCCAGATCTCCTGCGCGTCGTCGCCAGCGTTCTCCACGTCCAGCTCGTTGGCCATCTCGATTATCGAGACCTTGCGCCGCACCTGGGCCGGGCGGCCCGGCACGTAGTCGAAGCCGCGAGACTCGAAGATGTTCTCGGAGCACGCCCAGACATAGCGGTTGTCGTCCCGGTAGGGCACCGGCCAGGCCTGGAGGATCTGCAACGACGGGATGGCGGCCCGCTCCCGCAACGCGTTGTAGAAGCGCACGCCGAAGGTCCAGGCCAGATGCTCGGCGCGGGCGTCCTCGAGCAACGCCACCCGGTAGTCGGTGGCCAGCGCGTTGATCATCTCTTCGGGGTCGACGTAGGCCTCGTCCAACAGCGCCCGGGCCATGCGCATCATCAGATCCATCGCCTCGTGCAGCTCGGGCTCCGCCGCCTCGGCGCCCTCGAAGAACCGCAGCCAGAGCTTCTGGAGGCCCGGAAACTCTCGGATCGCCAGGTGCTCGACCCGCGCGTCCTCGAAGAGCTCGACCATCTTCATCTGCGCCGGGGAGAGCTGTTCGCTGCTGATCGCCGCCCGGGTGTAGACGAGGTGCGCCGCGCAGTGGGCCGCCGCCGCCCGGTAGATCTGGCCCCCGGCGATCCCGTAGACCGCGTCGAAGGCGTCGGGCAGCAACACCTGGAAGTCGTCGATGTAGGGGCGCAGCCCCTGGCGCGTCTCGTAGTCGCCGGAGGTGGGGCGCATGAAGAAGGCGCGACCCCACAGCGCTCGCAGATAGAAGTTGAGCCGACGCTGGTTGTCGACGAAGAGGGTGCCCCGCCGCTCCCGCTGCAACACGGAGCGCGACGCCTCCGTGGCCAGCGCGAAGTAGGCGAGCTGACCGTCCAGATCGCGTCGATGGGCCTCGGCGCCCCACAGCGCCCAGCGCCTCAGGCCCCCTAGCGTCAGCTTGGCCAGCAGCTCGTCGAGGTTCTCCATCATCGGCCGCAGCCCGCGCGGCGCCTTGCCCGCCAGGATGTGGACCAGCTTCAGATAACCCCTCACGACCTCCAGATCGCCCAGCCGCCGCGCCACCAACGGCAGGTTCCCCATCGTCAGCGCGACGACGGTCCCCGAGGTGTGAGAGGACAGCTTCATCAGGCCCGTCACCACGTCGGGGACCACGTCCTCGCCCACCTCGCGGGCCACCGATGGCATCGACTGCACGTAGGTCAGCACTAGGTCCCGCCCGCGGTTGAGCGTGCACATTGCCCGGATCCCCTCAAGGTAGTTGTGCATCCCGCCCGGCGACAGGATGCGCGTCGCCTCGTGGTAGGACGACTCGAGCACCTCTCGGTGGGCCTCGTCGGCGTCGTTCAAGCAACTGACGAAGGCGCGGAGATCGACCGAGTTCATGGTCTTCGACGGCGGATCAGAAGTAGGTCGAGACGGCCGCTTCCAGCGTGTCCCGAAGATCCGGATCGTCGGTCAGCGGCGTGACGAGCGCCATCCGACAGGCCTGCTCGGCCGGAATGCCGCCCACGATGAGCTGCGCGGCGTAGACCAAAAGCCGCGTCGACATGCCCTCGTCGAGCCCGTGCCCCTTGAGGTTGCGAGAGCGCTGGGCGACCTGGACCAGCTTGCCCGCGACCTCCGGACCGACGCCCCCCTCGTGGGCGACGATCTCGACCTCGATGGCTGCCTCAGGATAGGCGAAGTCCAGACCCCCGAAGCGTTGCTTCGTGGACTGCTTCAGATCCTTCATCAACGACTGGTAGCCCGGGTTGTAGGAGATCACGAGCTGGAAGTCCGGGTGGGCCCGGACGACCTCACCCTTCTTCTCCAGCGGCAGCTCGCGCCGGTGATCCGTCAGCGGGTGGATGACCACGGTGGTGTCCTGGCGCGCCTCGACGACCTCGTCGAGGTAGCAGATGGCGCCGATCCGAGCGGCCACCGTCAGCGGCCCGTCCTGCCACCGGGTCCCATCGACGTCGAGCAGGTAGCGACCGACGAGGTCCGAGGCCGTCATGTCCTCGTTGCAAGCCACCGTGATCAGCGGCTTGCCCAACGACCACGCCATGTACTCGACGAAGCGGGACTTGCCGCACCCCGTGGGGCCCTTGAGCATCACGGGCATCTTCGCCGCGTAGGCGGCGCGGTACATCTCGACCTCGTTGCCCACGGCCCGGTAGTAGGGCTCGCGCTCCACGAGGTACGGGTCGCGGTCGTGCTCCATGGCCGCGTCAGACCTTGATTGGGCCGCGGTAGATGACCATGGCCGTGCCCTGGGACTGAGCGTAGTTGTCGTAGCCGATGAGGCGGACGTGATTCCCGGGGTTGAGCTCGTGACACATCGCGGCCTCGGCCAGGATCGTGTCCACATCCGTCTCGCCGAACATCGGCAGCTTCCACATGTACCAGTACGAGTCGGTCGCGTTCTCCGGCTCGGTGTGCTCCACCGCCGGGTTCCAGCCCCGGGATACGATGTATTCGACCTGCTTGCGGATGGTCTCGGGGCTCATCGGCGGCAGGTACGAGAACGTCTCGAACTTCCGGCTATTCGGGTCCGACACCCGCGAGCTGTAGTCCTGCATCTCACTCATTTGTGTTCCTCCTCCTTCTAGCGGTGGGCCACGTCGAGCTTGTCGACGGTGTCGAACTCGAACTTGATCTCCCGCCACGTATCCATCGCGGCGGCCAGCTCCGGGCTGTGCTTGGCGGCTTCGCGCAGCACGTCGCCCCCACGCTTCTCGAGCCCCTCCTTGCCATTGACGTTGCGGTCCATCACACAGGCCTCGAGGGCGACCCGGTTGGCCGCGGCCCCAGCCGCGTTGCCCCAGGGGTGGCCCAACGTTCCGCCGCCGAACTGGAAGCAGGCGTCGTCGCCGAAGATGCTGACCAGCGCGGGCATGTGCCACACGTGGATGCCGCCGGAGGCCACCGGGAACACACCCGGCATCGAGCCCCAATCCTGATCGAAGAAGATGCCGCGGCTGCGGTCCTCCTTGATGTAGCGGTCGCGCATCAGATCGATCCAGCCGAGGGTCGCCTGCCGGTCTCCCTCGAGCTTGCCGACCACGGTCCCCGAGTGCAGGTGGTCGCCGCCGGAGAGACGCAACAGCTTCGCCAGGACGCGGAAGTGGATGCCGTGCTTGGGGTGCCGATCGATCACCGCGTGCATCGCGCGGTGGATGTGCATCAGCATCCCGTTGTCGCGGCACCACTGGGCGAGGCCCGTGTTGGCACACCAACCACCGGTGATGTAGTCGTGCATGATGATGCGGGAGCCGAGCTCCTTGGCATACTCCGCACGCTTGAACATCTCGTCCGGCGTCGCCGCCGTCACGTTGAGGTAGTGGCCCTTGCGCTCGCCGGTCTCGGCCTCCGCCTTGTGCACCGCCTCCATGACGAAGTTGAAGCGCTGCCGCCAGCGCATGAAAGGCTGGCTGTTGACGTTCTCGTCGTCCTTCGTCAGGTCCAGCCCACCGCGCAGGCACTCGTAGACGGCGCGCCCGTAGTTCTTGGCCGAGAGGCCGAGTTTGGGCTTGATCGTGCAGCCGAGCAACGCCCGGCCATACTTGTTGAGGATGTCGCGCTCGACCTGAATGCCGTGGGGCGGCCCGTTGCAGGTCTTCACGTAGGCGATGGGGAAGCGCACGTCCTCCAAGCGCAGATGACGCAGGGCCTTGAACCCGAAGACGTTACCCACCAACGAGGTGAAGACGTTGACCACCGAGCCCTCCTCGAAGAGGTCGATGGGGTAGGCGATGAAGGCATAGAAGGACTCGTCATCCCCCGGCACGTCCTCGATCGCGTAGGCGCGCCCCTTGTAGTAGTCCAGATCCGTGAGCAGGTCCGTCCACACCGTGGTCCAGGTACCCGTCGATGACTCGGCGGCCACGGCGGCGGCGGCCTCCTCGCGCGGCACACCTGGCTGCGCGGTGATCTTGAAGCACGCCAGCAGATCGGTATCCAGCGGCGTGTAGTTCGGCATCCAGTAGGTCTCGCGGTAGTCCTTGACCCCCGCGCTATACGTCTTTCCCATCGCTCTCGAGCCCTCCCGGCTTCGGTATGAATCCCTGAACTCCGCCGCTCTTCGGCGTTCACGGAGAGAACCGTATGGGGACCTTCTGATAACCGCAACGGGCAGCTATTGTTTTTCATCATAAGAATTCCTTATCATCCAGCATGGACATCACGTTGCGTCAGCTCCAGGTCTTCGAGGCCGTCGCCCGACATCTCCACTACACCCGGGCCGCCGAGGAGCTCTTTCTGACCCAGCCGGCCGTCTCGATGCAGGTCAAACAGCTCGAGGAGGAGCTGGGGCAGCCCCTCTTCGAGCGGCTCGGCAAGAAGGTCTTTCTGACCGACGCCGGCGCCGAGGTCCAGCGGTACAGCCGCTCGATCGCCGAACAGGTCGACGAGCTGCGCCTGGTGATGGACGAGATGCGGGGGCTCCACCTCGGCAAGCTCACGCTCACCGTCGCCAGCACCGCCCACTACTTCGTCCCGACGCTGCTCGGCGTCTTCAGCAAGCGCCACCAAGGGGTCGTCGTCGACATCGACGCCACCAACCGCGAGAAGCTGTTGGAGGCGCTTGCCGCCAACACCACGGACTTCGCGATCATGGGCCAGCCCCCCTCGGGCCTCGCCCTCGAGGCGTCACCGTTTCTCGACAACCCCCTGGTGGCCCTGGCGGCTCCGGACCATCCGCTCGCGTCGCGGCGCCGGATCCCGCCGCAGGACCTGATCCACGAGACGTTCATCTCGCGCGAGCGCGGGTCCGGGACCCGCCGCGCCTGGGAACGCTTCTTCGCGGATCGCGGCGGCGGCACCTTCCGCGGGACCATGGAGATGAACAGCAACGAGGCGATCAAGCAGGCCGTTCAGGCGGGCTTGGGGATCAGCGTGCTCTCGATTCACACGATGGAGGTCGAGCTGATGCTCGACCGGCTGGTGGTGCTGGACGTGGACGGCCTCCCGATCCCACGCGAGTGGTACATCGTTCAGCGCAAGGGGAAACGCTTCTCGGCCATGGCCCGCGCATTCCGCGAGTTCGTGATGGCGGAGTCCCGCGACCTGATCAGCGTGCCGTCCCCCGTCCGGGGCGGGCCCTGACGATCAGACGACGGCGCTGAGCAGCGTCAGGCCGATGATCCAGACGTAGATTGGCATCCTTGACCTCCTGCCCGAGCCTACGGCAGCAGCGCCTCGAGACTGAAGTCCCGGCCTGCGCAGGATCAAGAGAGGGAGCGACTGATGAACACCCTCTTTCTCTGCGTGGCCAACTCGGCGCGCAGCGAGATCGCCGAGGGGCTGGGCCGATCGATGGCCCCCCCCGGGATCACGGTGCAAAGCGCCGGCAGCGCGCCCACCCGGGTGCGCCCCGAGGCCGTCGAGGTCCTCGCGGAGGTGGGCATCGACATCCCCGACCATCGCTCGAAGGGGCTCGACGAGATCTCCATCGAGTCCGTCGACACCGCGATCACGCTCTGCGCCGAGGAGGAGTGCCCGCTACTCCCGGGCGAGGTGACCCGCCTCTCGTGGGCGCTCCCAGACCCCGCGTCTGCCCCCGACGAGGTACGCCTCCAGGCCTTTCGAGACACGCGGGAGGCCATCCACGAACGCCTCGAGGCTTTCTTCGACGCGCTCTGATCACGGCTCGTCGTTCTCGTCGATCCGGAGCAGCAGGTTCTCGATGGTGGCCGGCGCGCCGAGCCGCCGGGAGCGCGCGAGGGTCTCGACCCGCCCGGGATCGAGCACCGTCACCGCGTCGTCGTCGGGGTCGACCGCGGCCACCACCCAGCGCCAGCCCGTGCGGCGGGACTCGGCCTCCATGCGGGCCCACTCGCCCGGCGTGAAACGCAGGGGCAGGGCGCGGCGCTTCACCTGAATGGCCATCACGCGACCGCCGCGGAGGGCGAGGAGGTCGAAGGCGCCACGGGAGGCGCGGGATTGGTAGACAAGGTCGAAGCCGAGGGCGGCGAGGTGCTCGGCGATGCGCCGCTCGCCCTCGTCACCAAGGACCCGCATGGGGACCACCGTCCCCCCCGGGGAGCGCCAGCGGATCCACAGGGCGAAGACGGGATCGGCGATGGCGTAGCCGCCCGCCTCGCGGCGGACGACGATGTCTCCCAGGCGGACGAGGTTGCGCACCGCTGCCCCCGAGGGCACGCCGACGGCCTTCGCGACGTCCGTGAGACGAGTGGCGCCCCCCGCCAACGCGGCGAGGGTGGCGGCGAGCTGAGTGGATCGGCCCACCGCCTGGGCGTAGCGCCCCTGGAAGTAGAGGGCGAGGCGTCCCGTCGGCGAAAACAAGAGCCGCTGCATCGTCTCCTTGAGGGCGGCGTCGTCGTAGGGCGGCGTGTCCCGCGTGAGCTCGTCGCCGAAGTGCTGGAGATAGAAGGGGTGACCGCCGAGCACATCGACGGCCCGCTCGGCCAGCGCGCGCGGCACTGGCCGGTCCGGTGGCGCCCCCTGGACGAGGAGCTCGACCGCGTCGCGGCGCGGCAACGGGCCGAGCTCCAAGATCGTGAAGTGCTGGAAGAAGGGGGCCTCCGGCGAGTTCACCATCTCCTGGAGCAGGGTCGGCTCGGAGCCCGAGACCACGTACGTGACCCGCTCGTGATGCTGCCAGACGCTCCGCATCACGGGGATCAACGGCGCGGTTCGGCTCTCCTGAGCGAGCGCTTGGAACTCGTCCCAGGCGAGCACGACCCGCTTGTCGAGGGCGGTGGCGAGGCGCTCGGGCAGGTCGAGACAGGCCCGCAACAGCTCGCTCTTTCGCAGATCCAGCTCCGGAAGCTCCTCGACGAGCTCGTGGAGGGCCCGCACCGCGACCGAGAGTGGTCTTGCCCCGATTTGCCGGACAGCTTGATTACGCTGCGACCTCCGAAATCTG
>CAYOBQ010000272.1:0-8745 GCA_964402225.1 uncultured Nannocystaceae bacterium | reverse complement strand
CATCATCGTTGCAATCTGGGCAGGAAAAACCCGCGGGCCACCGCAACCACTCAAGATAGTCCAGGCAGTCCGCATCGGTTCGGAACCATGCCTGGAACTCACCCACGGACCTCGGATAGTGCGTGCCGGCTCGCGGGTACCTCAACGCTCCAGCCTACTCCGGTTAAATGGATAACCCGATCTTCGGATTTGGTCGTTTTGTCTGCCGCACCGTCCTGGGACGCTGCCGGTCGACGAGGACGGCGCCGTTGTGCTCTCTTGGCATCCTCCCGACCGTTGGAGGTGCCCATGCTTCGCTCGCTCATCCTCGGCTTCTTGCTCCTGCTTCCCGGATGCGTACCCCAAGGTGGTGGCGGCGGGGGAAACGACAACGGCAACGTGAACGTCGGTGGCGACTCGGGGACGCAGTGCACCGCGGCCTGCGATGGGCGCCAATGCGGCGACGACGGGTGCGGTGGGGCGTGCGGGGCGTGCGCGATGGGAGAGGTCTGCAGCATCGAGGCGCGATGCGTCGAGGTCCCGGCCAACTGCGGCGACGGGATGTGCGACGACACCGAGGATTGCGCCACCTGCGCGGCTGACTGTGGCCAGTGCTGCGGGAATGGCGAGTGTGTGGGCACCGAGTCGTGCGCGACGTGCCCCGCGGATTGCGGTTGCCCGGACGGTGAGATGTGCGACGTGCCGGCGCGGATCTGTGTGCCGGATGGAGGGGAGGGCGAAGGCGAAGGCGAAGGCGAAGGCGAAGGCGAAGGCGAAGGCGAAGGCGAAGGCGAGGGCGAAGGCGAAGGCGAAGGCGAAGGCGAGGGCGAGGGCGAAGGCGAGGGCGAAGGCGAGGGCCAGGCGCCGAGGATCCTGACGCTCAACGCCAACGTCCGGGAGATCACCGAAGGCGAACGCGTGACGCTGTCCGCCGTCGTGACCGATCCCGACGGCATCGATGACCTCATCGGCGGGGTGCTCGAGTCCCCCGGGGGGGCCTCGTATGGGGCCTTCGCCACCTCCGGTCAGGAGGGCGCCTACGAGATCGAGCTCACCTGGAACGAGATCCACCAGGTCGAGCCGATCGGCTTCGGCCAGGGTGAAGAGCCCTCCCGCGCGCTCACGGCCATCTTCTTCGACCAAGCCGGGCACCGCACCCGCGAGGAGCTCCGCCTCACGCTCCAGTGCGACGGTCTCGGCGCCTGCGACGGCGAGTGCACCGATCTCGATGGCGACAGTGAGAATTGCGGCCGCTGCGAGCAGGCCTGCTCGCGCGTCGAGCGCCTCGCGCCTTGCGAGGAGGGCGTCTGCGGAAACCCATGCCGCGACGATGACCGCATCCTCTGCGGCGATGAGGGCGCGCCGCAATGCACCGACATCGACGACAACGACCACCACTGCGGCGCGTGCGACAACCCGTGCGCGGGTAACGTCGGGCAGCGCCCCTTCTGCCGGGCCCACGAGTGCCTGGTCGACAACTTCGACTTCGTCGAGCTCGAGCGGACGCAGGCGTACCCGATCGAGCTCCCGGACGGCGGCGTCCATCACTGGTACCTCATCCGGCTCGACGAGGTAGCGCACGTCTCGATCGTGCTCGCTGGGGAGTTCGACGGGCGCAATGACGCGGCCGCCATGAACTGGCGCCTCTCGCAGGTCACCCGTGACGGGCCGTGGGAGGAGGTCGCGAGCAGCACGGGGAACTTCGTCAACGAGCGCGGCCTGTCCCTGCGCCGTGAGCTCCAGCCGGGCACCTACTACTACGAGTATTGGAACTGCTGCCGCGAGATGAGCGCGGTCGCGTCGGTGACCATCGAGGGGCGCGGCGACCCGGACCCGATCCCCGACGTGAGCGCCGGCGGTGCCTTCGAGGGTGGGTTCGAGCAGGGCGGGAGCGACAGCTACCTGCTCAGCCTCGATGGCCGGCGCAACGTGCGCATCGCCACCAGTGACGGCCAGGGCGGTTGCCCCGGCGACACGCTCCTCACGCTCTACACCTCCGCGGACGGCGAGCGCGGGCGGCAGGTCGCCTTCAACGACGACGCCAACGGGCTGTGCTCCGAGATCCGCGAACCGATCGCGGCCGGAGACTACGAGATCGTCGTGGCGGGCTTCGGCGATGGCGCAATCGCCGCCTACACCCTCACCGTCGAGTTCGAGTAGCGGTCGCTCCCCCAACGTCGTGACGACGACTCGGTGCGACCTCGGGGCAACTCCTCAGGGCCCTCGCCGTGGCGAGGCGCGGCCGAGGAAGAACCGGCGCCACGCGACCATCGTCGTGAGCTTTCCGCGCACGGCGGGGTCGAGATCACCCACCTTGAACGCGCGCGCCGCCTCGATGGCGGTGTGGAGCCGACCGGCCTCTCCGGTGAGCGCGTCGGCCGTGAGCTTGTCCTTCAGCGCGGCGGCCCGCGCCAACGCGAGCTTGCCCTCCGCCAGGAGCCGCGCCTCCGCGGCCTCGGCCTCGGCGCGTTTCGTCCGAGCGTAGGCGTCGGCCTCGGCGCGGAGCCCGTCGATCTCGGACTGGAGCGCGCGGCGGACCTCCGCGTCCTTGTCATCCCAACTCCGCTGGGCGGCCTCGACGGCCGTGCCCGCTGCCCCCTTCGCCGCCGTCGCTGTCGACCGCGCGTCCTCGGCCGCCTTGTTCGCCTCCTCGAGCACCACCTGGAGCTCCGAGAGCAGCGCGCCTCGGATCCGGGCGTCGGTCTCCGGTGGGAGCCGCAGCGCGTGTACGTGGATCGCGCCGAGGGCGACCTTCAGCTCGGCCAGGCCCGCGTCCACGACCGGCCGCGCGTCGACCGCGCGTTGCTCGAGCGTCAGAGGAGTCGCGACCTCGCGCAGCGTCAGGCCGCCGAAGTGATCGGCGAGCGCTGTGCCGAGGGCCGCGCGCACGTCGGCGAGGTCGGCGGGCAGTGACCCCTCGCCGACCAGGTGCCAGTCCGCCGTCAGCGCGACGCCAACCCGGTGACCGTCGGAGGTGGGCACGCTCACCAGACGGTGCTCGCTCGGGGGACCGAAGCCCAAGCTCCCGCGGATCGGCCGAACCGTCCACGCGTGGAGCATCGGCACCCGTAACCGCAGGCCGGGTCCGAGCGTCCGCCCGTCGCGCGCCGCGGCCTCACCCGGCTCGACCCGCTCCACGGCCACGCCCGCGGCGAACCCGACGGCGCCGACGAGGAAGAGCAGCGTTCGCGTGAGCCGCCTCACTCTCGCACCTCGGCCTCGCCCTCCGGCGTCGACCGCGCGCCGAGCTGTGGGAGCACGTGGTCCGCGATCGCCTTGTCGAGGAGGTTCGTCCCGCGCCCACGCACGGCGTCGACCCTGGCGGCGAGCGCCTGCGCCTCGAGTCGGGCCACCGCGTCGCTGCCCTTGGCACGGGCCAGCGTCTCGTCCCGTTGAAGCCTCGCCGCGCGCGTCCGCCGCTCCAACTGAAGATCGGCGGCCCGGTGCGCCTCCGCCAGCGACGCTCGGGCGAGCGCCAACTCGGCCTCCAACTCGACGCGCATGGCCTCGTGGGCCCCGGCGCGCTCGGACTCGGTCTGAGTGCGCCGCTGCGCCGCCGCGCGGGCATGCTGTCCGACGCTCTCCTCGTGGGTGTGCACCTTCGCGCTGACCTTCGCTAGCCGCGCGACGGCGTCGGCGACAGCCGGATCGATACGCCACGAAGGGGGGACGAAGCGGACGAGCTCGATGCCCCGTGCCTTCAGCGCGCCCTCGAGCCGCGCTCGCACCGCCGCGTGGATCGGCGCCGCGTCTCCGAGGGCGGTCGCTTCACGGGCGCCGAGGGCGAGGCGAACCGCGCGCGCTGCGGCGCTCTGGACGTAGCGCTCCCGGGCCGCGGCCTCCGGCCCGAGCGTCGACACGAGCGCCGCGACCCGCGCGGGCCGCACCCGGTGGTGGACAGCACCATCGCTGTACGGGATCGCCGCGCCGCGGCGGGAACGCGCGACCCCGGTCACCACCGTCGTGAGGGTGTGCCCCTCCACGTGGACGAAGCGCTGCAGGACCGGGACATAGATGTGGGTCCCCGCGCTTTCGAGCACCCGATCGCTGAGCAAAGGGACGCCCTCGGCGGTCTGGACCACGCCGATCTCACCGGGGTCGAGGGTCGCGACGCCCCCTCCGTGGCGGACCATCGCCGCGACGGTCCCCAACAGCGCCCAGAACAGGAGCAGCAGCGTCCACCGGCGCCGCCGTCGTGGAGGCGCCTCTGGAGTCGCCTCCTCCTCGAGGATCTCGACATCACCGAGTTGCACGGCGCCACCGTACCTTCGCGCGCTACGGATCGCAGCATCCATCGCCAGCGGGGCACACGACCTGGCCCTCGGCGCAGCAGAGCTGGAGATCCTCCCCACCGAGCAACGCGACCGGGCGGTCCTCATCGCAGCAGCCGGTGTCCTCGCCCGCGAAGATCACGACGACCTGACCGTCCGCACAGCAATGCCAGCGGCCAGGGGCCGGCACGCCGACGTTCGGCCTGTCCTCGGGGCAGCAGCGCTTGGCGCCGTCCCCCGTGGTGGCGGGGATGGGCCGCTCCGGCGGGCAACAGCCGAGCTCGCCGTCGCGGTAGCGGATCGCCTCGTCGGTGTCGTTGGCGCAGCAGATCCGACCACCGTCATCCGCTCGGATCGCGGCGGGGGAGCTCGCTGGGCAGCACGCGGTCTCCCCCGTCACGTCGAAGACCGGCAGCGTGGCGTTCTCGGGGCAACACCCGGTCTGCCCGTCCGCCCAGACGGTGCCCAGGTGCGCCGCCGGGCAGCAGTCGGCGGTCGGCCCCGGGAAGACGACGCCCCGCTCCTCCTCGGAGCAACACCCGAAGACGTTGGGGGCGGGCTCCACGCAAACCAGCTCGTCGGCTTCGCAGGGCGCGCAGGGATCCGGCCCCGCGTCGGGCTCCGGGACGAAGCCCGCGTCTCGGGGGGGAGGCGGCGCCCCGCCACGGTCGGGCAACCGTCGCGCGTCCCGTGAGCAGAGCCCGTTGATGCAGGCCAGGAAGCCGTCGGGGCAGTCAGCCAGCGTCTCGCACGCCGCGACGTTGGTCTCGTCGTCCTTCTCGCAGCCGACCAGAAGCAAGCACAGGAGCCAGCGCGGGTTCATTCTCACTCCGTCCTCGGGCCTGGAGGAGAAGACTACTCCACCGCGACGGGGATCGGTGCTCCACACTGGCCGATGAGGAAGCCGCTCAGGGCGCCGAGGTCGGACGAGAGCGCGGTGTCGAAGTCGCTGACCTTCGAGACGACGCAGATCTCGACGTTGTAGGCGCCGGGCTCGGCGAAGACATCGACGCCCAACTCGAGCTTCCCGCCCTTCTTCAGCCGGGCCCACTTCGAGCCGTCGAACTCAGGGTCGCGGAAGTCGAAGTTGCGCCAGGTCGCGCCGCCCTCGTGGGCAACGGTTACGATCGCGTAGCGCGAGGCGGGGCTCCACTCGACCCGCGCGGTGTCGCCCGCGAACTCGGGGGGAACTGCCAGACCGGCGCTCCACTCGTCGTCCGGGGCGTCCGCCACGGCGACGAAGGTGCCGCCCGATGCGTCGAGGGCCGCGTCGTCGTCCTCGAGTTCGAAGCCGAGCCGGTAGGTCTCGCCGGCGGCGTAGCTCAAGTCGCCGCCGGACGCCCGATAGTGCCCGGCCTCTTCGAGCTGCAACGTCACCTCGGTGCCGCCGGGCACCCGCAGCCGTACGGCGTCGGCGGTGTCGACGAAGACGTGCGGCGTCTTCGCGGTGCTGACCAGCACCAGCTCGGCGTCGACGACGCCACCTTCCCTCTGCAAGACCGTGGTGACCGCCTGGACGGGGGAGGCGAGCGTCGTCTTCGCCTCCTCGCTTCCGCAGCCGGACTTCGCGCCCGGGAGCACGGTGAGCGCGGCGGCGACCGCGACGAAATGGAGCAGTTGTCGAATGTGCATTGGTATCTCCTCTAGACCCTCACCCGGGGGCTGTACGCAACTCGCGTGCCAGATGGGCTCATTCTTTGACGGACCCCTGGAGGCACGTGGACTCACCGGGTCAAACGGCGTGGTGTGAAACCAGGTTCACCCCAACGCTGTATCGGAGCGTCGAGGGCAGACGCCAGCGGTCTGCACCGGCGATGCGGTGCAACGCTGGGGTTGTGGGCAGGGGTGAACCGGAGGCCTCTTCAGGAACCCGAGTGGGTCAGCGCCTGGGCCAGAGTCAGGCCCGCCGTGGCCTCGACCTTGAGCCTCGCTTCGGCCAGCAATGTAGCCGCCTTCGGGCGCAGAGTGACCCAGATGAACTCGCGGACGTCGATCAGGTCGCGCGGCTCGTGCCCCGCTTCGCGCAAGCGCCCCTCGACGTCTCGGCACATCTTGCGGAAGCGCTCGTAGAGCCCCGCCGTGGGCACCCGCTCGTAGCGGAGCTGCGGGGCCATCCAAAGCGCCTGCTTGCGGAGGGCACCGGGCTTGACGCAGATGTGGTTCACCGGGTCCACCAACGCCGGGAGCGCCGTCGCCATCGACCAATGCGGATAGTCTGCCCCAACCGGCGTGAGCGCGGCGACGAACCCCGCGAAGCGGTGGGCGTAGGGCGTCTCGCCGTGGAGCACGTCACGCAGCGAGAGGGCGAACCTCTCGATGCCCTCCGGGGGGAGCGCTTCCAGGCCGCTGCGTGCCTGGGGGGTGACCAGCGTCGAGCCGCGCAGCGTGGCGATCGCGGCGCTGTGGACATCGGCGAACTGCCCCGCCCCGAGCAGCGTCTCCAGGCGCTGCTTGCCCAGCAGCTCCTGGGCCCGGGCGATCGAGCTGTCCAGGTGGCGCTTGAGCGGCTTCTTCCCGCTCGGCGGGGACCGAAACTCGTGGGTGAAGGTCTCGCCCGGGAAGCCGCCGGGGTAGAAGGCCCCGAAGAGCGCGAGTTGGTCGGTGAAGCTGGTGTCCGACGTCGACTGCTCGGCCTGCGGACGGGACTTCCGCGCGAGCACCCGGTCGGCCCGTGCTTCGAGCTCCTCTATGATCGGCAGCGCGACGTCGAGCGGCTTGTCGACCGCTTCGAACAAGTGCGTGAAGGCCGGCTTGAAGGAGCGCAGCTTTCCGTCCTGAAACTGGTACTGACGGATCTCTTCGTTGGCGGAAGCGAGGATGGCCAACCCCCACTGCGGTCGCTTGGTGTGCACCAGGAGCTGGCGAAACTCGTTCGACGCGTCCGGCTCGTTCAAGGGCTCATCCGTGTGCAAATCATCCTCCGTACAGATCGTCGGTGCGTGACCGCGCGAGCTGATTTCAACCCATGGGAAACTAGCAGGCGCCCCCCTCGCGGACAAGGGAAGTTGTTGAACTTTCAGACGTTTTCCTCCGGGGTCCGCCTCTTCTGCCGGTTGAATCGAGCCGAGGGGGATGGTATGTGGCGGCTCGATCGATGATCGTAGGCGCGTGCGCTGCCTCGGTCTCCTCCCTCTCGTCCTCCTGACGCTCGGCGCGAAGCCCACCGGTCTCCCCGAGGCTTCGGTGCGTCCGGTTTGGAGCGTGGACGCCGGCCCCGAGGCCGGGGCGCGGGCGATGGCGGTGTCGGGTGATCGGGTCTTGGTCGTGAGCTGGGACGGCCACCTGCTAGGGCTCGACGCCGCCACCGGGCGCCGCGCTTGGCGGCACGAGGCACCGAAGAGCTCGGTCGATGGCCCTTGGCTGGCGGTCTCCGGTGGGGTGGCGGTCCTCGGCCGCGAGGGCCTCTCGCGGCTCGTTGGCTACGCCCCGATCAGCGGCGCGGTGGTGTGGGAGCGCGCGCTGGGGTCGGGGCCCGGCGCCGTGGTCGGTTGTCCCGGGGCGCGCCTCGTCGCCGTGACCCACCGCGGCAGACGCTGGTCGTCCACGCGATCGATCCGGCGGATGGCGAGACATTGTGGCAGGCCCCGTCCGACGGCGCGCTCGTCGGCGCGGGTGGTGGCTATGTCTTCACCGGGGTACCCAGCGGCCGGGGGCGGCTCTCTTCTCGGATCGACGCCTATCGGTGTACCGATGGCGCGCGTTTTCGGCTCGCCGGGCCCGGGTCGCAGTAGGTCGAGTTGGTCCACGCCAGCGAGGGGAGGGCGGTCCTGAGGTTCTTCTCCGGCGGGGCGACGCAGCCGGGGGCGCTGTGCGTGGTCGGCGCCGAGGCCGGTGCCCGCCCCCGCTGCCTGTTCCCCGGGTACCTCGCTCCGGGGCGCTACCCCCTCGCCGGAGCCGCGCTCCGCGGTGACCGGCTCTACCTCTCGGTGGCGCACGTGGCGGCCCACAATCTCGACGACCGTCCAGATAGCTGGCTTCTGGCCTACGACCTCGAGACGGGTCGCGTGGTGGGTCGAACGCCGCCGCTCACCGCCTCGATCGGTCCCGTCGACGCCGGGGCGCTGTTGGCGACGGGCTTCGGCATCACGGGCGCCGCCGATTGGCTCTATCTGGTGGACCCGATCGATCTCCGACGGGTGCGGATGGTCTCGTTGCGCACCGCCCCGCGCCAGATCGTGGCGGGCCCGTCGCGGGTCTACGTCGCGACCTACGACGGACGCGTGGCGGCCATCGAGCTACCGCTCCCGGGGCCGCCAGCGCTGGAGGAGGCGGTCGTTCAGCCCGCGCCGCGAACCGCGGGGCCCGGCGCGCCGAAGGGGCTGTTCGGCTGGAAGGTCGAGCGGGTCATCGACGCCCACCCCGAGCGGGGGCGCACCTCGGGCCAGGACACCGAGGACGCTGCGGCAGAGTCGCGACGCGGCGCGCTGCACGCGCCCGCCAACCGATTTCGGCGTTGCGAAGCCTGCCGATATCTTCGGATATCGCCACGGATTCG
>CAYOBQ010000271.1:0-8754 GCA_964402225.1 uncultured Nannocystaceae bacterium | reverse complement strand
CGCTCCCTCGGTCTCAGACTCGGAGTCGTAGTCCCTGCCCCTCGCCGTCGACACCTGGGGGCCGTACACTCCTTTGTACGCTCGTATCGAGCGCGCTAGATTCGGAGGCAGGCATGGAATGGAGGGAGTCGATGGACGGGTTCACGAGGCGTGTGATCGGTGGAGCCCTCGAGGTCTGGGGCCGCAACATCGTCGGTTTCTCGGCGCTTGCGTTGCTGATCAATCTACCGGCAGTCGGCGTCTGTTATGGGCTCGCGCGGCTCGGTCCTGAGCAGATGAGCATGCTCTGGCCTATCGCCATCGGGCTCGGCTTCGTCTTGGGCTCCCTGCTGTCGGCGGCCATCACCTGGAGCGTCCTCCAGGACCTACGCCAACAGCGGCCCCCCATCACGGACAGTCTGTCGAAGGGGTTGCGTCGGGCGAGACCCGTGTTGGTCGTGACCTTCGTCTCCAGCTTCATGATCTGCGCCTCCACCACGATGCTGATCGTCCCCGGGCTGATGGTGATGATGATGCTGTACGTGGCGGTGCCGGTGGTCGTGATGGAAGACATCGACCCGGTGGAGGCCCTGTACCGCAGCTGCGAGCTCACCGACGGCGCGAGGCGCGCCCTCTTCGCCGCGGTCGTGGCCATCGGCACCGTCGGTGTGGGGCTGGCGTGGGCCGCGGGCGCCTTGGTGACGAACCCGACGGACGCTCTGGTGGTGGGTCAGATCGTGGGGGCGATCTTCATGCCCCCGGCCTCCGCCGCCGCCGCCGTCGCCTACTTCCTCCTACGCGAGGAGCGCGAAGGCGTGCGCCTCGACGAGCTGGCCTCGATCGCTGGCTGACGCCGCCGACGAGCGAACGACCATCGGCGGCGCGGGCGGCGACCTCGCAAACGCCGCAAAACAGTGCCCGCCATGCCGTCCCCCTTCCGCGTGAAGGACCAGATGCGGCAGACTCGACAATGGGCTGCATGGAAGGAGGCGATCGATGGAAGGGTTCGTGGGGCGCGTCATCAACGGGGCGTTCGCGGTCTGGGGCCGCAATATATTGAGCTTCTCGGTGCTCGCGGTGGTGATCAACCTGCCCGTCGTCGGCGTGCAGTACGTCATGGTCGATGGGATCATGGCCGGGGACCCCAGCTTCGTCTACCGCTTCTGGGGCGTGTCCTTTGGGCTCAGCCTCATCTTCGGCTCGCTGCTGTCAGCGGCGCTCACGTGGGGTGTCCTCCAGGACCTCCGTCAGGAGCGCGCCTCCCTCGGCGACTGCCTCTCGAAGGGGTTCAGCAGGATGGGCGCCGTGCTGGTCGTGAGCCTCGTCACCGCCCTCGCCGTCGCGTTCTCCGGCCTGGCCCTGATCATCCCGGGGATCATCGTCTCCTTGATGCTCTACGTCGCGGTCCCCGTGGTCGTGATGGAGGAGGTCGATCCGATGGAGGCGCTACGCCGCAGCAGCCAACTCACCGACGGCGCGAAGCGCGCCCTCTTCTACGCCGTGATTGGCATCGGCATCGTCACGTGGGTCCTGTCGTCGATCGCGGGGATTGCGGTTGGGACGTTGGTCACCAATCCGGTCAACGCCGTCCTGGCCGGCGAGCTCGTGGGCTCCTTCTTCATGCCCTTGGGGGCCTCCGCCGCGGCCGTCGCCTACTTCCTGCTCCGCCAGGAGCGCGAAGGCGTGCACCTCGACGAGCTCGCCTCCATCTTCGACTGACTCTCAGCCGGCGGCGCGGAGCTTGACGCGCGCCACGGGTCGCGCCGGCAGCGGCGCCGGCTCGCAGTTCAGTCGGATACAGCTCTCGCCGTCCCGGATCACGAGGCGCACCGCCTCGTCCCGTGCCTTGGCCTGGTGCGTGAGGCCCAGCACCATCTCGAGGTCCGGCGGCGTGAGGTTGTGGGCCAGGAAGGCGGGCGTGGCGGTGTTCGACTTGCTCATCATCTCTCCCCTCTCTCTTGCCTGCATGAGTCGTCATGGAGGAGGGGCTGTAATGATGCACCTGGGTGCGGAGGTACCCCGGGTCGCTCAGTACCGGAAGGGCCACGCCATGAAGTACCGCTTGACGCGCAACCACAGGCCGAACAAGCCCAGCGGCTCGAGCATCAGGAAGAGGCAGAGCAGCGGGTAGAAGATGAGCGCGCCTTGGTGCTCGCTGCTGAAGCCGGCGGGGAAGGGGAGGTGCTCACCCGTCCACTCGGCGAGGGGGAGCAGGACGGTGAACGCCAGCGCGCCCCAGACCGCGCCGAAGACCGTCCCCACGCCACCCAAAACGACCATCGCGATGTAGTCCACGCTCATCTTCAAGCCGAAGGGCTCGAGCGTCACCACCGGGTGCGCGAACGCATACATCGCGCCGGCCACCCCCGCGAGGAACGAGGACACGCCGAAGGAGATGAACTTCGCCCGCGCCGGATTGACGCCGAGGGCTGCCGCCGCCAGATCCCGGTCGCGAACGGCCATCATCGCCCGCCCGGTGTGGGTCCGCGCGATGTTGCGCGCGATCCACACCGTCACGGCGCCCAACACCACGAAGAGCAGGTAGAGCTTCTGCGGCGACTTCAGGGTCACGCCGAACAGCGTGGTGTCGTCGTGGAAGCGTCCCAGCGCGTAGGGCTCGGGGGTGGCGAACCACGTGTGCATCGGCGCCGTCACGTAGTCGGCGTCGATGGCGACCTCGAGGCCGTTTCGTAGCAAGTGCTCCACCAGGAAGAGCAGCCCGACCGTGACGATCGCCAGGTAGAGGCCCTCCAACCGCAGCGCGAAGGGCCCGACAAGAAGCCCGACGAGCGCCGCCACCAGCCCCGCCGCGGGGATCAGCGCCCAGAATGGCAAGCCGAGGTGCGCGCCGAGCACCCCGGTGGTGAACGCGCCCAAGGCGAGGAAGGCCGCGTGTCCCAGGCTCACCTGACCGCAGAACCCCGTCAGCACCATCATCCCCGTCGCCCCAACCACCGCGATGAGCGCGTCGTTGGCCACCGTGAGCCAGAGCTCGCTGCCCACGAAGGGGAACGCACCCAGCACCAGCAGCGCCGACACCAGCCCGATCCGGTGCCATCGCCCGGGGAAGAGCTCCAGGTCGTCTTCGTATCGCGTGACCAGCGGCCGGGACGGCATCAGAGGCGCTCCACTCGTCGCTGGCCGAACAACCCGTAAGGTCGCACCACCAGGACCGCGATCATCAGCAAGTAGGGGAGCACCACGTGGAAGTTCTTGCCGAAGGCGCCCATCGCGGTGTTGAGGTAGCCGGCGCACAGCACCTCGAGGACCCCCAGCAGCAGCCCGGCGAGCACGGCGCCGACCGGCGACTCCAGACCGCCCACGATCACCGCTGGGAAGGCGCGCAGCGCTACGAAGCCGAGGGTCGCGTCGATCTGCGGCTCGCGGACCGCCAGGAAGATGCCCGCCATCGCCGCGAAGCCACCGGCGATGAACCAGGTGGCCGCGAAGACCTTCCCCACCGGGATGCCCAGCGCCATCGAGGTCTCCTGGTCGACGCTCGCCGCGCGCATCGCCACCCCCAGCCGGCTGTAGCGCATCAGCGCGAAGAACGCCGCCAGGGCGACCGCCCCGGCTCCCAGCGTGGCCAGGGCGTCGTAGCCCACCACCGCCCCGGCGACCTCGATGCGAGCCATCGCGTCCCACGGCGTCCGCAGCGGCACCGGCTGGGTGCCCCACACGAGCATGACCACGGTGCGAAGCAGCAGCCCGACGAAGAGCGTCAGGATGATGCTGACGAAGACCGGGCGCCCCACCAGAGGCCGCAGCACCACGCGCTCGATGGCCACCGCCAGGGCGCCCGTGGCGCCGATGGAGAGCACCGCCGCCACCCCCCAAGGCAACCCCAGCCCGTCCATGCCGCCGCCGATCGTCGTCAGCGCGTCACCGGTCTGCGGGGGCGCGCTCAGCCACACCATCCCCATCGCCCCGAAGAGCAGCAGCTCGCCGTGGGCGAAGTTGAAGACCTGCGACGCGCGGTAGATCACCACGAACCCCAGGGCCACCAGCGCGTAGACCGCCCCCAGCGCCATCCCCGAGGCGAGGTACTGGACCAGGTCGCTCACGAGTACATCTCCTCGACCAACGCACCGTGGATCCGCATCACCTCGCGGCGCCTCACCTTCTGCGTCGCCGTCAGCTCGCCGTCGTCCTGGTGCAGCTCCTTGCTCAAGATCCGAAAGGTGCGCACCTGCTCCACCCGCACCAGCCGGTCATTCGCCTCACGGATGGCCGCCGCGACCAGCTCGCGCACCTCCGGCTTGCCCGCGAGATCCGCGTAGGACGTGTAGACGAGCTCGCGGCGGCTGGCCCAGTCTCCGACGGCGTCGGCCTCGATCTGCACCAGCGCCGACACGAACTTGCGCCGGTCGCCGACCGCCACCGCCTCCTTCACGTATGGGCTCATCTTGAGCGCGTTCTCGATCTTCTCCGGCGAGAGGTTCTTCCCCCCGGCGGTGATGATGATCTCCTTCTTGCGCCCCGTGATCCGCAGGTAGCCGTCAGCGTCGATGTCGCCGACATCACCGGTGTAGAGCCAGTCGTCGACCACCGTTCGCGCCGTCGTGTCCTCATCGTGCAGGTAGCCGCGGAACACGTGGGGTCCGCGCAGCAGGATCTCGCCGTCGGCGGCGATCTTGCACTCCGTACCCGGCAGGACGGTCCCCACCGTGCCCAGCCGAATCGCGGTCGGCGGGTTGATGTGGCTCACGCCGGCGCACTCCGTTTGCCCGTAGCCCTCCACCACGGGGACGCCGATGGAGTGGAACCAACGCACGAGATCCTCGGAGATCGGGGCCGCCCCCGTCACCGGATACCAGCAACGCCGCAGCCCCAGCCGCTCCTGGAGCGCGCGGAAGACGAGGGCGTCTCCGAGGGTCCACTCGAGGGTGTCTGCGGCCCTCCGCACGCCATCACGGCGCCGGTCGGCGATGGCCAGCCGACGCGGGCCCAACCAATCGAAGAGCGTGCGCTTCAGCCACGAGGAGTCCTTCATCTTCAGCGTCACGCTGGCGTGCATCTTCTCCCAGATGCGCGGCACCCCCAGGAAGATGGTGGGCGACACCTCCGCGAGGTCCTGGCGCACGGTCTCGATCGACTCGCCGAAGTGCACCACGGCGCCGCAGCTCAGCGGCAGAAAGAGGCTGAAGATCTTCTCCGCCACGTGGCAGAGCGGCAGGTAGCTCAGGAGCTGGTCGCCCGCGGTCATCCCATGGAGCGGGACCAGCTCGCCCGCCGTCGCCAGGGCATTCGCCGCCGAGATCAGCGCGCCCTTGGGGGCCCCCGTGGTGCCGGATGTGTAGACCACCATCGACGGCGCTCGCGGATCCCGCGCGGCGAGCTGGGCCTCGAACCACGCCTCTTCGTGGACGACGTCGGCGTGGAAGCTCGCCCAATCCACGAGCCGCGGATCGTCGTAGGACCGCGTCCCCCGCGGCTCCAGGACCACGATGCGCTCGAGGGCGGGCGTCTCGGCGCTGACCTCGATCGCCTTGTCCACCTGCTCCTGGTCCTCGCAGACCAACACCTTCGCCCCGCTGTGACGCAGGATGTAGGCGACGTCGGGCGCGGGGTTGGTCTGGTAGACGCCGACCGCCAGCGCGCCGATGGCCTGCGCGCCCAGATCCGTGAAGACCCACTCCGTGCGGTTCTCGCTGAGGATCGCCACCGCGTCGCCGGGCCCGACCCCGGCGGTGTGCAGCGCCCGCGCCGTCCGACCGACCTCTCGGGCGTACTCCGCCCAGGTGTAGGGCTGCCAGACGCCGAGTCGCTTCTCGCGAAGCGCCGTATCGCCGGGGCGCTCGGAGGCGATGCGCAGGACCCGCCCGGGGAGCGTGTCGTTCACGCGACGACCCCCGCGTAGGCTTCCAGCACCGCCGGGTGGTCGCGGATGTCGTCCGGTGTGCCCTGCGCCACCCGTCGCCCGAAGTCGAGGACCGTGACGTGGTCCGCCAGATCCAGGACGAAGCGCAGCTCGTGCTCGATGAGCACCTGGGTGATCCCCAGCTCGTTGCGGATGTCGAGCAGGTAGGCCGCCAGATCCTCCGTCTCCTCGCGGTTCAGGCCCGCCGCCGGCTCGTCGAGCAAGAGCAGGCGCGGCTCCATGCACAGCGCCCGCCCCAACTCGACCCGCTTGAGCACCCCGTAGGGCAGGATCCCCACCGGCGTCTTGCGGTACCGCTCGAGCTCGAGGAACTCGATGATCTCCTCGGCTCGGCGTCGATGTGCGATCTCCTGGCGCCGGGCTCGCCGCGTGAAGAACGCGTCGTGCCACCATCGACTCTCGAAGCGGTGATGGCGCCCCAGAAGCAGGTTCTCCAAGACCGTGAGGTGCGCGAAGAGCGCGAGGTTCTGAAACATGCGCGCGACGCCCATCGCGGCGATGGCGTGGGGCGTCGACCCCACCAGATCGACCCCACCGAGCCGGATCCGGCCGGCGTCGGGCTGGTACACCCCGGAGACGCAGTTGAACAGGGAGGTCTTCCCCGCGCCGTTGGGGCCGATGACCGCCGCGAGCTCACCCTCGGCGACGTGGAGGGCCACCTCCGTCAGCGCCTTCACCCCGGAGAAGGAGAGGCTCAGGGCGTCGATCTCGAGCATCACGAGAGCCACCGCTTGCGGCGCCGATAGAGCTTCACGTCGCGGTAGCTCGAGTGCGCCTCGCCGCCCACGCCCAGGTAGAAGGCGCGCACGTCCTCGTCGTCCCTGAGCGCCTCGGCCGTCCCCTCGTGGACGATCTGGCCGTTCTCCAGGATGTACCCGTGGTCGCACAGCTCGAGGGCGAGGGCCGCGTTCTGCTCGACGAGCAGGATCGCCATCCCGTCGGCGTTGAGCTCTCGGATGAGGGCGGCCACGTCGGCCACCACCTTGGGGGCCAGCCCCAGCGACGGCTCGTCGAGAAGCAAGAGCCGGGGCCGCGCCATCAGCGCCCGCGCGATGGCGAGCATCTGCTGCTCCCCCCCCGAGAGATAGCCCGCCGCGCGCTTGCGGCGTTCGCCCAGGATAGGGAAGCGCTTATAGAAGCGATCGAGATCCTCGCGGACCTGACCGGCCGGCGATCCGTAGGCCCCGGCCCGCAGATTCTCCTCGACCGTCAGCTCCGCCAGGATGCGCCGCCCCTCCATGACCTGCGACACGCCGCGGCGCACGACCGCGTCGGGTTTCGCGCCGATGAGGGACTCGCCGTCCCAGGCGATGTGTCCCTTCGTGACGTCGCCGTCGTGGAAGTCGAGCAGCCCGGTGATCGCGCGCAGGGTGGTCGTCTTACCGGCGCCGTTGGGGCCCAACAGCGCCACCACGCCGCCCTCCGGGACGCGCAGGCTGACCCCGCGCAGCACCAGGACGACGCCGTGGTAGACGACCTCGAGGTTGGTGAGCTCGAGCGTCAGCTCGGATCCGCGTAGGGCGCCACCACGGTCCATGTCTTCTTCTCGAAGTCGGGCTTGAGGATGCGCGTCTTGCTGCCCGCGACGTAGGGCGTCTTGGAGAAGTCGAGGGGCTGGATCATCCCGCCGCCGTTCCACTTCTTCATCGAGCGCAGCGCCTTGAGGTAGCCGGCGCGCGTGATGTCCTTCGAGGCGATGGCGCGGGTGGCGGCCTCCAGGGCGACGCGCCCCTGCACGTAGGACATCAGGGTGTAGAAGTCCGGTCGCGCGCCGAGGGCCTTGCCGTGGGTCTCGTAGGCCTTCATGAAGGCGTCCATCCCGGGGACCTTCTCCGCCCAGAACGGCAGGCCGCCGACCAGGTGGAAGCTGCCGAAGACCGGCGCGGGGAGCTTGGGGTGGGCGAAGAAGGCGTCGATCCACGCCGGGGTGTTGCCGATCCAGGTTGGGCCGAACTTCATCACCGCGGCGGTGCCGAGGATGGGGCCGGTGGAGGAGGGGAGGACCGTCAGCAGCACGTGGGTGGCGCCGTTGTTCTTGAGCTCCGTGACGTCCGCCGTGAAGTCCTTCTGGCCGGGCTTGATCGCGCGGCGCGAGACCACCTCGAAGCCGTGCTTCTTGGCCTGGGCGTCGAAGCCGCGGAGGCCGTCTTTGCCGTAGTCCGTCTGGTCGTAGACGATACCGAGCTTGACCTTGGCCTTGTCCTCGCCGGCGCCCGCGGCGATCCAGTCGAGGGCGCGACGGGCCTCGTAGACGTAGGAGGGGCCGACGGGCGGCGTGTGGGCGTTGGCGGCCATCTCCGAAGAGAGCGACGCCGGGAAGGCGATGATGCCGTCGCGCTTCAAGAACGGACGCAGCGGCAGGGTCGGGGGGGTGCCGAAGCTGGTCCCGATGAACAGGACCTTGTCCTTGATCGCCTGGTAGGCCTGCTGTGACTTGCCGGGGTTGTAGCCGTGGTCCTTCTCGACGAGCTCGAGCTTCCAACCGTCGGGCAGGATGCCAGACTTGCCGGCGTTGACCTGGGCCGCCAGCAGGCGCTTGCCGATGGCGTAGGGCTTGCCGATGGCCGCCGCCGGGCCGCTCTCGTCGTTGAGGACGCCCATCGAGACCGTCTTCTTCGACAGGTCGACGCCCTTGTCGGTCTTCAGCTCGGGCTTCTTCTTCGCCGCGGGCGCCTTCGATGCCGCGGGCGTGGCCGCCTTGGGCGCGTCGGGCTTCTTCCCCTGGTCGCAGGCCCACAGGGACACGACGCAGGCGAGGGTCACGATCGATCGCATGATGATTCTCCCCTTGGTTGGCGGCCGTCTCATTACCACGTAATCTCCACCGTATGGAGTCGCTATTGGGTGCAGCTCCAGTGCTACGACGTGACGACGCTTGGGTGGATTCATGCCGC
>CAYOBQ010000270.1:0-8762 GCA_964402225.1 uncultured Nannocystaceae bacterium | reverse complement strand
CAGGATGAACGAGAACCTCACAGGCTCTCCCTCGCGAAGAAGGCCGTCGCTCTTTCAAGATCTCGCGCTCCATACGGAGAACCCTGTTCTCCTTGCGCAGCCGCGCGAGCTCCTGGTGCTCCTCCGTTTTCGGGGCTCCCGCCGGCCCCCGCCCCGCGTCGACATCGGCCTGGCGGACCCAAGCCCTGACGGCCGACTCGGTCAGATCGAGGTCACGAGCGATCTGGACGAGGCTGCGGCCATCTGGGTCCTTGGCCTCCTTCCTGATCAACGCGACCGTGGTGGCCTTGAACTCGGCCGTGAACTTCCGTCTCGCTCGCTTTCCCACGAAACCTCCTGCTGAAGCATCTTCGCCTCATCCGGGGTGTCCGGGAAACCGGGTCATGACCAGTGTCAGGGCAGGGGCAGGAGCCATACGCCGTCCTTGCGGGGGGCGGTCGCGACGACGAAGCGGGGACCGGCCGCTCGAGGGCTGAAGGTGGCGAGGTGCACGCCGAGTTGGTCCTCCGACCCCTCGCCCCGGGCGAGCTCCACCTTTGGACCGAAGCCGGCCCCCTCTCGTGGGTGGAACCAGATCCAACCGCGTGGCCTGGAGTCGGCCGAGCTGCGGTCGGCGGCGCTCAGGAGCCCGCCATCGACCGCGAGGATCCGCTGCACGCGCACCCCGTCCGGGGCCACGACCTCCTCGACCTCGCCCGGCGCCGAGACCCGCCCGATCCAGCCCGCGGCCGAGTCCCCACACCCGTTCGGGGACAGCGCGTAGAGGCCTTCGTCGGAGACCGTGAGGCCGGGTCCGCGCATCGCGAAGGTCCGCTCGGTGGCCCCGGGGGCGCCCTTCTCGCACGGGCCTTCGATGACGTGGTCCGGCTCGCTCGCCAGACCCTCGGGCCGTCCCAGGTAGACGTAGAGTCGTCCGTAGCCGTGGTCTGCGCCGGGCGCCGCGCGGACCAGGTCGCTCAGCCCATCCTCGTCAACGTCCGTCGCCAGGATCGCGGCCCGTCCGTGACAGTCACGGGTGGTGCCGCCAAGCCACAGGCACTCGCAGTCGCGCTCGGCGGTTGGACGTTCGAGCGCGAGGGTCTCCTCCGCGCCGTAGACGAAGAGGGTCGACGTCTGTCCGAGCACGAGGGTGTTCACGCCCAGGCAGCCGACGCGGCGATCCGTGAAGGCCCAGACCCCCAGCTCGTCCTGGCCATCCCCGTCGGTGTCGCCGAGGCCGTAGATCTGGAGCGCGAACCGCTCGTAGCCGGGCTCCCGCTCGATGATGCGGGTGGCGACCCGGTCGACGGCGCCGCTGGGCAGCCCGGCGGCGTCGGGCTCGATCAGGTAGACGCGCCCGGCCTTGCTGGCGATCGCGAGGCTGAGTCCTTCGGGGCCCCGCAAGCGCGCGAGGCCGATGCCGAGGCCACCGTCGGCGAGGTTCTCCCCGTTGAGGATCGTGCTCGGCTCCGTCTCCACGCCGGTCTCGCTCCCGTGGAAGACGTAGACCCGGCCGCAACTGCCGTTGCACCCGTCGAAGGCGGCGCCCGGCGCGCCGACCGCCAGATCCCGGAAGCCGTCGCCGTTCACGTCGCCCGCGTCGAGCACGGCTGCACCGAAGACGTCGGCGAGGCCGCGGGCCCGGAGAAAGAGCGCCTCCCGCTCAGGAGCGCCACCGAAGTCGGGCGGGCTCGGCTCGGGCTCCCGCTCGGGCTCCACGCAGACTCGAGAGCGGCACGTCCCGACGACGCAGTCGGTATCGACGAAGCACTCGACGGCTTCAAACCGCGGCACGCAGGCGAGCATGCACAGCACCGGAGCGAGTCGGATCACGCGGTTGGTGTCAGCAAGAAGAGGGCCAGGCAGGGGTCACCGTGGACCCTGAGTCGGGGCCGACCATCCGCCGCTCGTGCGGACAGTCGAGCCGTCCACGTGTCCGCGGAGGCCTGGCTCCCAGAGGAGCGCCGCCACGACGCCACCGACCACGGCGAGCCCGACGCCGACCTGGAGCAGCACGGCGGAGCGTTTGGCGTCTACCCGCGCGCCGTTGAGGTCCGGGAAGTTCTCCGCGGCGGCCTCGCGTTCGAGATCGCCGTTGAGCAGGACCCCGAAGGTGCCGCCCATCACCGCGCCCGCCACGCTGGTCCCCGTCGCGACCCAGAACCAGGTCCGATCCGGCGGCGCGGCGGGCGCCACGAAGATCGGGGGCGGAGCCTCCTCGATGATCGGTGGAAGGCTCAGCATGAGCGTCTGCCCCATGTTCGGGCGCATCTCGACCTGGCGTTCGACCGTCTCGTGGCCGTCGAGGCGCGCGACGACCGTGTGCGGGCCCGCCCGCAGCGACTGTTCCACGGGGGTCCGCCCGACCGGCTGGCCGTCGATCTCCACCTGCGCGCCCGCGGGGTCGCTCGTCACGACGACAGCCCAGCTACACTTGACGACGAGGGCCGAGTGGCGCCGCTCGCCCTCCTGCGCGAGCGGGCAGTCGGTGCAGGCGCGGAAGAAGCGCTCGAAGGCCGCGAAGCCCTGCTCGCAGTGCCCATCGGCCTCGCTCCAGGTCACCCCCAGGTTGAGCAGGAAACGCGGCTCCGGCGAGAGCGACCATGCGCGTTCGAAGGACTTCGCCGCGGCCTCGAACTGCCGCGCCTTGAAGTGCTCGTAGCCGTCCTCGAGCGCGAGCCGCGCCGCCTCGGGAGTCGGCGTCAGCAGCGCGATCCACAGTAGCAACGCGTTCAGCGGAAGGCCTCCACGTCGAGACCCAGGGCCTGTAGCCGGCGGTAGACCGCCTGCCGGGACTGCCCGACCGCCTTGGCCACCTTGGAGACGTTCCCTCGGTGTTCGCGCAGCAGCGCCTCGGCCTCCGTCCTCTCGAGGGCGCCAGCGGCGCGCTGCTCATCGGTGGCTACCGCGTCCTGGACCTCCTTGGGGAGCAGCGCCAGCACGAGGGGATCCCCCTCGTCCAGCAGCAGGCGGAAGCGAGTGGCCAGGTGCTGCAGCTCGCGCACGTTCTTCGGCCAGGCGTGGCGGAGCAAGGCCTCGGCGGTCTCGGCCGGGATCGGGTGCCGGCCCTCGAGGAAGAGCTCGAAGAGCGGGAGGATGTCGGCGCGCCGCTCAGCCAGCCCGGGGAGCTCCACTTTGATGCCCTCGAGGCGGGCCAGCAGGTCTCCCCGGAAGCGCCCCTCACGCTCGAGGGCGTCCAGGTCCTGGTGGGTCGCGGCGACGAGGCGCACGTCGACCTCGATGTCCTCGTCGGCACCCAGGGGGCGGACCCGGCCGTCCTGCAGGACGCGCAGCAAAGCGGGCTGCTGCTCGGCGGGCAGCTCGGCGATCTCGTCCAGGAAGAGGGTGCCGCCGTTCGCCCTGACTATCAGCCCCTGGCGGTTCGCGTGGGCGCCGGAGAATGCCCCGCGCCGATGACCGAAGAGCTCGCTGGCGAAGAGCTCCCGGGGAAGGGTCGCGCAGTTGAGGGCTACGAAGTCGCCCTCCCGACCGCTAGCTTCGTGGGCGTGGCAGGCGAGCAGCTCCTTGCCCGCGCCGGTGGGCCCGCTGAGCAGGATCGGCAGCCGCGCCGGAGCCACCTGCGCCACGAGCGCGTAGGCGTAGGCCCGGGCCACGGCCTCGTCGGCGGCGCAGCTCAGGGTCTCGCGGCTCAGCGGCGGGCAGGCCTCGTAGGTGAAGAGGGTGTCGCCGGCCCGCAGGATTCCACCGACGCGGAGGAAGTCGCGTTCGACGCGGGCGCCGTCGACGAAGGTGCCGTTCTTGCTGTCGAGGTCCTGAACGCGGAGGACGCCGTATTCATCCACCGGGCGCAACTCGAAGTGCACCCGGCTCATCCGGTTGTCCTCGACCCGCAGCCCGTCCCCCTCCGGGTCCCGGCCCACGGCGAGGCGACCCTCGATCAGGCGTGGAGGCCCAGCGACGGGATGGAGGATCCGCAGGAACCCCCGCCGGGTGGAGGTCGACCTCTCAAGCGCCGCGACTGGTGCCGTTTCGGTTGTGGAATGGGACATTGCGAAGGTCTGAGAGTACGGAAGGTGGGGGCCTCAGTAAAGTCCGGGCGGGGGCATCGCAGCGTCTCGAGTCCGCTCGGGCTGCGGTTTCGTGTGCCTCGGGGCGGGCCGCGTTTGCGGAGGAGGCGTGGCCTCCGGAGGCGCGGCGTCGAGGGGAGGCTCCACGGGCTGCGGCGTCGCGCGATCCGGCCGCTTCGGGGCCGCGTCGACGGCCTGGATCGAAGCGTCGTGCATCGGTGCGAGGTCCGTCAGACGCGGCGTGGTGGACGGCGGCTCCGGCGCTTCCTCGCCCCGGCCAAGCAGGACCAGGGCCAGGCCGAGGCCGACGCCCAGGCCCACGAGGCTCGTCCACAGGGCGCCTCCACCGCTCTCGACCGGCGGATCGTCGGCGCGGGTCGCGATGGGCGCCTCCGTGGTGGTCGGAGCGCCCAGGGCCCGCCGGAAGGCGCGCGCGGACTCCGGTCGATGCTCCGGCAGCTTCTCCAGGGCGCTCATCACGACGTCGACCAGGCGCCCGGGGAGCTCGGGCAGGACCTCGTCGAGTGGCTCCGGCTCCTCCTGCAGGTGCATCAGCACCACCGAGGAGCGGGAGGCGCTCCGGAAGGGCCGGTGGCCCGTGAGGCACTCGTAGGCGATCACGCCGAGGCTGTAGAGATCGCTGCGGGCGTCCAGCGCGTCGCCCCGGAGCTGCTCGGGGGACATGTAGGCGATCGTGCCGATGGTCTTGCCCTCCTCGGTCAGCCGCTCGTCGTCGAGCGCGAGGGCGATCCCGTAGTCGATCACGCGCGCGACCTCTCGCTCGCCATGCTGCTCGAGGAAGATGTTCTCCGGCTTGAGGTCGCGGTGCACCAGGCCGACCCCGTGCGCCTCCTCCAGCGCTTCGCAGACCTGGACCAGGATGCGCTGCACCCGCTCGGCCGCAAGGGGAGCCTCGCTCAGAACCTGGTCCAGGGAGGCCCCCTCGAGGAGCGGGCTGACGATGAAGGGCTGCCCCTCTTCGGTGTGGCCCGCGTCGATCAGCGCGAGGGAGTTGGGGTGGCGGAGTCGGGAGAGCGCCCGCGCCTCGTTCTCGAAGCGCCTGCGCTTCTCTGGGTCGGTGCCGCCCTCCCCGTGCATGACTTTGACTGCGACGGCGCGGTCCACGCTCAGCTGGCGCGCCCGCCACACCGTGCCGGAGGCCCCGCGCCCGACCGGCGTCTCGAGTCGGAAGCGTCCGTCGAGCACCCGCCCAGCGCCAGTCTCCTGCTCCTTGGGCCGCAGACGCGCGCCATCCTTGGAGCAGAATTCGTGCTCGTCGCTATACTGGGCGCCGCATTGAGGACAGGTGAGTTGCCGCATCGAGTGCTCCAGCATAGTCCACAATCTGCGCGCCGAGGTCTTCTATGGCTGGGCCTGCTCGCGAGCGGCTGCGTGCCCGGCTTCGCGTCCGTCGAGTGCTTCGAGGACGTGCATTGTCCGTCGAGCGCGAGCTGCATCGCGCGGCGCTGCGTGCCGGGGGAGGGAAGGGACGTGGGCCTTGAGGTCGACGCGGCCGGCGAGCGGGAGGCGGTGTTCGCGCCGGACCGGAGCTTTGGCGAAGGGGGGCTGGCGGTCATCCAACTCGAGGGACCCCACGGCTTCCGCCGCGTCATCGCCACGGACCAGGGGCCGGTCATCCTCGGCTACGCCCGCTTCGACGACCTCCTCGCGGCTTCGATCCTGCGCCTCGACCCCAGCGGGGCCCCGCTGCCCGGCTTCGGCGATGGAGGTTTGCTGCTGCCGGCCGGCTCGGGCACCGAGTTCACCGACGGGCTGCCCGAGCTAGATGGGGGCTTCACCCTGGTGGGACAGGCGAACCACCCCCAGAACCAGGATTTCGCCTTCTTCCGCCTGCGCGCCGATGGCCGTCTCGACGAGGACTTCGGGGAGGGGGGACGACGCCTCTTCACGGAGCTGCACGAAGCCGGCAAGGAGGAGCAGGCCTTCGCCATCGCCCGGGACCGCGGTGGCCGCTTCGTGGGTCTCGGCAAGGCGCGAGTGCCGCTCGGGGAGCAGATCGGCAACGGCTTCGCGCTCGCGCGGGTCGGTCCTGACGGCGAGGTCGACCCCCACTTCGGGGAGGGGGGCGGCTTCGTCTACACCGACCCGGCCGGGGTACACACCGAGGCCCACGACCTGGCCATCCACCCCGACGGCTCCCTCTACGTCCTCGTCCACTGCTACGGCCCGGGCCCCGGCCGCCTCTGCATCGCCCACCTCGACGCCACCGGTCAGCTCGACGAGAGCTTCGGCCAAAGGGGCATCGTGCGGATCCCGGTCAGCGAGGAGAAGGTCCACGTCTCCCAGCTCACGCTGCACGGCGACCGGCTCCTCGTCGCCTTCGCCAACCAATCCATGGTCGGCGCCGCCCGCCTCGATCTGCGCGGCGGTCTGGACGAGTCCTTCGGTGGACGGGGCGTGGTCCGGCATGAGGTCCCCGCGGTCTGGGTGCCCGGGCCCGCCTACCCTTGTGGCGACGGGGTCCTCGTCGCGGTCGCGGACCGGGGGCGGGCTAGGGGCCCGGGCTCCGCGGGCTGGATCCACTTCGAGGGCTCGGGGGCCGTGCGCGCGGGCCTGCGCCTGCTCCCCTTCGACCTCCACGCCGCGGACGGCATGCTTGACCCGGAGGGGCGGCTGGTGGTGGCCGGGGCCTCTATCGACGGGGCTTACTTCGCTGCCCGCTGGCAGGTGAGCTGCCCGGACTGAGCCTCCGCGGCGCTTGCGAACACTCAAGGGCCTCGTAGAGAATCTGCCGCCCTAGCACCGATATGGCGCACCATGAGCATCGGCTCGGAGCTCAACGAGGACCCTCCGCTGCGGACCCAGCCCCCGTCCGTCCAGAGGGGGGCCTGGCATCCGCAGCCGGCCAGGACCAGCGCGAACAGTGCGATTCTGGCGGCGGCTCCTGCCATGAGCGTTGGAAGCGTAGCAGTAACGGCGTCGCCGACGGACTATCAGGAGCAGGGCACCGAGCCAGGGGAGGCCGGCGCCGCCGTCGCTCGAGGCGGATGCCGTCGGGGAGGGGTGGGACGACGCCGCGCAGGTTCCCTGTGAGCTCGGGGGTGCCGGGATCGTTCGTGGCCAGGCCGACGACGGGGTTTACCGGGGCGCCGGAGGCGAGCGTGACGCCGATGGGGCATGACTCGCCCGGGCGGTCGGGGACCTGGCCGGCGGCGACGGCGACCTTGGGGTGTGAGCGCGGTCAGGCAGGCGTCGAGGTCGGCTTCTCCGTCGTTGTGGAGCGTCAGCTCGCCGCCGGCGATGTAGCTGGGGGGGCACCTCGCCGAGGGCGACGCCGAGGTCGACCGGGACGCCCTCGAAGTCGTTGTTGCCGATCTCCGGTAAGAGGACGGGGAGGAAGCCGCCGCCGACTTCGCAGCGCATGGCGCCTTCGCCGCCCAGGGGAGCTCGACGGCGCTGCCGAAGCCGCTCGGGCCGTCGGGATGTCGACCTCGCCGGTCGATGCCGACGCCCTCGAACGGGCCTCTCGTGTAGGCCTCAGGTTGATATGGGGTCCCTTGGGCAACGCTCTACGACATCTCCCCACCACGAGTATCCCGACACTCCACGGTCGGAGTAGCCCGCGGGCCCGAGAGCATCATGGCCAGCGTCGGGGTGTGCCTCGGATGGATTGCATTACTCCTTGCGAGGCGCATCGCGAGCGCGTCCGACGCGACTCGAGCAAGCGCCGCGCCCGCGGACAGGCGGACAGCCCAACTGTCCGTGATGGGCCGCTGAAGGGGGCCTGCGCGCTTCGAGAGCGGCATCATGCGGGTGGCACGCCCCGTGCAGGTTCGGATCCCGCCGCCCAATCATGGGCGCCCGAAATCAGAAGGGACGACACCGATGCTCAGGTTCGCCAAGCAGATGCTCTTCGCCGCCGCACTCGCCTTCGCGGTGCCCACCGCCGTCGTCGTGGCCACCCCCACGACCGCGCACGCCAGTAAGAAGGCGAAGAAGAAGAAGAAGACGAAGGACAAGACGAAGAAGAACGGCAAGTCGGGCTCGCTCGAGGTCGATACGGACGCCGAAGGGGGCACCAGCGGCAACAAGAGGGGCAAGAAGAACGCCAAGGGCGGGAAGAAGAAGGAGGTCGCCCCGCAGTAGGCCACCCCGGCCCAAGGCCGACACTCGACGCGCCAGCGGGCGACGAAGTACTCAGTGTTCGGGAACGAACACTATGGCACTGCGGCAGAGTCACGACGCGGCGCGCTGCACGCGCCCGCCAGCCGATTTCGGCGTTGCGAAACCTCCCGATATCTTCGGATATCGCCGCGGCTTCGCGCCTTGAGCTCGACGCCCGGGCCAGCACGCGGCTCGGTCGCCAGCTCTGTCACACCGTCCTAGTCCTCCCCATCGACGACAACGATTGCTCCCGCGGACCAAGCACTGACCGACAAGTAAGCCAACGTCGCACGATCGGTCGATGATGCCCTGCTTGCTCGTGGTCTTGGCGCCCACCCTGCACGCCTCCAACGCCGCTACGAAGCCGCCCCAGCGGTCGTACCGAGCCCCGGCTGGTCCAATTCCCAGACTGCCGCTCAACCGGCTACTCATCTCCGGCAAGGCGTACTTGACCACCGTGTGGTCCTTCTCCGCGCAGAGGGCGGGCTGTCGCCCTTGGTCATCTCGTTCGCCGCGTACCAGCGCACGAAGGTGTTGAACTGGCCAATGCGCGCGTGGGTGAAGGGCCCGACCTTCAACTCTTCTGTGGCGTCCGCGCTTATGTTGCCCGCGCGCGACCGAGGGCACTTG
>CAYOBQ010000269.1:0-8777 GCA_964402225.1 uncultured Nannocystaceae bacterium | reverse complement strand
CACCCTCGCCTTCGCCTTCACCCTCGCCTTCACCCTCACCCTCACCCTCACCCTCGCCTTCGCCTTCGCCTTCGCCTTCACCCTCGCCTTCGCCTTCGCCTTCACCACCCTGGCCACAGTTGCCGTCGTCCTGGCAGATCTCGTCCTCTTCGCACGCCGGGCCGTCGGCATCCTCGGCGCACGCCATCGCGAGCTCGGCGCACTCCGGGCAGTCGAGGCCCATGCACATGTTCTCGTTGAGGCATTCGACGAGCGCGTTGAACCCGGCGCGGGCCTGGCACGTCCCGCCGAAGAAGCAACCGCGCGCGCACTCGTTGTTCTCGCACGCGACGATGCACTCGAGGACCGTCGAGCAGTCCTCGGGGCCGCCGTTGGTCACACCGAAGCAGACGTTGATCTCCTCGCCGCACTCCTCCTGGCAGGTGTCAGGGTCGTTGTCCAGACACCCCGTGCGCTGCAGGCACTCCTGCACGACGTTGAACTGCTGCTCGGCCTCGGGCACCGCCGCTGCGATGCACGCCTGGGCGCACGCCTGGTCCTGACACTCGCCGAAGCAGTCGAAGATGCCTCCGCAGGTCAGGATCTCGTCGTTGCCACCACCACCGATGCCGCAGGCCTGGCCGAACTGCGGGGAGCCGTCCGCGAACGCCTCGATGAGCGCCTCGCAGTTGGGCGCCGCCTCGATCGCGGCGGCGATGCTGGGATCCTGGTTGCAGCCCGTCAGGCAGTTGTTGCGGAGTTGGTCGTTGGCGTTCTGGTCGAGGTCCGGGCAGACGTCCACGGCGCAGTCCGCGAAGGTCGTGCACGGATCTGCGCACTCCCCCTCGCCTTCCCCTTCGCCTTCGCCTTCGCCTTCACCTTCGCCCTCACCTTCACCTTCGCCTTCGCCTTCGCCCTCCCCTTCACCCTCACCTTCGGCCATACCTCCGTCGGTGTCACCGTCCCCGGAGCTCTCTTGGCAACCGGTCGCGAACGCGAGCGCGGCGAGCAGGAGCAGATAGAACGGCATCTTCGCGAGCTTCATGCAGTGTCTCCCCAGACCATGGTTTTCGAATCAAGAAACGGCGCACCTTAGTTGTGCGTGTGATTTCGGGTCAATGTTCCGTTGACGCATCACGGCGCGACGAGTGTGGAGAGCTTCGCGCTCGGCCGTGAAACGTTACGCCGCGTCCAGATCGCGGGCGAGCATTCGAGTCAGCGGCCGGAGCGCGGCGACGCGCGTCACCTCCGGCACCTCGATCTGCGGCGCCGCGTCGCGCAGCGCCAGCATGAGCTTCTCCAAGGTGTTGAGCCGCATGTGCGGGCACTCGTTGCAGGCGCAGTTGCCCTCCGGCGGAGCGGGGATGAGCTCCTTGTCCGGTGCCGCCTTCCGCATCTGGTGCAGGATCCCCGACTCGGTGGCGATGATGAACCGTCGCCGTGGATCCCGAACCACGAACTCGAGCAGAGAGGTCGTCGAGCCGATGTGGTCCGCGTGGCGGAGGAGATGAGGTTCGCACTCGGGGTGCGCGGCCACCGCGGCGTCCGGGTGGCGCACCTTGAGCTGCACCAGCTTCTTCTCGCTGAAGACCTCGTGGACCTGGCACGTCCCCGGCCACAGCACCAGGCTCCGCCCCGTCTCACGCTCCACATAGGCCCCGAGGTTGCGATCCGGCGCGAAGATGATGGGCTGGTCCTCGGGGAAGAGGCGCACCATGTCGGCGGCGTTGCTCGACGTGCAGATCACGTCGCTCATCGCCTTCACCTCCGCCGAGCAGTTGATGTAGCTGACCACCCTGTGGCCGGGGTGCGCATCGATGAAGGCCCGGAACCGGTCCGGCGGACACGCGTCGGCCAACGAGCAGCCGGCCTCGAGGTCCGGGAGCACGACTGTCTTGTCGGGGTTCACGATCTTGGCCGTCTCGGCCATGAAGTGCACGCCCGCAAAGACGATCATCTCGGCGTCGGTCTCCGCGGCCTTGCGGCTGAGTCCCAGGGAGTCGCCGACGTAGTCCGCGACGTCCTGGATGTCGGGCTCCTGATAGTAGTGGGCCAGGATCAGCGCGTTTCGCTCGACCTTGAGCCCCTCGATTTCCTCGAAGAGGTCCATCACGACCCTCCTTCTTCCTGGGCGAGCCCGCGCACCACGACCGACGCCGCAAACAGGCCGAAGGCGCCCGTCACGAAGGAGGCGCTGCCGTCGATGCGCGAGCGTCGGTCGCAGGTCATCAGTCCGTTCTTTCCCTGCGGGCACACACAGCGGAAGCCGTCCGGCCCTTCGTAGGCGAGCCGCACAGGCGCTCGATAGTCCTCGTCGCTGAACACCGCGGGCACGCCCCACTCGACCGTCTTCTCCGGCGGGAAGCCGTGCTTCTTGCGCAGGATGTCCCGCACGCTCGTCGCCATCGAGCAGCGGCGCGTGTGGTTGAGGTCGGCGACCTGGATCCGCGTCGGATCCATTCGCCCGGCGGCGCCCATCGCGGAGACCAATGGGATGCCCCGCGCCCGGCAGGTGGCGATGAGGTGGCACTTGGCGGTCATGTTGTCGATCGCATCGACCACGTAGTCCGGCGGCCCCGCGAGCAGAGCGTCGCTGGTCTCGGCGCTGTAGAACGCATGCACCGCCTCGACATGGGCCTGGGGGTTCACCAACGCCAACCGCTCGGCCATCAACGCCGCCTTCGATCGGCCGATGTTGCCCTTCATCGCGTGGAGCTGCCGGTTGGTGTTGGTCACGCACACGTCGTCGAAGTCGACGAGCTCGAGGCGCCCGACCCCGCTTCGCGCCAACGACTCCGCCGCGAAGCTGCCCACCCCACCGAGGCCCATCACGACGACCAGGCTGTCGCGCAGGCGCGCCATCCCCGGATCGCCGACGAGCCGCCCCATTCGATCGAATCGTCGATGCAGGCGGTACTCGACGCTCTCCTCGTCGCCCTCGTGCAGGCTCACGCCGTCCACGGCTCTCCCTCTCCGAACAGCTCCACGACTTGCTCCGCCGAGCGGCGCAGCAGCATCTCCGGCGGCTCATTTCGCACACCCGCGAGGGCCTTGGCCACCCTCACGAGCTCCGCGGGCTCACCGCGACCCACGACACCGGGCGGCGGCTGGTCCGGGGCGTCGGTCTCGACCAGCAGCCGGTCGGCGGGCACGATCATCGCCGCCCGCCGCGCCCGCTTCGACCGCACGAACGGCCCCGCGAAGCTGAGGTGCAACCCCAGCCGCAGGTACTCCCGGGCCAGCTCGGGCCCACCACCGAACGCGTGGACCATGCCGCAGATCGGCGCAAAGGGGCGCAGCTCGTCGAGCGCACGCCCGTGGGCCCGCACCACATGGAGCACCAGCGGCCGCCCGAGGTCGCGCGCCAACCGCAGATGAACGCCCAACCACAGGGCTTGTCGGTCGAGGGTCTGTGTAGGGACGAAGTGGGCGTCGAGCCCCGTCTCGCCGACGCCGCACGCCGCGGCGTCGCCCTCGAAGCACGCCGCGAGCGCCGCCACCTCGTCGGCGTGGGCGGGGGCGTCGGCGTGGGCGGCCTTCCAAGGATGGAGCCCCGCGGCCCAGCGCACGCCGGGTGTGGACGCGGCCAGCGCGCGTTGGCGGATCCACCCCGGCGGATCCACCCCGGCGACGAGAAAGCCCGTGACACCCACGGCCCGCGCGCGCTCGATCACCCGCAGACGATCGGCGTCGAAGGCCGGCAGATCGAGGTGACAATGGGCGTCGACGAACACGGACGGCGGAGGATAGCGTAACCATCGACATGCGCCGACTGCTGCCGCTCATGCTCCTCCTCGCCTGCGCCGACTCGGCGGATCTCGGCCCCCGCATCGAAGGCGCGACGCCCGCGCCAGCGCGCGCCGGCGAACGCCTGGCCGTGGAGGGTCGCGGCTTCGGCGAGGGCGGCTACGTCGGGCTGAGCGGGCGCCCCATCCAGGCCGAGAGCTGGTCACCGTCGAGGATCGAGTGCGTGCTCCCCCCCGACCTCGGCGGCGGCCCGCTCCAGCTCGTCGTGGTCGCCGCCGGGCGGCCGAGTCCCCCCTACCTCCTCGACGTCGCCGGACGACGCCGCGCCTACCGTCGACCCCAGCGCGAGCGACCCGGCGCGAACGTCGAGCCCAGCCGAGACGCAGGTCCCCGAGACGCGGCGAGTGACGGCCCGTCACCAGACGTCCCACTGAACCTCGTCGCCGAGCTCACGGCCGACGGCGGCGGCAACGAGGTCATCAGCCTCGTCGGCCTCGACTCGGAGCCTGGAGAGCTGCGCGTGGCGGTACGGCGCCCGGCGACCGACGCCTGGGGCGTCGCCTTCCACCTCGCCTACGACCGCAACTTGCTGCGCCTCATCGAGCTCGAGTCGCCGGCGCCCGAGCTCCGAGCCCTCGGCGCCGAGATCGGGCCCGGGCGCCTCGCGATGGGGCGCGTGCTCTCACCCGGCGCGGGTCCCGACATCGCCGTCCTGCGCTTCGCCCTCGTGGGCCGAGGCGTCGGGCGCGTCGACTTTCCTACCCGCTCCCGCACCCTGCGCGACGGCGAGAACCAACCCCTCCCCGCGCGATGGGCGGGGGGCAGCGTGCGGGTCTTCGAGCGATGAGAGCGGTGGCCAGCCTCTTCCTCGCCCTCGCCTGCTGGGCGACGCCGCTCACGGACCGAATCCGCCTGTTGGACCACCGGCTCCCCATCGCCGCGGGCGCCGACGGCCGCGCCAAGCCAGACGACGCGGGCGACTACGACCTCGAGCGCGTCGACATCGAGCTCGAGATCCCCCGAGCCGGTCTGCCCGAGGAGGTCCGCTTCGAGGTCACGCTGACGACGCGACGGGACATCGCGGGGGCCCTCGCCTTCGTCGCGTTCTGGTACGAAGCCGACGCCGTGCACAGCGAGGTCACCGGCGAGCTGGCGTTTCGACAAGAGGATCACGAGCTGTTGGTCATCCTCCCGGAGCCGGTCGCCGCGGGGCGCGCGTTGACGCTGGTGATCGAGGGCTCTTTGCGCCTGGACTGCGACGGCGATCACAGCGCGTGCGTCGACGACGGAGAGGTACGCCACCTGGTGAGCGCGGCGTGGCTCCCCTTGGACCCCGAGTTCCCGCTCACGGACCGCTTCCACATCTCGATGACCTTTCGCGGTGACGGCACCGTCCTGCCGGCGGCCACCGGGACACGTACCGTGATCGAGCCCGGCCGCGCCTGGCGCTTCGACACCCAGACCCCCACCGTATTGCCCGGCTTCGCCCTCGCCCCGTTCCGCGTCGAAGAGGCCCCACCCATCCTCGGCTACCTGCCACCGGGCACCCTCCCCGAGCGCTTCGAGGCGCTCCGTCGCTACGCCGACGAGGCGCGCGAGGCCTACATCGACCTCCTCGGGCCCTTCCCCTACGAGACCCTCGGGCTCGCCCCCATCGATCGCCGGGCCGGGGCCGCGCTGGGGCCGCAAGCGCTGGTCTTGATGCCCCTCGGCGAGTGGACGGGACGAGGTCCGGCCTTCCCCCCCGAGATGCTGAGACGGGTCATCGCCCACGAGGTCGGGCACCAGTACTTCTTCAACGCGCTGGCCGTGCTCGACTCCGACGAGGCCTGGCTCTCCGAGGGCTTCGCCGAGTTCGCCGCGATGCGGGCCACCGACGAACCCCCGAGCTACCCCCACTACCGCGAGAACTACTGGTCGTACATGCTCTCGGTGGGCCCCGCCGAGGACGAGCCCCTCCACTCGGAGGCGGCGAATCTCGGCCCCCTGAGAGTCCAGATCATCTACTTCAAGGGAAGCGTCGTACTCGCCCAGCTTCGCAGGCAAATCGGCGCAGAGGCGTTCGACCCCGCGCTCCGCGACTACGTCGAGGCCATGAGCGGTCAGATCACCACCACCCGAGAGCTGCGCGCGATCTTGGAGGCTTCCACGGGCGCCTCCCTCGAGGCCTTCTTCGACCGCTGGATCGAGGGCGCCGGGTTCCCCACGCTCGTGGCACGGGTCGAGCCCGCGCGCGCCGAACGCGCGGAGCTGCGGCTGACGGTCGAACAGGCGAGAAACCCCCACGGACCCTTCGGTGGTCCGTTGCCGATCCGCGTTCATCGGGGCGTCGCCGAGCCGGTGGACCAGACCGTCGCCCTCGAGGCCGGGTCCTACACCTTCCCCAACGAGGACGCCCAATGGCTGGAGATCGACCCCGAGCTGACGATCTTCCGACGCGTGCGACCCGATCCGTCCGGCGACGTGAACCTCTCGGGTGTCGTGGACGGGATGGACCTCCTCGATGTCGCCCATGCCGAGGGCCGCATCGCCCCCGGCGGTCCCTGGGACGACCGGGTGGACGTCAACGATGACCAGGCGGTGGACGACCGCGATCTGCGAGAGATCGGCCGGCAATTCGGCGAGGGCTGGTAGCCGCTACCGCGAGCGGAGCGCCACCGCGAGGACCTCGCATCGAGCCGCGTCGTGGTCGAAGTGGAAGGCGTGGAAGGCGCCGTCGCCGTGGGTCCCGACGCAGCGCAAGAGGCCGGCGTCGTCCGCCGAGCTCGCGGGGCAGTCCCCCCAGGCCGGCCCGTCGTCGTGGGGCGCGTCCCAACAGGAGGCGAAGCCGAGCACTTGCCGGTCCTGCGAGCCGAGGAAGGCCTCGGAGGCGGCCTGGAGGGCGGCGGCCCGGTCGGGATCGACCGCGTCGTCACACCACAGCGCCAGCGCCAACGCGTCGTCGTGATTGACGTCGCCCCGCAGCCGCATCGGGTGAAAGAGGCCGTCTCCTCCACTCTGGACGCAGCGCGGATCGGGGCCGCCGTCGTCGGCGACCTCCGCCGGAGGGCATCCTCGGGGATCGAGGGCCGTCGGATCGCGGCTGTGGTCGGCCTGGGCCAGCGCGATGGCGCAGCGCGACTGCACCCAAGCGGCGAGCTGGGGCCGATCGTCGTCGGCGCAGGTGAAGGCGACGCCGAGCCAGTCGTTCTCGTCGACGTTGCCCCGCAGTGGAAGGCGCCGAAACCAGCCGTCGAGGCGGGTGCCCACGCACCGGTTGTCGCCCCGTTCGTCGCGCTCCGCTTCCGGGCAACCGCCCCAGGCCGCGGCGGGTTCGTGCGGCGCCTCGTGGAGATCGGCCCAGCCGAGCCAAACACGGCAATGGGAAGCGACGTAGGGCCCGCAGGCGTCACCCTCGTCGACGTGGTCGTCGCAGTCGTCGTCGGCGCCGTTGCAGATCTCGTCGCTGGGGACGCACGGGAGATCCGGCGCGGGGCCGTCGGTCGAGGGTCCATCGGGGGGGCCTGCGGCGTCCACCGCTCCGTCGGGTAGGGCGGCGTCGACCGAAGCCTCGACGGCGCCGTCGAGCCCGAGATCGTGTGTGCGCGCGCCCCCCATGTCTCGGAGCCTGATGCGCGCGTCCGGCGAGGCCGCGTCCGGCTCCGATGAGGGCACCGGCAGATCGACCGTGCATCCCAGGAGCCCGAGGAGCAGCAACGTGTTGGGGGCGGAGCTCGACGGCACCGGATCAGTCGGACGGACCGCCGAAGAGCTCACCCAGGGTCGCAGCGGAGAACGCGCGCGCCCCCCAGGCCCGGAGCTTCTCCAGCGGCGCCCCTTCGATCCGCGCGCGGTCGGCAGGGGTCAGATCTGGGAACCGGTCCTCGATCTGTCGGAGCAGGAGCTCCGCGGCGACCCCGCGTGCGCTCTCCCGACCTTCTTCACGGCTCTCTTCGCGGACCGAGTTCAGATCTGCGTACCCGCTTCGTTGGAGCAGGTTGCGCAGCGCCACCTCGTGGGCGGCCTCTCGGTCATACAGCGCCTCGACGGGCACCGAGTTGCGCAGCACGCCGGGCGCCTCCAACAGCCCACCGGGGCCGACGACGGTCATCGGCTCCGCCGCCGAGTGAACCTCGACCCGCCTCGGTCCGACGAGCCTCACCACCCAGATCCATCGCGTTCCGGCCTCCAGGAGTTCGCCGATCTTCGTCCCGAGCGCCTCTTCGTCCTGTCCGCTGCATGCGTACTCCACGGCGAGCGGTGGGACGCGCCCCTTCACCCAGCCTGGCCCGTCGGGGACCCCGCCGACGGCGATGTCGGGCGCTCGCATCGTGTCCTCTGCGATCTGGTAGCCCGCGTCGACCCCCGAGGAGTCGACATCGGGGTCGGAGTCGAGAACCAGCGCGCCCGCCATCACACCACGAGCGCCGTCTCCACCCGTCGGAGCGCAATAGTAGGGGTGACCCTGGGACACCTCGTAACGATCCCCGGCCTGGAGTTGATCTGCTCGGACAGGGCCGCGGCCGGCTCGGCGATGGGGCATCGACATGCACCGATCATCGCGGCTGAGCCTGGAGCGGTCAAGCGAGGACGCCGGGGCCAAAAACGAGCCTGGCGCAGCAGACGCTCAGGGTGGGTCCGACCGGCCAGCGGACCAACGGGTATCACCACGGGAGGCGACGACGAGCCGGTAGTCGCCGAGGGTCAGCGTCGGCGGGAGGCGCACCGGGATCTCGAAGCGACCCCGCCCATCCGTCTCGACGGCGGCGCCGATGGGGACCGCCTCGTCGTGGCCGCGGACCAGATAGGCCTGGACCCCGATGCCGGGGATCGCCGGCCCACCACCGGCGCCGGTGACCCGTCCGTGGATCTGGAAGCTAGCGAGCTCACCGCGGAACGCCGACTGTCGGCCGACGGGGCCTTCGAGGTGCACGGTCACGGGCGCCGTCTCGTCGTCCTGGGCGACCGGGAGACCGTCGGTCGCTCCGAGCCGCGGGAGCGGCACCTCCGTCCCCGGCGAAGGCGCGGTCGTGCCGGGGTCGGCCCCCGCCGACGACGCCGGCACGGCCGCG
>CAYOBQ010000268.1:0-8803 GCA_964402225.1 uncultured Nannocystaceae bacterium | reverse complement strand
GCTGAAAGCTGACAGCCTCTCCAAAGACGACCGCAGATCTGGGATTTGCACCCATAACGTTTCGTACGCGCGAAACGTTATGAAACAACGCCTGCGCAATGCCCACGGTACGGGCCGCAGCGCGGCTGGCACACCCTCTGCACCGGGCCGTCCCCAAGAAAGAAAACGGGAGACGGCACATGCAAACGGATTGGTGGATGGCGCTGGGTGGAGGCGCCCTGATCGGGCTCTCGGCCGCCGCGCTGATGTACTTCCACGGACGGATCGCCGGCATCAGCGGCATCTTCGGCGGGCTGCTCGCCCCCAAGCCCGACGAGGTGTCCTGGCGCCTCGCCTTCGTGGGGGGCCTGATGGTCGGCGGCACGGCGCTGATGCTGGCGGCGCCGAGCGCGTTCGTCGACACGACCGGCCGCGACCTCGGCTACGCCGTCGCCGCCGGCCTGCTGGTCGGCTTCGGCACCCGGATGGGGAGCGGTTGCACGAGCGGACACGGCGTCTGCGGCATCAGCCGCTTCTCGACCCGCTCCATCCTCGCCACCGTGACCTTCATCGGGAGTGGGGCGCTCACGGTCGCGCTGCTCGGAGGCGCCTCGTGAAGCACTTCGCCCTCTTTATCGCCGGCGCCCTCTTCGCCGGCGGCCTCGCCCTCTCCGGGATGACCCAGCCCCAGAAGGTCCTCGGCTTCCTCGACTTCGCGGGCCACTGGGACCCCGCCCTGATGTTCGTCATGGTGGGCGCGATCGGCGTCAACTTCGTGCTGCTTCGCCTCACGCTGCGCCGGGCCGCGCCGGTCTTCGCGCCGCGTTTCCAGATCCCCACGCGGACCGACATCGACCTCCGCCTCCTCGGGGGCGCCGCGCTCTTCGGTGTGGGCTGGGGGACCGCCGGGCTGTGCCCCGGGCCGGCCCTGGGCTCGCTCATCGGCGGCACCAAGGCCGTCGCCTTCATCGCCGCGATGGCCCTCGGGATGCGCGCCTTCGACTTCGTGCGCACCCGCCGGGATGCGGTCCTCTCTGCCCGCGCCGCCGCCGAGCTCGAGGCCGAGCGCCGGGCCACCGGGGCCCGCGAGGGACGCCCCTCCCTGGCCGACGCCTGCCTGCGCCTCGCCAACCGCTGACGGGCGCCCTCGTCGCAGGGGTCTGCTCCACGGCATGAACATCATCCGCGTCGAGGCCACCGACGGCTGTCGCAGAGCTCGAGATCGTCGACCTCGAGGCACCGGTGACGCTCCAGGTGGCCAGCGTGCTCTTCGACGGCTGGCTGCTCCGGAAGATCGCGTCGAACCTCGCCGACTCGCGCTGGTACATCAGCACCCCGAGCATGCCTGGCCCCCCGGGGCAGGCGGCGCGGCTTCAGGTCGATCTCTTCGTCCACAACCGCGGTCGCATCGTGGTCGGTGGACCGGTCGGATGAGTCACCGCGTTGCTCGAGTCCGCCCCCGGCGCTGACCCTCCCCTTCGCCCTCCCCGCCACGGCGGACACGACGGAGGCCGCCGAAGAGGAGGATGTCCACCGCGAGCCGATGGACGGGGCCCGACCCTGGGCGCGCATCAGCCACGCTGTAAGACCAGCGACCATTCTGTTAGCGTGTCGGCGCGACTCTTGCTTTGCGGCGTGCCTGCGAACCGGTACTTCGAAGGAGAGGCCATGCACCTCCGATGGATCCTGTTGGCGGGCCTCGCGCTCGGCTGCAACAACTCCGATGTCGGCGACGAAGGGGGGACGCCCGCGGGCGAGGGAGGTGGCCCCGGGGGGAAGGCGGACGTGACCGTCGGCCCGGTGGACTCCATCGTCTGCAAGGCCGCCGAGTCCTTCGTGCGAGTCGGCGGGCTGACCGCCATCGAGGTGGACGCCCGCGACGCGAAGGGGGCCCAGAGCCGCAACTACGAGGTCACCGTCAGCCCCCAACTGGGCACCCGGGTCGCCCAGCGCAACAAGGTCATCTTCAACAACGAGGGCAGCTTTCAGATCGCCTGCTGCGCCCGGGACTCCGGGCTCTGCGACCAGACGGCCGTGCAGGTCGGTCGCCTCGCGCCGGCCCTCAGCGTCGAGGCGCCGCGCTTCGCGGTTGGACGCTCCGTCAACCTCACCGGCCGAGCCACCGCCCGCGAGGGCAAGGTCGCCAAGCTCACGATCAACGGGGTCGCCACCGAGGTCGAGGCCGACGGGTCCTTCGAGGCCCTCACGCCGGTGGATCCGGGGCCCAACACGTTCGTACTGGTGGCCAAGGACGCCGCCGGCGAGACCACGACGCGCTACGTCTGGGTCCTCGGCGGACCCTTCGTCTCCCTGGACGAGCCGCCGGGGGACGGCGTGCAGGTCTTCCTGGGCGCGGACGCCTACGGGGAGTTCGCCGAGATCGTGCAGGGCGCGCTGCGGGCCTTCATCGACGGCCCCGAGTTCCAGGAGAAGCTCAACGCAACGAAGAGCGGGAGCTCCGGCTCCTACTCGTGGACGATGACGCCCAGCGAGTTTCGGATCGAGGACATCGAGTTCGACCTCCGCCCGGACTGGCGCGGCATCTTCGTCCAGGTGGTGCTGAAGCGACCCGTCCTGACGGCGCACGCGCGCACGAAATACAGCGACGATGACCCGGAGTGGGACGAGGACTGGGTGGATCGGGACGTGCGCGCGAGCGCTTACTCCATCGTCGTCGAGGGGCTCCTCATGCCACAGGACCTTGGCTTCGTCCTCAACGCGGTGGACGTGGACGTCACCGATCTGGAGCTCGACATCGACGGGATCCCGGGCTTCATCGTGTATGCGCTCGAGTCCTACGTCGAAGACGAGCTGGCCGACTCCATCCGAGAGGCCGTCGGCGACTCGGCCAACGAGAAGCTCGGGGGGGTGGCGATGAGCTTCGCGGGCAAGACGCCGCTCGAGCTGCCGGAGCCGCTGTCGGGCACGCTCGTCGCCGAGTACGCGCTCACCCGCATCCAGACCGACGAAGCGGGGCTACATCTCGCCTTGAGTCTCACGGCGGACGGCGAGACCGATCCGCTGCGAGTCGACGCCCCGGGCTACCTGAAGTCGCCTACGCCAGAGCCCCTCGGCGGTCACGCGACCTACGAGGCCGCCATCGGCACCGACGCGCTCAACGCCGTGCTCTACGCGGCCTGGCAGACCGGCGGCTTCGATCTGGCGATGAGCTTCGGCGCAGACGAGCTGACGGACAGCGCCGACGTCAGCGCCGATGCCCTCGATCTCCTCTTCGACTTCGAACTCCCGCCCCAGGTCACGGCGGGGGAGCGCCCCGGTGAGCTGTTGTTGCACCTCGGCGGGGTCCGGCTCGACGCGGTCTACGAGACGAACCTCGGCCTGGTCAACACCGCCGTCGAGATCGGGGCCACCCTGGTCGCGCTGGTCTCGGTTCGAGACGGGGTGCTGGAGATCTCCTCCGACGCCCGCGACCTCGACGTCGATGTGCGGGTCCCCCCCCTCAACCTCCCCCCCGAGCCGGCGCGGGCCTATCTCGAGCGCGTGCTCGAGCGCACCGCGCTCCCGAAGCTCACGCGGGTCTTGCGGACGCTGCCCATCCCCAACGCCGATCTGAGCGAGCTGGACATCCCGGAGATCACTCGACTGCGCGCCGAGCGCCTCCGGGTGCTGCGCTCGGAGAGCGGCCTGCATCTCGGCGGCGAGCTCGTGCTCGAGTAGCGAGGAACCACCATGACCCCCTTCCACCGAGTCCTCCTGATCTCAGCCCTCGCCGCCTTGGGCGCCGGTTGCGGCTCCGAAGACGCCAGCGACGCCTCCGAGGCCCCCTTCGGCGACGAAGCCGCGGCCTGGTCGAGTCAAGACCCCTCGCGCTTCGGCAAGACCGACGGCCTCGGCGGCGACCCGGACGCATACGTCGTCCTCTCCGGCGGGTTCGGCTCCTGCGGAGACTACGGCCCCCACACGATGGGGAGCTTCCAGTCGCTCCAGATCATGCTGGCCGAGTTGAACGAGGCGCTCCCCGAGATCCGCGTCGGCTTTCTGGTCTCGTGCCTCGTGCGGGACGCGCCCCCCGGCGGCCTGGCCTACTTCCACATCAACGGTGATTCGGAGCTCTTCTGGACACCCGCGGGCGTCCTCCACGAGGTCATCGACCTGCTCGTCCCCGACGAGGCGTCGGTCTACTTGATCGGCCACTCCTACGGCGGGTGGCTCGCGATCCACACCTTTCTGGCGCTCGAAGAGATCCACCGCCGAGAGGTCGCGGCGCTCTTCACCATCGACCCGATCAGCCCCAAGGCCTGCGAGCCCGACCTCCTGAAGCACATCTTCCTGGGAGGATTCGATGTCACCGTCAACCTGGGATCGGGTGGCTTCCTCGACCCGACCCTCCTCGGCGGTTGCCGCCGGGCCCCCAACGAGTTCCCCCCCGACCTCGAGGACCGCACGGAGCACCACAACTTCTACCAGCAAAACGGTGGCTATATTCAGTCGGGCCCGATGCCCGGCGCGAACAACCTCGAGGTCAAGCGCGAGCGCCACACCACCGTCGCCTACAGCCCGCGGGTGTGGGACCGCATCCGAGCGACGATCGAGGCCGACCTCACCAGGTCCACGACAGGCTCCGACTGATGCCGTCAATACGGTGCGACATGTCGCACCGTATTCAAACACCTGCAAACCAACCACACCTGGACGCGCCGGCCGCGACCGGCACAGGCCATGCAAACGCCCGAGCGCATGAAGATGCTCGGAGCGAACGTCGTGCAGAGCTCGACCCAATACCTGGTCTCGACCTATGTCCTCGCCGGCCGCGGGCCGGAGGTGGCGCCCCCTTCCATCGAAGGTCCACCACTCGACGACGGCGGCGAGGCGACGACTTCCAGCGACGGCCGGGCCCTCGACCTGGGCCACTTCTTCGGGCGCATCTTCCTTCCCAAAGAGGTGCTCTCCGGCGACACCTACGGTGACTGCAGCCGGGGCTCCAGCGTCCTGCGCCCGCGCGGCACCTGGTAGCCCCGATGAGCGCACTCAGCCGCTTCATGCAGAAGCTCGGGCGCGAGCGCTGCGTCCCCCTCGGGCGCCTCCCCGCTGGCGGATTCGCGCCCCTCGAGACCACACCGGAGGCCACCGCTCTGGAGGGTATCGCGGCGCTCCACTGTCCACGCGGCGCCCTCGAGTCCCTCAACGACTCGCTGGACGAGCAGCTCTCGACGCTGGGGGCCGAGACCATGGCCGTCGTCCTCGACATGGAGGGCATCACGGAGCTCGGGGAGGTGGGGATGACCCGCCTGCGCCACCTCCCGCGGATGCTGAAGCGCCGGGGCATCAAGACCTACTTCGCCGGCGCCTGCGGCCCGTTGATGGAGCAGACTCGCGCCGCTGGCGTCGCCGCCGAGTTGGGCGAGCGTCGGTTCTTTCAGCGGGTCGACGACATCGTCATCTTCTGGACCGCCGCCCAGGCCGGCTGGCTCCACGGCGCAGACGGAGCCGCCTGGGCCGCGACGGGCCCCGGTAGCTGAGCCCGGCCTTCACCCGCCCCGGGCATCGCGTGACCAGGCCCGCAGCTCCCGGAGGCGCAGACCGAAGCGGGCGATGTTGCCGTCGTGCAGTCTGTGCAGCTCGTTGACCGCCATCGCGACGACCGCGTCGAGATCGGCAGGGTCGACGATCCCTCGTCCCAGGTCACGCAGACGGGTCGTCTCGATCGGCGCCGCACCTCGTACCGTCTCACGCACCATCTCGGCCAGCGCAGCTCGGTAGCGGAGGCGAAGCGGATCCGGCGCCGGAAGGGCGTCCCGCAGGACCGTGTAGCGGTGGCACGAGCGCTCATAAGCCCAAGCGAAGAGGTCGCGGAGGAGCTCGAGTCGCGTCAGCTCGTACACGCCGAGGACCGCGTCCAGGTAGCTCTGTACCGGAATGTCGACGAAGGAGAGCGGCGCGAGGTTGTTCTGGATCAAAGGGATATTCGCCGCCAGCCGGGAGACGCGCTTGTTGACGTCCTCGAACGGCTGGAGATAGGGCAGGTGCACCATCGCGAAGAAGGCTCGCTCGAACGGATCCGTGATGGCGGCGGCCTTCGTCAGGAGGATGTCGAAGCACTCCTCGATCTGCTGGGGGATTCCGGTGGGTTGATAGGTGGTCACGGAGATGCTGACCGGAATGGTCCGAATGCGCCCACCCGCTCCAGGGTCGGCGAGCAGGTTGTCCGCCAGGATCGCGTGGAGGTTCTGCAAGGTGTAGCGGTCGAACCCGATGAGCTCCGCATCCTCGACGAGCATCTCGATGGCGCCCTTGTGGTTGAGGATCATCTGCGCCTCGAGCTGGTCCTTGCCATCGGCGATCCGCCCGAACTCGATCAGGTTCTGCGTGTCCAGGCGGGTGTAGGTGTTCCCCTCAAGACGACTCGAAGCCCAAGACAGATCGATGAGCAGACGGTCCAGAATCTGACGGGCGTAGGTTCCGGCGGGCTGCTCGCCATCGGGGCTTCGCCCCATCTCGTGCAGGCGCGCGCGTAGCGCATCGGATAGGTAGCGGTCCTGGTCGGGGCGGTACGCGTCGAGCAGACCGTGCTGGTAGCCGACCGGATGACGGGAGGAGAGCGGGCGGCGTATGAGACGCTCAACCTCCTCGGCAGCCGGTGACTTCCACTGGTACGAGCCCTCGACGGTGGCCCTCGCCGTCCTGGCTGCGGCGGACTGCGCGACCGGTGTCTCGACGTAGCGACGACCGGAAGCTCGACCGACGGCGCTCAGCCGCCCCGCCTTCACCAACCCCGCGAGGCGACGTTGAAGGGTACGACGCGACACCCCAGGGTTCGCCGCGACGACCTGCTCGATGGCGAGCCCTCCCGGTTGGCCCGCGACCTGGGCGACCAACTCGTCGAGCGCAGCGGCCGGGACGCGACGCGGCATGGGATCCTTTGAAGTGGCGCAATCAGCCTATCGCGCCACTTTAAGTGGCGCAATCGACCTATCGCGCCACTTTAAGTGGCGCAATCGACCTATCGCGCCACTTGAGTCAGCGCGTCAGAAGCTGCTGTCGAGGAGCGCGTAGATGTTGTCGACGCGCTGCTCCGTCTCCACGGTCGGGCCGAGGAAGGGCATGCCCGTGTGGTCGCGGAAGATGCCCAGGTAACCGACGCGCATGAACAAGTGGTCGGTGATGATCGGGAGGATCGCGTAGCCCTCCACCGCGTGGCCGCGCGTCGAGAGCTTGTCGAGCAGCAGGTCCGAGACCGAGCCCCAACTACTGTGGAAACGCGAGCCGATGTTGTACTCGGCTCCGATCCGCGGCTGCCAACCCTTGGTGATCGGGATGCCGGCGCGGAACCCCGCGTAGAACATCGTCGCCGTGTGACCCTCCTCCCCCTGGGTCGCCATGCCGATGCCGAAGGGCTGGGGGCCGCCGAAATCGTAGAGGACGGCGTCGTCGTTGGGATCGTAGAAGGTCACCGCCACGGCCGCGAAGGCGTCGAGATCGAGGCCTCGGATCTTCCGAAGCTGAAGCAGTGAGTTGAACATGGAGTAGCTGCCCAGGTTGTCGGGCTGCCAGGGGAAGACGTTGGCGCCGGTCTGCGGATTCTTCTGGGGCGGCAGCCCGATGCGAAACTTGGGGACGTGGACGAAGCCGAGCTGCCACAGGTTGTCCCCCAAGCCGGGGAGCTTCGACTCGGCGAGGAAGCCCAGGATGTTCATCTGCTTCAGTCCGCTGTCCATGAAGACGCTGTCGGCGTTCCCCGGGTTGAACGGGCTGTGGGAGAAGAACGGGCTGTAGAAGAGCCGGAAGTAGGTCTTGGGCACGTAGTCGCCGATGTCGAAGGTGAGCAGCACCGACTCGAAGGCGCCCTCCACCATCTGCACGCCCCAGGTCGCGCTGCGCACGGTGTTCTCGCGGAGCTCCGCCGGCGGCCCCTCGGGGGTCGCCACGCGACCCACGCTGAGCGTCAACCAGTCGGCGACGAACCAGTCCAGGTAGGCGGACTCGAGGCGCAACGCCGTGTCGCGGGGCACGCGCGTGGAGACGGAGTCGAAGCCGACGGGGCCCTCGTAGCTCTCACCGAAGTGCTTGTAGACCGCGAGCCGTCCCGTGAAGCGCAGCTTGTCCTCGAAGCGCGCGCGCGTCTCGAGGCGCAGCCGATGGCTCCACTGGTTGGTGAAGGAGCCGTCGACGGGATCGGTCCCCTCGGTGCGGATGTTGTTGACGATCGTGCGGTGCTGAAGCCCGAGATCGACACGGTCCTCGCGGCTCTTCTTGCCCCGCGTCTCCTGGACCTTCACGACATCGTCGATGTCCTGCTCCACGGCGGATATCCGCGCCTCGAGATCCGCCAACCTGGCGTCCCCCGGAGCGGCGACGGCGATGACCGGAACCAACGCAAAGAACAGAGCCCTCAGGCCCGCTTCACTGAACACCTGCGACATTCCCCTTCGACCTCCTGCTCTCGGCCTTCGCCTCGAGTTGTCCGAGCACGTAGCCCCGCGCCGCGGCCAGCTCACGCGGAGAGAAGAACCTGGCGAGGCGCGCGAAACGGTCGTGGCGGCTCGACTTGCGGAAGATCCGCTTCCACTGGCGCACGCTGTAATCGGCGGGCCTCAACCGCGGCGCCGCGATGCCGGCGTGGCACCGGGTGCAGCCGCGCGCGAAGACCTGCTGGCCGCTCCACCGCCCGTGCCCGCTGATGGGCTTGGGCGGCTCCTCGGGCTTCGGCGCCTCGGCGGGCTTCGGGGCCGGCGGCGGGGTGGCCGCCGCGACCGGCGCGGCGACAGGCTCCGGCTCAGGCTCCGGCTCAGGCTTCGGTGTCGGCGGGGCCACCGCGACCGGCTCCGGCGTGGGCTCGGCCGAGGGCGCCACGGCGGCCACGGGC
>CAYOBQ010000267.1:0-8938 GCA_964402225.1 uncultured Nannocystaceae bacterium | reverse complement strand
CTAGGACGGTGCGGCAGAGTCGCGACGCGGCGCGCAGCACGCGCCCGCCAACCGATTTCGGCGTTGCGAAGCCTAGCGATATCTTCGGATATCGCTACGGCTTGGCGCCTTGAACTCGGCCGCCGGGCACGCACATCACTTGGTCGCTTTGTCTGCCGCACCGTCTTAGGACACCGCGGCAGAGCGCGCGACGCGTCGACGAACATCTCGGACGGGTTCCTGGCCCGTCGGCGCTTCGGTATGCTCGGGCGCCGCGCGTGGTCCACGAGCCTCAATGCTTCAGTTCGCCTTCGCCTCGTTGAATCTGCGCCGCAACCCGTTCGGCGTCTTGAGTCACGAGGAGCAGGCCGAGCTGGCGGTCGCGGATCTCGGCGCGGCCCGCCGAGCGCTGCGCGAGCCCCGCAGCGCGGTCCTGTTCGAGGGCCCACACGGGTGTGGGAAGACCACTCGACTCGCCGCGCTGTGCTCGGAGTGGCCGGACGGGGCCTGGCTCCACGTCGAGCCGGGGCGCGTGCCGGCGATCCCGGCGGCGCCCGCCCTGTTCATCGACAGCCTCGACTACCTCCCCACGAGGCGCTTGCGCGGCGTGCTTCGGGACGTCGAGCATCTCGCCGCGACGACCCACGTCGAGCTGAGCTGCGCCCTCGAGCGTCGGGGGCTGCGCGTCCACCGGGTCCGCATCGGGGGTCTCGACGACGACGCGCTGCGCGTGATCGTCGACCGACGAATCGAGGCCGCCCGCCGTGGTCCCGGCCCGCTCCCCGAGGTCGCAGACGAGGCCCTGCACCAGCTCATCGCGCGTCATGGCGACGACGTCCGCGCGATCTGTCACCAGCTTTACGACGACTTCCAGAGGCGCGAGGGAGAATCATGGCGAAGCCGACGCTGACCTTCGAGTTCGAGTCGGAGGGCCGGCGTTACGTGGTCGGCGACAGCGTCCGCGGTGTCCTGCGCGTCGAGGTGGACCGGTCCACGGAATGCCAGGGCTTGGAGCTGAGCCTCTCCTGGCGGACCCATGGGCGGGGTGCCTCCGACGGGGCATGTGTCGCCGAGTCGAGGCCGGTGGATCACGCGATCTGGGTGCCGGGCCACGACGAGATCTACCCCTTCGAGTTCACGGTGCCGCCCGGTCCGCTGACCTACCACGGCGAGCTGTTGAACGTTGACTGGTACGTCGGCGCGACCCCGACCATCCCCTGGACCCTGACGCGAACGGTGTCCGAGGATGTCCTCGTCGAGTTGGGGGACTACACGGGCGCAGTCGACAGCGGCGCGCCGACGGCCGGCCTCCTGGGCGAGCTCGGCGTCAACACACCGGCGATCCGCCGGCGAGACGGGATCAGGCCCAGGCTCGTCGAGCTTGGCGTCGGGGTAGCGCTGGCTGCCTGGTGGGGAATCGGCCACGAACTCGAGTCCTTCGGGGACGTGTCCCTCCTCTGCGTGTTCCTGGCGATGGCTGCTGCCGGCGCCGTCAGGCTCGCGATGGCGGTGATGGCGACGCTGGCCGAGCGCTCCGTGGGGGGCGTCGAGATCGCTGTCGAGCCCAACGTCGTGGCTCTGGGGCAGGAGGTGCGATGCCGCGTGTCGTATGACCGGGGAGCCTCCCGGTCCGGTATCGCGCTGAGCGCGAGATTCCGCGGACGAGAGTGGGTCGCTGAGGGGGGGTCCTCCCAAACCACCTACGAGCACGAGCTGCTCGCCTTGCAGGTGCCCCTGGAAGAGCGCACCTCCGCGGACCAGGGCCCCGCCGCGTGGGAGGGCAGCTTCGTCGTCCCCGCCGACGCGCCCCCGTCGTTCTTCGCGTCGTCGGGCCACGTCGAGTACGAGCTCGAGGTCCGCTTCGAGGCCCGGGGCTGGCCGGACTGGAGTCGCGGTGTCCCGATCCGCGTCTACCCTGCCGGCACGGAGCCTCCGACGCGGCCGTGATCGCCACCCTCCGGCCCCGATTGACCGAGGTCACCAGATCTCCACTTCGCCGCCAGGGCCCCCTGGCGCAGCCTCACGACGGCGCGAGTGCCGGTGATGAGTCCGAAGAGAACGAGGGAGGCGCCCACCGCGCCGAGGATGAGACGACCGAGCCTGATGCCTCCCGAGAACCGAGCGGCTCGAGCCCGCGGATCAGGGCGGGCAGTCGCCGCACGCCCTTCGGTACTTGCGCCGTCGCTCATCGTAGAAGGCCTTCTTCGAGGGTTCCTGCGCCGCCGCGCGGTCGATCGCCTCGATGGCGCTGCGCGGCTCTCCGTTGCGGAAATGCAGCTCGGCCAGGGTGTCCCACGCGGCCTCCGACCGCGGGTTGAGGGCCAGCGACCGCTCCACGAGCTCGAGCGCCTCGGCGAGGTGGTCCGGGCTGTCGCGCAGAATCCATGCGAGGTTGTTGAGGACGCTGGCGTCGTTCGGCGTGAGCTCCAGCACGCCCCTGTAGGCCGCCTCGGCCGCCGCCAGCGCCTCTCCGTCGACCGCCGCGTCTCCTTCTTCTCGCAGGGCGTCGGCCAACGCGGTGCCGAGGACCGCCTCCTCGGGGTGATGCGCGAGCCCGCGACGGAGCTCGGCGGTGGCCTCGGCGCCGCGCGCCGTGGCTCGCATCAACGCCGCCCGCCAGAGGTGCGCCTCGGGCGGGTGATCCGCGCGGGCGAGCGCCTCGTCCAGCGTCGCCTCCGCTTCGTCGCTTCGCTCCAGCTTCAACAGCACGCCCGCCAACACGCCCCGGGCGGCGGCGTAGGCGGGATCGGTCCTGAGCGCCCGCTGTAGCGCAGCGCGGGCGCCCGCGAGGTCCCCGCGATCGTCCAACGCCTGCCCCAGCAGCGCGTGGACCCGCGCGTCCCCGGGATCTCTCTCGGCGACGGCGCGGAGGAAGGAGACGGTGTCGAAGTCCGGGCCGGGATGGGCGGCCAGGGTCTGGGAGAGCAGCCCCTCGACGTGCTCTCGAGCCGCCGTGAAGCGGTGCCTGGAGGCGTCGTCGAGCCCCCGCCGGAGGATGTCGGTGCGCAACGTGAAGGTCACCGCCGAGCCCTCGCGCGCCTCTTCCAGGCGCAGCGTGACCGCGCCCCCCGTCTCGTCGAAGCGGAGCGGGGCCCAGGTGGGCTCGTAGCCGTCGGGCAGCTCGATCCTCAACCGTCGCTCGATGCGCTGCGGCGCCTCCGGCGGTCGCTCGTCCCCGGACCACGAGAGCGGCCGCAAATCGAGCAACGTGGCCCCCGGTGACAGCTCCATGCGCCCATCGAGGCGCACCCTCACCAGCGTGGGCTCGCTGGTCTCCGCGCGGAGCACGAGGGGCGCCGTCGGGTCGTCGAGTCCCGCGACGCTGAGCGTGTCGGGGACCCGGTCGCGTCCGAGCAGCACCCCCGGTGCGCCGAGCAACGCCTGCTGGGCCTCCGGGGCGACCTCCAGCAGCCTCGCTCGGGCCTCCCCGGCCGGATCGCCGCGCAGCTCGGTCTCTACCTCGACTTGCCCGGCCCCCGTGGTGCCGATTCGCCACACCACGCGCTCGCGCCGACCATGCTGGGCGAGGTCGGGCTCGGGGATCCGAGTCAGCTCACCTCCGCGGCCGTCGACGACCAGCGCGGGCTGGCCGCGCAGGGGCGCCGGGACCGCACCGACCGTGCCGAGGCCCGCCGTCGCGTCGAGCCAGAGCTCCTCGGAGGGGACGTAGAGCACCACATGACTGAACTGCGCGGGGGAGGGGAGCGTGGGGACGAAGCCGGCACGGCTGCGGGGGCGGACCATCGCCGGGAGCGCCTCGATTCCGACGCCTGCGAGCAGGGCTTGGAGCAGGGCCGTCATGTCCTTGCAGTCACCGGCGCCGACCGCGACCGTGCTCTCGGGGGGCCTCGGCTGATAGGCGCCGAGACCGAACTCGATGCCCAAGTAGCGCGTGCTCTGCTCCACGAAACGCAAGAGCGCGCCGATCCGGGCGCGCCGCCCTGACAGGCCCGCGACCAGGCGCCTCGCCCTCGCCGCGAGCGCGTCTGTCGCGCGGGCGCGCTCGAAGTAGAGCGAGGCGTACCACGCGTCGACGTCGGCCCAGTCCTCCATGCCCGAGACGTAGACCGCCGGGACCGGGACCTTGGCGGTGGCGTAGCCGGGGAGCCCGTCACGGCGCCAGCGCAGGACCCGTCTCCCGTCGTGTCGAGCCTCCGTCGGCGGGGGCAATCCCGGGGAAGCGAAGCGAACGGGGGCGCCCGCCGGCAGCGTGATCTCGTAGCGCGCGCGGACCGTGGGCTCCGCGTTGCCCAGCACGTAGCCGTCCCACCACAGCCCCGACAGCCCCGGGTGGGGTCGATGCACCAACACCTCGTAGTCGACCACCGCGCCCGGCTCGACCTGGGGGAACTCGAGTACGAGCGCCCGCGCCTCGCTGCGGAGCCCCCCCCGCTCGTTTGGGTCGTGCACCGTCCGCAGCGCCGCCGGGACGTCGAGGATCACCCCGTCCGGAGTGAGCGTGCGCGCGCGCAGAACCGTCGGTGCGGCGTGGGCGTGGAAGGCGATCGGGACCCGCCGGTGACGCTCCACGCCCACCGCTGTTCGGAGCACCACGGACCGGACGTGGCGGACGGTGGCGACACCGCCTCTGTCCACCGTCACATAGCGCTCGTCGCGAAGCACGGTCGCGTCGTCGCGGACCTCCCCAGCCTCCTCAGCGAGGGCGGCGAGGGTGGGATCGGCCTGTGCCGCGCGGGCGCCGGGGAGATCCGCGAGGACCAGAGAGGCACGTCCCGGGCCCGCGACCTCCATCAGCAACCCCAGCGCACGTTGGTCGTGGGGGTCGCGGTCGAGCTGGCGGGTGATCAGCTCGATGGCCTCCTCGGCGCGGCCCTCCGCCGCCACCAGCCGCGCCAGGGCGAGGCGGAGGGGGCGCTGCGTCGGATCCGCCGCCAAGGCCGCGCGAAACGCCGCCTCGGCCTCGGCCCCGCGGCCCGCGGCGGCGAGGGCGGCGGCGCGGATGCCCTGAAGCGCTGGCGTGTCCATCGATGCCAGTGACGCCGCCGCCTCGGAGGGCTCCCCGGCGTCCACGAGCGCCTTGGCGAACAGGACCGTGACCTTGGCGTCCGTCGGGCGCGTCGCGCGCAGGCGTCGTAGCTCGGTGACGGCCTCCCGCGAACGTCGGGCGTGGTAGAGGGCCCCGGCCAGGCGCATCCTGGCCCGGTCGGCGCGGGGGTGGGCCGACAAGAGCGTGCGCCACTCGGCGATGGCCCCCTCGCCGTCGCCCGTCTCCAAGCGCAAGCGCGCGGCCTCATCGGCGCGGTCGGGGTCGTCGGGATCGAGCCCCGCCGCCTCGAGGTAGAGGCGACGCGCCTGCGTTGGGTCGCCGCTCGCCGCCCGGAGCCTGGCCAGCGCAGCCAGCAGGGGCGCCGACGCCGGGTGTCGCTCGACGGCGGCCAGCAGCAGGCTCGCTCCGCGCTGGGGCCTCTGGCCCCGGACCGCGAAGTCGGCGTAGGCGATCCACGCCTCCACATCGTCGGGGTGCCTCGCCACGGCGTCGGCCAGCTCCGATTCGGCCTGCGTGCCGTGCCCCGCGACCTCCAGCGCGGACGCCAGCACCAACCGAGCGCGGGGGGCGGAGTCGCCGCCGTAGAGGCGCGGTCGCAGCGCGAGGGCCTCGTCGGTGCGTCCGGCGGCTACCAGCGCGCGGGCCTGGAGCAGGAGGGCGTCGGGGTCGTCCGGCGAGGCCGTGAGGCGGCGGGTGACCAACTCCAGGGCGCGGGTGGGCTCGCCACTCCCCAGGAGCGCGGCGCCGAGGGCCACCAGGTAGCGGGGATCGTCGGGGAAGCGAGCGACCAGACGGTCGAGGTGCGCGACGGCGGCGCCGGCGCGGCCGGAGGATTGGAGGCTGAGGGCGAGATCCCAGCGGAGGTCGGCCCTCTCGGGGGCCCGTGACAACGCCGCCTCCAGATCGGCGGTGGCGGCCTCCAAGTCCCCCGCGAGTCGCCAGGCGATCGCCCGTGTCGACCACGGCTCGGCGTCGTCAGGGGCGCTGGCGACGGCCCTCGCCAGGGGTCCCCAGGCCTCGCCCCCCGCGCGTAGCCGCTGGCGCGCCAGGGTCACCAGCGCGACGGGGTGCGGTTCGTCGGCGATCAGAGCTCCGGCGGCGCCCCATTCACCGACCGCGAGCAAGGCTCGGGCGCGGATCGAGCGGCCCTCGGTGCCGACGGCGGTGGAGGTGACCTCCGCCGCTCGCGTGGGGTCGCCGAGGCGCAGCGCCGCGAGGCCAGCGCCGCCGGCGCACGCTGGTTCGACGTCGAGGCAGCGCTCGAAGTGTGACGCGGCGGTCGCCGGGTCGCGCATGAGGGTCGCGCGCCCGAGGAAGTAGGTGCGCAGCGGGTCGTCGGGGGCCGCGTCGCGGGCCGCAGCGAGGCTCTCGATGGCCGACTCGAGGCGCCCCAGACGGCTCATGGCTTCGCGATAACAGGCGTGGGCCGGGTGGTCGTCCGGCGCCTCCAGGATTCGTGCTCTACAGGCTGCGGCGCGCGCATGGGGCGTCGGCCCCTCCGGGCGCCGTGGAGCTCCACCTGCGCAACCCACGAGGGACGCGAGCAGCAGGGGGAGACCTGGGCTCATTATCGCCGCTCAATCGCCGCTGGGCTCATTATCGCCGCTCAATCGCCGCTGGGCTCATTGTTGTCTTCGCCTCAGCAAACCGAGAAGCCAGAACGTGGCCCAGGCCCCGCGCCGTACGGGCGTTTGCGAGCAGTCTCCTCCACCTCCGCCCCCCGGGGCGGCGTCCGGGGCGGCGTCGGGGGGGGGGCCCGCGTCGGCCAGGCCCGCGTCGGGCAGGGTGACGCACGCGGGGTCCTCGGGGATGCAGATCTCGGTGCAGAGGTGGGCGGAGCGCGACTCGGCCGGGCAGTCCCAGAACTCGGCCTCGACGGCGAAGCCCTCGAGCTCGGGACGCCAGGTCTCTCCGAAGTCGCCAGTCGAGCCGACGGCCCACGCCGACGCGCCGGGGACGACGGCGCGTCCACAGGCCCACACCCGATCGCCGGCCGGATCGCTGCGCAGGCAACCGACGACGTTGCCGGGCGACGCCTCGGGGAGTTGGGCCCAGCTCCCACCGCCGTCGTCGGAGCGGTACAGACCCTCGAAGGGGGTGGCGAGGAGGATCCGCTCGCCGGACTCGTCGAGGGCCATGCTCGAGGGCGTGTCGGGTAGCGTCACGACCTCGGTCCAGCCCTCGCCGCCGTCGTCGCTGCGCACCAGGGTCGAGTCGGGGAAGCGCGCGACGGTGGCGTACACGGTCGAGGCCGCGAGGGGGTGGCCGACGAGGACCTCGAACTCTTCGGGCCGCACGTCCATGCCTTCGGGGCCGAGGGCCACCGGGACGAAGGATCGCCCCCCGTCGTCGCTGCGCGAGGCTCCGTCGAAGTGGGTGACGTAGATGACCTCGGGATCCGCCGGGGCGCGCAGGATCGAGCGGACGCGTCCCATCGAGGCGATGCCCGCGGCGGCCCAGCTCTGGCCCCCGTCCTCGCTGATGAAGACGTCGTTGGGCACCCCGAGCGTTTCGGTCACCGTCAGCAGCTCGGAGGGCCGGGCCGGGTGGGGCAAGAGGGTGCTCGAGACGTGGTCTGTGAGGCCGCCCGGGACCAACGACCAGGTGCAGCCGGCGTCGGGTGATCGATAGACGCCCGAGCCACCCGTGGCGACGAGGACCGAGCCATCGGCCGCCGCGATGCGCACCCCGCCGAGGCCCGGCTCGGGGATGATCGACTCGTCGCATAGCCAGCGAAACCGCCCCGCCTCACGGGCGAAGAGGCCGCGGTTGTTGACCACGATCCACAGGTCGTCGGCGGTCTCGGTGGGGAAAAAGATGTCGACCACCAGAGGGTCGCCGCCGTGGGCCGTCGCGAGGGCGGGCCAGAGCAGGGCGAGGATCGTGAGCTTCCGCATCGACACCAAGTATCGCAGAATCCGGGTCGCCCGAAGTCTACATACCCGAGGGAATCGATGCGCTGTGCCGCCCTGCTCATGTCTGTCTGCCTGTTCTCGTGCGCGGGGGCGCCGTCCCTCACCCTGGCGGCCTCCGGCACGTGTAGCGGAGAACAGGACGCCTGCGACGCGCGCTGTGCGCGGCTCGCCGACGCCCACGACTGCGAGCTGATGTGTCAGTACGAGGCGCGCCGCTGCAACGCGCGCCAGGGGGAGGGGCAGGTCGCCTTCGGGCGTGAGAGCGTGCATCGCGTCGGGGACGAGCAGGCCCTGCTGGTGGATCTCTTCGGCCCCGTCATCCGCCACTCCTCTGCGATCGAGGTGGAGAAGAAGGGCTCGGTCACGCCGCGGGACGGCGCCCACGAACTCGCCCCGGGGGCGGGCGTCTCGCTGAGGGTTCACCTCCCCAACGCGCTGCGCCAGGCGGAGATCGGCCTGACCCACGCGCCCGGCGGCAAGCGGGCCTGCTTCATCACCGTCACCGTCGGTGACAAGACGCTCGTGGGGCGCTACAGCCCGCCACGTCACCCGACCCATCCGTTGCGCGTCGAGTATTGGGATCTGCTGCCGCTGATCCCACCTCCGCCGGAGGACCCGGAGGCGCCGTATTTCGTCGACATCTTCGTCTTCAACAACAACGCCGCCGGGAGCGAGGAGCCGTACCGGCTCGCGGGGGTGGAGTTCCTCTACCGGGTGATGCAGGCGGAGTAGCGGTCGGCAGGGGCGAATGGTGGTGATCCCCGCGCCGCATGTATGCTGCCGGGAATCTGGATGAACGCATGGGGAGTGCGCATGACTCGTTTCGTTTGGTCGGTCCTCTTGACCCTGGTCTTGGCCACCGCGGGGTGCCTCGACGATGAAGCCGCGCCGGCGTTGGACGGCGGGGACGTCGCTGACGCGGCGGTCGACGGTGCCTCCGCCGGTGGTGGGGCGATGGGCGAGGGCGAAGGGGAAGGTGAGGGCGAAGGTGAAGGTGAGGGCGAAGGCGAAGGCGATGGCGAGGGCTAAGGTGAGG
>CAYOBQ010000266.1:0-8965 GCA_964402225.1 uncultured Nannocystaceae bacterium | reverse complement strand
GTGTGGCCTCGTACACGTCGACCACCAGCTCGTGTGCTCTGCGCCACACTTGGAGCTTCCGGAAGCTCTTCACGGTGTCAAGGTCCTTTGAGCAAACTGACGGCTGAAAGCTGAAAGCTGAAAGCTGGACCCGTCTCTTTTTTGTTTTCGATCTCGACGCCCGTAGCGGGTCGGTAGATACGAACCAAAGGAACACGGAGATCCCCATGCGCTTCCCGACCCGCTCGCTGCTCCTCCTGCTCGTCGCCGCGGTGGCCCCCCTCGGCTGTGAACCCCCCGAGGACGAGGTCACGGTCGTCGATCTCGAAGGCAACTCGGCTGATGGAGACGAGTACATCGAGGCCATCCCGGGCACCCAGGAGCTGGCCCTCACGCTGGACGAGGAGGACTCGGCCGGCGGCTTCGACTCCACCGACCAGGCGCTCAATGGTGAGCCGATTCGGCTACGCGACCTCACGGTCGGCGTGGCGAACCGGGTCAACCGCGTGGTTCGCGGCACCCTCGACCACCTCCGAGAGGCCGCCGACGGGACGGTCCCCGAGGCGGCCACCATCGGGGGCTTCGAGTGCAAGCGCTGGCAGCGCGCCAACGATGCGGTCGAGTGGCGGCTGACCTCCTGCCTTCGTGACCGCCGCGACCGCCTCTTCGGCTTCATCCTCGAGGGCCGCCCCGCGGAGGCGGACGGCGGACGCTGGAAGCCGGTCTTCGCCGGCAAGGGCCGGGTGATCCCGCGCTTCGACGGGAAGAAGCGCGGCGCCGGGTTGGTGGGCTATGACCTCGACAACCTCAACGCCCTGACCGGCGAAGGTCCGGTCGGCAAGATCGCCATCGGCTATCGCGCGGTGGGCGCGGTCCGGCAGCTCCACCTCGGCTTGAAGGACTTCGCCCCCGAGGGAGAGGAGGTCCTCTCGGCCCGCTACGCCTACGACCACCTGCTCGGCGTCGGCGGCCGCGTCCGCCTGCTGCTGCTCGACGACATCGTCACCCGCGACGACGAGGGCCGGCTCGCCCGGGGTGAGGACGGGACGCGAGAGCTGGGCCGCATCGCCATCGGCTGGCGCCGCGGCGTGGGCGCCCGGGCGGCGGCGGCCGTCTGTGGCGGTACGGTGGGTCCCCGCTGCGTCACGATCAGCCAATGCTGGAGCCCCAGCGGCGTCGACCACGACGTGATGGAGGATGGACCGGACGGAGCGCGCTTCGACGGCAACCGCTGCGCCGAGCTCCCCTTCCCGGTGGACGCCCCCCCGTCGGCGGAGGAGGTCGAGGGCGACCCCGACGGCGTCTCCGAGCCGGCGCCTCATCCGGCGGAGTTGGACTGATCCCGAGCTATCGCGAGGTGTCTGCGTAGACGCCGATGTCGATGGATGCCGCGCCGGAGGCGTCGTACTCCGACGGCGCTGGCGCGGCGTTGCCGGTGCTGGCGTCGAAGTAGGCGGGCATCGGTGGCGGCGCGTTCGCCCCGCCGTCGTACTCACTGGGCGCTACGGTATTGCCCGCTGAGGCGTCGTCGTAGGCCGGCGTAGGGGGCGCGCCTCCGGTGGTCCCCGTCCCCTGGTCGAAGTAGGCCGGCGGGGGCGCTCCGGCGTCCAGGGCTGCCTGCGGGATCGGAGCCGATCCGTCGGGGACCTGCGCCTGCGGCGCGACGGCACCATCCCCAGCTTGGGCGACCCCCTCGGCGACGGGCACAGCCGCGTCCCCTCCCACGACCGGCGCGGGCTTGGCTGGAGTCGGCTTCGCGAGCGGAGGCAGCGGCGTCGCCGGCCGCGCCTTGGCTGGCCGGGCCACCGGCTTCGTGGGGACCGCGACCGCCGCTGTCGCGTCCGGCGCCGCCGCCGGGGGCGCGCTGCAACCGCAGCCTCCCTCGCAGCCCGAGGAGAGCATCAAACCAAGCGAGATGAAGAGAACGTCCCTCATAGCCGCGGAGTATAGATCACCCCGCGCGGGGGATCAGCCGAAGGCGAGCGGGGCCGAAGAGCTGCGGACGAAGTTGTCGATGAGCGCTGACTGGCGGGGCGTGAGGTGACGGAACCGCAGGCCGTGGCCCCGTCGCTGCCCGTGCACGATCTCCGCCTCGGCCCAGATGACCTCCTCGGTGCCCGGGAGGCAGAACTCCACGGCGATGTGGGCGTTGCCCGGGGCGCGCGGCTCGATCAGGCGATGCAGATACAGGCCCTCCCGGCTGATGTCCTTCGTGCGGGCCAGGAACGGCACGCCGTTGACCATCTTGTTGCAGTACATGTCCACCGGGACGCGGCGATTCTGACGGGCCATTCCGTATCCTCCATCAACCTACATGTAGGACGCTAGAAGACATCATGGGGGGTGTCAACTTTGCGCGGCGGCTCGCCCCATGAGCGCCGAGACCTGCTGCAAAGTCAGGAGGTTGGTCGTCCCGGTTCGGCCCACGGGCACGCCGGCGACCACCGCGATGAGGTCGTTTGCCCCTAGGTATTCCGCGTCGAGCATGAGCTGAACCGACCGACGGACCATGTTCTCGAGGCGCCCGTAGTGACGGGTGGGGAGCGCGTAGACGCCGTAGGTCAGCGCCAGGGCGCGGGCCACGTCCATGTCGGGCGTCGTCGCGAGGATCGCCGCCGAGGGCCGATAGCGCGCCATGCGTCGGGCGGTCCGCCCGCTCGAGGTCGGCACCAGGATGGCGCGCACGTGCAGCTCCCGCGCGGAGAGCCAGGCGCCTTTGCACACCAGCTCCGTCACGTCCGCCGCGTGGACGCCGCCGGGCAATCGATCCGGTCGGCGCGCCACCTCCGCCTCGTTATTCACGGCGATGCGAGCCATCATCTCCACCGCCGCGATCGGGTGCTTGCCCACGCTCGTCTCCCCCGAGAGCATGACCGCGTCGGTCCCCTCGAAGATGGCGTTCGCCACGTCCGACGCCTCGGCCCGCGTCGGGCGCGACTGCTCGATCATCGACTCGAGCATCTCCGTGGCGACGATCACCGTCTTCCCGGCCCGCCGGCACCGCTCGATGATCTGCTTCTGGACGACCGGGACCTCCTCCAGGGGAATCTCTACCCCCAGATCGCCCCGGGCGACCATCACCCCATCGGCGGCGGCGATGATCTCCCCCAGGTTCTTCACCGCATAGCGGCTCTCGCACTTGGCGATGATTCGAGCGCTGCCCCCCTCCCTCGCGACGAGCTCGCGCACCGCGAGCACGTCCTCGGCGTCGCTGACGAAGGAGGCCGCGATGAAGTCGACCTGTTGGCGCACCCCGAAGGCGAGATCGCTGCTGTCCTGGGCCGAGATGAACGGCATCGGCAGCTTCACGCCTGGGACGTTGACGCCCTTCTTGCTCGCGAGCGTCCCGCCCTCCTCGACCCGACAGTAGAGCGTGTCCCCTTCGCGGACCGTCACGCGGAGCTCGATCTGGCCGTCGGCGAGCAGCACGCGGCTCCCGGCGTCGAGGGCCCGCGCGAGCGCCGGGAAGTTCACCCGGACGCAGTCCTCGGTCGTCGGGTCGTCTTCGGTGTCGCCGGGCTGCACCTTCACGTCCGTCCCCGTCACCAGCTTCACCGGCGCCTCGACGACGGTCGTGCGCACCTCGGGGCCGCGCGTGTCGAGGAGGATCCCGACGCGATCCGTGATGGTTCGGATGTCGGCGATGATCGCGGCGGCCTCGGCCTGCGATGAGTGGCTCATATTGATGCGCGCCACGTTGCAGCCCGCGTCGAAGAGCGCCCGGAGCTGCTCGGGCGACCGAGTGGCCGGACCGATGGTGGCGATGATCTTCGTCTTGCGCACTCTAGACCCCCCTCGAAGGTTGCGGATTGTAGACGCGGCACCGGCGCTGGCACCATCCCGCGATGCTCCGCTCCGCGATCAGGCTGGTCGGCACCGATCTGCTGCTCCGCCTCGTCGCGGCCATGCTGGCGGTGGCCGCGGCGGTGTGCGCGGTGCTCTCCGTGGCCGCCCTCGCCGACGGCCACCTCCCCCGCCCCGCCACGCTCCGTGACGCCGCGCTGCCGCTCGCGGCCTTCCTGGGCGGCGCCTGGACCCTCGCCGCCTGGCGCGCGGAGGGCGCCGACGTCGCCCTCGCCAACACCGGCCTCTCCCCCTCGTTGGCCGTCGCCGGCGTCGCCCTCGCGGCGTCGATGGTGCTCGCCGCAGGCACCGAGGCGCCGGCGACCGACACGCCGGCCTGGGACCTCGCGCTTCGCCCCGGCACCCTGGTCGTGCACGCCCCGACGGGGGCGCACCGCTACACCTGGGACGCCGTCGGCGCCCGCCGGGAGGGAGACGGCGCGCGCTTCGAGTCCCTCCCGGCCCCCACCGTGACCCGTAGGCGGGCAGCGCCCCGCGACGCGACCCTCGCGCTCGTCGCCACCCGCTGCGCCCTCCTCCTGCTGGTGCTCGGCTGGCTGGGTCGGCGGCTGGCCCCCCCGGGGCTGGCCCTCACCTTCGGCGCCTCCGGCGGCGCCTTCGCCCTCGCCCACCTGGCCGGGCTCTGGTTCGGGTGAAGAGGTCTCCCGAAGATCGGCTCCTCACCCGGGCCTTCGTGCTGCTGGTCTTCGCCCACTTCGTCCAGGCGTTGGGCTACGCCTCGATGCTGCTGCTGCCGCTCTACGTAGAACACCTGGGCGCAAACCGCGGCCAGATCGGGACGATCATGGCCGCCGCAGCCGTGGGGGGGCTGCTCTTCCGCCCCGCGGTCGGCTTCGCCCTCGACCGGATCGGCCGCCGCCCCACGCTGCACGCCGGCACCGCCATGCTCTTCATCGGGATGGGCATGTTCGCCTTCGTCGACCGGCTGGGGCCGCTGATCTACATCTCGCGCTTCATCGGCGGCGTGGGCATGGGCACCTTGTTCACGGGGTACTTCACCTGGGCGGCGGACCTGATCCCCCCCTCGCGCCGGACGGAGGGGATCGCGCTGTTCGGGGTCTCCGGCCTCCTCCCGCTCGCCATCGGCCCGGTGGTCCAACAGTTGGGCGTGGCGACAACGGATCTACGCTGGCTCTACCCCATCCTGGGCGCCGCGATCCTCCTCTCGTCGGCGGCCCTCTTCCTGATCCCGGAGCCGCCCCCCCACCCCCCGGGCGAAGACGAGCACGGCTCGACGCTCCAGGCCCTCACCCAGCGTGGGCTCCGTCCGGTGTGGCTCGCCACGGTGGTCTTCGCCGGGCTGGTCTCGATCTTCTTCGCCTTCGCGACGGTGACGGCGGCCAACCGCGGGATCACCGATTCGGCGGCGCTGTGGTTGACCTACGCCGCCGGCGCCATCGGGGTGCGCCTCTTCGGGGCCCGCCTGCCCGACCGCATCGGGCCCACCAACCTGGTCGCGCCGGCCCTCGCCTGCTACGGCGGCGCCTTCCTGTTGGCGGCGGGCGCGTGGTCCGTGGAGGCGTTCATGGTCGCGGGCCTCCTCGCGGGCTTCGGCCATGGCTACTGCTTCCCGGTGCTCACCTCCCAGGTCGTCACCCGCGCCCCCGACCGCCTCCGCGGAGGCGCCTTGGCCAGCTTCACCTTCACATGGGAGCTATCGGGTCTGCTGCTCGCCCCCGCCTTCGGCCGCGTCGCCGACGCAACCGACGACGCCTCGATGCTCGCCGGCGCGGCGGTCTTCGGATTGGCAGGCCTCGCGGCCTGGGCGCTATGGGAGCACCGGGTGGCCCGCGACGGGTAGCCTCGCGACGGCGGCGCCGATCCCCAACCCCACGAAGACCGTCGCCGCGTCGGGATCCACCGCCGAAGGCCACACCGGCATCGCCACCCCCACCAACAGGTCCCCGAGGTGCCCGGGGAAGGCGCCGATCCCGAAGGCGAGCGCCGCGCTGGCCTCACCGAGCGCATCGCCCATCCCGCCGTCGTACGTCAGCCCGTGGACGGCCTGGTAGCCCACGTCTACCGAGACGTCGTCGAGGACCAGCAGGCCGAGCGTGAGGACGTTCTTGATGCGCCGATCGCGCAGGACCGGCAGCCGCAACGTCGCGCCGGCCCGCCCCAGCGCCTCGAAGGGCGAGGCCGCCACCTGGGTGGCCAAGAAGACGGGCGGGCGCGCGAAGACGGGACCCCCCGGGGTGATCGCCGCCGCCGATCCCGCCAACTCGACGTGCCCGAGGTAGGGGATCACGAAGCCGTATCCCCCCGAGAGCGTCCCTACGCCAAAGGGATCGAGATCCGCGCGGGAGAGGCCACCCGTCAGCGTGATCCCGTAGTCGGCCCCGTGGTTGAGCCGGTCGTCGCGGAAGACCCCGAGGACCAACGAGGCGCCCACCCCATCCTCCAGTCCGAAGACATCCTCGACGACCGCGTCCTCCGCGAGGCGCTGGCCGACGTCCAGCCCCGCCCCCAGGCTCACGATGGTGCGCGGCAGCGAGAGTTGGCCGAGCTGCCCGACGTCGGTCCCCTCGTAGAGACTCCACACGTTCGCCACGAAGAGGTCGCCGCCTTGGTGGACGGGCTCGCCGGACTCCATCCAGGCGTCGCCGCTGGCGGAGACGAAGACGGCTCGCCCGCGGTCGTAGGCCCAGCCGGTCTCGGCGTAGACGATGCCCTCGGCGAAGCCCGCCCCTTCGAGCTGGCCGAAGCCCGGCGTCCCCGCCCCGGCGGACCACACGCTCTCGTTGGCGGTGCGCCCACCGAAGGAGACGCCGAGGAGATAGCGCCGATGGATGGGCATCGGGTTGAAGGCCCAGCGGTGGCGGTAGACGTCGGCCTGGGGAGCGAACCAGTCGAAGCCGGCGCCGCCGGGCCAGACGTTGTTGCTCCGATCGATGTCGGGGACCCACGCGTCGGGATCGATGGCCACCGACTCGGGCTCGAACTCGAAGACGAGGGTCGCCGCGCGGACGTCCGCGGCGAACCGCATCTCGCCCCGCCTTCCGTCCGCCCCCCGCGCCACGACGAGCGCCGGCAGCGCCAGCTCCCCCTCGCGCCGCACCTGGACGTGGCGCCCCTCCACCCCGACGATCTGGAGATCCGCCGTCGCCTCACCGAGGACGAAGCCGTCGATGAGCGGCCCGAGATCGACCCCACAGACCTCCTGCGCGACGGTCCGCAGATCCTCGAGCCGGACGCGGCGCCCCGCTCGTCGCGCGTAGACCTCGCGCAGCACGCGCTGAGTATCGGCGACGCCCAGCAGGGAACGCAGCGCCCGCGCCCCGAGGTAGCCCTTCTCGTAGAGTCGGTAGCCGCTCTCTTCGACGTGGCGCAGCTCGCTGTCGGGCAAGACCAGGGGCTCGTCGATCCCGAAGCGGCGGTGGTCTTCGTAGGACGGTAGGATCTGGTGCTCCAGGGTGCGCGTGGGCAGCGCCACCCCGGCCAGCCCGGCGCTCATCCAGCGCAGGAAGAAGTTGGGGCGGAGCAGGTCGTCCCCCCCCATCTCAGCCTCTGCGTAGCTCAAGGCGAGGAGTTGAGCGAGCCCTTCGCTCAGCCAGTTGTCGCGGTCGAAGGCGACCCCCAGGGCGAGGCCCCACCACTGGTGGGCCAGCTCGTGGGCGAGGACCGTCTCGGCGAGCCGCTCGTAGAGGCCCCACGCGACCCAGGTTCGGTCGTGCACGAAGAAGAGATCACCCAACAAGACCAGACCGTCCCCCGCCATCGAGAGGTAGGTAGTGGGCGACTCGACCACCTCCAGGCGCCGGAATCGGTAGGGCCCGTAGATCCGATTGAAGTGCGGGAGGATGGTGCGGAGGTACCGGCCGATGTCCTCGGCCTCGCCGCGCGACGTGTCGAGGAGGGCGAGGTCCGGGTAGTAGTGGACGCGAACGACGACGCCTTCGATCTCACGCTCGAGCGTGCGCAGACGGTCGCTGGCCACGAAGGGCACGGAGCGCACGGGGACCTCGCTCCACCAGGACTCTTCGTCGGCGTCCTGGGCGCCGATCACCACCTTGCGCGCCGAGGCGAACCGGGTGCGATGGGTGAAGGCCCGCAGGAAGGCCTCGTCGGACCAGGTGCCGTCCGGGGCGCGCGCTCGAGGCTGGGGGAACCAGCCGAAGCGCCAGGTCACGTCGCCGTTGAAGGCGCCCTGGTCCCCACGGCGGTGGGGGATCCGCGTCTCGAAGGTGATCTCGATCAGGGTTTCGGCGCCGGGGGGGATGGGGTCGGGTAGCTGGACGACGAGGACCCCGCGGTCGAGGCCCCAGGTCTGCGTGGCCGGGGGCGCCGCGGCGTAGCGCCAGTCCAGGGCCCGACCGGCGGCGTCGGTGACCCCGCCGACGTCCGTCGACGCGGGGCTCCACGCGTTCCAGTGACCGGCGGCGTTGGCCAGGTTCGAGAGGTGGGGGTTCGGCGCAGCACCGGCGTTTGCGACCAGTAGGAAGTGGAGCTCCGAGAGCGGCGCCGGGCCCTCGTTGAGCACCCGCCACGCGGCGCGGCCCGAGACGCGATCGTCGGCGTCGAGCGTGACGTCGAGCTCGACATGGGGCCAGGCGGCGAGGACAACAGCAGCAAGCACGGACGCCGACCATAGCCGGCCCGGCAACGGCCTTGAAGTCTCAGGTTTTTCTACGCCCGTGCCGTTCTTGACACCCCTGGCCCCGCGGGACATAAAGTCCGAAGGTCCAGACCCGTCAACCTGCCTAGGAGGCCCGATGTTCGCGGTGATCATCCACGAGAAGGGTGGCCAGCCCCGCCGTCAGGAATTCACCAAGAGCGAGGTCACGATCGGCCGCGTGCAAGGCAACGACATCATTCTGCCCAAGCAGAATGTCTCGAAGCGCCACAGCCGAATCGTGGTCAAGGACGGGAAGTTCATCATCGTCGACCTGAAGTCGACGAACGGGACCTACGTCAACGGTCGCAAGATCGCCTCGCCGATGGTGATCAAGCAGTCCGACAAGATCTACATCGGGGACTTCATCCTCTCGGTGGAGCCCGCCGAGGGGGTCGAGGACGTCCCGGCGCCGCCCGAGGTGCCCAAGGCCGCCCCGCCGCCTCCGCCGCGACCGGCCCCAGCCCCGGCTCGACCCGCGCCGCCGCCCCCGGCTCCGGCGCCCCCTCC
>CAYOBQ010000265.1:0-9009 GCA_964402225.1 uncultured Nannocystaceae bacterium | reverse complement strand
GCTACGGCTTCGCGCCTTGAACTCGGCCGGCGGGCACGCACATCACTTGGTCGCTTGGTCTGCCGCACCGTCCTTGGGCGGGGCTACCACGTGGTAGCGGCCCAGCTTCGGGGCCTCAAGCGTCGTGGTCTGACCGTTGGGCCAGCGCACCTCCAGGCGGCTGACTCCACGGACGTCCCCCAGGCCGAAGTGGACGGTGGGCGCGTGTTGGGAGACGTAGGAGTCGCCTGAGACGACGACCGCCGTGCGGGGGCCGGCGTCGGTGGTGATCGTGACCTGGGCGCCGAAGGGGTCCCGACCGCGCAGGTGCGCGCCGATCCATCGGGGTCGGGCCTTTCGCGTGTTGCGCATCACCCGCAGCTCGAGGTGGCCGTGGCGGGCCTCGGAGACGAGCAGATCGGGGCGGCCGTCACCGTCGATGTCGTCGTGGAGCGCGTTTCTGGAGTCGAGCTCGCTCCCCAGCCCGAACAGCCATCCGGCCTCGTAGAAGCCTCCGCCGGGGAGGCGGGTGAACAGCCGGTTGTGCTCGAAGCCGTTCCAGCTCACGCCGGACTCGAACTCGTCGATGAGGATGCTCAGGGCCAGATCCGCGGCGCCCTGGTCCATGGTGTTGTCGAAGTAGACGTCCTGGCTCCAGTAACGCGTGCAGTAGTCCTTCGCCGTCTTGCGGCTCATGAAACCGTTGGCGATGAAGAGGTCGGGGTGGCCGTCTGTGTTCCAGTCGGTGGCGGTGCTGCCCCAGGCCCAGCCGGCGGCGGCGACGTCGCGCGCGTGCGGGTCGTGGAGTAGCCGTCCGTCGGCCTGTCCGAGCAACAGGTGGTTGCCGTAGGTCATCGCCGTGCGGCGCTCGACGTGGTCCGCTTTCCCCTCGCGGGCGAGCCCCATTCGGTTGAGCCGCTTCACGGTGGTGGAGTTCATCCCCGTGACGAAGACGTCGAGGCGCCCGTCCCGGTCGAAGTCCGCGAGGGCATGGGACATCCCGAAGCCGTGACGCTGGTCCATCCGGTCGTTGGCGAGGCGGAACCGTCCGCCTTGGTTCAGCCGTAGATCGATGCCGGCGTAGTCGTTGGCCGTCAGGAGATCGAGGTCCCCGTCGCCGTCGGTGTCGACGAAGGAGGCGCTGTGGGTGTAGCGCGAGCGGTACCGCGAGAGGCCCGCCGCCTCGGTGGCGTCGGTGAAGGTGCCGTCGCCCTCGTTTCGCAGCAAGTAGGCAGGCCCGCTGTTGTCCGCGTCGTCGAAGGGGACCGGCATGCGCCCGCGGTTGTAGGCGCCGCGGTACTGCCCGAAGTAGAGGTCGAGGTCGCCGTCTTTGTCGTAGTCCCCGACCGCGAAGGCGCGCACGGTGCGCATCTCCTCGGGGGGTTGGAAGACCAGCTTCGCCTTGCCGGGGAAGGAGCCGGCCCCGCCAGCGCCCGCGAAGAAGTAGATCGCGAGGGCGCTCCCCGCGCCCTTGCGCGCGTTGACGACCAGATCGGGGTGCCCGTCCCCCGTCACGTCCGCGACGGCGCCCGCGACCACCAGATGCAGCTTCGTCTCGACCAGCGGGCGCGGGGCGTAGCGACCGCCGCCCTGGTTCACGTAGAGCAGGTTCGACCAGGGCAGCAGGATCTCCGAGAGGCCGTCGCCGTTCAGGTCGTAGAGCAGCACCGGCTTGGGCGCGTCGTCACCCATCGGGATGGTCTTGACCGTCTCGAAGGGCAGGGGACCGCGCCGCCTCGACAGGCGCAGATCGCGGACCTCGATCCGGGTCGGCCGGTAGTGAAGGCCCCGGGGACGCGGCGTCCAGAAGACCTGGAGGTTGGTCCGCACGACCGCGCGCTCTCCGTTCTCGTGGCGCAGGTGCAGCTCGGCGGCGACCTTTGACTGCCGGGCGTCCTCCGGGCGGGGGACGAAGGCCCGGTGGTGCCACTCCGTCTGGACCACGCGCCACCCCGCGGCGTGCAAGCCCTTGACGAAGCCCGCCCAGCCGGCCTGGTCGAGCGTACGGGCGAGCGCGCCCCCACGACGAAGCGTCACGCCGTCCGTGAGCGCCTCGGCGGCGCCGAGCTCCGGCAGCACGATCTCACCCACGGGCGTACGCGCGAGCACGCTCTCGGGATCGTCGGCGCCCCGCAGCCGGTCCCAGAGGTCGATGAAGGTCGCCTCGTGGCGCTGCGCGGTGACCTCGTCGGCCCACACCGTCTTGTCGAGCTGGGCGCGCTCGTCGAAGTAGCGCTTGATCTGGCTGGCGCTGTCGCCAGCGTCGGGCTCGGATCTCTTCGCGTCGATGGACGGCGGTCGAGCATCCGGCACCGCCGGCGGGGGCGGCGGCTCGCTGCAACCGAGGACGAGCAGACAAGGCAGCAAGGTTCGCACGCGCAGGAGAGGACCACATCAGGCGGGTCGCGCGCCACCCGGGTGATCGCAGCGCTGTGTGCGGTGTGCCGTCGATCGGAGTGCACCCCGGGTCGACTCCGAACGGAGAAGCGTGGCGATCGACATCCAACTCGTGACCGACGACGCGATGCGGGCGCGGGTCTACCGCTTCCGATACGACGTCCACGTCGGTGAGCTCGGCAAGGGTGGGGCCGGCGTCTGTCACGAGACGCGCACCGTGCGGGACACCGCCGACGAGGTGGGCGTCCTGTTCGTGGCCCTGGAGGAGGACCGCATCGTCGGCACGGCGCGGATGTGCCACGGGCGGGCCGACGCGCTGCCCGAATCCTACCGCGAGTGGTTCGCGACCGAGGCGGCGGAGGCCGAGTTCGGGGCGAGCCGCATCACCTTCACCAGCCGCTTGATGGTCGATCCCGGCTACCGCGGCCGGACCCTCGCCTCGCTCCTCGTGATGCGCCTCTACGATTGGGGGATCCATCAGGGGACGGACCTCGACTTCTGCATGGCGGAGACCCCGCTCCTGCGCATGTACTACCGGCTCGGCTACCGCACGCATCGGTCGAGCATCCGCGTCCGCGACGTCGGCGTGCGGGTCCCGCTGGTCCTCGCCGCGCGGGATCGCGGGCACCTGCTCAAGGTCGACTCGCCCTTCGCGATGCTCCTGCCCGAGTCCATCGACGACGCGGGCCGAGTCGCCCAGCGCCTGGAAGCCCTCTATCCCGAGTTCGAGCACGACGCCCCGGTGTTGAAGGGCGATCTGCGCACGCTGTGGGCGCGCTACGCCGACGGCATCACGCGGCGAGCGCGGCGCGGGCTCCTCGATGGACTCGACGAGGCGCAGATCGATCAGGTCCTGGGCCGGGCCGCCGCCCTGCGCTTTCGGAAGGGTGATGTGGTTCGCCGCCGTGAGGAGTTCGGCTCCCTCGGCGTGGTCCTGGAGGGCCGCCTGGGCGTCGGAGTTCCGCGCGAGGATGGCCACCACTGGGTGGAGCTGCTGGGCCCCGGTGACGTCTTCGGGGATCTCGAGCCTCTCTCGGGCCAGCGCCACGTAGAGCTGGTGGCCCTGGAGCCGACGCGCACCGCGCTGTTGAGCGAGAACCTGGTCGAGAAGCTGGCGCGCAAGGACGCGGCGCTGGCGATGCGTTTGTCGATGAACCTGGTGGCGGTGCTGCGACAGCGGGTCGATGACCTGCATCGGCGCGGGGCCGCCTTCCATCACGCGGGGCGGGATCTGACGCCGGCCCCCCACAACAAGGTGGCGAGATGAGCGATCGAGTCTACGGGCGAGACTCTTTTAGACAAGCCGTGGCGGAGGGCGTCGCGGGCTTCCCCGACAGCGCCGCCTGTCGCCGGCTCGACGAGGGCGCGATGGAGATGGCGGACTATCACCGCCTCTTGCTCACGCTCTTTCACCAGACCTACGAGGGGCCGGGGACCTTCGCCCTCGCGGGGTTCCACTGCCCCCACCGCTTCGAGCGCGCCCGCCACTACCTGGTGCATCACGCCGAGGAGGAGCAGGACCATTGGCGCTGGGTCATCAGCGACCTCAAGCAGACCGGCTACGCGGGCCCGGACCCCCGCGAACTCTGGCCCTGCCCCGAGACCCAGGCCTACGTCGCCTTCAACGTCTACACCGCCACGCGACACCCCATCGCCCGACTCGCGATAGCCGCCGTCCTGGAGGGCATCGGGGGTCGGTGGGGCACGGCCTACGGGCGCAAGCTCGTCGAGCAGCTCGGCCTGAAGCGCGCCGGTGCCTCCTTCTTCCTCGCCCACGGCGAGCTGGACAAGGGCCACGTGGAGGAGGTCTTCGAGGTGATCGACGCCTGCGATCTCACGTCCCGCGAGTGGGGGTGGATGAGCCACGCGGCGCGCACCGCCGGCGCGCTCTATCGCGGTCTCTACGACGCCGCGGGGCGGAGGTAGATCGTGGGCGCCGATCGAGTCCTGGCGGTGGGCCTCGCGGGGCTCGCGTTCGCGAGCTTCGCGTGGGCCGTACGTGGCTTCTTCCTACGCGAGGGGGCGCTGCACCCCGGCATGCGGTTGATCGCCGTCGGCGGCCTCGCGACGATGGCCGCCCAGGGCGCCGCCTTCGGTTGGGCGCCCGCCGTGCCACGCCTGACGGGGGCCGTCGGCGCCACCCTGTACGCTCTCTCGCTGGTCGTGTTCTGGGGGGCGGTCGTCGCGCATCGGCGAAAGCCGCCGGCCATCGCGTTCTCGGAGGCGGCACCCCATCAGCTCGTGGTCGGTGGGATCTACGGGATCGTGCGCCACCCGTTCTACCTGTCGTACTCCCTGGCGTGGGTGGCGGGGGTCGTCGTGACCGGTCAGCTCTGGCTACTCACTTCGGTCCTCGGGATGGGCGCGCTCTATCTTCGGGCGGCGCTGCTCGAGGAGGCCGCCTTCTCCTCGGGGCCGTTCGCCCACGCCTATCGCGAGTACCAGTCACGCGCCGGGATGTTCCTGCCCGCGGTCATTCCCAGCTCTGTGTTGGCTGGGCGCGCAGCAGCCGATCCTCGGCGGCAACCAGCGCCTTGAGCAGCGCCGTCATGTCGGGGAACCGCTGGTCCGGCTCGCGCTGCAAGCATCGCAGGACGATCGCGTCGACGTAGTCTGGCACCGCCTCGTTGGCCAACGATGGTCGATCCGGCGTCTGCTGCATCTGGTTGACCAGCACCGCCATCGGCGTGTTGCCCTCGAAGACGTGGGCCCCCGTCAGCAGCTCGTGCATCACCGCTCCGAGGGCGTAGACATCGCTGCGGGCGTCACCACGCTTCCCCCGCGCGCGCTCCGGCGCCATGTACCAGGGGGTCCCCGCGGGGCGGTCGTGCTCGTCGCCGTTGGTCCCCGGCTGGATCGCCGCGGCGAGCCCGAAGTCGAGGACCTTCAGGTCCTCGCGGCCGGCGTCGTTCGGGGTGACGAAGAGGTTCTCCGGCTTGATGTCGCGGTGGATCACGCCCTTCTTGTGCGCCTCGGCCAGCGCCGCGGCGGCCTGGCGCATCAGGCCGACGACGCGCACCGGCTCCAGCGGGGCCTCTGCGCGTGCGACGTGGCGCAGATCCTGCCCATCGAGGCGCTCCATCACGTAGTAGAGGCGCTGGTCTCGGGTGCAGCCGTAGTCGTGGACCTGCACGATGTGGGGGTTTTGCAGTCGGCACGTCGCCTTCGCCTCGAGCTCGAAGCGCCGGACGAGCTCGTCGTCCTGTCCGAAGCGCGGATCGAGCATCTTGATGGCGCACACCCGCTCCAAGAGCTTGTCCCAGGCCTCGTAGACGGTGCCGAAGCCGCCAGCGCCGATGGGCTTGCGCATCTCGTATCGCCCCTGGGCGCGGGCTCGGATCTCCTCGAGCCGGAGTCGGTGCACCAACGCCGCTCCACCGACCGCGAGGGCACCGTTGAGCGCGACGAAACCCTGGAGCGCCTGGAAGTGCTCCCAGTAGTGGGCGGTGTCGGGGACCCCGACGGCCGCGTGCGTGACCAGCGAGGCGGCGAGCCCCGCCACCCAGCCGGCGCCGCAGGTGATCGCCGCCATCCGCCAGCCGCTCGGGACGTAGAGGCAGCGTAGAAACGCCGCCGTCGCGATGCTCGCGAAGTACAGCGGGTTGCCGCCCTCCGCCAGCACGTGCACGTAGCCCACGAGCCCGCAGCCCAGCATCATGCTCGCCACGTCGAAGGCCGGCGTCAGCCGCGGCGCCTCCTTGGCTCGCCACAGCGTCCACCCCATCGCCCCCAGCGCTGCGCCGAGGACCAGCCGAAGCACCGCAAGGCGGGTCAGAGGGAGGGACTCGTAGCCGGCGTGGGCGGTGGCGACGTCGCTCCAGAAGAAGAGCGGCAGGGCCACCGCCACGACGAAGAGCCCGATCGCTTCACCCCGCTGGTAGCCGCCGCGCAGCTCGCGCTCGACCCGCCGATCGACGTCGTCGGTGATGTCGACCACCGCGTAGGAGGGCGCGGGCGTCCCCTCTGGTAGAATTCCACCCATGACGAACGCGAACATACCTCAAGACCGGCCGCGCGTCTGGATCGACGCCGACGCCCTCCCGCGGGCGGTCCGCGAGATCCTCGTCCGAGCCTCCCAGCGCCGCGCGGTCCCCCTCGTCTTCGTCGCCAACCGCTGGCAGCACGTCCCGTCCTCGCCGCGGATTCGCTTCGTGGTCGTCGAGGCGGGGATGGACAAGGCGGACGATCACATCGCTGAGCATTGCGGGGCCGGCGACCTGGTGGTCACGACGGACGTCCCCCTCGCGGCCCGGGCGGTGGAGTCCGGGGCGTTGGTCCTCCAGCCCCACGGTCGGCTCCTCGACGCCGACAACGTCCAGGAGCACCTCGCGATGCGCGACCTCAAGACGGAGCTACGCAGCGGCGGAGAGATGACTGGTGGGCCGCCGCCCTTCGGGGCCGCCGAGCGCCAGCGTTTCGCCAACGGCCTCGACCGCTGGATCACCCGGTCAGCGCACCGCTAGCGGATCGCGGTCGACCTCCGAGACGAGCACCCCGAGGTCGGGGAGCGCCGCGCGGAGCCGATCGGCGAGGAGCGAGAGGTAGCCGCGCTCGGTGTTGGTGTGGTCGGTGAGCACGACCGCCGCGCCGAGCCCGACCTTGGCGAGCACGTCGTGGTGGCGCATCTCGCCGGTGAGGTAGAGGTCTACGCCTTCGGTCCCGGCGAACAACGAGCCGCCGGCCCCGGGGCAGACGGCGACGGTCTCGATGGGCGCGCCGGGCTCGGCGGCGGCGACGCGGACGTGCTCCAGGGCGAGGTGCGTCTTGATGCGAGCGATCAGGGTGTCGAGATCGGTGGGCACACAGAGGCGGGCGCGACGCCCCGCGCCCACCGTAGGATCCTCGGCGCGGGGGGAGATCGGGGCGCGCTCGCGACAGGGGCCCAGGCCATCGAGCAGCCAGTCGGCCAGGCCCGCCGGTGCGGCGTCGAGGGCGGTGTGGGGCGAGTAGACGGCGACCCCCTCCGCCGCGCAGCGCAGGACCACGCGCGCCCCCGGAGACGCGGCCGTCAGCCGCTTCAGGCCCGCGAAGATCGGCGGGTGGTAGGCGATGATGAGCTGCGCGCCGCGCTCCAGGGCGCACGCGAGCACGGCCTCCGTGAGATCGATCGCCAGCAACGCCGTGTCGATGGGTCGTGGCACCCAATGGGCCGGGGGCTCGACCAACAGCCCGACGTTGTCCCAGGGCTCGGCGTAGGGCGGGGGCGCGATGGACTCGAGGACGTCGATGATCGTGTTGAGCGTCATGGACCGATCGTGACACGTTCCGACCCTGGATTCCGAGGCCCTGGACCGCCGCGCCGGCGTCAGAGGTCCCCGACACGGACGAGGCGGAGGGTCTCGAGCCCGATGCAATCCTCCGAGAGCGCGGCCCCGTCGCAGGGGCGCTCGATCACACCGTCTTCGACGCCTTCTGCGACGTGGGGGTAGCGGCGCAACGTGAACCCGCCGTCACGGTCGCCCTGTAGTCGCTCGTAGACGTTGATTCGCGGCCGGGTGCCGGAGCGGATGGAGAGGCCGAAGTAGCCGCACCCCACGGCTGTGACCAAGGCGCCGTGCATGTCCAGGTCGTCGTCGGAGCTGTGCTCGGGCACGCCCGCGTCCGCATCGTAGTCACGGCACTGCGCGGCGTCTTCGCATCGGAGAATGCGGACTTGACGGTCGCCGTAGAAGTCCCGCCCACGCAGGGCGACGAAGCGATGACCCAGCGCGGCGAGGCGGTCCTCGCCGTCCCCCTCGCAGGTGTGCTCGACGAGCTCGTAGGCGGCGATCTCATAGATACCGTCCGCCGCGTCGACGGGCGTGCCTTCGCCAGCGGGGGCGCAGGCCGTGATCAAGAAGGTGGCGAAGGTGATGAACGTGGTGTTCTGCATCCGGGTCTCCCGAGGTCGTGGACTCGGAGGACGGTTGCAAGAGGCGGACCGCCGTGGGTGACACCATCGTCCGTGGGGAGATACGGTGCGGCATGGTTCGCACCCTCTGCGTGTGGCTCGTGGTCGCCCCCGCCGTCTCGCCGGCCAAGCCCGCGGTCCTCGGTCCCGACGCGCCGCGCATCGCGGTCCAACGCTACGAGACCGCGCGCAAGCTCTACTCCGAACGTCAGTACGCCGACGCCGCACGCGAGTTCCTCGTGGCCTTCGAGATCATGCCCCAGTCCGCCAAGCTGGCGTACAACGCCGCCCGCTGTCTGGAGCGCAGCCAACAACCGCGCCGTGCCGTCGAGCTCTACAAGCGCTACCTGGTGCTGGCGCCCGACGCCAGCGACCACGCGGCGGTCCAGAAGGTGGTCGCCGCCCTCGAGCGGCTGCATCCGCCGGAACCGGAGCCGGAGCTTGAGCCGGAGCCGAGCGTCGTCGCCGAGGCCGAGGCCGAGGCCGATCCTGAGCCGAAGCCGAGCGAGTGGCGGACCCCAACCGGATGGGGGCTCGCGGGGGCCGGCGTCGTGGGCCTGGCCGTCGGAGCGGTCTTTCTGGGGCAGGCGGCCGGAACCGCGGACGAGGCGGAGTCCCTGACGCGCCGGGAGCGGGCGAATCAGGACGTCCAGGGGGAGCTCGATGGCGAGCAGATGATCGGCTGGACGGGGGTTGGGGTCGGGGTGACGTTCGTCGCCGCCGGCGTCGCGCTGTTGCTTTGG
>CAYOBQ010000264.1:0-9009 GCA_964402225.1 uncultured Nannocystaceae bacterium | reverse complement strand
TGAGGGCGAAGGCGAAGGTGAAGGCGAAGGTGAGGGCGAAGGCGAAGGTGAAGGCGAAGGTGAAGGCGAGGGCGAAGGCGAAGGCGAACCCATCTGCGACGACCCGACCTGCGATGACGGCTGCATCTACGTCACGGAATGCGTGGTCGACAACCAACTGTGCGCTGGCGTCGGCGCCGTCGACGCCGATCCGTTCTTCCGCGAGTGCGTCGACGCGTGCGAGGAGCGGGGCGCCGGGCGGATCATCTGCGGGCTCGGCGGCTGTGATGAGGTCGTCCCGTTCATCGAGGAGCTCGATCAGGGCCTCCTGGCCATCTGTCGGGACGAACCGGAGCCCAACGACGCGTGTGATGCAGGAGAGCTCGTCGCGGCGGAGCCCGGCGATGTCGTGATGATCGACTCCTCGATGGTCTTCAACGACTACGGCGCGAGCTGTGGGAGCCGCCCGGGGAACGCCGTCGTCATCGCCCTCGACGTCTTTCAGCCTCTCTCCGTCGTCATCAACACCGAGAACAACAACTACGACACGGTGCTGTCCTTGCGCAGCGACTGCGGCGCCGCCGACGAGATGTGCAACGACGATGGGGGGAACGGGGGCAACCTCGCCTCCGAGATCGCGGCCGACCTCGACCAGGGCACCTGGTACATCGGCGTCCACGGCTACGACGGTTCGCAGGGCACCTGCGACCTCCGCATCCGCATCAACCAGTAGGCGCCCGCTTCTCGAGTTGCCGGTGTCGGAGCCCTGAGGCTCAGCGGGCGGCGACGGGGCGCGGCAGCGCGGTGAAGAGGCGGTTCGCGGCGTCGGAGGCGGCGCGCGCCGCGACGATGGCGGGGAGCGCGCCGGCGCTCGCCGCCTTGTCGCGGTTCACGCTGGGGCCCGGCACGTTCGCGTCGATACGCGCCGTGAAGGTCGGGTCGGGGGCCATGACGCGACCCACCGCCGTGTGCGCCGTGGCGTCGAGGGCCGCCAGGACCGAGGGGGAGGAGGGGTTGGCGAAGGCGGCGGTGCTGAAGAGGGCGACGACGGCGACGAGCAAGGTGTGGCGGGACATGGCGGCTCCTCGGTTCCGGTGTTTGCTTTCGCAGATTCGCTAAAGCAGGCGCCGTGCCAGCCCGGAGACTGGGGCCATGAGACGCTGTTTGGGGGCGAGACGCCCGTCGGGAGAGTGTCTGGACGGTCCCGCGACCGTCCGGACACTCAGGCCGCGCCGAGGTGGGCGCGGAGCGCGTGAATCCCCCGGAACGTCGATGGCGCCGCGCTTCTTCGTCTCATCCACGAGGCCGACGTACCGCGGCTGGTGGCGATGTGCCTACTCGGGGTCGAGGCGGCCGAGGACGCGGAAGAAGCCGGAGTCGTGGACCTCGGCGGTGGCCTCGATCTCGGAGAGGATGAAGCCCTCCGCGCCCGAGAACGGGAGCCCGAGCTGTGCGACTTGGGCCTCCGCCCAACGCGCGGCGACCGGCGCGACGGCGGCCTCGAGGGCGGCGACCCGGGAGAGCGGGAGGCCCTCGGGGCTGATCACGGTCGCGACGGCCTGGGCGTCGTCGAGTCGCGCTCGGACGCCGTTGGGTGCGGCGGTGAAGGAGAGCGTGCCCTCCACTGATGTGGCGACCTCGATGAGCGTCTGCCCGGCATCGGCGTCGGCGTCGACGATTCGCAGCAAGAGGTCGCCGACGGCGAAGCGGCCGGCGTCTTCGGCCCGTGTGCTGCGGGTCAAGGTAGGGGGGAGGAGCGCCGCGGTCGAGAGTCGGAGGTTCTCGACGCCGGGGGCGAGCAGACCGACGAGCTGGGGGTCGACCCCGAAGGCCTCTGGCGGGCCGCGTTGGTCGAAGGCTCCGCCCGACCACAGCGTCGAGAGGAGCTGGTTGATGAGGTCGAGGTCGATGTTGGCCACGAAGCGGTCGGTGTCCATCGGGGGCGGCGGCTCCGACGCCACGACCAGGCTCCCGCGCGCTCGGCGGGCGGGGCGAAGCCGTTCGCCATTGACGGTGGAGGCGAGGCCGACGGTGACCGCCTCGGGTCGCACGAGGAGACCGTTGGGGACGGCGTCTAGCTGATAGTCGCGCCCGTTCACCGAGAGCGTCTCGTGGATCTCGAACATCCTGAAGATCTCGAGGAGGGCGGCGGGCATCTGCTCGCGGAGCATGGCGGCGAAGGTGGACTCCACCATGCCCACGACGAAGGCATCGAGGTTCAACCCGAAGAACTGCATCGCCCGGTACATGAAGTCGTCGAAGTCGAAGTGGAAGCCCTGGCTGCGGACCTCTGCGAGCTCCGTGCGCACGACGGGGGCCTCACCGTCCCACTCCACAAAGACCCCGAGGACGACCTCGAGGACCTCGGCGGTGATTCGGCCGTGGCCGCCGTAGCCGATCTGTGAGACGACGCCGCGGCCGTCCCAGAGGGCGCTGAAGTTGCGCATCACAAAGGTGACGAGGAGTCGGTCCTCGAAGGGGACCATCGTGGCCGTGAGGCCCTCGAACGTGGGTTCGTAGACGTTCATGCGGATGGCCCACGCGGTGTAGCAGACGAAGGCACAGAACCGTTGAGCCCGGTCGAGGACCGGATTCTGGATCATCGCCTCGAGCGCCTCGGGGGTGAAGAATCGGTCGGCCCCGTCAGCCACGCTGTCGAGGGCTCCGGGGGAGAGCTGGAGGACGACGCCGTCGGAGAGCGGGCGTTCCGGCTCGAGCCGCTCGCCGTAGAGCACAGCGCGGTGGTCGGTGACGGTGTGGTTCGCCTCGTCCGTCGCCTCGGTGGTGAGGACCTGCGTCCCCGGCTCCGTGAGGGCGAGCCGGTGATCGAAGTGGTCCCGGTTATCGGTGGGCGTGACCTCCCCCGCGACCGTGACCACGACCGGCCCGTCGGCGTCGCTCGCCTCGCCCGAGACCTCGACGCCCGCGCCACGGGTGAAGAACCCGCGGGCCGGGGCGGAGACCTTCAGCCAGGGCGGGGTGTCAGGGCTCGGCGGAGGGACCACGGCGTCTGGGGCCCGAACGCCGGCGTCCCGTCCGGCGACCGAGCCCGAGCCAGAGACGCGCTCGGGTCCGCCGTCACCGTCGGCGGCGACGATGTTTCCGGGGCCGATGTCCGAGGTTGGCACGGGGGAGAAGGGGCTGGTCGGGTCCGGGGACGAGAGCGTCGCCGCGTCGTCGCAACCCGAACCCAGGGCGAAGAGGGCGGCGAGGAGCGCGAAACGAGAGCACATGACCGGGCCCTTTCGACGGGAGCGCCACCGGCGCTGCGAGATTCGAGCCAGCCCACCCCTCGCTTGAAGCCGTGGGGCGGCGCCGGAGAGTGTCGCAAAACCGTCGAACATGTCGAGCCATTGCGAGATGGAGGCGGGGCCTAGGACGGTGCGGCAGACAAAGCGACCAAGTGATGTGCGTGCCCGCCGGCCGAGTTCAAGGCGCGAAGCCGTAGCGATATCCGAAGATATCGGTAGGCTTCGCAACACCGAAAACGGTTGGCGGGCGCGTGCAGCGCGCCGCGTCGGGACTCTGCCGCGCCGTCCTAGAGGCCGCGGACGTCCGGCGGATCGCCCATCAACTTCGAGACCGTGCGGGACCAGCGTCGCAGGGCGCGGGGCTTCGGTGCGCGCGGGTAGGCGCGGTAGAGGGCGGCGGCGGGGCCCATCCTCGCGAGGGCCGGGGCGATCTTGGAGACCAGGCTCGGGGTGGTTCGCCCGCCCTTCAGGACGTCGCGGACATCGGTAGCGCCGACGGTCGGGAGGCGTTGGTCGAGGGCCGCGCGGTACCCCGCGGCGTTGACGAGCCCGGAGGCGAGGAGGGTCTCGACTTCGCGGCCGTGGAGCGCCTGGGACATCCGTCGGAAGATGTCGTAGGCGGCGAGCAACCCCCCATAGCGTCGCAGGAAGCTCGATTGGTAGCGCCACAGCGCGCCGATCGCCCCGGGATCGCCCGCGTCGGCGACGGACTCGGCGAGCACTCGGGCGGCGACCATTCCGATGCCGATCCCGCTGCCGTGGGCGGGGAAGACCTGACAGGCGGCGTTGCCGACGAGGGCCGCGCCGGTGGCGACGAGCCGGTCGTAGGGGCGGCGCAGCGGGATGGCCCCGGCTCCACCAAAGATGGGCCGGCCGATCCAGCGGTGCTCCTCTGTGAGCGCCCGAAGGATGGCGGTCCCCGCGCGGTAGCTGCGCTCGGCGATGGCCCCCGTGAGCAGCTCGACCTCGTCGCCATCCACGCAGACGTTGCCGATCGAGTAGCCGCCGGAGACCCCGAGCCGCGAGAGGACGTCGCCGGCCCTGGCCTGGTAGCTTTCGAGGAATCGCTCGGCGGCTTCGGGATCGCCGACGCGGTGGACGGCCTGGGCCGCCGAGCAGATGTCGTGGGGCGCGACGGCGGGGCAGTCGCGGATGAGCTTCGGGACACGGCGTCGCAGGGCGCCGCGCATGCCTGTGGCGTCGACGAAGAGGGGGGCTTCGAGGGCGACGCGGGCGTCACCGTGGTCGATGGTCGCGCGGACGGGTCGCTCCCCGTCGAGCTCGAGATCGACCAGTCGGGCACGGTCGAAACCGGTCGCGCCGGCGTCGAATGCGCCGCGCTGCAGGCGGGTGACGAGGGCGCGCATGTCCACGCTCCACACCGGCGAGGGGTCGAGGGCGAGGTAGCGCTCGCCGCTCACGCCGAGAAGGGTGAAGGCGTGGTCCGCGCCGCGGAGCTCGGGTTGGGCGGGGCGGGGGATTCGGGCCTCGTCGAACATCCACGGTGGCACGCCGTTGACCCAGCGGGCGCCGGCGGCGTCGAAGGCCCGCGTGTCGGTGAAGGCGACGCTCAGCCCTCGGCGCGCGAGGTGCCACGCGGTGGCCGAGCCGGCGGTCCCGGCCCCAAAGACGACGACATCGAAGCGCTGCATCCGCCGATGGTACCGTCGCTGGGGTGGGACGCGACATCTCCAAACGACTGTCTTGGCTGTTGCGGCACGGTGCGCCGACGGCCGGGGTGACGCTCGACGCCGCGGGGTGGGCCGATGTCGGGGCGGTCTTGGATTGGCTGGGGGTGAGGCCCGCGGCGCTGGAGGAGGCGGTCGCGACCAACGGCAAGCGCCGGCTCCAGCTCGATGGCGACCGGGTCCGGTGCTGTCAGGGGCACTCGCTGGGGGTGGGCGTGACGCTCGACGCGCTGGAGTTGTCCTGGACGCGGTGGGCCGGAGAGGGGCCTCTGTGGCACGGCACGGCGCTGGCAGCGGTCTCGGGGATCGCCGCGGGGGGGATTCGCGCCCAGCGACGCACGCACGTGCACCTGGCGAGCGACCTCGAGAGTCGGGTGGGCAAGCGGGCGAACGTCGCGGTGATGCTGGAGGTCGAGCCGGCCCGGCTGCGTGCCGCGGGGCAGATCGTCTTCGAGGCGCCCAATGGCGTGGTCCTCACGCGCTTCGTCCCCGCCGATTGCGTTGTAGACCTCCGGGCGATGAGCCGCGCCGCGAGGAGGCAGGAGGCGGACCTGCGCGCCCTGATGGGCTGGTGATCAGCGCCGCCTCTTCTTCTGCGTCTTCTTCGCCCTCTGCGTCTTCTTCGGTGGTGGGTCGTAGTGCAGCGCCTCGAGGTCGAGGGTCCACCCCTCTCCGCGCCTGCGCAGGCGGCCGGCGGCCCGTACGGACGCGCCGTTCGGGATGGTCTGCTCCACGCCGATATAGCCCTCCAGATCGCCGCTGGCCAACGCCTCGTGGGTGTCGGGGCCGAAGTCGTCGTTGCGCGTCGGCGCCAGGGCGACGGTGACGTCGCCGATCTGGAGCGTGAGATCCGGCGCGTAGCACAGAGCGTCTCGCAGGAGCTCCTGTTGGAACCCCTTGAGCCGACTCGCCCGACGGTAGGAGCCCCGGTAGTAGAAGGCGACGCAGGCGGTCCCTTTCGCCGCCGAGGGGATCGTGGCAGGGGCGTGCACCGCGCCGTGTACCAGGGCGCGTGCGGGGCGGAGGTCGTCGGCGGTCCGCATCTCGACCTCGGGACCGAGGCCGAAGGAACCTATTATCTTGCCGATCACTCTATCTCGCCGATCATCGCAGAAGCTCCGTGACTGTGACCGCGCGCAGGCCGCGCGTTCGAAGGCCTTCGAGGATACGTCCGATGGCCTCGACGGTGGGTCTCCGATCGGCCCCGGGCCGGTCGCAACCGTCGTGAAGACAGACGATGTCGCCGGGCCTGATGCGACGGAGGACGCGGTCCGCGATGCCTCGTCCGATGCGGGTGTCCCGGCCGTGGAGGGACCAGGTGACGACCGTGAGTTCGAGGCGCCGCGCCGCCACGGCGAGCGGTGGGCTCTTCAGTCCGATCGGCGGACGGTAGAGCGGCTGCGCGGCGCCGGTGACGCGGCGCACGACCGCGGCGCCTCGCTCGATCTCGGCGGCCATGGCCCGCGGCCCACATAGGTTGAGGAGGCGGCTGTGGTCGTAGCTGTGGTTGGCGAGCTCGTGCCCTGCGGCGTGGAGCGCGCGGCCCGCATCGAGGTGGGCCTCGAGCTGGCGGCCGATGCAGAAGAAGGTGCCCCGGGCGTCGGCGGCCTCGAGGGCGGCGGCGATCGCGGGGGTGTGGGTTGACGGGCCGTCGTCGAAGGTGAGGGCGACCTCCGGGCGCTCCCGGGGTCCATGGCAGACGACGGGGAGCAAGACGCCGCTCCCAGGCCGAGCGACGCCGTCGGCCACCAGCGCGAGCAACCCGGCGGTCGGAGCGCCGAGGGTCCAGGCGTCGACGCCCGACGCGGCGACGAGGGTCCCGGTGACGACGGCGTAGCCCACCGCCAGCCCGTCAGCGCGCGTCACACCACGCCTGCGCGAGTCGAACGAGCCCTTCCGCGCCATATCGGGCCTCCCGGGGCTCAATTGGTCTGATAAACAAACCACATTGTCTGTTTATCAGACCAATTTGGGATGGTGGCGCTGCCTGGGCGGGTGGTGTGGGCGCGGGCGGTGGCGCCGTCCGGGCGGGCGCAGGGGGGGTGAGAGAGGTGGGCGGTGGTGGGGCGAGGAGGAGGGCGGCGGCGCCTTCCGCGGGTGGGGGCCGCCCGAGGGCGGCCGTGGCTTCGATCAGGGCGGGGGTGAGCGCGTCGACGGCGACGCAGAGGCAGCGCTGGCAGCGTCCGGCATCCAGCGCGAGTTGGGCCAACGCCAGCGCGGCCCGGCTCGAGTCGAGCCCTTGGGTCACCGTCATGTTGTAGCCGCGCAGGTTGTAGAGGATCGCCAACTCGCCAGCGACCGCTCCGTGGACAGAACGCTGGAACATCTGGGGGCTGGCATACCTGGGCCCGCGGTCGTGGAGCCCGTCGAGGAAGCCCGCGGTCTGCTCGAGATCGGCCAGCCCGGTGCCCACGACCAGACCGACGGTCGGGTCGTCGATCGCCCCGAGGGCCGCCTCGACGGCGGGCAGCGCGAGGCGGGTCAGTCGGGTCAGCCGGCGCACCGCACGGGGGCCGAAACGGGCCGGCAGATCGGGGTCACCGACCCTTCCATCCGGTCCCGGGGCGACGAAGCCGGCGGCGAGGATGTTCATCGCGCGAAGACCAAGGCGGCGTTGTTCCCGCCAAAGGCGAAGGAGGTGGAGAGCGCGACCGGAACGTCGGCGTCGCGGGGCGTGAGCACCAGGTCGGGCGGCGCGCCCACCTCGGGCGAGGTGGTGTTCAAGGTGGCGGGCAGCAGACCCTCGCGGACGGCGAGGACGGAGATCACCGCCTCCAGCGCGCCGGCGGCACCCAGCGTGTGCCCGAGGGCCGACTTGGTGGCGCTCACCGCGGGGAGCGCGTCGCCGAAGACGGCGCGCAGGGCGGCGGACTCCGCGCGGTCGTTGGCCCGCGTCGCGGTCGCGTGGGCGTTGATGTAGGCGACCCGCGCGGGGGCCACGCCGGCCTGCTCCAGGGCACCGCGAATGGCGGCGACCACGCTGGCGCCGTCGGGGGCCGGGGCGGTCATGTGATGGGCGTCGCAGGTGCACGCGGCGCCGCGCAGCTTCGCGTGTGCCCGCTCCACGTCGCCCGCGCGACGCAGGACCAGAAACGCCGCGGCCTCGCCCAGGTTCAGCCCGTCTCGGCCCTCGTCGAAGGGGCGGCACGGGCGCGTCGACATCAGGCGCAGCACCGAGAAGCCGGTGTAGGTCAGCCGGCTCAGGGCCTCGGCCCCCCCGGCCACGACCGCGTCGACCTCCCCGGCGCGCAGGAGGTCGGCGCCCACGAGCAGCGCGTTGGCCCCAGAAGAACACGCCGTGGAGAGGGTGAAACGCGGGCCCCTGGCGCCGACGGCCTCGGCGACCGCCCGGCTGACGGTGGAGGCGGGATGCCAGCGGAGCGGCTCGGGCCGCGGCTCGCGTCCGGCCCGCCTCCCGAGGTACCAGGCCTCGCTGAGCGCGATGCCGCCGGTCGTGGTGCCGACGACCACGGCGACACGGTCGGGGTCGAGATCCTCGAGGGCGCCCTCGGCGGCCTCCCGCGCTGCTTGGACGGCGAGGCGATGGGTCGGGGCGCCCTCCCCGTCCGGGATCTCCGCCTCGCCCACCGGGCAACGGGGCACGTCGCCGGGGTCGAAGCGTGAAAGCTCGCAGAGCCCGCTCCTGCCCGCGCGCAGCCCGTCGAGGAGCGCGGGGACGCCGACGCCGAGGGCGCAGGTGGCGCCCAGGCCCGTGACGGCGATCACTTCGTCCGGTTGGCGGAGATGAAGTCGGCGAGGGACGCGATGGAGCGGAAGACGGCCCGCGTCTCGTCGCTGTCCCCTTCGAGCTTCGCCTCGAGCCCGTATTCGAACTCGAAGGCGACGGCGAGCTCCAGGGCGTCCAAGGAGTCGAGCTCGAGCCCCTCGCCCTCGCCGAAGAGGGGCGCCTCGTCGTCGATGTCCTGGGCCGTCACGTCCTTGAGACCGAGGGTCGTGACGACCAGCGACCTCAGCTCGTTGCGCAGCGCATCCATCGGCCGGCCCTGTTTAGCCGCACGGTCGCCGCGGGTCAATCGGAGACGGGTGCAAATCCCAGATCTGCGGTCGTCTTTGGAGAGGCTGTCAGCTTT
>CAYOBQ010000263.1:0-9010 GCA_964402225.1 uncultured Nannocystaceae bacterium | reverse complement strand
CGTGAAGCCACCGCCGCCGCCGCCGCCGAGCGCCAGGCCGTCGAGGCCCGTGCGCTGGCGAGCCGGGAGGCCAAGGCCAAGGCCGAGGCCGAGCGCCGCGCCGCCGAGGCTCGCGCCCTCGCTGAGGCCCGGGGGGCCGAGAAGGCCGAGGTCGAGCGGGAGGTCGCCACCGCGCGTGCCGCCGCGAAGCGCGAGGCCACCGCGAAGGCCGAGGCCGACCGCGAGCGGCTGGTCGCCGAGGAGCGGGCACGCCGCGCCGAGGCACGCGCCGTGGCCGCCGAGAAGCGCGCCCAGGACGCCGAGGGTCGCGCGCAGCGCGCCGAGTCCGAGCGGCAGCGCCTCGAGCTCGATCTCGCCGACATCGAGCGTCGTCAGGCCGCCTCGGCGGCGGAGGTCGCGCGGCTCGAGCACGCCCAGGCGAACCTCACGCAGCAGCTCACCGACGCCCGCGCGGCCAAGGACGCCGCGCGCACCCGTCAGCTCGAGGCCGAGCAGACGGCGCGCGCCGCCGAGATCAAGGCCGAGAAGGCGCGTATCGCGCGGCTCGAGTCGCAGAAGGCCGCGTCCGAGCTCGACCGCAACGTCAACGCCCTCCAGGCGAAGCTGGCCAGCGCCGAGAAGGCCGACCAGACCGACGAGGTCAAGCGCCTCGAGGGGGAGCTCGCGAAGCTGTCCAAGGACGGCGCCGGGCTGCGGCGGGATCTGCGGACGCGCGAGGCCGAGCTCGAGACGGCGCGCTCGGAGGCGAAGCGTAGCCGGAGCGACGCCGACGCGATGAAGGGTCAGCTCGCGAGCGCCAAGGCGAAGGCCAAGGCGGCCAAGGCGAAGCGAGTCGCCAAGGCGAAGGCCCGGCCCAAGCCGAAGGCGAAGCCGCGGCGGGTCGCGAAGGCGAAGCCCAAGCCCGCCGCGAAGGCGCGCCCCGCGGACCAGATCCGGGTCACCGACGTGCGCTTCGACGACGCCGACGACGCGACGTACATCCGCATCCGATTCAGCGGTCACGGGCCCCAGTACGAGGTCAAGAAGGAGGGTGAGCGCACCCGCATCCTGGAGTTCGCAGACGCCCTCATCGATCCGACGATCGAGCGCAGCCTCGACACCGCCGAGTTCGAGAGCGCCGTGAAGCTCGTGAGCAGCTTCCAGGCGCCGCCCCCCGGCGACCGCGTGCGGGTCGTGGTGACCCTCGGCCAGCAGGTGACCGACGACGTGAGCCGGAAGGGTCGCACCGTGACCTGGAAGTTCGGCAAGCCCGCCGCGCGCGCGACGGTCGCCGCGGTCGTGCCGCCGGCCCCCGCGTGGTCCGCGCCCGCCGAGGTGCCCTACGCCAACCGCCGCGCCGCGGCCTACGTCGGGCCGGCCCAGACCGTCGCCACGATCGGCGCCGGCGAGCCGCGCGCCAAGCGGCGCAAGAAGTACAGCGGTCGCAAGATCAACGTCGACATCAAGGACGGCGACATCCACAACATCCTGCGGCTGCTCGCCAAGGAGGGGAACGTCAACATCGTCACCTCCGACGAGGTCGCCGGCACGGTCACGTTGCACCTCAAGCTGGTCCCCTGGGACCAGGCCCTCGACATCGTGCTGCGCACCAAGGGTCTCGACATGGTGCGCGAGGGCGACATCATCCGCGTGGCGCCGGCGGAGCGAATCCAGGAGGAGCGCAACAACGAGCTCAAGAAGCAGGAGATCAAGCAGAAGCTGCTCCCGCTCGAGGTCAAGCTCATCACCGTCAACCACGCCACCGCCTCGGAGCTCATCCCGCGGGTGAGGGCTGTGCTCAGCAAGCGGGGCTCGGTGAACTTCGATGCGCGCACGAACACCGTCATCGTCAAGGACGTGGCCGACCACCTCGACGCCGCCGAGGACATCGTGCGGCGGCTCGACACGCAGACGCCCCAGGTGCTCATCGAGGCGCGCATCGTCGAGGTCAACGTCGTGGACGAGCTTCAGCTCGGCATCCAGTGGGGTGGTGACGCCATCTTCAGCGCGGGCACCGGCAACCCCACGGGGCTGCTCTTCCCGAGCACCGTCGGCATCCAGGGTGGCGCCGACGACCAGCAAGCGCCGACGGAGGGCACGGCCACCAACCCGAACTTCGTCGTCAACCTGCCCGCTGGCGTCGGCGGTGGTTCTGGTGGTGCCCTTGGCCTGACCTTCGGCAGCCTGGACAACACGTTCAACATCAACGTGCGCCTCTCGGCCCTGCAGAACCGCGGCACGGTGAAGATCATCAGCAGCCCGAAGATCACCACCCTCGACAACATCGAGGCAGAGATCAGCCAGGGCGTCAGCATCCCGATCAGCCAGGTCGGCGCCCAGGGGGTGCAGACCAGCTTCGTCGACGCCTCGTTGAGCCTGAAGGTGAAGCCCCACGTCACGCAGGACGGGAACATCTACCTGGAGCTCAACGCCGAGAACAACACGCCGGACTTCCAGAACGTGGGCGCCCGCGGCGACCCCACGATCCTGAAGAAGACCGCCAAGACGGAGATGCTGCTGCGCGATGGCGACACCACGGTCATCGGCGGGATCTACACCAGCCAGAGCGGTGTCGGCGTCAGCGAGGTCCCGTACCTGGCGCGCATCCCGATCCTGGGCGCGCTCTTCCGGAGCCACCAGGAGAGTGATCGTCGCACCGAGCTGCTGATCTTCGTGACGCCGCGGATCATCAACCGCACGGCGTCCACCGTCAGCACCGCGCCGTGAAGCGCGACGGTCACGTCTACCTGTCGGGCTTCATGGCCGTCGGAAAGAGCACCGTGGGTCCGCTGGTCGCCGAGCGGCTGAGGCGGCCCTTCGTTGACCTCGACCGACGCATCGAGCGTGACGCCGGACGTGATATCCCGCGGATCTTCGCCGAGGACGGCGAGCCGGAGTTCCGCCGCCTGGAGCGACAGGCCTTGCGCACCGTCTCCTCCGAGGCCCCCTCGGTGGTGGCCCTCGGCGGCGGCGCGATGGTCGACGCGCGCAACCGCGAGTTGGCCCGGCGGACGGGGGTGCTGCTCACGCTCACGGCCCGGCCTGAGACGCTCCGCGCCCGCATGAGCGCCGCGCGTCGGCCCCTCGCCGAGCGCGCCGAGATTTTGTTGATCGAACGCGCCGCGGTCTACGCCGACTGCGACGCGAGCGTGACCACCGAGGGCCGAACGCCCGCGGAGGTCGCCGATGCCGTCCTCGCTCAGATCTAGGGCGGCGGTTCATTGAAACGAGACCAGCTCGATGTCGAGTTGGGCGAACGCAGCTATCCGGTGCTCTTTCGCACCGGCGCGTTGGCCGAGCTGACGGAGCGCGTGGCGGCCCTGGCCACCACCAAACGGGTCTTCGTCGTCTCAGACGAGACGGTGGCCCGTTTGCACGCGCGGAGTTGGGCGTCGGAGCTCAGCGCCACCGGGATCGCCGTCGAATTCGCGACGTTCCCGGCCGGCGAGCTCCACAAGACGCTCGACACCGTGCGCGACCTCTACGACCGCGCCCTCGCTTTTGGCGCCGACCGGCGGACCCCGGTGGTGGCCTTTGGGGGTGGTGTCGTCGGAGATGTGGCCGGATTCGTCGCAGCGACGCTCCTGCGCGGAGTTCCCTTCGTGCAGGTGCCCACCACCGTGTTGTCGCAGGTCGACAGCGGGGTGGGGGGCAAGACAGGCGTCAACCATCCGGCGGGGAAGAACCTCGTCGGTGCGTTCCATCAGCCAGCCTTCGTGTTTGCCGACTTCGAACTCCTACGGACCTTGCCATCGCGCGAGGTGCGCTCGGGGCTCGCGGAGGTCGTCAAGCACGCCGCGATCGGCTGTCCCGCCCTCCTCGGCCACTTTTCTCGGCACGCGCAGACGCTGCGAGACGGCGACCCCGAAGCGATCCGCGACGTGGTCACGCCGGCGGTGGCGGTCAAGGCCAGCGTCGTAGCCGCCGACGAGAAGGAAGAGGGCCAGCGCGCCGTGCTCAATTTCGGGCACACGCTGGGCCACGCCATCGAGGCGGAGGCGGGCTTCGGCCCCGTCCGTCACGGCGAGGCCGTCGCCCTCGGGATGCGCTTCGCCGCCCGCTGGAGTCGCCGGCGCGGATGGCTGAGCGACGGAGAGCTGAACGAGATAGAGGGGGCGCTCGACGCGTGCGGGCTCCCCAACGACTGGCGACGGTGGATCACCCCCGCCGTGCTCGGTCGATTGGCGAACGACAAGAAGGTTCGGGGACAATGGGTGAACTACATTCTGCTCGAGGGGCTTGGACGCCCCCGCATCGTCCCGACGGAGCTGTCGGAGGTGCGCCGCGTCGCGGTCGAGTTGGTGGAGGAGGAGCCATGAGAGCGACGACCACCCATACGCTGCTTTGCGCCCTGGCGCTCGCGGCGCTGGCCGCATGCGAGGACAATCAGGTCTCGCTGCAGATCATCCAGATGAACCGCGTCCAGACGGACGAGTGCAGGATCGAGGTCGATCTGGAGCAGCGGCTGTCGCTCGGACGGGTCGACGTGGCCCTCGCCGACAGCTACTCGGTCCATCCGATCGTCATCAACAAGCTGCTCGAGACCACCCAGGTCAAGCAGCACACGGTCATCGACTCGCGCATCGACACCCACGACATCCTCCTGAAGTCGGCGGTGATCGAGTACACCGCGCTCGATCAGATCACCGCTCCGCTCCAGGAGACGGTGGTCGTGCCCATCAGCGTGACGGTCCCGCTCAACACCACCCTCGCGATGGGCGTCGAGGTGCTCTCCAACGCCCAACTCCAGCTCATCCGGCAGGCGCCGGAGTTCCTGATCATCGACAGCCAGAGCAACGTACGCCCGGTGCGAACTTCGGCGCGCCTCATCGTGCGGATCCGGCTCCGCGGCGAGACGCTCGACGGCAAGGAGATCGAGAGCAACGAGTTCACCTTCCCCATCGAGGTCTGCAACGGCTGCCTCATCACCTACCCGCCCGAGGCGATCGACCTCGCCGCGGGGCAGGTCCCCAACTGCCGGAACCTCAGCGAGGATGACACGACCACCACTGGCCTCGACTCGATCGACGCGGGTTGCTTCTTCGTCCTCGGGACGGACTTCAACCAGGTCGACTGCCGCGACTGCCAGGGCTTCGCCGTAGACTCCATCGCCCGGCAGCTCTGCCAGCCCCCGCTGACGCCGTAGACAACCCGCGCGCGCGCGAGGTACAACCGCGGCACACGTCGAGGGTTCACCGTGTTCTCAGCCACTCTCCGCGACATGATGTCGAAGGTGGACGGCGCCCAAGGGGCGGCGGTCCTCAACCTGCAAGGGGTGGTGATCGAGGCCGTCGACGCCAAGGGGGACGCGGTCCCCACCGACGACGCCGTCTCGGACTACGCCTCGGTCTTCACGCAGCTCTTCGGGGTCACCGAGGCCATCGATCTCGGTGAGGTCTCGAGGCTCAGCGTAGCCGGCGAGGATCGGCTCACGCTCGTGCGGGTCCTCGACAGCAACTACGTCGTCGCGCTCCAGGTCGACCCGGGCACGATCCCTGGCAAGGCCCACTTCCATCTGAGAGTGGCCGCCCCCGATCTGGCCCGCGAGCTCTAGAGGACACCCTTCTTGACGCGCGTCCTCGTGCTCAACGGTCCCAACCTCAACTTGCTCGGCACCCGGGAGCCACACCTGTACGGCGCCGCGACGCTCGCCGACATCGAGGCCGAGCTCGTCACGACGGGCGAGGCCTGGGGCGTCGAGGTGCGTTGCGTCCAGAGCAACCACGAGGGCGTGCTCATCGACGCGATTCATGCCGCGCGCGAGGACTGTGACGGCATCGTCATCAACCCCGCGGCCTACACCCACACCAGCGTCGCGCTGCGCGACGCATTGCTCGCGGCGGCGCTGCCCACCGTAGAGATTCACCTCAGCAACGTCGCAGGTCGCGAGGCGTTCCGGCAGCGGTCGTTGGTGTCCGACATCGTGGTCGGCACCATTGGGGGCTTTGGCCCTTACGGCTATCGGCTCGCCCTCGACGCGCTGCGTCACCACCTCACCGAAAGAGCGGTGAAATGTATCAGACCAACGAGTTCCGCAAGGGTTTGAAGATCGAGTACGAGGGTTCCCTCTGGGCCATCGTCGATTGTCAGCACGTCAAGCCCGGCAAGGGCGTGGCGTTCGTCAAGACGAAGCTCAAGAACCTGCTCGATGGGCGAACGGTCGACAACAACTTCCGGTCCGGCGACAAGGTCGGGCGGCCCGATGTCGTCGAAGTGAAGATGCAGGTCCTCTACAGCGACGGGGACGGCTGGCACTTCATGGACAACCGCACCTACGAGCAGGTCTTCGTCTCCAACGAGGATCTTGGCGACCCGGCGCAGTTCCTCAAGGACAACATCGAGGTCGGCGTCTTGCTCTACAATGGGCGGCCCGTCGACGTGACGTTGCCCAACTTCGTCGAGCTGCTCATCACCGAATGCGAGCCCGGCGTGCGGGGGGATACGGCCCAGGGCGCCACCAAGCCTGCGACGTTGGAGACGGGCGCTGTCGTGTACGTCCCGCTCTTCGTGGAGGAGGGCGAGACGATCCGGGTGGACACCCGAACGGGCGAGTATGGGTCACGCGTCGGAAAGTAAGGGCGCTCGCGGGTTTCCCGAACCTTGACGCAGTGAGGCACCGGATCTACGTAAGAGTAAGCGCAAACGAGGAACGGCCCTTTTGGCGACCAGCAAGAACAAGAGGATCGCGGCGGCCCAGCGCTACACTCAGAAGGGCCAGCTCGACAAGGCGATCAAGGAGTACATCGCCGTCGTCGAGGACGACCCCTCCGACGTGCGCATCTGGCTCAAGATCGGCGACCTCCAGACCAAGAAGGGCGCCATCCTCAAGGCGGTGCAGACCTACAACAAGGTCGCCGACCACTACAGCGGCAAGGGCTTCTTCCTCAAGGCCGTCGCGGTCTACAAGCAGATCCTCAACATCGACCCCACCCACATCGACGCGCACCTCAAGCTCGCCGAGCTCTATGTCCAGCTAGGGCTGACGCCCGACGCCATCGGGCAGTTCCAGATCGTGGTCGGCAGCCACGAGCGCGAGGGTCGGTCCCGCGACAGCATGTCGTTGCTCAAGAAGATCGTGGAGCTCGCCCCCGACGACGTCGCCAACCGCATTCGGCTCGCCGAGGCCTATGCGGCCCACGGCGACAGCCATCTGGCCGTCGAAGAGTTCACGCTCGTGCTCGACCAGCTCCACGAGGCGGCCCGCCTCGACGAGTTCATCCAGGTCGCCGAACGCCTGCTCTACATCTCCGCCGACGAGCTCGACATCGTGCGGCGGCTCTCGGACGCCTACCTCCGTCGGGGCGACGCCAAGCGGGCGCTCGCGAGGCTTCAGGTCCTCTTCCGGGCCGATCCCACCGACGTCGAGACCCTCGAGCTCCTCGCCAACGCCTTCCAGGAGATCGGCCAGCGTGCCAAGGCCGTCTCGGTCTTCCGCGAGCTCGCCAGGATTCACGCCGAGCGCGGAGACGAAGCGGGGCGCCAGACCGCCTATGCCCGTCTGCTCTCCCTCTCCCCCGATGACGCCGAGGCGCTCGAGGCCACCGGAGGCCGGGCCCCCAGCGGTGGCAGCGACGTAGAAGCCTCCATGCCCATCACCGCGTCGGGGACGTTCAGTCGGTTGGGCGGCGCCAGCAGCTCCGGCGAGGTAGAGCTCACCGCGGAGCAGCGCCTGCGGCTCTTCCTCGACGACGTGGACCTCTACCTGAAGTACGAGCTCCGCGACCACGCGATGGAGCGGCTTCAGAGAGCCTTCGAGATCGATCCCCACAACGTAGAGGGCCTGCTCAAGCTCAAGACCCTCTCGTTGGACCAGCAGAAGGAAGCCGAGGCCGTAGACGCGCTTCTCAGGCTCGCCGAGGCCACCCGCGAGAGTGATCCGCAGCAGGCGATGGAGTACTTGGGCGAGGCGCTCCAGCTTCACCCCAACCACCCCGACGCCACCCAGCGGATGCGCGCCCTCAGCAGCGGGATGGCCGAGCGCCTGGCCTCCCACGAGCCCGCCCAGGTCATCGCGCCTCTGGAGGACGACGACTTCGGCGACCTGGACCTGGAGGGCATCCAGTTCGACGACCAGCTCAGCATGGACGCGGCCCCTGCGCAGTCGAGGGAGGAGATCGGCGCCCTCGACTTCGAGTTGGACCTAGGCACCCTCGACAAGCCGGCCCCCGACGACGATGCCTTCGGCGACCTGCTCAGCGAGCCGCCGGCTCCGGCGTCACCGCCACCCGACGACGACGACGATCTGGGCGCGCTGCTCCTGGACGACGAGCCGACGCCCTCGCCGCTCGCCACGGAGCCCAGCGACGTCATCGCCCCACCGCCGCCGCCCATGGAGGCCGACGACGATCTGGGCGCGCTGCTCCTGGACGACGAGCCGACGCCCTCGCCGCTCGCCACGGAGCCCAGCGACGTCATCGCCCCACCGCCGCCGCCCATGGAGGCCGACGACGACTTCGGCGACCTGCTCCTCGAGGCCGAGGCTGATGTCCCGCTTCCGCCGCCGGGGGAGCCCACACCCGTCGTAGCCGACGACGACTTCGGCGGTCTGCTCATGGATGCGCCGCCCGTGCGGGAGTCCGTGGCCCCCGCCGCGGTCATCGCCCCCCCTCCGCCGCCCCCCAGTCGCGAGCCCGCCCCCGCGCCCGGCGTCGAAGACGAGGACGACTTCGGCGACCTGCTCCTCGACATCGATCCACCGGAGGAGGCAGAGCCCCTCGAGCCCAGCCACCAGGAGTCAGCCCCAGGGGACTCCATCGACGCGTTGGACCTCGTCATCGACGAGGCCGACGTCGGCGACGACCTCCTGATCGGCATGAACGAGGCCGACGACGAGCTCTTGATCGGTGAGGACACAGGCGCCGACGAGCTCATCATCGGAGGTGAGGAGGACCAGCCCGACGAGTCGATGCTAGAGGACGCGATGGAGGTCACCGTAGCGGTGGACCCCAACGACCTGGCCGCCGTCTTCGATCAGATCGCCACCCCCGAGCCCTCCAGGGTGCCCGAGCCGGTGTTCGACCTCAGCGAGTTC
>CAYOBQ010000262.1:0-9045 GCA_964402225.1 uncultured Nannocystaceae bacterium | reverse complement strand
GCCCAGGTCAGGCTCAATGTCACGCAACACCGCCCTTCGCATCACCAACCCCGCGATCGACGAGCGGGAGTGGAACCTGGTGGTGGAGGTCGCGCAGCACCTTGGCCAGAACACCGTGCGTACGGTGGCGATGGACAGCACCGAGGGTCTCGTGCGCGGCGCCCCGGTGAAGAACACGGGCGCGGCGATCTCGATGCCGGTGGGGCAATGCACGCTCGGTCGTATCCTGAACGTCATCGGAGAGCCGGTGGACGAGCGGGGTGAGGTCGTCTCCGACGAGTACTGGCCGATTCACCGAGACGCGCCGAAGCTCGAGGAGCAGAGCGCGACCATCGAGACCTTCGAGACCGGCATCAAGGTCGTCGACCTGCTCGCGCCCTACGCGCGCGGCGGCAAGATCGGCCTGTTCGGTGGTGCCGGCGTCGGCAAGACGGTGCTCATCATGGAGCTCATCAACAACGTCGCCATCAAGGGCGGCGGCCTGTCGGTCTTCGGCGGCGTGGGTGAGCGCACGCGTGAGGGCAACGACCTCTTCTGGGAGATGGTCGAGTCGAAGGTCATCGACCTCGATGACCTCACCAAGTCGAAGGTGGCGTTGGTCTACGGCCAGATGAACGAGCCGCCGGGCGCCCGTGCCCGCGTCGCGCTCTCGGCCCTGACGGTCGCCGAGTACTTCCGCGATGCCAAGGGCATGGACACCATGCTCTTCATCGACAACATCTTTCGCTTCACCCAAGCGGGCTCCGAGGTGTCTGCGCTGCTGGGACGTATCCCCAGCGCGGTTGGCTACCAGCCCACGCTCGCCACCGAGATGGGCACGCTGCAGGAGCGGATCACGTCGACGAAGAAGGGCTCGATCACCTCTGTCCAGGCGATCTACGTCCCCGCTGACGACTTGACGGACCCGGCGCCGGCGACGGCCTTTGCCCACCTGGACGCGACGACGGTCTTGAGCCGGAAGGTCGCCGAGATGGGGATCTACCCGGCGGTGGATCCCCTCGACTCGTCGAGCCGTCTTCTTGATCCGCAGGTCATCGGCGAGGAGCACTACGCCGTGGCGCGGGCGGTGCAGCAGGTCCTTCAGCGCTACAAGGACCTCCAGGACATCATCGCGATCCTGGGCATGGACGAGTTGTCGGACGAGGACCGCCAGGTCGTTGATCGTGCGCGGAAGATCCAGAAGTTCCTGTCCCAGCCGTTCCACGTGGCGGAGGGCTTCACGGGGACGCCGGGCATCTACGTGAAGCTCGAGGACACGATCGCCGGCTTCAAGCGGGTGATCGAGGGCGAGCTGGACCACCTGCCCGAGCAGGCCTTCTACATGGTGGGTACCGTCGAGGACGCCATCGAGAAGGCCAAGACGATGGCGAGCGAGTGAGGCGGAGATGAAGCTCGAGGTGGTTACGCCGAACGGTCGCGTGCTCGAGGTGGAGGCGAAGAACGTCACCGCGCCCGGCTACTCGGGGGAGTTCGGGGTGCTGCCCGGTCACCGGGCCGCGCTCTTGATGCTCAGCGGCGGCGCGCTTCGATACGACATCGACGGGACAGAGGCGCTGGTCTACATCCGGGGCGGGGTGGCGCAGGTCAGCGGCGACTCGATCCTGGTGCTCGCCGACGAGGCGATCGCGCCGGACGACATCGATCGCGAGCGCGCCGAGCGAATCCTCGAGTCAGCGGTGAAGGGCGTCGAGGAGGTCGAGTTCCTCGAGGATTCGCAGCTCCATCGACTCGCGACCGACCGCGCCTTCGCCGAGTCGATGCTGGCCCGCGCCGGCCACTGAAGGGCGCGGCTGGGTAGCCGGCTCAGACCCCTTCCAAGTTCCCCAACAGGTCGATGAGTCGGTCGAGCTCTTCCATGGAGTGGAAGCGAATCTCGATGCGCCCGTCCCCTTCCTTGTTCACCAGACGGATGGGGGCGCCGAGGACCCGGCGCAGATCGGCCTCTACGGCTAGCTCTTGGGGGGAGCGTTCGACGGCCTGACGCGGTGGCGTCGGGTTGGGCTCTGGCGGTTCGGACGTGGGTGTCTCGAGATCCGGGCCGTCACGGAGGGCGCGGGCCTCGCGCTCGGTCTGACGGACGCTCCAGCTATGCTCGGCGGCGAGGCGGGCGATGCGCATCTGGTCGACGCTGTCCGAGAGCGTCAGCGCCGCGCGGGCGTGACCCGGGGTGATCTCGCGACCGCGGAGGAGCGCACGCAGGGCCTCTGGGGCGCGGAGGAGACGCAGCGCATTGGCGACGGTAGCGCGGTCTTTGCCTACGCGCCGCGCGATCTGCTCCTGGGTCATCCGGTAGGTCTCGGCGAGGTGCTGGTAGGCCTCCGCCTCCTCGAGGGGATCGAGGTCCTGACGCTGAATGTTCTCGACGAGGGCGAGCTCGAAGGCCTCGGCGTCGCTGGCCTCGCGGATGACGACGGGGACTTCGCGGAGCCCAGCGCGACCCGCGGCGCGGAAGCGACGCTCACCGGCGATGATGACGTAGTCGTCGGGCCCCGCGCGGCGCACGACGATGGGCTGGAGGATGCCGTTCTCGGTGATCGATGCGGCGAGCTCGGCGAGCTTCTCTTCTTGGAAGGTCGTACGGGGCTGCGTTGTGGCCGCCCGAATCCGGTCGAGGGGCAAGGTCGGGGCGACCGGCTCGCCCGGTGCCGCGGGGCGAGCCGCGGAGGCGCCCGGGATGAGGGCGGAGAGGCCGCGGCCGAGGGCGGGGCGTCGGCTGGATTCGCTCATCAGGGCTCCGTGTTCGGGTGACGCCGGATGATCTCCTTGGCGAGCTCGCGGTAGGCGCGGGCGCCGCGGGAGGCCTTGTCGTAGTGGTGAATGGACTTGCCGAAGGACGGGCTCTCGGAGAGCCGAACGTTGCGTGGAATCACCACGTCGAAGACGCTTTCGCTGAAGAAGCGACGGGCCTCCTCCGCCACCTGGTGGGAGAGGTTGTTGCGTGCGTCGAACATGGTGAGGAGGATGCCCTCCATCACCAACGTGGGGTTCAGCCGGCGCTGGATCGCCTGGATCGTGCGGGTGAGCTGTGAAAGCCCCTCGAGGGCGTAGTACTCGCATTGGAGGGGAATGAGAGTGGCGTGTGCCGCGGTGAGCGCGTTGATCGTGAGGAGCCCCAGTGACGGCGGGCAGTCAATGATCGTGAAGCGCGGGACGTGACGGCTGCGCTGCATGGCCTCCTTGAGGCGATACTCGCGGGCGATGGCGTCGATGAGCTCGACCTCCGCGCCGAAGAGATCCTGATTTGCCGGGAGAATGGAGAGCCCATCGATGGAGGGGGCCGCGACACGGAGGTCGTCGATCTCGCCCATGCCGATGAGGGCATGATAGATCCCGCGACGTTGCTCGAGCGGATCGAGGCCGAGACCGCTGGTCGCGTTGGCCTGAGGATCCAGATCGATCAGCATGGTCTCGACGCCCTCGAGGGCGAGGCCGGCGGCGAGGTTGACGGCGGTGGTGGTCTTGCCGACGCCGCCCTTTTGGTTCGAGACGCAGATGGTGTACGTCCGCATGGGGCGCAGATAGCACAAGGGGATCCCGGCGACCACCGTTTCACGTGAAACAGTCGCATTGACCCCAGGAGGCGATATGGCGTTGTTGAGGAAAGAAGAGGTGGAGCGCGCAGCCCCACCACGGCGGCCAGAGACCGGCGCGGTCCTGGGTCGAGGCAGCCGCTTCGAGGGGAAGCTGACCTTCGAGGGGACGGTGCAGATCGACGGCGAGTTCGTCGGTGAGATCGCCTCTGAGGGTTGCCTGGTCATCGGGGAGGGCGCGCGCGTGGACGCGACCTTGCGCGTCTCCGAGGCGGTCGTGAGCGGCGAGCTGAACGGGACGATCCATACCGACGGGGCCCTGGAGCTCAAGCCCACCGCACGGGTGACAGGGGAGCTGCTGGTCAAGACCCTGGTCGTTGCCCGCGGAGCGTTCTTTGAGGGGAGCGTGAAGATGTCCAACCAGGGGCCCCCGCCAGAGATCAGCTGATCGGGCTGCGGTCCCAGCGCTCGACACGCCGTGAGGCGTCCCGCACCCGATAGTCGAACGATGCGGCGAGGACGAAGTCGTCGAGGCCCGCCGGCGGTCGACGCCGGGCGAGGAGCCTCAGGACGGCCCGCACCCGATCGCCACCGGCGCGGGCGAGCTCTGGCCAGGCAGCCGGTGAGACGACCGCGCGAGAGACGACCTGTACGTCCTCCGCGAGCGTAACGGGCCAGCGTCCGCGGTGGACGCGTACGTGCGTGAGCTTTAGTTCAGCTACGGCGGCGCGAAGGAAGGCCGTGCGCTTCGCGAGCGGCTCGACCAGCATGACCGGGTGGCCGGGGGCGATGGTGGCGAGGAGTAGCCCCGGCACGCCGCCCCCCGCGCCCACATCGACCAGCGTGAGATTGGAAAGCAACATCCGGCCGAGGGCGCGCGCGTCGCGCAGGTCGGCTCCCTCTGGGTCCGAGAGGGCGCGTGGACCCGCGAGGTTGTGGGTCCTTGCCCACCGCCGGCGCAACGCGAAGAACCGGTCGACCCGGTCCCGGGCGGCGAGGTCGAGGGGTGGGCCCAGGTCCTCTTCGTCGGCGCCATCTCTCAGAATTGGTCCGGGGGAACGAGGGCGGCGTCCCTCGGCGCTGGGCCGTCGGCCTGCTGGGCGTCGGACGCGGCGGGGCCATCGGTGGAGAGGTCTGGCGGCCCGTCGTTGGCGGCTGCGTCGTTGGCGGCCGCGTCGCTCGCAGCCGCGTCGATCGCCCCGGTGTCCGCGGGCGCTGCGTCCAGACGGGCGGCGTCGCCGGAGGCGCCGTCGTGCGCCATCGCGTCTAAGGCGCTGGCGTCAGGCGCTCCGGCGTCGGGCGGAGTGGCGTCGCGGGTCGTGGCGTCGGAGGGGGCGCCGTCGACCGGTGTTCGAGCCGCGTCCGGCGGCCCCGGAAGAGGTGTCGCGGGGCATGGCGCCGGAGCGCCCATGAGGGTGGCGGGGTCACCGGCGCCCCCCTCGCGGGTGACGGGGACGAGCTGGACCGTCCCGGGGAGCGGCTCGGGCGTGGGCGTGCAGGTGGCCGCGCCGCTGAAGTCATCAAGGGCGCAGGCTGCGCTCGCGGCGTCCGCCGAGAGATCGGTGGGGGACGCCCAGTGGATGCGGTGTGCCTCCCCCGTGCCCCTCGAGCTGGAGAGGCCACGAGGCCCGTCTCCCGCGGGTCCTGCGAGGATAGCCTCGCCATCGACGAGCAGGGAGAGGTCGACGGGGTCCGACTCGAAGTCGGCGACCACGACGGTGACGAAGAGGTGGTCGGCTTCGGTACACCAGCCGGTCACCTCCACCTTCGGAGCGGTGTTGTCGACCGTCAGCGTCTCGTCGCACGCGGTGATGGCGAACAAGGCGACGAGGAGGAGGGAGGGGCAGCGGTACATCGGTTCTTCAGCCTCGCGGGTTCTCGGAGTCTGCGTCGCCGAGGGCGGCGACCAGGTCCGCGTGGATCCGCGCGTTGCTCGCGACGAGGGCGCCGCCGCGAAGATCCACTGGTTCGCCTCGGAAGTCACTCACCGTGCCGCCCGCCTCGGTGACGAGGAGCGCGCCGGCCATGACGTCCCAGGCCTTCAAACGGTCCTCCCAATACCCGTCCAGCCAGCCGGCGGCAAGCCAAGCGAGGTCGAGGGCCGCGGCGCCAGCGCGCCGAACGCCCTGGCCGAGTCGGAGGAGATGGGCGAATCGGTGGGTGTTGTTGTCGGGGTTCGTTCGCCGGTCGTAGGGAAACCCGGTCGCCAGGAGCGCGTGGCCGAGGGTCTCGGTGCGGCTCACCTGGAGGCGACGGCCGTCGAGCCAGGCGCCGCCTCCGCGATGTGCGTGGAAGGTCCAACGACGAATCGGGTCATGGACGACGCCGACCGCGGGACCGTCGGCGTCGGTGAGGGCGATGGACACGCAGAAGTGGGGCAGCCCGTGGCTGAAGTTCGTCGTCCCGTCGAGGGGGTCGACGAACCAACGCCGGGCCGGGGGACCGCTGGCCCGGGCCGAGGCTGGCGACGACAGGCCGCTCTCTTCGGCGACAACGTCGTCGTCGGGCCGGGTCTTGCGCAAGTGCTCGAGGACGACCGACTCGGCGGCGAGGTCGATCTCGCTGACGAGATCGACCTCGCCTTTGAACTCGATGCGAAGCGGGTGGTCGGGGTCGGTGGCCTGGGCCCAGCCGGCGCGTATGCATTCGCCGGCCTGTTCGGCGGCGGAGCGAGCGACGGAGAGGTCCGCTTCGAGCGAATGTTTCACGTGAAACGCTCCGGATGCGCGTCGAGTTGTGCCCAGGCGGCGTCGTGTAGCTGCGGTCGAAAGACCCGGATTCCGGGGTTGTCCCGCGTCGGGCACACCCGATTGGTCAACAGCGTCGCCACGACCTCGGTCTCGGGGTCGACCCAGACGCTCGTGCCCGTGAACCCCAAGTGGCCAAAGGCCCGGCGACCGAAACGCCGACCCGAGGAAGACGCCCCGGGCGTTGGCGTGTCCCAGCCGAGCACGTGCGTGCCCCGCGGGTGCATCCAGCGTCGGTCCAGCGCGTCCGTGACGATCGCCGCGTCGGTCACGAGCGGGGTCTCGCGGCCGAGTGAGGCGTCGAGCCACGCGCGCGCAGCGGAGTGGACGTCCGACAAGGTGCCGAACAGGCCCGCGTGGCCCGCGGCGCCCCCCATCGTCCAGCAGTTGTCGTCGTGGACCTCGCCCTGGAGCAGGCGTCGACGCCAGGGGCACTGCTCCGTCGCCGCGCAGGTCGGGTCGTCGGCGGGCGCCGTGGAGACGCCGCGGAAGTGCAGTTGGGCCGGGCCGTGCCCGGGCAACGTCTTCCACGCATGGCTGAGCGGCCCGGAGATGGACTCGCACACGGCCTCGAGCAACAGAAAGCCCAGATCGCTGTAGCGTTCGCGAACCCCGGCCCCCGCCTCCAACGCCCCGCGGCAGAGCATCCGTCGAAGCGCGGCGCGGGCCTGCGGGAAGTGGCCGTTGCGCAGCACGTGCGGACCGAGCCCCGCGAAGTACGGCCGGTGGGCAGGCAACCCCGTCGTGTGTGCGAGGAGACGCCACACGGGCTGCTCCGCGAGGGCGCGGTCCCCGACCTCGACGTGTCGCCCGATGGGGTCCGCGAGGTTCAGTCGTCCCGCGTCCACCAACCGGAGACACCAGAGCGTGGTCGTGAGCGGCTTGGTCAGGGAGGCGAGGTCGAAGACCGTCTCCTCGTCGGATGGTCGCGAGTCGGTGGTCAGACCGTGGCGTCCGGCGAACCAGGTGCGCGTAGTCCCCGACCCACGGGAGAACGCGAAGGCGATGGCCGGCGCGACTCCGTCGGCGACGCCGCGACGCAGCAGATGTGCCACCTGCATCAGCGCACCTCGACCCAGGGCTCGAGGGCGCTGAGCCGCCCTTCGGTGGGGCACAGTCGAACCCGCGCGCCGATGGGGAGTAGATCCACGAACCCGCGATGACCGGCTGGCGCGCCTTCCAGCATCGGCACGTCGCCCGCGTCCGCGCGCAGCGCCTCCACGCACCCGGCGCGGTCACTCGGATCGACCCCGAGGTCCCCGAGCCAGATCGCCGCGGCCTCCTCGAATCGCCCGGACTCGCGGAGCTGCCAGAAGCAGCGGTCGATGCGGTAAGGCGGCTCGGCGACCTCTTCGATGAACCAGATAGCCTCCCCACTGGGGGCTGCCTGCGGCGCACCGGCTCGAGAGGCGAGCACCGTCAGGTTGCCGCCGAGCAAGACGCCGGAGACCTCGGGGCCCGGCTGCGCAGGGAAGCTGAACTCTGAGCGCTCGCCACGCAAGGTGGAGAGGACGGCCCGTAGATCGCATTGGGGTTCCTCGCGCCCCAGGCTGGTGACCACGGGACCGTGGAAGACGATCCAACCAAGCTCGAGGGCGAGGGCGTTGAGCAGCGACGTCGCGTCGCTGAACCCCACCAGCACCTTGGGCCCGCAGGGTCGTCGACGCAGCGCGTCGATGACCGTCTCCACCACGCGGGCCGCGCCGCTTCCGCCGCGGGCCAGCCAGACGACGTCGACCTCGGGATCGCCCAAAGCGGACACGATCTCCGCGGCTCGATCGTCGTCGTCGCCGGCGAGGTATCCCCGCCAACGGGCACCTGCCCGCGCGGCGTCGAGGCGCACCTGGCAACCGGCCTCCTCGAGCCGACGAACGCCAGCCTCGAGGGCGTCGGTGTGTCCGACCAAGGTGCCGCTCGGGTGCACGACGCGGACCGTCGGGTGTCGGGGAATGGCGGGCGGAGCGAGGGCCAAAGCGCCTGTGAGCCTACGCTTCCCCGCGGCGTCGGGCGAGGGCTTCTCGTCGCGCGAGGCGGAACGCCCGGCGAGTCTCCGCGTCGGCGAGCCGCCGGCGCTCGGCGCCGCACTCCGGCTCGACGGGCCGGTGGCAGTTGGTGTCGGGCGTGAGGCTCATTCGGGTGGACTCGACGCGCGACGCCGCCGATGGCGGTGGCGCGAGCCTGGAACCAGGATCGTTGGCGGTCACTGCAACGCGACGCCGACGGCGGGTTGCCGAGCGCCCACCGCGCCGGGTCGGCAGGACCCGCCGCGGGCACCACCGGGGCCCGGATCGAGGACCACCTCGCCCCGCTGAAGGACCGTCGCGTTCGCGCTGCCCCACAGGGCGATGGAGGGTCCGCCGCCGCCGCCGCCTCCACAGCCGCCATTGCCACCCTGACCGCCGCGTCCGCCGTTGCCGCCGTCCCCCTCGGTGTTCCCGCCGCTGTTCGCGCCGTCGCCGCGACCGCCGCCGGCGCCACCGGAGCCGGCGGCGCCACCGCCGCCTCCGTTGCCGCCGCCCTCCGTGGTCACGAGCACATCTTCCAGGGTGACGGTCGCGCCGTTGATCGCGAACCCGATCGAGGCGCCGCCGCCGGTGCCCCCCCGGCCGCCGCCACCTCCAGCGCCGCCACCGCCGCCGCCGCCGCCGCCGCGGCCCGTGCCGCAGAAGATGCAGACATCGAAGGGCCCCGTGCAGTCCTCTCCACCGCCGGCGCCGCCGCCGCCGCCGCCGCCGCCGCGGGTGCCACCCGTCCCGCTGGAGCCGTTG
>CAYOBQ010000261.1:0-9181 GCA_964402225.1 uncultured Nannocystaceae bacterium | reverse complement strand
ACCAAGTGATGTGCGTGCCCGCCGGCCGAGTTCAAGGCGCGAAGCCGTAGCGATTTCCGAAGATATCGGTAGGCTTCGCAACGCCGAAATCGGTTGGCGGACGCGTGCAGCGCGCCGCGTCGCGACTCTGCCGCACCGTCCTGGGTGGTGTCGGGCCCGACCCGGACCATGCCGTTGGGGTGCTGTGCTGCGGGCGTGAGCGCGGCGTAGCCGAAGCCGAGCCCGCCGGTGCCGATGAACGGGTCGACCCGCTCCAGGGCTTGCTCGACGCTGAGCAGCGGCGCGGCGTCGCGGCCCGCGTCCGTCGCCGCATCCACCGCCGCTGCGTCGTCGGCGCCGTCGTCGGAGGTGGTGCCGTCACAGGCGCAGACGAGCGCCAGCAGCGCGGCCCACCTCATTCTTCCCGCTCAGTCGCCGCGGGGCTCCTCATTCTTCCCGCTCAGTCGCCGCGGGGCTCATAGGAGCCGGCGCAACCACTTCTCCTTGGTCGCGCTGTAGGGCGGATAGGCGATGGGCGGATCGACCGCGAAGGGCTTGCGCAGCACCGACTTGCGGTGGGTGAAGGTCTCGAAGGAGGCGCGCCCGTGGTAGGCGCCCATTCCGCTCTCGCCGACTCCACCGAAGGGCAGGCCGGGCACCGTCACGTGTAGCCAGACGTGGTTGATGCTCATGCCCCCGCTGCTCGTGCGCGCAACGACCGCCTCCTGGGCCGCCGCGCTGCGGCTGAAGACGTAGAGCGCCAGCGGCTTGGGGCGCGCGTTGACGAAGTGGATGGCCTCGTCGACGTCGACCACCTTCAGCACCGGCAGGACGGGGCCGAAGATCTCTTCGCCCATCACCGGCGAGTCCGGTGCGACGTCCCGCAGGATGGTGGGCGCGATGTAGCGCTCCGACTCGTCCGCCTCCCCCCCCGCGACGACTCGACCGCTCTCCATCAGGCCCATCAGCCGCTGGTGGTGGCGCTCGTTGATGATCCGCGCGAAGTCGGGGCTCCGGCGCGGGTCCGCCCCGAAGAAGTCCACCAGCGTGGTGCGCATCCGCTCGAGCAGCGCGTCGTGGATCCGCTCGTGGGCGAGGACGTAGTCGGGGGCAACGCAGGTCTGGCCGGCGTTGTAGAACTTGCCCCAGAGGATCCGTCGCGCCGTGACGGCAAGATCGACGTCGGCGTCGACGATGCAGGGCGACTTCCCCCCGAGCTCGAGGGTGACGGGCGTGAGGTGCTTCGCCGCGGCCTGCATCACGATGCGTCCGACGGTGCCGTTGCCGGTGTAGAAGATGTGGTCAAAGCGCTCGGCCAAGAGCGCAGTGGTCTCCGGCACGCCCCCGCAGACAACCGAGACGGCCCCCGGATCGAGGTACTCCGGCAACCACCGAGCCAGCATCGCCGCGGTGTGGACCGAGACCTCCGACGGCTTGACGATGGCGCAGTTGCCACCCGCGAGCGCCCCGAGGAGGGGAGCGACGGCGAGCTGCACCGGGTAGTTCCAGGGGGCGATCACGAGGACCACGCCGAGTGGGTCCCGGTGCACGCGGCTGGTCGCGGGCTGGGTGGGCAGGGTGGACGCCACGCGGTCGGGCTTCATCCACGCGGCCAGGTGTTTGCGGATGTGCCTGGCGTCGGCGAGGGTGAAGGTCACCTCGGCCCCCACCGCCTCGATCTGCGGCTTGCCCAGATCCTTCGTCACGGCGTCCACGATCTCGCGCTCGCGCGTCTCCAGGAATCGGATGACGCCGTCGATCTGGCGGAGGCGCCACTCGAGGCTGCGCGTGCCCCCGAAGTCGAAGGTCTCGCGCAGCCGCGCGACGAGGGCAGGGATGTCGGCGATCTCCATCGGGTGCCTCGCGGTGGGTCGTGGGATCCGCAGCATCGCACGCCAGCGCGGATCAAGCGCGCATCAGGTGACCCCGCGCCCCGAGGGGGTGTCGACGCCGTGCGTCAGCCTTCGACCGCTTCGGGGCGGCGCGACCACCTCTCGATCAGCGGCATCAGTCGCTCCTTGGCCTCGCCGCTCAGCAGGTCGCCGACCAGCGCGCCGTCCTCCCGCAGCCGAGCCCGGTTCTCGGGATCGGCGGTGAAGGCGTACGCCGCTCGACCCGCCGCGGGCAGCTTCGCTGTCAGCTCGCCGAGGCCCGCCGCGCCACGCCGCACGGCGTTGGTGGCTCGCTTCAGCCGTGATTGGCCGAGGAGCGGGCCCACCTCGTGAACGAGGTTGGCGGCGGTGCAAGCCACCACGTGCGGAGAGTGATGTAGCGGGCTGCAGTAGCGCGGGTTCTTCTCCAGGAAGGCGCGCACCTCGGCCTCGGTCACACCGTGCTCCTGGTACGCCCGCTCGACGTCTTGCTCGGCGGCGATTCGCGCCTTGTAGAGGTACATCAGCACGCGCGAGTAGAAGTTGGTCGCGCCGTCGCCGCTCGTCTCGACCGGGCAGTAGATCGATCCCGGGTAGCGCGACTGCACGATCGACTGCACACCGTCCGAGACGCCCGACGAAGGCATGCAGCCGAAGGGCTTCACGCTCAACGTCATGTTCGCCTTCCTCTTCTTCACGTTGAGGATGAGCTTGCCGACCTCCATGTGGCCTTCGCCGCCGCGCAGGTCGTTGTCGTAGTGCTCGTGGGCGATGTCGGCTATCTCGTCCATGTCGGGCAGGTGGTAGTCGTAGAGGCCGAGGGGGAGCGCGAAGGCGTGGAAGCAGGCCCGCAGCGCGCCATCGGCCATCCTCAGGATCGCCAGCCGCTTGCCTACGCCAAAGCCGTCGAGTCCAGCGAGGCCGGCGCTGGCCTCGTCGGCCTGGCGCAGACCGACCCGCTCCCGCGTGTCGCGGACCGCCTCCCAGACGTTGTAGAGCAGCCACGACGTCAGCAACTGGATGTCGTTCTCGCCCTTCTCCTGCTCGATGAAGCGCTGCAGGTGGTAGTTGCCATCCCCCTCGGTGGTCATCGCCCAGAACTCACCGATGATCGACACCTTGGGTCGCACCCGAAGGCGATCGACCTCGACGGCTTCGTAGAGCTTCCGGCACCGGTAGAGCGCCCGGAACGTGCTCTTCTTGTGGAGCAGAGCGTCGTAGACGATGCGCTTCGACGCTTCGAGCGCGCGGTCGGTGGCGCCCTCCTCCACCTCGTAGGGGCGCACCCGATAGGTCAGGGCCATCAGCACGTCGCCGCACGCCAGGGCCTTGATCAACGCGATGAAGAACGGAGGGTCGAGGTCGAGGCCGGCGTCTTCACCGGTGGCCTGCGACAAGCCGCCCGTCTGCTGAAAGAGCATCACGCGGAAGCCCTCGAAGCCCGCGTCTCGCAACGCCTTGCGGTACTCCGTGACGTACATCCCGAAGCGGCAGGGACCGCACGCGCTGGCGCTGAAGAAGACGTATCTCTCGATGATCGCCTCGACGCTCATCCCTTGCTCGTCCCGCAGGAAGATCAGGTACTTCAGCAGGTTGCCGGTCATGAAGTACGTCGGGTTGCATTGGCCCCGATTGCCGTACTCCTTGCCCACTTGCAGCCCCGCCTGGTCGGGGGCGTCGAGGTGCTTGATGTTGTAGCCCTGGCTGCGCAGCGCCCCCTCGAGGAGGTAGTCCTGCGCCGCCGTCAAGCCGCAGATCAGCAAGGTGACGTTGTCTCGCTCCGCCGCCGTGACGTCGGGCTCGAGCATCTCGTCGACCCACTGCCGGTGGTCGCTTCGCAGGCCCAGGCGAGCCCGCTCCTCCTGCTCGAACGCAGCCAACTCGGCGTCGATGTCGATCAGCTCGCCGGCTCGGAGCGTCGCGAGGTCGTCGGGTGAACGCAGGTCGAATCGTCGTCCCATCTGGTCGCTCCCTATCGAGACACGGCCGCGCGGTGGCGGTCGGTGATTTGCACGAGCCCGGTGTAGGTCGGTCGCTGCGGAGCCTCGGGCGCCTCGTAGGCGCGAAGCCGCTGGGAGAGCGCCCCGATCAGGTGCTCGAGGTCGGCGTCGCGCTGTTGGCGTGCCGCCAACTGACGCTGTTTGCGCCGCAACAGCTCCAGGCGCTTGCGCTCGATGCTGATCTCGAGCGCCCGCAGCTTCTGCGCCGTCTCCTCGAGCGCCTCCTCGTGAAGCTTGAGGCTATGGTCGTAGGTCTTGACCCGGATCTTGATCGAGCCGCTGGGCTTGTTCGCGTCGAGGTCGTGAAGCGCCGCATAAGGCGTCCCGCTCTCGGTGACGATGCTGTCGATGAGTCCGTAGGTCGGCGCGTCATGACCGCACTTGAAGCTCGAAAGATCGAGCAGAGCCACGTTCGGGTGGCGGGCTGCGAACTTCACGGCCCACACCTTCTGCGCGCTGTTGGCCGAGTAGTTCTCGGGCCACACGTCGTTGATGTCGAGTGGGTGCTGCCCGCGCTCGACCTCGTCGGTGAAGTATCGCGCGAGGTACGCATCGTCCTGCGGCAGCGAGCGGACCGACAGGATCGGATAGCCCAACTGCTGGAACTCCTCCGGGATCCCGTGGTTGAGCCCGGGGTCGGAGTGGTACGGGCGGCCCACCACGAGGAGCGCGATGCGATCCTCGGCCTCGACCGTGTCGAGGATCGCGCGGCCCTTCTCCCGCAGGTCGAGCTCGTAGGCGTCCAGGGCGAGCATCCCCTGCTGGTGTGCGTGGTCGCTCTCGTCCTGCGTGATCCCCAGGCGCGGTCCCCAGGTATCGAACATGCGCCGCGCCGTGAGGTTCATCTCGCTGAACGTCAGCGCGGGGTCGAGATACTCGATGTCGCGCTGCCCGAAGAAGTCGATCTCCTTGGTGAACGCCGCCTTCATCACGTCCGGGCTGCCCGCCACGAGCGGGCAGCTCGCCTTGTCCATCACGCCTTCGCCGAAGCTCGGCACGTGGGTCAGGATCGGGAAGAAGATATAGTTGAGCGGCCTCTTCTTCGCCGGATCGTGCTTGTGGAAGAGCAGGTTGTGGAGGTGGGCCTGGGCGACCTTCGACGGAAAGCAGGGGTCGACGGACCCGTACTTGCCGCCTTCGACCCACATCTCCTCGCTCGTCTCGTCGCTGAAGACGATGTTCTGCCTGGCGACCCCCAGCGCCTCGAAATAGGTTCGGAAGTACGGGGCCGTCGAGTACATGTTGAGCACCCGCGGCATCCCGATCCGCACGCTGCGCAGCCGCTTGCGGACCTCCGCGCTGCTACGCCTGAAGCCGCGCGTGGTCTTGACTCGACGCAGGCCGAGGAAGCCGCGCTTGACCACGTGGTCACAGACCAGCGTGTTCGCCTCTGGCTGCGGCGCCACCTCGAAGCAGTGCTGGAAGGCCCGTCGCCCCTCGTAGCTGACGAGGTTCGGGTAGCGCTTGGCGACCTTCTTTCGCTCGGCGACCAGGGCCAGCATCGCGTCGTGGTCCTCGACGGTGCCCTTCTCACAGGAGAAGCCTGCGATGTAGCGCGCGGTGGTGCCGTCGGGGCGGTCGCTGTCGATGAAGGTGCGCTTGCACTCGTTGGGGCAGAAGTGACAGACGGTCGACTCGTCGTTCCGCGTCACGTATTTCAGGTCGATGGCCGCCTCGAGCCCGATGAAGCGCGTCCGGCCCCGTCGCTTCACTACGCGCAGCGTCTCGAAAGCGGCGCCGAGGGCGCCGGCTTCGCCGGTGTGCGGGTGCACGAAGATCTCGGCCCCACTGACCCGCGACTTGATGTAGTCGACCTGCGCCTTGACGGCCGCCAGGTTGTACTGCGTGCCGCCTTGCAACACGTAGCGCGTGCCGAGAGAGGCCAGCCTCGGCACTTGGACCACGTACTGCCACACGTTCTTTGGCAGGACCTGCGCGAGGCCGGCGAGCAGCTCCTCCTTGGAGAAGCCCTCCTTCTGGAAGTTGACCCGGTCGGTGTCGAGGAAGACGGCGCACCCGTAGCTGAACTTGGGTGCCAACTCGGCCTTGAAAGCGGTCTCGGCGTAGGCCGTCACGGGCAGGCCGAACTGGTCGGCCATCGCCTGTAGCAGCATTCCGTTGCCCGCCGAGCACGAGTTGCTCAGCTTGAAGTTCGCGATATCCCCATTCTTGAGGAACAGGACCTTGATGTCCTGGCCGCCGATGTCGCAGATGACATCGACTTCGCCGAAGTAGCGCACCGCGCTCATCATGTGCGCGATCGTCTCGACGATGTTTACGTCGGCCAGCATGCACTGCTCGAGCACGTCGGCGGCATAGCCGGTCGCGCCGAAGCCGATCACCTCGAGGTGGGCGCCCTGCCCGGTGACGTGGTCGCGGAGCTGGGCCAGCAGCTCCTTGGTGTCGAGGATCGGGTTGCCCTTCGACAGTTGGTACGCCTTGACGATGATCTCGCCCGCTTCATCGACGAGCACGGCCTTCGACGAGGTCGAGCCGCCGTCGACGCCGATCACGGCGCGCACGTGCTGGCCGGGGCGCAGCGCCATCGGCTCGAAGGGCGGGATCCCGTAGAGACGCTCGAAGGCGAGCGCCTCCTCGGGCGTGGCGACCAGCGGCGGCCCGGCGGTCTTGCCGAGGCGGGCAGAGCGACCGTTCGTGAGGTACTCGACCAGCCCGTCCACCCCGGCGTAGAGCCCGACCTCGGGGGACTCGCGCAGGCCGTAGGTGCAGGCGCCGAAGGCGGCGTAATACTGGGCGTTGTCGGGGACGATGATGGTCTCTTCGATGGGCTTGTCGCGCGGCCAGTCGTAGCCACGCTCCTCCCACACCTCGGGGATGCGCAGCCGCCAGCACTCCTGCAGGAAGGGCAGGTAGGTGTTGGGCCCGCCGAGCAGGATCACGTTGTGGCGCAGGGTCGAGCCGCGGGTGAGCACCGACAGGTTCTGGAGCACGATGGCGTCGGCCAACGAGCACAGGACCTCCGCCGACGGGATGCCGCTCTTGATCAGGTTGACGATGTCGGTCTCGGCGAAGACTCCGCACTTCGCGGCCACGTGGTGCAAGGCGCTGTCGTCGAAGTGCAATCGCCCGACGACCTCGGGCGGCAGGCCGACCTTGATCATGCACTTGTCGATCGTCGCGCCCGTGCCCGAGGCGCACTTGTCGTTCATCGACGGGTTGGCGGTCTTGTCCCCGTCTTCGCCCTCGTTGAAGATGATGATCTTCGCGTCCTGGCCGCCCAACTCGACGACGCTGCCCACGTCGGGATGAAGCGTCTCGACGGCGAGCGTGACCGCGTTGACCTCCTGCACGAACTTCGCGCCGATGCCCTCACACAGCGGCGCCGCCCCCGAGCCGGTCAAGAACACCCGCCACGCGTCCTGCGGCGAACCCGAGAAGTCGGCCTCGATCTCCCGCAGCATCGCGAGGACGACCTCGGGCTGCCTGGTCTGGTGCCGCCGGTACTCGCTCCACAGGATCTCGCGCGTGTCGGGATCGATCACCACCGCCTTGACGGTGGTCGAGCCGACATCGATGCCGATCACAACGGGCCGTTCACGCGTCCCCGTCGCCATGGTCCCTCCACAGTGACTGACGAGTCAGTCCGTGGAAATACGGCCTTTGGCCCCGGTGCGCAACAGGATCTTTGGGGCCCATGTAGTAAGGTGCGCGCGCAATGGACCCATCGGCTCGCCGTCACCAGCTCCTCCAGGCCGCGCGGGACCGCTTCGTCGAGAAGGGCTACCACCGCACCAAGGTGGCCGACATCGTGGGGGCGGCGGGCGTGGCGCAGGGCACCTTCTACCGCTACTTCCCGGACAAACGGTCGATCTTCGCGGCGCTGGTCGACGGGATTCTCGAACGCCTGAGCGCCGGTATCCTCCGGGTCGATGTCGACGCCGACATCGAGGCTCAGGTCCGCTACAACGTGCGCAACGTGGTGGGCGTGTTCACCGACGACCCGGCCCTCGCCCAGATCCTGTTGTCCTATTCGGGCTTCGATCCCGAGTTCTTCGAGAAGGTCCAGGCCTTCTACACGCGCGTCCGCGTGCTGCTCCACGAGTCGCTGGCCGAGGGGCAGGAGATGGGCATCGTCCGGCCGGGGGATCCCGAGCTGTACGCCACCTTCATCATCGGTGGGCTCAAGCAGCTGCTGGTCGAGTCGACGCGGGGCGATCTCGACCAGCAGGCGCAGGCGCTCCCCGAGGCGATCTACGCGCTACTCTCGACGTGCTTCCTGAACATCCCGGACGCCTCCTGACTCAGCGACCGCGGTGCGGCGGAAGCTACAGCTTGAACACCCGCTTCGCGTTCCCGGAGATGATCGCTTCGGCCCGCTCGGGGCGCAGCTCGAGGCCGCCCATCTCGGCGAGGTAGCGGGCCCAGGCGAGGCCGTTGGAGCCGAACAGCACCTTCTGGCTGCCGGTGCGCCCCCGCATGAAGCGCAGCAGCGACTCGCCGAAGTACTTGGGCATCCAGGCGCTGATGCTGAGGTAGACGTTGGGCCACTTGGCGGCGACCGCGATCATCTCGTCGACCCACGGGTAGCCGGTGTGGGTGCCGACCATGACGAGGTCCGGGAAGTCGCAGGCGATGCGGTCGAGTTGCATCGGGCGCCCGTGCTCGGAGGGCATGGCTTCGAGGACGTGGCCGGTCTGCATCTGCACCGGGAGCCCCAACTCCTGGCAGCGCGCGTAGAGCGGATACATCGTGCGGTGGTCGAGGCCGACGTCGTAGCCGTAGATGTGCACGTAGACGCCCACAAAGCCCCGCGCCACGTCGGCCTCGAGCTTCTTCAGGCTGCCGCCGATGTCACGGGGGTCGTAGTCGGCGAGGCCGTAGACCCGGCCCGGGTAGCGTTCGGCCAGGTCGGCGATCCCGTCGCGCAGGTCCAGGGCGAAGCGGGCCTGTCGGGTGTAGGACCAGGCGAGGAGATCCGTCGCCAGCACCGACTCGACGCCCGCGTCGTCCATGGCGGCGATGAGCGCATCGCCGTCGTCGTAGCCCTCGCCCCAGGCCGCCTCGACCTGGCACTTGAGCTCACCCGGTGAGTTCGTCGCCTGGACCCAGCTCGCCTTCCACTCCTTGAGCAGGATGGGGAAGAGGGTGTCGATCGCTGTGGACATGTCGTTCCTTTCGGTTCGGCGCCGCGCGCGTTGGCGCTGACCGTCACGGATGATGATCGTCCCGGCACCCTGTATAGCGCCCGCGACTCCCCGCGGAAAGGCGAACGGCGCTCGGCCACGCGGACATCCTCCGCTGCGCGGCCCGGCACATCAATTGGGTGCATATCCCGATTCTGACGGAGGGAGTGTGGAGGGCTTTCAGCAC
>CAYOBQ010000260.1:0-9212 GCA_964402225.1 uncultured Nannocystaceae bacterium | reverse complement strand
CGCACACGTCGCGAGCGGGCAGCCCTGGATCCCCATGGCCGCCGATCATTGCTGCGAGGGCCCCACACGTGGTTGACGACCAACAGAGCCCTTTGGTAGCTTCCCGGCCCTCCCGCGGGAGGTCGCGCCGACATAGCTCAGTGGTAGAGCAGCGCTTTCGTAAAGCGCAGGTCGTCGGTTCAAGTCCGACTGTCGGCTCCACCTATCCTCCTCTGGAGGTCCGGTACCGAATGTCCCGAGCCCTCGCCGCCACCGTCGCCCTGCTCGTGCTGACGGGCGCGGCGCCGGACCTCGGGTTGGTGGTCCTCGACCCGGGGCACGGCGGAAACAACCTGGGCGCGCCGAACCGATTCAAGCGCGCCTCCTACGAGAAGCACTTCACGCTGATCATCGCAAACCAGGTGAAGGGCCACCTCGAGGCGGCGGGCGTGCGGGTCGTGATGACCCGCACGAAGGACACCGCGATGGAGCTGCGACCGCGCATCTACCTCGCCAACAAGCTCAACGCCGACGCCTTCGTGAGCATCCACCTCAACGCCACCGATGTCCCCGGTCCCACGGGCCACGAGACCTTCTTCCTGGCCCTCGAGGCGAGCGACGAGACCGCCAAGCGGTTGGCGACCTTCGAGAACACGCAGGGCGGGACGGTGGAGCACGCCGCCAGCGGGGTCTCCGCCGACAACGACGTCGACCGCATCCTGCTCGACCTCACGCAGAGCCAGGCCCACGGGGACGCGCAGCGGCTCGCGGCCCACATTCAGGCGCGGATGATCGGTGCCAGCCCGTTCAAGAACCGCGGCGTGAAGCAGGCGCCCTTCTTCGTCCTGATGGGCGCCGCGATGCCCGCGGTGGTGACCGAGATCGGCTTCATCAACCACCGCAAGGAGGGGCCGTACATCACCAGCGCGAAGGGCATGAAGAAGATCGCCCGGGCGGTGGCCGACGGCATCATCGACTTCCAGCGCGAGGTCGCCGCGCGACGAAAGGCACGGAAATGAACGACAAGGCACGCAGCAACAACCGCGCGTGTGACGCGCTCCGCCCGGTTCGGATCGAGACCGGCGTGCAACGCGCGGCCTCGGGGAGCGCGCTGATCCGGTGGGGCGACACGCACGTGCTGTGCGCGGCCACCTTCGAGGACAACGTGCCGCCGCACCGCCAGGGCAAGGGGGGCTGGCTGACGGCGGAGTACACGATGCTGCCGGGCGCGACCCGACCTCGCTTCAAGCGCGAGCGGGCGAAGGTGGGTGGGCGCACGACGGAGATCCAGCGCCTCATCGGTCGGAGCCTCCGCGCCGCCGTACCGCTGGACCAGCTCGGGCCGCGCACCCTGTGGATCGACTGCGATGTGCTCCAGGCCGACGGCGGCACGCGCTGCGCCTCGATCACCGGCGCCTGGGTCGCCGCGGCCCTCGCGATCGGCAAGGAGGGGGGTCCGAAGATGCGACCCCTCGCCGCCGTCAGCGTCGGCGTGGTCGGCGGTCGCGTGCTCCTCGACCTCGACTACAACGAGGACAGCCGGGCCGACGTGGACCTCAACTTCGTCGAGAGCGCGGGCGGGATCGTCGAGATCCAGGGCACCGCGGAGCGAAAGCCCTTCGATGCCGAGACGCTGGTCGAGATGACGCGGGTTGCGAGCGTGGCCTGCGCGGACCTCTTCGACCTCCAGGCCGCCGCGGCGGAGGCTTGAAGCCGCTCGTCGTCGCGACGGGCAACGCCCACAAGCTCGAGGAGCTCCGGGTCCTGCTGCCGGGCATCCCCCTGGCATCCCTCGCGGACTTCCCGGCGGCGCCGGAGCCGGTGGAGGACGCCCCCGACTTCGCCGGCAACGCGATCATCAAGGCGCGGGCCGCCCACGCGCGCACGGGTCAGCTCTGCCTGGCCGATGACAGCGGTATCGAGGTCGCGCACCTCGATTGGGGTCCAGGGATCCACAGCGCCCGATACGTCGAGGGCACCGACGCAGACCGGCTCTCCGCGCTGCTCGTCGCCTGTGAGGGCGCCACCGACCGGCGTGCACGGTTCCGCTGCGTGATCGCCCTTGTCGGCCTCGACCCGACGATCGCGACCCCTTCTGGCCTGACGCGGCGCGGAGACGCGCTCCTGGCCAACGGCGTCGTCGAAGGTGTGCTCACTCGGACGCCCCGTGGCGACCACGGCTTCGGCTACGACCCCATCTTCGAGTTGCCCTCCGGTCTCACCACCGCCGAGCTCTCCGCCGAGGCCAAACACGCCGTCTCCCACCGGGGTCGAGCGGCCCGCGCGCTCCACCCTTGCCTGCGAGTTCTTTATGGGCTTGCCAACCCCTGATCTCGCCGCTAATGTGCCGCGTCTCGAATCTGCCCCTGACGGGGTGTAGCGCAGTCTGGTAGCGCACCAGTTTTGGGTACTGGCGGTCGGAGGTTCAAATCCTCTCACCCCGATGGATTCGAGGCGCCGGGTTCGCTCGGCGCGTTCTTTGACAGTGGTCGGGAGGCCGCGGGCGCGGTTCGTGCTTGACGGAGAGCGCCTGTAGCTCAGCCGGATAGAGCAGCGGCCTTCTAAGCCGTCGGTCGGTGGTTCGAGTCCACCCAGGCGTGCATGCGGTGGATGTAGCTCAGTTGGTAGAGCACCGGTTTGTGGTACCGGACGTCGCCGGTTCAAGCCCGGTCATCCACCCCAACTTTGCGCCCGTAGCTCAGCTGGATAGAGCGTCGGACTTCGAATCCGCAGGTCGCAGGTTCGAATCCTGCCGGGCGCGCCAACCGACCTTTTCTGGGCCATTAGCTCAATCGGCAGAGCAACGGACTCTTAATCCGCAGGTTGAAGGTTCGATTCCTTCATGGCCCACCACGCCGACAGCGGAGACCCGCTGGTGCCAACAGGCGCCAGCGGGCCCGCACGTCGTCCCGCCCGTGCGAGGATGGCGGAATTGGTAGACGCACTGGATTTAGGTTCCAGCGGTGAGAACCGTGGGGGTTCGAGTCCCCCTCCTCGCATATCAGCAGACGACCAGGGAGCGCCCGCCGTGCAGCTCGAGACCGAAGACCTCAGCCCAACGCAGAAGAAGGTCACCATCACGGTGCCGGCGCCCCGCGTCGACTCCGGGTTCTCCACCGCGTACAACAAGATCTCTCAGACGGTCTCGCTTCCGGGCTTCCGGCGCGGTCGGGTGCCGATGAGTCATCTGCGCAAGCGGTTCGGGAAGCAGGCCACCGCCGACGTGACGCAGGCCCTCGTAGAGGAGGGCTGGGGCAAGGCCCTCGACGAGCTCACGATGGTCCCCGTCGGGATGCCGGACTTCGACGCCTCCCCCGCCGCGCAGGGGAAGCCCTACACCTTCACCGTCACCGTCGAGGTCACGCCCACCATCGAGCTGTTGCCCTACGACGGGCTGAAGGCCGACCGGGTGAGCTGGACGGTGGGGGACGGCGCCGTCGATCACGAGGTCGAGCACCTCCGGGAGCACGCCGCCGCCTGGGTGCCCGTCACCGACCGTGAGGTCGCCGCGGAGGGCGATGTCGTGGTGATCGACTACGCGGGCAGCATCGACGGCGAGGCCTTCCCCGGCGGCACCTCCACCGACGCGGAGCTCGAGCTCGGCAGCGGCCAGTTCATCCCCGGCTTCGAAGAGCAGATCGTGGGGAAGGAGCGAGGCACCGACTTCGACGTGACGGTGACGTTCCCCGAGGACTACCAGGCCGTCGAGCTCGCTGGCGCCTGTGCCGTCTTCTCGTGCACGCTCAAGGAGCTCAAGGCCAAGGAGCGACCCGAGGTCGGGCAAGCCTTGGCCGACGCCCTCGGGGCGGAGGATATGGACGCCGTCCGTGCCGAGGTCACGGGGCAGATCGCGGAGCGCTTCACCAAGCAGTCCGACGAGGAGGCGCGCGACGCGCTCCGCGAGCAGCTCGCCGACGCCTACGGCGAGCTCGCGATCCCACCGTCGCTCGTCAAGAGCTCCCTCGACGACGCCCGCGGCGACGTCTTCCGGGAGCTCATGGACGAGGGGCAGTCCTACGAGGAGGCCGCGGAGATCGCCGACGCGCGCCTCGAGGAGCGCCGGCCGGCCATCGAGCGACGCGTCCGGGCAGAGCTGGTCTGCGACCGAATCGCCGAGGTGGAGGAGATCGAGGTCCCGCTCCACGAGGTCAACGCCTTCATCGAGAAGATGGTGCGCGCGATGGGCCAATACGGTGCGCGGATGCGGGAAGTCTACCGAGATTCGAATCGTCGGGCCGGTCTGCAGCGTCGTATGCGGCAGGACAAGGTTCTTGATTTTCTCTTGACCAAGGCAGACGTTACCGCCGTCGAGCGCGAGGTCCCCGAGGATCTCGGGCACAACCACGACTGATCTGGGGAAGCTGATCAATGAAGACGCCCGACTGGATGGACCTGGCTCCGCGGCCCACCAACATCATCCCGACGGTGGTCGAGCAGACCCACCGGGGTGAGCGCGGCTGGGACATCTTCAGCCGCCTGCTCAAGGACCGGATCATCTTCCTTGGGTCGGAGATCAACGACCACGTCTCCAACGTGGTGATCGCCCAGCTTCTGTATCTGGAGAGCGAAGACCCCGACAAGGAGGTCGCCGTCTACATCAACTCGCCGGGCGGCATCGTCACCAGCGGGATGGCGATCTTCGACACGATGAATCACGTGAAGAGCCCGGTGAGCACGATCTGCATCGGGCAGGCCGCGAGCATGGGCGCGTTCCTGCTGTGCAGCGGCGAGAAGGGCCGACGCTTCGCGCTCCCCAACGCCCGAATCATGGTGCACCAGCCCCTCGGCGGCGCCCGTGGCCAGGCGACGGACATCGAGATCCAGGCCCGCGAGATTCTGCGGCTGCGCGACAAGCTCAACCACATCATGGCCGAGAACACGGGTCAGTCCCTCGAGACCATCGCCCGCGACACCGACCGCGACAACTACATGACCGCCATGGAGGCCAAGGAGTACGGTCTGGTGGACGAAGTCATGTCGAAGATCGATCGCTAAACCGCGCGCCCCGAGCCGCCGAATACCAAAGACGCAATGAGCCGCGAAGACCGGACCAACCTGAGCTGTTCCTTCTGCGGAAAGTCGCAGAAAGAGGTGAAGAAGCTCATCGCAGGACCCAGCGTCTACATCTGCGACGAGTGCATCGCCCTGTGCAACGACATCATCGCCGAGGAGGTCGACAAGGGCGAAGCGCCGCCGGGGCGCAACACGGTCCCCAAGCCCAGCGAGATCAAGCGGGTCCTCGACGAGTACGTCATCGGTCAGACCAAGGCCAAAAAGACGCTCGCCGTCGCGGTGCACAACCACTACAAGCGCATCGAGTCGCACGTCGGTCGCGATGACGTCGAGCTCGCGAAGAGCAACATCTTGCTCATCGGGCCCACGGGCTGTGGCAAGACGCTGCTCGCCCAGACGCTCGCGCGCATCCTGAACGTGCCGTTCTGCATCGCCGACGCAACCAACCTCACGGAGGCGGGCTACGTCGGCGAGGACGTCGAGAACATCATCGTCAACCTGCTCCAGGCCGCCGACCACGATGTCGAGAAGGCCCAGCGCGGCATCATCTACATCGACGAGATCGACAAGATCAGCCGCAAGTCCGACAACGCCTCGATCACCCGCGACGTGAGCGGGGAGGGGGTGCAGCAGGCGCTGCTCAAGATCATCGAGGGCACGACGGCGGCGGTCCCGCCCAAGGGGGGGCGCAAGCACCCGCAGCAGGAGTTCCTCCAGGTCGACACCACCAACATCCTCTTCATCTGCGGCGGCGCCTTCACCGGCCTCGAAGACGTGATCGAGAAGCGGCTCGGGCGTCAGAGCATGGGCTTCGGGGCGGAGATCCGGTCGAAGGAGGAGAAGAACATCAGCGAGCTGCTCGTCGAGTCGCAGCCCGAGGATCTCGTCCAGTACGGCCTGATCCCCGAGTTCATCGGCCGGCTGCCGGTGATCGCCACCCTCGAGGAGCTCTCCGAAGAGGCGCTCGTCGAGATCCTCACGCGGCCCAAAAACGCCCTGATCAAGCAGTACAAGCGCCTGCTCGAGATGGACGACGTGCAGCTCAAGTTCACCCCCGAGGCGCTCGTCGCCATCGCTCGTCGCGCGTTGAGCCACAAGGCGGGGGCACGTGGGCTGCGGGCGATCCTCGAGAACGCCATGCTGGACATCATGTACGAGGTGCCCAGCGAGAGCAGCGTGAAGGAGGTGGTGGTCAACGAGGACGTCATCTCTCGCCGCGAGCAGCCGATGCTGCTCTACGAGGAGGCTGAGTTGGGGTGAAAGCGCTCACCTCCGCGCGACCCACCACGCTCCAGGTGAATCCCTCCACCGTGCTACCATCCGCCGTCTGCTGACGAGGCACCGATCCTTTATGAGCGAAGGTCCCGAGATCCGTATCCTGCCGCTGTTGCCGCTGCGCGACATCATCGTCTTCCCGCACATGGTCGTTCCGCTCTTCGTAGGGCGCGAGCGCTCCATCAACTCCCTCGAGGAGGCGATGTCGAGCGGGAAGGACGTGCTGCTCGCCGCCCAGAAGGCCGCCAAGGTCAACGAGCCCAAGCCGGCCGACATCTTCGCGGTGGGCACGGTGGGCACGATCATCCAACTCCTGCGCCTGCCCGACGGCACGGTGAAGGTCCTGATCGAGGGGAAGCGCCGCGCCCGGATCCGTCGCTTCCTTGAGACGAACGACTTCTTCAAGGTCGAGGCCGAAACCATCGTCGAAGCGCCCAGCCGCACGGCGAAGGTCGACGTCCTGATGCGACAGGTCCACGCGACCTTCGAGAACTACGTCAAGCTCAACAAGCGGATCCCGCCGGAGATGCAGGTCGCCGTGGCGAGCATCGAGGACCCCGCGAAGCTCGCCGACTCCATCGTCGCCCATCTGAACCTGAAGCTGACCGACAAGCAGGGCATCCTCGAGACCGAGGACCCGATCGCGCGGCTCGAGAAGCTGCTCGAGCTGATGCAGGCCGAGATCCAGATTCTCCAGGTCGAGAAGAAGATCCGCACGCGCGTCAAGAAGCAGATGGAGAAGAACCAGAAGGAGTACTACCTCAACGAGCAGATGCAGGCGATCCAGAAGGAACTGGGCGATCGCGACGAGTTCAAAAACGAGATGCAAGAGCTCGAAGACCGGGTCAGCAAGAAGGACCTCACGCGCGAAGCCGAGATCAAGGTCCGCAAGGAGCTCAAGAAGCTCAAGATGATGAGCCCGATGAGCGCCGAGGCGACGGTCGTCCGGAACTACATCGACTGGATCCTCTCGCTGCCCTGGACCGAGGTCTCCGAGGATAATCGGGACCTCGACGCCGCCGAGACGATCCTCGAAGAGGATCACTATGGGCTGAAGAAGCCCAAGGAGCGCATCCTCGAGTACCTGGCCGTCTACGGGCTGGTCGAGAAGATGCACGGGCCCATCCTCTGCCTGGTCGGGCCGCCCGGCGTTGGCAAGACGTCCCTCGCCCGCTCCATCGCGCGCTGCACCGACCGGAAGTTCGTTCGGCTCAGCCTGGGCGGGGTGCGTGACGAGGCCGAGATCCGTGGGCACCGCCGCACGTATATCGGCGCGATGCCCGGCAAGATCATCCAGAGCCTCAAGAAGGCGGGCACCATCAACCCGGTGATGCTGCTCGACGAGGTCGACAAGATGAGCACCGACTTCCGGGGTGACCCCTCGTCGGCGTTGCTGGAGGTCCTCGATCCCGAGCAGAACCCCACGTTCAACGATCACTACCTCGACCTGGACTACGACCTCTCGTCGGTGATGTTCATCACCACCGCCAACAACCGACACCAGATCCCGCTGCCCCTCCAAGACCGCCTCGAGATCATCGAGCTGTCCGGCTACACGGAGTACGAGAAGCTCAACATCGCGACGCGGCATCTGCTGCCCAAGCAGATGGAGCGAAACGGGATCGACGCGGCCCAGATCGACTGGACCCCGTCAGCGATCCAGCTCCTCATCAACCGCTACACGCGTGAGAGCGGTGTCCGTAGCCTCGAGCGTGAGATCGGCGCCGTGGCGCGCAAGATCGCCCGCGACGTGATCACCTGGAAGAACGACGGCAACGAGCTCACGGACTACGCGTTGAAGGTGAGCACCCGGGTCGTCCAGAAGCACCTCGGCACACCGCGCTTCAAGTACGGCCGCACCGACACCAAGGACGACATCGGCCTCGTCAACGGCCTGGCCTACACCTCCTGGGGCGGCAACCTGCTGCAAACGGAGTGCGCCGTCGTCCACGGCACCGGCAAGCTCACCATCACCGGTCAGCTCGGCGACGTGATGCAGGAGAGCGCGCGCGCCGCGCTCAGCTACGTGCGCGGGCGGGCGGTGGATCTGGGCCTCGATCCCGAGTTCTATCAGGAGATCGATATCCACGTTCACTTCCCCGAGGGGGCCATCCCCAAAGACGGGCCGTCGGCGGGGGTTACGATGGCCACCGCGCTGGTGAGCGCCCTCTGCAAGATCCCGGTCCGCCACGACGTGGCCATGACCGGCGAGATCACGCTGCGTGGGCGCGTCCTGCCCATCGGCGGGCTGAAGGAGAAGCTGCTCGCGGCGCGCCGCGCGGGGATCCGCACGGTGCTGATCCCCGAGGAGAACCGGAAGGACATCAAGGACGTGCCCCAGCAGGTCCGGCGCTCGCTGAAGCTCGTGCTGGTGGAGCACGCCGACGATGTGCTCGAGCACGCGCTGGTCCCGGAGGGCGCGTTGTGGAAGGGCCGGGTCTCCAAGCAGATGGACGAGGCCGCCCACCCGCCGCTCAATCCCGACCGCGCTCCGCCCTCGGCGTGACTGGACGCCCCTCGGGTGCTACAAGACTCGCCGCCCGGGCGGGTAGCTCAGTTGGTAGAGCATCGGCCTTACATGCCGAGGGTCGCAGGTTCGAGCCCTGTCCCGCCCACCAGAATCACCTCGCTCCGCTCGCCGCGCTAGGGCACTACGGCAGAGTCGCGACACGGCGCGCTGCACGCGCCCGCCAACCGATTTCGGCGTTGCGAAGCTTCCCGATATCTTCGGATATCGCCGCGGCTTCGCGCCTTGAACTCGGCCGGCGGGCACGCACATCACTTGGTCGCTTGGTCTGCCGCAGTGTCCTAGGACACTACGGCAGAGTCGCGACGCGGCGCGCTGCACGCGCCCGCCAACCGATTTCGGCGTTGCGAAGCCTACCGATACCTTCGGATATCGCTACGGCTTCGCGCCTTGAACTCGGCCGGCGGGCACGCACATC
>CAYOBQ010000259.1:0-9329 GCA_964402225.1 uncultured Nannocystaceae bacterium | reverse complement strand
CGGGGGTATGATCCATGGGCCGGTCACGCGGCCTCCGCATGGTAGGTTCCATCGTTCACCTCGGCGCAAGCCCAGACCGACAAGTAAGCCAACGTCGCACAATGTACATTATGTTAAGTTGATTAAATACATGCACGCACACGTCTGCCGGCTTTGAACCCTCTATGTCCCTCTTGGGTGACGGGTGTGCCGGCCGAGTAGAGCACGGTGATCCAGTGGACCTCGCCCCGCTCGACCATGCCCCGGATAGGCTCGTAGCTGGCATCCCACCAGAGGTACTCCTCGACCGCCGTGGTGTCTCCGGTGGCGAACCACTCGGCCATGGCCTTACACGGCTCGCAGAACCAGGTCCCGACATCTAACACGATGGGACGCCCCGTGTAGGCGAAGTCATACAGCTCCACGGCGTCACCGTATTGATCGAGGGCCACATAGCGGGGAAAGCGAGCGCCCTCCTCGATCTGCGTGTCCCAGGCCGGATCCTCGATGGCGTCCTTCTCCCGGAAGTAGGGCCACCCACCGACGTAGATCCGGCTGTCGGCGTCCAGGGGATCGGTGCCCTCGATCACCTCGTCGTAGTCCAGATAGCCATCCCCATCACTGTCTGTGACGAGGGAGTCTGTCCCCAGCTCGAGTTCCTCGACGTCGGTCAGACCATCCCCGTCACTGTCGGTGGTGGGGTCGGGACTCGAGGTCTCGGCTGCGCCCCCGTCTGAGGCCGGATCCTCGGCGGGATCACCGCCGGCGGCCGGGTCCCCGCAGGCGGCGAGCCAGAGGACGACCGCCGCCCCAGCACAGAGGACGGGCCGCCCGTGGACCGGACGGCCAGGAGACTGCCGGTGCGACCAAATCACGCGTTCTCTTTCCATGCCCTGACTATCCGGTGTCCGGCCCCACTGTTCAAGAGAAAGTACACGGACCACCCCCTGCCCTCTGGCTGGCTCCGAGTCGGCCTTGGGTGATATCGTAAGCGCTTGCACGACGTCTCCTGGGAGCCATCCGATGCCCCGTCCCATCCTCTTCGTGGGTGATATTCACCTGGGCCGCTCGCCCCATCGCATGCGGGGATGTGGTGTCGAGCTGAGCGAGCTCAGCCCCCAGGCGGCCTGGATCAGGGTGGTCGATCGGGCCTTGGCCCTCGAAGTCCAGGCGGTGGTCCTGGCCGGTGATGTCGTCGACGGCGAGCGGGACCGCTTCGAGGCGTTGAACCCCCTCTTCGTGGGGATCGAGCGGCTCTCTCGGGCGGGTATCAAGACCGTGATGGTGGTGGGAAACCACGACCACTACGCCCTCCCGGTACTGGTAGAGCGGATCCAGCGCAGCCCCTGGGCGCAGGACACCTCGCTCCATCTGCTGGGTCGGGGCAGCGTGTGGGAGCGGCTGGATCTGGATGGGGTGACGCTCTACGGGTGGTCTTTCTCCCAGCGCCATCACACCGAGAGCCCGCTGGCACACCCGAGCTGGTCCGGCCTCTTCGAGCAGACCCCGGCGGGTGCGGTCGCCATCGGGGTCGTCCACGGCGATCTCGACGTGGTGACCAGCCAGTACGCGCCCCTGTCTCGGGCCGAGCTCGAGCGCAGCCCGGCAGACGCCTGGTTCTTGGGACATATCCACAAGCCCAACGACCTGAGCGGTGATCGGCCTCTGGGTTACCTAGGGTCGCTCGCGGGCCTGGACCGAGCCGAGGTGGGCCGCCGGGGGCCGTGGCTGGTCCGCATCGAGGCCGGGCGCGTCCGGGCCGAGCAGCTCTGTCTGGGGCCACTGCACTGGGTGACGCTGACGGTCGATGTGAGCACGCTCTCACTGGCGGGATCGGGGGAGGGGCCGTTGGACGCCCTCGACAGCGCCGTGGAGGACGCTCTGGCCGCCTGCGCCCAGAGCGACGCCTGGCTGCGCCAGGGCGAGGTGGTCGCGGTGGGCTGCTCGCTCTGCTTCGTGGGCCGGAACGACCACCGAGCAGCCGTGGCCCGATATTTGAGAGAGCGGCCCAACCAGCGTTTCGAGCGCGAGGGGCTGATCTGGGCCCTGGTGTCACAGCGCAATCTCACCAAGCCCGCATTCGACCTCGAGAAAATGGCGGGGGAGAAGACCCCGCTGGGACGGCTCGCACGCCAGATCCGGGCCCTGGAGGCGTCGGGGGCCTCAGCCCTCTCGGAGGCCGTGGTGGGCGCCGATCAGGCGTTCGATCCCCGCCCGTGGCGCGTCGCGCGAGACAGTGAGTACGAGGCCGGGCTCGAGTCGGTGGCGATCGAGGTGGCCTACGAGCTCCTCGACGAGCTCATGGCCCAACGTGAGCAACTGGAGGGCGTCGATGCACCTTGAGGAGCTCGAGCTCAGGGGCGCCTATCAACTGACCCGGCTGCCCGCCAAGCTGACCGGACTGCGCCCCGGTTTGATCCTGCTGACGGGCCCCAATGGGATCGGCAAGACGACCCTGGGCCGCGCCGTGATGTGGTCTCTGTGGCCGGACAAGCGCTCGGGGTCGATCGACGCCCGCAGCGTCTGGGTCGACGACCAAGGGGCGCGCGCGGTGGCGACCGTCGGCATGGGGCAGACCGTGTGGGCGCCGGAGATCGCCCTGCCCTCGGCGGACCTGTGCGCGCCCTTCAGCCTGAAGTTGTCGGATCTGATGAACGAGGCGGGGCGCTCCGACGTCCAGATCGCGCGACGGATTCAGGAGCAGCTCGACGGCGGCTTCAACCTGAGCGCGCTCTTGAAAGCCACCGACGGGCCAAAGCGCCCCTCCCGAAACCTGACCGGCGCACTGAAGGCCACCACCGCTCAAATTCGCGAGCTCGAGGCCAGCGCCGACGACTTGGCGCGACGCGAGCGGGATCTGGAGGGGGTCTCACACGAGATCGCCGAGGCCCAGACCGCCAGTGAGGCGCTGAGCCGCGTGAGGAACGCCCAGTCACTGCTCGCTCGGCGGGGGCAATTGGCAGCGGTGGAGGCCGCCATCCAGGCCCTCCCAGAGGGCGTCGAGGGGCTCCCCTCAGACCTGATGTCCCGGGCACAAGCGCTCAAGGCTGCCGTCGAAGAGGCCCAGGCGGCCAAGTCGAGCGTCGAGGTCACACTCGCTGGGGCACGCGACGCGGTCGAGGCGCTCGCGTTCCCGGGGCGGGAGCCGAGCGAAGCGGAGGCGGCGCGCTGGGTCGACCGGGCCCAGGCCCTCGAGGGACTCCAAGCCGAAGGGGGCGCGGCAGACGACGCGGTGGCGCGCGCTGAGGGCGCGCAGCAGGCGACAGCGGAGGCGCTTTGGCTCGCACCCCCGAGCGACCGGGCGGGATTGGACGCGACCGCACTGGAGGCCATCGACGAGATCACCGACCAGCTCAACCGCGCCAAGGGCGCCCGGGACCAGCACCTGGAGGCGCCGCAGGTGGTACCGCCAGCCCTGACGGAGGCCGAGCTGGGGAGCCACCGGGAGGGGATGACCCACCTGAGGACCTGGCTCTCGGTGCCGACCCCGAGTGGTGAGGACCGCCGGGTCCCCCGCTGGGTCTGGCCCGCCATGGGCGCTGTGGGGACCCTGTTGGTCTTGTGGGGTCTCTCGGCGATTCACCAGTCGCCGGGGGCGCTCGCGCTGGGGCTGGGAGGCTGTCTAATCGGCGCCGCCGCGGTCGGTTATTGGCGATCGAGAGGCGGGGGAGACGACGACGCGACCACGCGGCGCGCCGAAGCGGCGAGGTCGTTCGGGCGCACTGGGGCCCCCAACCCGACCCGCTGGACCTTTGAGGCGGTCTCGGAGGCCTTGGAGCGGCTTCGGGAGACAGTGAGTCAGACCGAGGAGGCGCTGGCACAGGCGCAGGCGCTGACCCAGGCCAATCGTGAACGCGAGGCCGCCGAGCGCCGGGTCAGCGAGACGGAAGCGAGCCTGGGTGAGCTGATCGAGCGATTGGGGCTGCGGCCCGAACTGTCGGTGTCGGCGGTCAAGGTGGTGGTGAGTCGCCTGCTCGTCCACGGTGAGGCGGTGGCGACGCTGGCAGCCGAAGCGCACAGCCAGGCGCAGAAACAACGGCGCCTCGAGGCGGCCCGAGCGACGCTGGGGCGAGAGCTGATGGCGCTGGGACTACCGGACGTGCCCGAACCCAGCGACGCCCGCGACGCCCGGGTGGTCTCCGAGGCGGTCAAGGAGCGGGTATTGGCGCTGGCCAACGCGAAGGCCGAGGCGGGGCGGACGCAGACCGAGGTCGAACGAGAGACGGCGGCGCTGGGCGCCGCCGTCTCCAAGCGCGACGACTTCCTCCAGCGCTTGGGCACCGAGGATGACTCGCTCGCGTCGCTCGAGGCGCTGCAGCACAGCCGGGGTGCCTACGACAAACACCGGGCCAACGCAGAGGCCCTGAAGTTGGCGATCGACCAGCTGGTACCCGACAGCATCGTGGCGGTGGAGGAGACCGAGGAGGCGCTGGCAGCTGAGGCGGCGCGTCTCGAGGCGGCCATGGGCACGCTGGGGGACCTACAGAAAGCGCGAGCTGAGATCGAGGAGCGGATTAAATTGGCGCTGGGCGGCACCGCCCTCTTCGATCAACACACCGAGGCGCGCGCGACCCGCGATCAGCTCGCCGACGAGTGTCGGACAGCGAGGAAGCGGGCGATCCGCGAGGCGATGATCGCGCAGCTGCGCCACAGCGGTGAAACAGAACAGCTGCCCAAGCTGCTCGAGCGGGCCCGGAACTGGTTCTTTCACTTCACCCGAAACCGCTACCAGCTCGAGGTCGACACCCGCGGCCACTTCGTGGCCTTGGACACCCACCTCCACGCGAGGCAGCCCCTGAGCGCCCTCTCCGATGCCACCCGGGTCCAGCTCCTGCTGGCCGCGCGGCTCGCGTTCATCGAGGAGGCGGAGGGGGCGGGGTCGAAGGTGCCGCTCTACCTCGATGAGCTGCTCTCGACCACGGATCTCGCGCGCTACCGAGCGGTGGCCCAGGCGGTGATGGCGCTCGTCGATCAGGGGAGGCAGATCTTCTACGTCACCGCCGATGACACGGAGGTGGTCAAGTGGCGTGCGGTGGCAGACGAGCTCGGGTTCGAACAGCTCCAGTGCTTCGCCCTGGACGCCGAAGGCAATGAAGACGACTGGATGCCCGCACCCGCCCTGCCGACGGCTCGTGCCGAGGTCCCCCGACCCGGCGACCTAGACGCCATCACCTACACCGCCACCCTCGGGATCGGCCGTCCGACGCTTCACGATCCCGTGGCGCTCTGGCCGCTGCCCATCGTGCTCTACGATCAGCTGGAGGCCGCCCATCGGGCCGCGCAGGAGGGCCTCCGGCACGCCGGCCAGCTCGATCTGGCCGACAAGGGTCTCTCACTCCCCCTGGCAAATGACGTGCTCGCGCTGGCCAGGGCGCGCGTGCGAGCGCTCGGCGGGGCGATCACGGCGCTCCGGGTCGGGCGCGGCAGGCCGGCGACGTGGGAGGATATCGCGGCCAGCGGGGCGGTCTCTGCGACCTTCCAAGCGCGCGTCCAGGAGCGCCTGTGCCGTCATCCGACCGATCCCGAGGCCTTCATGGCGTCTTTGGGCGACATCAAGCGCTTCGGAAAGCGACAACAGGCGCTGAGGGACTACTTCGAGACCACGGGGATCCTCGATCCCCGGGATGCCCTCAGCGTCAGCGAGGTCGTGGAACACGCCCTGCTCGCCTGTCGAGAGGACCTCGAGGCCGGAATCTCGAGTTGGGGCGAGGTGGAGGGGCTCGTCGAACTCGCGTTGGAGGTGTTCGGGCTGCGCGGCAGTGACTGAGCGCCGCGGGCGCTTGGGGTAGCTAGCAACGCGTCCCTTTGCGCTTCTTTCCCACGCGACCCCGGTCCACGACCTTCTCGATGTAGACGGTGGCCAGAGGCACCTTGCAGGCAGTGCCGCCCATGTCGACCTTCACCACGCCGATCTCACAGGCCACTCCGCGCGCCTCCTCCAATAGGGGCGGCACGTAGGTCCCGACCGCGATGACAAAGGCGTTCATCGTATGGCGCACGCGGTTTTCCCGGTCGTGAACGGTGGTGCCGACGGTGGTCAGCAGCCCGCGAATCTCGTCGAGATCGAGGTCTTCGTCTGGGGTGACCGAGACCAGGCTCGAATAGGTGCACCACCCCGCCGCCGCCACGCTCTCTTTGGGAGACTGCATCCAGCGCAGGGCCAATTCTCGGCCAAAGGCTGTCTCTGCCGCCACCCACGGCACGGTGAACTCGCTGAGGTAGTACCAATAGGCGCCGGCGACCCACGCCTCCAAGATCTCGGCCGTCATCTGTCCCGGATCGGCGATGAGCCCCGCGAGATACATGGCGTCGCTGTTGCCGGTCGCAAAGAGCTCGAGCGAGAGTGCGTGGTCTTTCTTGATCTTCCTGACGACCTTCTTCAGGTCGCTCACCTTGACCCCAAAGAAGGGCTCGCGAGCACCATGCTTCAACAGGGTCTTCTTGGTCCGCTCGTCGCCGTGCTCGGCCAAGAATGCCATTACCTCGTTCAGCGTCATGGTCTGCTCCTGGATTGTTCAGAGAACGCGCCGATCGATGACGGGCTGGGGAGGCCCCGAACCCGACCACCCGCCGCCGTTCCGGCAGCGGTTCGTCGCGGCCCGGTCGATTCCCTCGGCGCAAGCCCAGACCGACAAGTAAGCCAACGTCGCACAATGTACATTATGTCAAGCCGACTGAATACATCCACCCACACGTCAGCCGGCTTTGAACCCTCTATGTCCTGCGCAGGTAGAAGAGGCCCGGAAGCACCTCGGCGTCGGACTGGTCGTCGAGCCAGACGAAATCCTCGTGGTTGCCCTTGATGAAGAGCGTGGGTCGGGGAGCAGCTCGTCGCTCGGCCCACCACACCGGGAAGTCGCCGGCGCCGTCGTGGCGCCTCGTCGCCCGGTCGCAGCGGTCCGGGTCGGGCCACACCCCGAAGTCGCCCACGTGCAGCACCCACTCGAAGCGCACGCCGAGGGCCTCCTCGAACGCGAGGACTTCCTCGTACATGACGTCGCGGGCTCCGTGGATGTCGCCGGCTGCGCAGATGATCATCGTCCGTCTCGCTGGCCCTACTATGCCCGGCCCCGCCGCGCAGGTCAGGTCGAGCTGCCTTCCGCCTACGCCACCCACGCCGCCGCGAGGGTGCGCGGTCAGCGTGGCCGCGGCCGGTGCGCTCGGCGCGCCGGCGCGACGGGGAATGTTGCCACGTTGCGTGGACGTGGCTACACTTTCCAGCATGATGCTCCTCGACGCCCTCCCCAACGCGTTCTCCTACAGCCTCGCCCAGGAGCGCGGCTTGTCGGACCGTCGCCTCCGAGGGCTCGTCGCCGACGGGATCTTGGAGCGCCTGGGCCATGGCCTCTACCGCAAGGCCGATGCGCCGCCCGCTGACCTCGACCGGATCGAGATCGCGCTCCGCGCGCCCGAAGCCACACTCTGTCTGACCTCCGCCCTGTCTCTCCACGACCTGAGCGACGCCATCCCCTCCGAGATCGATGTCGCCCTGCCTCGATCGAGGCGCCCTCCGAGGGTCAGCGCCCCGGTCCGCTGGCACCGCTTCCACGAGGACACGTTCCTCGTTGGCCGCGAGACGATCGAGGTCGATGAGGGCCTCTCCTTGGGGGTCTACAGCGCCGAGCGCAGCGTCATCGATGCCTTCCGGCTCCGGCACCAAGAAGGCGAAGAGCTCGCCGTCGAGGCGCTGCGGCGCTGGCTGAAGCGGCCGGGAGCGACGCCGGCCGACCTCCTCGCGATGGCGCGAAGCTTCCCCAAGGTCGAGCCCTCCCTCCTGCAGGCCCTCAGGATCCTCTCGTGAAGCCGAAGCCCACCCACGCCGACCTCGCAGGCTCACGATACCTCGCGCTCCAGCGCCTCGCGCGAGCGCAGAAGCGCGCCACCGCCGAGCTGCTCCAGCTCTACGTCCTGGAGAGCTTCCTGCGCCGCCTCATCCGCTCACAACACGACGAGCGGCTCGTGCTAAAGGGCGGGCTGCTGCTGGCCGCCTTCGACCTGCGGCGAGCCACGCGCGACGTGGACCTACTGGCCCTGCGGACCGACAACGACCCCGCGTTCGTGGAGCGCGTGGTCGTCGAGATCGCGTCGGTGGACGTCGATGACGGTGTGGTGTTCCTGCTCGACACAATCACCACGGGCCCGATCCGCGACGATGACGTGTACCCGGGCGTGCGCGCCGTGCTCGAGGCGCGCCTCGCCACGGCGCGGATCAAGCTCAGCGTCGACGTGAACGTCGGCGATCCAGTGGTCCCTGCGCCCATCCGAACCGCCGTCCCGGTTCTGCTCGGGGACGAGCGCATCGACGTGCTGGCCTACCCCAAGTCGATGGTCGTCGCCGAGAAGCTCGTGACCGCGCTCCAGCGGGGCCGCGCGAGCACGCGCTGGCGCGACTTCGCCGACCTGTTCGTGCTCGTGCCGGGCGACCTGCTCGATGCCGAGGTGATCGAAGCGCTGCGCGCCGTTGCCTCGCATCGAGGCGTCTCCCTGCGCCCGCTTGGCGGGGTGCTCGCCGGGATGCCCAATGAGGCGCAGGCGCGCTGGGCGACGTGGCGCGAGCGGCAAGGAGCCCAGGAGCGGGTGCCCGAGGACTTCGCGGCGGTGCTGGACGCGCTCGAAGAGCGCACGCGCGCGTGGATTTCCGAGGCGGCGAAGGCGGGAGGTCCGGGGTAGCGCTTGTCGAGCGCCCACTACCCGATCACCCTGACGCCGATCTCGGTGGTGCGCGCCGGCGCCGGGCCGCGCTCCTTCTGGCAGGCGAGCGCGATCGCCCAGAAGCGGTCGGCGTGCCCGCGGCCCGTGCGCTCGGCGTCGAAGGTCACCTTGCCGGAGGGCAGGACGCGCCGCTTGATGGAGTGGACCTGGCTCACCAGCTCGCGCTCGCGCGGGAGGGCGACGTCGCGGCGCTGGAGCAGGATCTTGAAGTCCGTGGCCCAGCGCTCCTTCGACTCGTTGGTGAAGGCCTCGGCCACGACCTGCGGGTAGTCGCGGGCGAGGTTCTCGGCGAGGTTCATGCCGATGCCGCTCCGGTCCACGGACAGCCGGGCGACGGGGACCCGGTCGAGGAGTCGGCGCAGGTCGGCCTCCTGCTCGGAGAAGGGGACCTGGTCGTAGCGGCGCAGCAGCCGGCAGACGTGGCGGCCGTCGCGTTCCTCGAACACGGCGAGCTCGGAGTGGTCGCGGGTGCGGCCGACGTCGAAGCCGGCGACGACGCGCCCCTCGGGGAACGGCAGGTCGGTGAAGTCGTCGGCGAGGGACAGGTCCTCGCTCGTGCACGGGAGGATGAGGTCGTAGGGGAAGAAGCTGTAGCTCTCGTCGACGAAGCGGCACTCGAACTCCTGCTGGAAGTCCTC
>CAYOBQ010000258.1:765-9348 GCA_964402225.1 uncultured Nannocystaceae bacterium | reverse complement strand
GCAACGAGATCCGCTTCGAGGACAAGAAGGGCGAGGAGGAGCTGTATATCCACGCCGAGAAGGACTTCAACATCGTGGTCATCAACGACCAGACGTTGGTCGTCGGCAACGATCAGGACATCAAGATCAAGGCGAACACCAAGACGCTGGTCGAAGAGGGGGATCTGGAGCTCGAGGTCGCCAAGGGGAACCGGACGCAGACGATCACCAAGGGGGACGACGAGCTCACGGTCGGCGGGACCCGCACGGTCTCCGTCAAGGGCGCCGAGACCCACGAGAACAAGGACAACTTCGAGCACACGGTGGCTGGCGATTACACGCTCAAGGTGGACGGCAAGCTCACCATCGAGGCGACCGGTCAGATCATGATCAAGGGCTCGGCGGCGGTGAACATGGAGGCCGGCACGGCGTTCAAGGCCAAGGCCGGGACGGACATGGACCTCAAGGCCGGCACCGGCTTCAAGGCGAAGGCCGGCACCGTCTTCGACGCCCAGGGCGGCGTCGCCTTCAAGGCGAAGGGCGGCGCACAGGCGGCGGTCGAGGGCGGTGGGATGCTGGCGCTGAAGGGCGGCCTGGTGAAGATCAACTGATGTTGGACAAGCTGAAGAAGGGCGCCGGGACGCTCGCCAAGGGGGGCAGCCTCGAGGCCACCGTCGAGCAGCAGGCGGGACGCAAGCTCGACCAGAAGACGGGGAAGCTCGAAGGCGCCTCGCTGAAGGCGCAAGAGCTGCGCAACCGCTTCGGGGCGGCGAGCCTGGAGGGGGGGGCCGAGCGACGGGTCGAGAGCATCGTGGGGCGCTCGGTGCCGATCCCGGGGCTGGCGCAGAACAAGCTCTCGATGCTCGCCGCCGGGGCCGTGGGCGGCGTCGTCGGCGCCGCCGTCGCGAAGGCTGGCGAGGCCGGCGAGGCGACCGTGGCGGAGGCGACGGGGGCAGCGGCCCCCGAGGCGCAGGCCGACGGAGAGCCAGCGCCCATCCCGCCCGACGCGGAGCGGGAGATCCTCGAGGACGTCGGCGCGGACGGCCAGAAGTACGCGGCGACGGAGAAGGTCGGCGACACGCTGCACGGGGCCCACGAGACCTACGACGCCGATGGAAACGTGGCCAACCAGGGCTACTTCGACAACGGCGAGTTCGTCGGTCCGATGACGACCTACGACGCAGAGGGCAACGCCGTACAGGAGCTCAACTACGAGGGGGGCGCCCTCAACGGGAGGGTGGTCGCCTACGACGACCAGAAGCGCCGGACGCAGGACGCCAACTTCAAGGACGGCGAGCTCGACGGCGAGGCCCTCTTCTACCGCGAGGGCCGGCTGGTCATGAAGATGACCTACATCGACGGTGTGCCCAACGGCCCGTGCATCGCCTATGGCGAGCAGGAGAACGTGGTCCAGGAGTGCACCCACGTAGACGGGAAGCTCAGCGGCCGGGCGCGCTGGTACGACAAGGCCGGGCAGCTCATCCGCACCACCGACTACATGGAGGGGGTGCAGCACGGCGAGCAAGTCGACTACTACCCCACGGGGCCCAAGATGCGCGTCGAGACCTACGTGCTCGGGAAGTTGACGGGCAAGACCGTCGAGTTCTACGAGAAGGGCGGCGTGCGGCGGGAGATCGCCTATGTGAACGGCCTCGAGGAGGGCGAGAATCTTGGCTTCTACGAGGACGGCACGCGCATGGATCGCTCCGTGTGGCGCGAGGGGAAGCGCAAGGGTGAGCTCCAGCGCTTCGACACCGATGGCGACGCGATCTCCGACTCGTCCAGCGGCCCCGGCGGGTTGCTGTCGAAGTTGAAGGACATGGTCTCGTAGTCGATGGGCTTTTGGATCGTCAGCGGCGCGATGACTCAATGCACCTTCGGTGCGGCGCCGGGGACGCTCAACGTCTTGCCGATCAACAAGGCCATGGTGGGCGGCCCCCCGGCGGCGAACATCATGGATAACAAGCCGATGGTGAACGTCGCGCCCTTCGGCGTGTGCATGTCCCTGGCCAACCCCACCGTCGCCGCCGCCACCGCCGCCGCCCTGGGCGTGCTCACGCCGATGCCGTGCATCCCGAACACCACCGCCCCGTGGGTCGTCGGCGCCCCCACGCTGCTGATCGGCAACATGCCGGCCCTCAACGACTCCTCGATGCTGATGTGCATGTGGGGCGGCGTGATCAAGGTGCTGGTGCCCGGTCAGTTCACGACGATGATCCCCTGAACAGCGCGACGGCGCTGGTGTAGCCGTGGAGCCAGGTGCGGTCCTGGACCGGGCCGATCTCTCCGTTGCAGAAGAAGCCGCCGAGGGGCACGGGGCCGAGGTGCTGCCGGATCATGCGCGCGTCGTGGTCGGGCTCGCCGTAGAGGCCCTGGCCGCGGCCGAGGCAGGAGAACATCAGCGCCCCCGCTGGCACAGGCTTTGACTCGCGGTGCACGGCGAGGAGGGCGTCGAGGTCGTCGGCGGAGGTGCGGGCGTCGCGCAGGTGGAACTGCACCACTGTGTTCGGCTTGGGGTGAGCGGCGACGGCGATGCCCCCGCGCGCCGGATCGGCGCCGACCAGATTGCGCACCAGGAAGTCGCCGCGGGCGTAGCTCTGCCGCGTGGGATCCATGACGAGGCCGAGGAAGAGCGAGGTCTTCGCGAGCTGCCGGTCCTCCGGGGGCAGGCTCTTGACGAGCGCCTCGAGCGCCTCGAGCGCCGGCGTGCCGTCGAGCCCGAGCAGCAGGTGTCCCTCGGCGCGCGTGACGAACATGGGCTGGCCGACTGGACGGCATCCCTGGGCTACGATGGCGTCCATTCTGATGTTGCCGGCCAAGGACACAACGACCGCGCCGCTCTCGATCACGGTGTCGTCGAGCACGAGCGCGGTTTGGCCCCGCTTTCGCCCACCGCTCGCGACGCCACCCACCTTGGGGCACCAGGGATGGAGGGCGTCTGTGGCGCCGATGAGGGCCCCGATGTCGCAGGAGAACGGCTCGGCGAGCACGATGAGGCCCCGGGGCACCTCCCCCGCGGCGGGGGGCGCGAGGGCCGTGGCCGAGGCCACGGGGCGGGCGTCGATCCGAACCCCGGGGAGCGACGCCGCGGTCAGTGAGAGGGCCGGACCTTCCTCGATCTCTCGGCCCGCGCCGATCACCCCGCCGCCTGTGCAGCCGACCACGCGGGCCCCCGGGAACCGATCGCGGACGACGGGGCCGACCGCGCTCAGACCGGTGCGGTGGTGGGCAGAGACGTAGGCGAAGACGAGGTCGGGGTGTGGCACGTCCTCGCCGATGGCCTCCAGGGTCGCCGCCAGCGCGTCGTCGAGCCCGGAGGCCGTCGCGATGTTCGAAGCCCAGCGCACGACGGGCTACTGCTGCGCCGGGTAGGTGCAGATCCCGACCTCACCGGCGTTGAAACAGGTCATCCCCGGTGGGCAGTCCGTCGACCTCTCGGTGTCCGCGCAGAGGATGGCGCAGTGGCCGGGGGCCTCCATCTCGTCGGTGATCAGCGCGCAGCTCGCGGCCAGGCCGTCGACCCCTGAGCACATCCCCTCCGCGTCGCAGGGGGGGGAGCAGAAGGAGCCGGATCCGCCAGCGCCGAGGCACGCGTTCGGCTCCGTGCAGCGAGTGGTCCCCCCGCACTCGTCGTAGGCCCCTTCCGTGCCGCCGGCTCGCTCCACGCAGACCCCCACGGGGCGGCCGTCTGCGCGCGTCGCCGGGTTGCCATTCTCGTCGTTGAGCGTCGCGCAGACGAAGCCGTCGCCACAGATGTCGGTGCAGATCTCGGGGATGCAGGTCTGCCCGCACACGGCGTTGCCGGCGTCGACCGCCACGCACTCGCCGCCCTCGTCGCACATCCCCTCGCACGCCTCCCCGGCCATCTGCGTACGCGGCAGCGCGCACTCGCCCTCGCCTTCACCCTCGCCCTCGCCTTCGCCCTCGCCCTCACCCTCGCCTTCACCCTCGCCTTCGCCCTCGGGCATCCCCCCGTCCGTCTGCGAGCCGCCGTCACCGTCCGGCGTACATCCGAGCGCGACACCCAGCGCGACGATCCAAACGACACGGTTCATGCGGTCGGCTCCTCCATTCACGGGCCCGAGGCGTCACGTTCGGCGCGTCGGGTGCCCCTCTAGCGACAGTACGGGCTCCCCACAGGCGATGTCGATGTACTCGCCGCAGGGGCACGCCGTATGGGGCTCGTCTACGATGCCTCGCGCGCACACGCGAAGAGAACTCCACCCCCAGCGGAATCCAGCTTGCGTTGAGTCCGCGATCAGGCGTTTATCAGGGGTCTCGAGAGAATCGCGGAGAGATCGATGCAAGCGGGTGCCACCGGTGACGATCAGGGCGAGTCCCTCGACAGCATCCCGGCTCAGCTCGGGCGAAAGGCGAACGCCTCGGTCGGCAAGGCCGCCGCCCAGTCCCAGGTGGCGTTGGCCAACCTCGAGTCGAAGACCAACGACGTCATCAACAAGGCCCAGGAGGCCTTGGACAAGTTTGCCGACACCGTCTACTCGACGAAGCGCAAGGTCATCGGCGGCATCGACACCGCGGTCGGCGCGGTCGAGACGCCCCTGCTCGGCTTGTCACCGATCCTGAGAGAGACCGCCAACACCGCCCTCGAGACCGTCTTCGGCGCCGTCCAGGGCATCCCCGAGATGGTCCAGCAGCAGATCCACGGCATCAAGGACCCGTTGGTCGAGCAGGTGCAGAGCCAGGTCGACGCGATCGCCGAGGCGGCGGTGGCCCAGCTCGAGGGCATCGAGGGCCAGCTCGACGGCATGAAGGACAAGGTCCTGGAGACCGTCGGGACCCAGATCGAGTCGCTCACCGACCAGGTGAAGGGCTTCTCCGAGGAGATCCCGAAGCGCCTCGACACCGTCTTCGACACGCTCAAGGACAAGTTCGCCCAGGCCTACGAGGGCCAGCCGGCCTACGACGACATCGCCGCCGAGCTCGACGAGCTGTTGGGCGCGATGCGTGACAACACCGCCGAGCTCATCACGAAGGTGGTCGACAAGGCGATCGAGACCATCATCCAGGTCAAAGACAACGCGATCACCGCGATCAACCAGACCTTCGACGAGCTCTTCGCCGCGGTGAAGCGCCTGCCGCAGATGGTCAAGAGCACCGTCAACGGGGTGATCACCAAGATAAACACCGCGGTCGACGAGACGCTCAACGAGGCGAAGATGCTCGCCGAGTCGCTGATGCAGGATCTGCGTGAGCGCCTCGAGGCGACGTCGAACCTGATCAGCGACACCGTCAAGATGATGATCGAGGACGGGTTCGCCCTCGTCCGCAACGCCCGAGACCTGGTCGTCGGCAGCGTCAACAGCCTCGTCGACATGGTGATGACCTTCCTGCAGGCCACCCTGGGCAAGGTGCGCCACGCCGCCGACGAGATGCTCCGGTCGTCGAAGGAGTCGGTCGAGCTCGGCTTCGCCCAGGTCAACGAGGGGATCAAGATCGCGGTCGAGGATCTCGGCACCGATCTGAACCAGTCGATCGGGCGCACCCAGGAGCAGATGAAGCTCGAGGCCGAGAAGCAGGCGCGCGAGCTCAAGGTCGAGGGTGAGAAGGCCTACGCCGAGGCCGAGCAGAAGTTCATCGAGAACGACTACGAGGAGGACACGGCGGTCATCCCGGACATCCGCGAGAAGGGCGAGGAGGCGATCGCCAAGATCGAGGACTCGATGACCCAGTCCGCGGAGAAGCTCAAGACGGAGTTTCAGGCTCAGGTCGACATCTACGCGCCCAAATTCGAGCTCCAGGCGAAGGTGCTGCTCGGTGTCGCGAAGTCCTCTGTGCTCAAGGTCGTCAAGCTCGCGCTGACGCTCGGCCCGGAGATCGCGATGGACATCGTGAACAAGGGCAAGGAGTTCGCCGACGAGTTCCAGAAGATCGGGGACTCGGTCAACGAGCTGATCAACGGCAAGGGCAAGACCTACATCGAGGACTGCAAGACCGGGATCACCGAGACGGTCGAGGAGATCAAGGAGACCTCACTCGAGTTCGTCGATGGCGCCAAGGCGCAGATCGAGACGTTGGTCAACGACGTGAAGGCGCGCTTCGAGAACCTCGGCCAGGAGATCGAGGGCGACGTGATGGGGCTCGTGGACGGCGTCGTGGAGTTGGCCACCGACACCGCCAACTCCATCGAGGAGCGCTTCACGAAGCTCTACGAGGAGACGAAGGCCGCCGTCGAGGGCACCGTCGAGGAGACATGGGAGGCGATCGAGACCTTCGTCGATGAGTGCGAGGAGGCGATCGAGGAGGCGATCGAGGCCGCCAAGGAGATCGGCAAGAAGATCCTCAAGGACCTGCTCAACAAGGCGGTCGAGGAGATCAAGAAGCGGCTCGAGAAGTTCATCGACCAGCTCAAGCGGCGCTACGCCAACCGGGTCGACGCCGGCAAGGAGCAGGTCGAGCAGAAGGTGGAGACCTACGCTCAGATCCAGCAGTCGATCGTGCAGGGCGCTCAGGAGGCGGGGACGCTGGTGGTCGACTTCAAGTCGATCATCGTGGAGCTGCGCTCGAAGATCGCGGAGGCCGAGGAGGATCTGAAGATCGCCCGGGCGGGCGTGCTCCACGCCGTCGACCTCGACTCCGCGCTGGGGGTGATCACGGCGCAATACTTCGGGATGACCGATGAGCCCAGGTGGGTCGACAAGGTCTGGGGCGACGAGCGCAACGTCGCGTTCCCCGACGCCGAGAGCGAGCGCAACGCGCACATCCTGCCGGAGACGCAGCGCGCCAACGTGCTGTACATGTTCGCCGACCGCACCGAGTTGGTGAAGCAGGACGTCACGCAGCTCAACATCCTGCTGGAGAACGTCGAGTTCGACACCGCCCGCGCGACGCTGCGCGAGGCCGGGCGCAAGACCCTCGACAAGGCCGTCGAGTTCCTCGCGCTGCACCCGGAGATCAAGCAGTTCGAGCTGTCGGGGCACACCGACGACGTGCCGTTCGACGCCGAAGGAGGCAACCAGAAGCTCTCGGAGGACCGGGCGGCGTCGGCGAAGGCGTACCTCGTCGGCAAGGGGGTCGCCGAGGAGAAGATCGCCACCGCTGGCTATGCCGACTCCAAGCCCATCGCGCCGGGGACCGACGATGAGTCGCGGCAGCGGAACCGAAGGGTGGAGATCGACGTCAACACGATCGTGTTCGACGAGGCGTTCGAGGACTGGAAGCAGGACGAGATCTGGATCGCCGACTTCCCGACCGTCGAGAAGTGCGAGCGGCTCATCAAGACGCTGACGGTCGAGCTCAACAAGATCATCAAGAAGCTCCAGCAGAGCCAGCAGTCGGCGCTGACGCAGGTGCAGGTCGCGCTGAACGTGGCGACGTCGGAGATCGACAAGGGACCGAGCTGCCTCAAGCTCATGTTCGAGGAGGCGATCTCCAGCGGGAAGGAGCGGCTGGGGGAGCTGAAGACGAAGCTCGAGGAGGAGGGCAAGGCGATCCTCGAGGACAAGGACCTGACGCAGGAGGACATGGCCGATCGGCTCCAGGCCTTGCGGGAGGAGCTCGAGGCGTCCCTCGCGGGGCACGCCGACGAGATCAAGACGACGGTCGTCGAGCAGCACAAGCTCGAGCTCGAGGAGGCGAAGGACGCCTTTGACGACGCGAAGGAGATCATCGCCGGGCACGTCGAGTCGTTGGTCGAGATCATCGAGGATGAGCTGTCCGATCCGAAGGACCTGCTCGACCGCATCCGCGACATCTTCCTGCCCGAGCTCGAGGACTACATCCGTGATCTGATCGCGGGGCTGCTCGACTGCTACTCGGAGCGGGTGAAGGACTCGAACCCGGTGCTGTCGGAGGTGCTCGAGATGGTGAGTGATGCCATCGAGGGCAAGCCGATCTCGGCGCAGGCCTTGGAGCTGCTGAAGAAGGAGCTCCTGCCGAAGCTCGAGGCGAAGGCGCACGGGGTGATCAACGCGATCGAAGACAAGATCGGGAAGGACCTCAGCGGGGCGCATGACGCGGTTGGGAAGGCCAAGGAGCAGGCGGTCTCGGGTGCCGGGGAGCTGCTCGAGAAGGCCGACGACAAGATCGCGGAGATGAGCGACCTCGCGGGGAAGATCGCGGGCGCGAAGCGGGACGAGTCCACCAGCGCGGTGGCGCAGGGCGTCAAGCAGCTCAACGAGAAGGCGAGCGGTGACCTGAACCCCAAGGCGAAGCTGCAAGCGAAGAAGGGTGAGCTGAGCTCGGCGTTCAAGGAGAGCATGGACGAGGCGGGGGCCGCCGGGGCTGGCTTCGCGGAGGCGGGGTCCAGCGCTCAGAAGGGGCTGGGGGAGAGCAGCCAGCAGGCGTCAGAGGGGGCGAAGAAGGCGGCGGACTCGGTGGCGGCGGACGCGGCGGAGATCGCTGGCGCGGGGGACATGAACAGCATCATGGCGGAGGCAGGCTCCGCGATGGAGGAGGTCCAAAAGGAGGCGGTGAAGGCGGTCGAGGCGGCGGGTGAGGAGGCGAAGAAGGGGATGAAGGAGGCCAAGAAGGCGGGGGGGACCGCGCCGCCGGACGAGGAGGGCGGCGACGAGGCCGCCGCGGGTGGTGAAGAGGCCGCCGCGGGTGGTGAAGAGGCCGCCGCGGGTGGTGAAGAGGCCGCCGCGG
>CAYOBQ010000258.1:0-665 GCA_964402225.1 uncultured Nannocystaceae bacterium | reverse complement strand
GCGGTGAAGAGCCCGGTACGCCCGGGATGCCGGACGCAGAGGCCGCTTCGGGGGACGGGGAGAAGGCCGGCGACGCGGGAGCGCCGGGGATGCCGGACGCTGGAGCCGCCGCGGGGGAGGAGGAGAAGGCCGCCGGCGCGGGGGCGCCGGGGATGCCGGACGCTGGAGCCGCCGCGGGGGACGAGGAGAAGGCCGCCGGCGCTGGTACGCCGGGGATGCCGGACGCTGGAGCCGCTGCGGGGGACGAGGAGAAGGCCGCCGGCGCTGGTACGCCGGGGATACCCGGTGGCGCTGGCCAGGACGAAGAGGGTGAGGAGCCGGCGGCGGCCGGATTCCAGGCTGCGGCCCCCGGCGGGCAGGAGAAGGGCGAGGAGCCAGCGGCCCGCGCGGGCGGGGTGCCTGGGGTCTCGGACGGGGAGGCTGGGGAGGCGCCGGCCGCCGCAGAGCGTGGCGGCGGCGGACGGGAGCAGAAGAAGGCTGTTGATGAGCGGGAGCGCGCTGATGAGGCGCCCGTGGATGGTCGAGGGGAGCAGGCCGGGGACAGCGAGCAGGAGCCGGGCCGTCGGGCGCAGAAGGCGGATGAGCCGGCGGCGGCGGGCGGTGGTGCTGGGAAGGTGGATGAGCCGGCGGCGGCGGGCGGTGGTGCTGGGAAGGCGGATGAGCCG
>CAYOBQ010000257.1:0-9348 GCA_964402225.1 uncultured Nannocystaceae bacterium | reverse complement strand
CGCCTTGAACTCGGCCGGCGGGCACGCACATCGCTTGGTCGCTTTGTCTGCCGCACCGTCCGAGCTCCATTCGTCGGCGCGTGTCTTGCAGCGGAGCCCTGATCGACACCGCCAGGAGGTCTGAGATGCACCACGCCCCGCTCCTCGCCGCGCTCCTCTGCTCGGCGTGCAGCCACCGAGTCTACTCACCGCCCGCGCGCATGCTGCCGCTGCAGAGCCCCAAGGTCACGGAGGGGGTCGCCGTTGGCGGGAGCACGAGCAGCCAAGGCGCCCTCTTCGGCCCCGACGTCCTCGCTGGCGAGGCCCACGTCCGCGTGGGTCTCGCCGAGACGGTCGAGATCGCCGCCGAGGCCATGCTGGCCCACATCGACGAGAAGTCCTCCGCCGACACCCACCCCAACATCTACGCGGGCCGGATCGGGCTGAAGTGGGCCCCCGAGCTCACGAGCCGCTTCCTCGCCTTCACCGCTGGCGCGGGCGGCGGCGGCCACGCGGCGGGCGGGTACGTCTCACCCGACGTCGGCCTCGTCGTCGGCTGGGAGAACAAGTACGTCGTGCCCTTCACCTCCTTCGAGGGCAGCGTGAGCGTGCCCATCGCCGCAAAGGAGGTGGACACGAGCGGCGAGGACGACGACGTCGGCACCCACGTCGACACCCCGGACACCACGTGGGCGCTGCGCACCACCGTCGGCGTGCGCGTCCCCGTCACGCTCGGCTCCGGCCACGCCGCCTCCTTCTACCTCGCGGGGAGCAGCCTGAAGCTCGTCACCGAAAGCACCACGCAAGACGTCGACGGCGAGGAGGGTTTCGGCGGCCTCGCCGGCGGCTTCGAGATGGAGTTCTGAAGGGCCTCTCGAACAACTGATCAGACGAGGAAGAGGCCGCCCGCACCGACCGTGAGGCAGTACCAGCCGAAGTGGGCGAACCAGCCGCGGCGCACGAAGTCGAGCAGGAGCAGGAGCGCGCCCACCCCCGCCAGGAAGGCCACGACAACGCCGATGGCGAGGGCTGTCGCCATGTCGGCGCTGGGTGGTGAGCTCATCAGGCCGCTGGCCTGGAGACCGGTGGCCCCCAGGATGATGGGGAGCGAGAGCAGGAAGCTGTAGCGGGCGGCCTGGGCACGCTCGACGCCGAGGAAGAGGGCCATGGCGATGGTCGATCCCGATCGCGAGACGCCGGGGATGATCGCGATCGCCTGGGCGACACCGATGGTGAACGCTCCCGCGACGGTGACATCCCCCTCTCGGGCTCGCGCATGACGCGTGGCGAGCAGCACGACGCCGGTGGCGAGGAGCGCGACGCAGACCAGCCGTGGCGAGTCGAAGGCAGCCTCGAGCTCGTGGCGGAAGGCCAGCCCGACGACCCCCGCCGGGACGCAGCCCACGACGATGGCCACCACCATCCTCAGCTCGGCCTCCCCCGCGGCCCAGCGTCCCCGGTGGCCACCGCGGAGCACCGAGGCGAGGAGCGCCGCCACGTCGCGACGGAACACGAGCAGGACGCTGAGCAGGGTGCCGAAGTGCACCGCGACCTCGAAGGCCGCGCCAGCGCTCTTGACGCCGAGCAGCGCCTGACCGAGCACCAGGTGCCCGCTCGAAGACACCGGGAGGAACTCCGTGAGCGCCTGGACGACGCCGAGGATGAATGCGGAGAAGGGGTCCACTAGATCAGGGCGCGTGCAGCCACATGGGGCCCTGGGCGCTGCGGAGATCTTCGAACTCGGTCATCTGGCGGAAGGGGGCGACCTCGTCCTCGACGGGGCGGAGCTGGCGATCGAGGAAGCGCACCCGGCTGTTGGAGTTGTGGCTGTAGAGGTAGCCGTCCCGGAACACGATGAGGTGGTCGGCGTCGGGTGACTGGAAGTACTCCTGGCGCACCCGCTCGCGGCCATCGGCGTGGAACGCCATCCACACGACCTCGTTGCGGTCACCCATCACCACCACCGCGCCTCCCTCGTGGTCACTCGCGAGCGCCGTCACGGAGTCCTCCACGTCGGCAAAGATGACCGGGACGTCGTCGGGCCCGATGGCGTAGACCTCACTCCGGCCGTCGTGGGCGACGAGGACCCGCCCGTCCCCGAGCTGCGCGAAGCCGACCGTCTCGTCGTTGAAGTTGTTTCCGCCGGGGACGAGGACCCTGCCTTCATAGGTCCCATCGAGGTGAAAGCGGTGGACATAGCTGTCGAGGCCATTGTCCACCCACAGGCGCTCTCGCACGGGATCGTAGAGGAGGTGCTCGGGCGTGTCGTGGGCGAAGAGCGGCTCGCCGTCGGGCCCCGTCGTCGCGAAGTCGTGCATCAGATCGCCGTCGGCGTCGAGGCGACGCACGAAGCCCGGCTCGTCCCCCTCCTCGCTGAGGATGACGGCATAGCCACGGTCCGGGAGCAGCACCGCGTCCTCGATGCCCCGCTCCGTGACCTGGCGGAAGCGGCCCAGACGCCGGCCGTCGCTGCCGAGGGCGAAGAGGTAGCTGCGGGTGAGATCCCCGACGACGACGTCGCCGTAGAGCGTGACGGCGACGGTGGCCTCCGCGGTGCACCCGTCGGCGTCTGTCGCGCGGACCGTGACCTGCACGGGGCCCGTCCACCACGGCCAGTCGACGTCCCCCGGCTCGCCACCGCCGGCGGCCCAGAAGACCCGATCGGCCCGGGGCGTGAAGCGCCCGCCTTCATCGGCCTCGAAGGACATCGTGGCCTCACGATCCACGGTGAAGGTGATCTCCGCAGCCTCGCCACGGTGGTAGGGGCGGTCCTCGACGAGGGTCGCCCCGAGCTCCGGCCCGTTGGCGCCGCAGTCGACGCCGCCTCCACCCGCCCCGCCCATCCCGCCGACGCCGCCGCCACCTCCGCCGCCCGCGATGCCACCAACGCCGCCCCCGCCCCCCTCGCCGCCTCCCCCACTGCCATCCACCGCGCCACCGTCTTCCCCGATCTGGATGGGATCGTCGCCGCCGCCGGCGCTGGGGGTATTGCACGCGAGGGCGAGGCTGGCACAGGCGCAGATGAAGCAACGCATCGAGGTCTCCGGGGGCGCGCGGACGCGCCTTTGTGCCCCCTCTACGGTGTCGAGGTCAACGGCCCACGCCGTAACCACGCCGGGTCGGCGCCCGTAGGGCGAAGGCGAGAGCGCAGCACGGTGCGCCGGATCGGAAGAAGGAGATGCGGATGCGCGCGTGGATTTGGGTCGCCCTGCTGGTCGGATGCCAGACGACGAGCAGCAAGCTGAAGAACGAGCCTGCCCCCGATATGGGCGTGGCGATGATGGGCGAGGGTGAAGGCGAGGGCGAAGGCGAGGGCGAAGGCGAAGGCGAAGGCGAAGACCCCGGCCCGCCGCCCAACCCGAATGGCGTGTGGACCCCCGGCTCCGGCTCGTTCGCGCTGCGTGACCAGGAGACGGGCACGCTCTGGAACCTGCGCGGCGAGGCCTTCTCCGGTCCCCTCGCCGAGGAGGGCGCGCGGCTGCGCCAACTGCCCGCCTACTCATCGTTCTGGTTCGCGTGGTCGGTATTCAATAACGAGACCACCGTGTGGAGCCCGGACGGCATCGATGAGCAGGGCGTCGGGCCGATCACCGGGAGCGGTGACTGCGAGGTGCCCTGCAACGAGATCGTCAGCGGCGGTCCGCCGCCCGATGGCATCCCCTCCGTCGATCACGACAACGTCGTGGGACAGCTCACGATGGTGCCCGCCGACGACCCCGGGGCCGCCTATCTCCAGGAGAGCGACTTCGTGTTGGGCGTGGTGGTCTACGAGGCGGATGGCACCGCCCACCCGCGGGCCTACAGCCACAACGTCCTGTGGTGGCACGAGATCGCCAACGACGTACACCAGGGCACGCCCTTCACCGTCTCGTTCTGCCCGCTGACGGGCTCTGGGATCGTGTTCGGTGGCGGCGAGCGGGGGATGTCCTTCGGGACCAGCGGGCGGCTCTACAACAGCAACCTCGTGATGTACGACCGCGTGACGCAGACCCTGTGGAGCCAGATGCTCGGACGCGGCATCCGCGGTGAGGAGCGAGGCGAGGCGTTGGACGTGCTCCCGGTGGTCGAGGCCACCTGGGCCCACTGGAAGCGGATGTGGCCCAACACCACCGTCTCCGCCACCGACACGGGACACGAGCGCGACTACTCGCGCTACCCCTACGGTGACTACCGCACCAACCATGGCAACACCTTCCGGCCCACGCGCCCGGACTACGACCGGCAGCTCGACGCGAAGCAGCGCACTCTGGGCGTGAAGCTGGGCGGCGAGGCCCGCGGCTACCCCTACGACCGGCTCAACGAGTTGGGCGCACAGGGCGTCGTCAACGACACCCTCGGGGGCCGGTCGCTGGTCGTGGTGTGGGACGCCGAGGGTCGCTTCGCGGTGCCCTTCGACGCCCGGGTGAACGACCAGACGCTCACCTTCGAGGTCTCCGCCGCGCCGTGAGGCTGCTGTCGATATTGCTCGTCTGTGCCCCCGCCGTCGCCGGCCCTTGGACGACCCCCGCCGGGACCGTCCGCGTCGAACTCATGGCCAGCCAATGGCGCGCCGACGAGCGATTCGTGGGCGTCCCCAACGACGGCGGCTTCGCCCCTGGCGAGCGCGCCCCTTCCCTCAGCTCCGACGTGGAAGGCGCCTCGCTGACCTACTCCCAGGTCGCGCTCCAACTCGCGGTGGGTCTGCTCGACACCGTCGACGTCACGGCCTCGGTGCCCTACGTGAGCGCCGACTACGAGGATGACAACGAGGTGCTCCAGACCGACGGCGTAGGCGACATCATCCTGGGCGCCAACTGGCGCATCCTCGACCCGGTGGCCCTCGGCGTCGAACTGAAGATCCCCGTCGCCGAGGTCGACACCGCGGCGCGGCTCCCGATCTCCGAGGGACAGACCGACCTCGCGTTCTGGCAGCGCACAGGGGCGGCGTTTGGCTGGCACGGGTGGGCGGCGGTGGATCTCGGCTACCGCGTACGCTTCGCCCGCGATCTCGACCCGCTGAAGGCCGGCAACACCGAGATCACGAAGTCCGTGAAGCCGGGCAACGAGTTCCTCGCCCGCGCCGGCGGGGGTTGGCGACCGGGCGCCGCGTGGGACATCAACTGGATCGCCCTCACGGCCACCGTGGACGGGCTCCTTGGCCAAGACGGAGAGGACATCGACTTCCCCGACGACGAGGAGCGCATCAACATCCTGCCCCTGAGGCGCCGGGAGATCATCGAGCTGCAGACCGGCGTACTCTTCGGCCCATGGCGCGACCTCACGGCCAGCGCCACCTTCGGCTACCCGCTCTACGGCCTGAACTACCCCGCCGGCCCCCGCGTCATGGCGAGCGTGGCCTACGCCGTCGGCGTCTGGTGAGCGCGGCTTCGATTGACCGACGGGGGGCGCCAGACTAGCGTCGGCCCATGCGTCGGCACTTCAACGTGGCGGGCCCGTGCGTTGCCGGCCTGCATTATCTGCTCCCGCCAACACGCCGACTCCCCGATCCACGCCAACTCATCGAGCGACAGCAATACTTCGTCGTCCACGCCCCCCGACAGTCGGGGAAGACGACCGCGATGCAGGCACTGGCGACCGAGCTCACGGCGGCGGGGCGATACGCGGCGGTCATGATGTCGTGTGAGCAGGGTCGCGTCTTCGATGATGTCGCGATGGCCGAGCCCGCCATCCTCTCCGCGTGGCGGGGCGCTGCCCGACGACAGCTACCCGAGGGCCTCCGTCCCCCCCCCTGGCCCAACACGGTCGCCGGCGCGGGGATCGCCAGCGCCCTCCAGTCCTGGGCCGAGACGTGCCCACGTCCGCTGGTCGTGTTCCTCGACGAGATCGACGCCCTTCGACCAGCCGTGCTCGAATCCGTGCTGGGACAGCTTCGAGGGGGCTTCCCGGGTCGACCGAAGGCCTTCCCCGCTTCGTTGGCGTTGGTTGGGATGCGGGACGTCCGCGACTACGTGCTCGCGTCGGGCGGCTCCGGCCGCCATGGCGCTGGTTCGCCGTTCAATGTGAGCTCGGCGTCCTACTTCCTACGCCCGTTCACCCGCGCCGAGGTCGAGGAGCTCTACAATCAGCACACGGCCGAGGCCGGGCAAGCGTTCACAGCCGACGCCTTCGACCGCGCCTACGACCTGACGCGGGGTCAGCCGTGGCTCATCAACGCGCTGGCGAGCACCTGCGTAGATCGCGTCACGGGGCCCATTGGCGCCGCCCACATCGACGCCGCGAAGGAGATCCTCATTCGGCGCGATGACACCCACCTCGACAGCCTCGCGGAGCGGCTGCGCGAGCCCCGCGTGCGGCGGGTCCTGCAGCCGATCCTCGCGGGGGGCGTCTTGGAAGGGGTCCCCCGCGACGACCTTCGCTACGCGGCGGCTCTCGGCTTGGTGCGCAGTGGCGATAGCGAACCCCTCCAGATCGCCAACCCCATCTACGCCGAGGTCATCCCCCGCGTCCTCGCCGAGCATGCTCGGGCGTCGATGCCCGCCTTCCAACCCACCTGGCTCGACGCCTCGGGGTCCCTCGACCCCTAGGACACCGCGACAGAGTCGCGACGCGGCGCGCTGCACGCGCCCGCCAGCCGATTTCGGCGTTGCGAAGCCTATCGATATCTTCGGATATCGCTACGGCTTCGCGCCTTGAACTCGGCCGGCGGGCACGCACATCACTTGGTCGCTTTGTCTGCCGCACCGTCCCAGCGACTCCTCGACACGTTTCTGGAGTTCTGGCGCCAGCACGGCGAACCGCTGATGCGCACCGCGCCGTACCATGAGATCGCGCCCCACCTCGTCCTCATGGCCTTCCTCCACCGAGTCGTGAACGGCGGCGGCACGATCGAACGGGAGTACGCCATCGGTACTCGACGGCTCGACCTGCATCTCCACCTGGGCGACGTGACGGTCGCGATGGAGCTGAAGGTCAGACGCCCCGGTGAGCCCGACCCAAAGACTCGGGGTCTCGCGCAGCTCGACGCGTACCTCGCAGGGCTGGGCCTCGAGACCGGCTGGCTGGTGGTGTTCGACCGCCGCCCCGACCTGCCGCCGATCGCAGAGCGAACGACCGCGGAGCCCGCGACCACTCCGTCCGGCCGTGATGTCATACTGGTCAGGGCCTGAGACAGAGGCCGAGCTGCGTGTAGGCGGGGACAAACCCCGCCCTCAGCGCGTTGCGCTCCGTCGGACCGCCGGGCGTCGAGCCCACCGTCACATACGACGCGCCCGCGCGGGCCGCCTCTCGCAGCCGAAACCCGATGAAGGCGGAGTGCAGCCCCCGGCGGCGCGCGCTTGTGTGGACACACCCGCCGATGAGCACCGCGGACCCCTCGAACATCTCCAGGCCGCCGCAGCCCACGACCTGCCCCTCGTAGTCGAGGAGCCACAGTCGACAACGGGCGGAGCGGGCGACGCGCGCGGTGATCGGGCGCATCGCCGGGGGGGGCTCCCGGTCCCCGAAGAACCCGGCGAGCTGGGCGTCGACAAAGGCCGCCACATCGGTGGGGCTCGAGGGATCCACGGCTCGATACGCCAGCCCCGGAATTGGAGCCGCCGCGCGGATCGCCTCGAGGCCCCGCCAGAGCACCGTCTCGACCTCGTAGACGACGAAGCCTCGGTCGCTCAGCCCCCGCATCAACGAGGGATGCTGGTAGGGCGTGACCTGGACTCGCGGCGCGCGGCGCCGCTCGCGGTAGAAGGCGACGAGGGCGTCGAGGGTGGCGCCCATCACGGGGCCAGCGACGCCGAGACCAGCCGCGTAGTTGGCCCAGGAGCCCGGGTCGTCGCAGGCCATCCATCCGCTCCCGACCGGCCCGCCGGCGCCACCGACCTCGCGCAGGACGACGGCGAGCCTCCGAGCGTCCCGGTCGGCGACCTCGAATGGGGGGATCACGACCTCACGGTGGATCGAGCCAGGCGAAGCCACCGCGCGTGCCGATGTTGATGTCGGCGATCTCGTCCCAGTCCTCCTCGATCGTCTGCAAATCGAGGCCGCGAAGCGCGAACCCGTTGAGGTCCAGCGTCAGGTAGGCGCCCAGGAAGCGCGTGATGTAGCGCGTCTCGAAGCGCAGGAAGGTCATCGCCGTCTGACGGGCCCGCGTGTCGTACGCGTAGGCACGGAACTCGTTGCCGCCACGGCGCATGAGCGCGACGACGGTGTCGTCGTAGCCGCTGCCGACGGCGATCAGCGAGTCGAAGCCGTCGCCGGCCTCGACCATGAGCTCGGCGGCCTCCGGCGGATCCGGCGAGTCGATGTAGTAGATGCGCTCGCGCTGACCGACCCCCGCGACGGCACGTTCACCGACCAGGCCGAAGCCGATCGACTCGCGTCCGAAGGCGCCGTCCCCCGGGAGGACGTAGTCGCCGAGATACTCCCCCGCGGGGTTGAAGCGGAAGATGCGCCCCTCGTCGCCGTTGTCCGCGAGGATCTCGTCACGCGCGGGCCAGTAGAGCAGAGCGCGCGGGCCCTCGCCCTCGGCCCACAGCGGGATCCCGGCGAGATCGGTGCTCTCGAAGTCACGCACGAGCTCGCCGCCCGGGCCCAGATGCTTCATCTCGGCGCGCCGGCCACCCTCGGGCCCGACCGCGACCAACACGCCACCACCCGCCGAGCGGGGCATGGTGATGATCGCGCCGAGACCTCGGCCCTCGATGACCTGCGCGTAGCGCCCGAGATAGCGCCCGTCGCTGCCGTAGACGAGCAGCGTCCCGCGCAGGGCGTCGGTGAGCACCACGTCCCCCGCCAGCACGATGTCGACCGACGCCTCCCCCACGCAGCCATCGGCGTCGCGCGCGGTCGCGGTGACGGTCACCGGGCCGGTGAACCACGGCCAGTCGACGTCACCCTCTGCGTCCTCGCCACCCGCCGACCAGAAGACGTGGTCCGCTCGCTCGACGAAGCGCCCGCCGGGCGTGCTGGTGAACGCCACCTCCGCCGGCCGGTCGGTCTCGAAGGCGATGGAGACGGCGTCCCCGCGGGTGAAGGGCCCCCCTTCGGAGGTCACGGAGAGCCGCACGACCGGTGGCGCCGCCTCACACATGGGCTCAACGTCCGCGTCGGGCCCGGCGCCTGCGTCCCCCTCCCCGCCGCCCCCCGCGAGCCCCCCGGCGCCCCCCGCCCCGACGCCCACATCCACATCGCCGCCACCCCCTCCGGCCCCCATCAAGACCTGTCCATCGGGGCTCGCGTCGGGCGTCTCGTCCTCGGTCGCCGCGGGGTCGCATGAAGAGAGGAAGAGAAGAAGGGCGAGATTCAGCGCAACAACGGCGCCGATTGTCCGATATAGCCTTTGGGGGGGGGCCCCGTTACACCTTGGCGGTATCAATCTGCGCACATATCCCGATTCTGACGGAGGGAGTGTGGAGGGCTTTCAGCACTCAGCGGTCA
>CAYOBQ010000256.1:0-9549 GCA_964402225.1 uncultured Nannocystaceae bacterium | reverse complement strand
GTCCGGGATGGGCGGGTGCGGTTGATCGAGTCGGTCATCGAGGCCGCGGCGGGGGGGCGTGGCGGGAGCGGAGGCAGCGGAGGCGCCGGCGCGATCGGCGGCGAGGGCGGGGGCGGTGGCGGGGGGGGCTGCGTCGAATGCACCACCGGCGGCGATGGAGGAGATGGTGGCGACGGTGGCTGCGGGGGTCACGCGGGCGGCGCGGCGGGCGGCCCCTCCCTCGCGGTGCTCCGCCTGACGGACGGGGACTTCGTCCTGGTCGACGGGGCGGGGGCGCCGGCGGCTCTCGAGGGGGCGCTCAACGTCGACGCGGGCGGCGAGGCGGGCCGCGGCGGCTCGCGCGAAGGCTGCGGAGAAGCCGCCGACGACGGCGAGGTCGGTGGCGCGGCCGGGGTGGGGTGCTGCGAGCCCGACCAGGACGGACGCTGCGCCGGGCTGGGGTGTCCGTGATGAGGAGCGCGCTCTTGCTCGTGCTGTGCGCGGCGCCCGTGGTGGCGACGCCGGCCCGGTCCGCGAAGCTCAAGGCCTCCGCCGATCTGGCCTTCGTGGAGGGCGACTACCCGCTCGCGCTGAAGCGACTGCGGGCCGCCTACGAGGCCGATCCGCTGCCGGGGCTCATCGCCAACCAGGGGCTGGTGCTCGAGCAGATGGGTGAGTACGCCGCCGCCGCCGAGGCCTTCGAGCGCTTCCTCGAGACGCGCCCCGAGGCGGCGAAGGCGCGTAAGGCCCAGGACGTGCTCGCGAGGATCAAGCCGGAGGTCGAGGTCATCACCGATCCGCCGGGCGCCGAGGTGCGGCTGGTCGCCGGGAGCGCCCGCGCGCTGGGCCGGACGCCGCTGCGGGCGCGGCTCGTCGTGGGGAGCCACACCTTGGAGTTGGGGTTGCCGGGGCACTTGCCGGCGGAGCTGTCGGTCCGCGTGTGGCCCGGCAGAGCGCTGACCGTTCGACAGACGCTCGCGCGAGACCCGGACGCGGGCACGGCGAGGGTGGAGAAGGCCGTGGGCAGCGATGGTGGCCGCGGGCGACTCTGGGGCTGGGTCTTGTTGGGGGGGGCGGTGGCGGCCGGTGGCGCCGCGGGGGCGTTCTACGTGCTCGGCGACGACGCGATCACCGCGCGAGGTCGAGCGCAGACGGGCGACGAGTGGGACCAGCACCAGGCCGACGCCGAGCTGTGGAACGTCGGCTACCTCGCGGCGACGGGGGTCGCGGGCGCGGCGCTCGTCGGCGGCGTGGTGTTGCTCGTGGGAGGCGACGGGGCACAGACCCAGGCGACGTTGGGCCCCGGTGGCGTGGGCCTGCGCGGGACCTTCAGCGGTCTTTGATGCGGCGGCCGAAGACCTTGTGGGTGAGGAGCCCCGTGAGGGCGGCGAAGGCCAGCAGCGCCGCCCACTTCGCGGGCGGCGTCTCGGGCGTATGGAGGGGGATCTCGAGGAACGCCAACGTGGCGGCCAGCACCCCCACCAGCGCGGCCCCGGCGATCAAGCCCGAGCTGTAGAGCACGCCCCGCTCGCGACGCTCGGCGCGCTCGTCCGGGTCCTTCGCGCGGCGCTCCACGGCGAGGCGGACGAGGCCGCCGATGATGATCGGGACGGCGAGGTGGATCGGCAGGTAGAGGCCGACGGCGAAGGCCAGGGTCGGGAGGCCCATCACCTCCACGCACAGCGCGAGGGCCATCCCGACGAAGACGAGGGCCCAGGGGAGGTTCCCATCCAGGACGCCGTCGATGACCAGGCGGATGAGGTTGGCCTGGGGCGCCTTGAAGGTCTGGTCCACGATCTGCTCCTGGAAGAGGGCCAGGACCGTGCTCATCGCCGCCGCCGCGGCGATGACGCCGATGATCTCGCCCCATTGCTGCTTTCGGGGTGTCGCGCCAACCAGGTAGCCGGTCTTGAGGTCCTGGGAGGTGTCCCCGGCGACGGCCGCCGCGATGCAGACGAGGGCGCCGATGGTCAGGACCGCCACCTTCGCGAGGGCACCGGGATAGAGCCCGCCGAAGAGGAGGGCGCACACCAGGACCGTCGCGATGGTCATCCCCGAGATTGGGTTCGAGCTGCTGCCCAGCAGGCCGACGATGCGCGAGGAGACGGTGACGAAGAAGAAGCTGAAGACCACCACCGCCAGCCCCGCCAGGAGGCCGATGGCGCCGCCATCCGAGGCCATCAGCGGCAGGAAGGAGGCCAGCAGGCCGAGGACCAGGAGCGAGGCGCCCACCAGGTGTAGCGGTAGCGTCCGCTCCGTGCGACGGGCGTCGGCCCCGTGGCTCAGGGCGCTGCGCGCCGCCACCAACGAGCCGAAGATGGTCGGGGCGGCCTTCAGGAGGGTGAACAGACCGCCGAACGCCACCGCGCCCGCCCCGATGTAGCGCAGGTAGCGGCTCCAGACCGAGAAGGAGCCCATCTCGGTGACGAGCTGCTTCGCCTCCGGCGCGATGGGCGACCCGCTCGCTCCGCCGAAGAGGTAGATCAAGGGGATCAGCACCAGCCAGCCGACGGCGCCGCCGGCGAACATCACCGCCGCCACCCGGGGTCCGATGATGTAGCCGACGCCCAACAGCTCCGGGGTGAAGGTGCCCCCCACCGAGGTGCGATACCCCGCCTGGTCGATCGCGAAGTCCGGCTCGTCGGGGAACAGGTGCAGGAACTTCTCGAGGGCCGTGTACAGCGCGCCGACGAACATGCCACCGAAGAGGAGCCGCGCCTGTCCCCCCCCCGCCTGAGCCGCCACCTGCACCTCGGCGCAGGCGGTCCCCTCGGGATAGGTCAGCCGCCCGTGCTCCCGAACGATCAGGACGTGGCGCAGGGGCACCATGAAGAGCACGCCCAGCAGCCCCCCGATGAGCGACAAGGGGAAGATCGGCCAGAAGCCCGCCGGGTGCCCCCAGAGGAACAGCACCGGCAGCGTGAAGATGACCCCCGCCGCCAGCGCCTCCCCCGCCGATCCGATGGTCTGCACGATGTTCGTCTCGAGAAGGGTCCCCGTCCGAAGCCCGCGGAAGATCGCCACGCCGATCACCGCCGCCGGGATGGAGGCGGAGACCGTCAGCCCGACCTTCAGCCCCAGGTAGGCGTTCGCCGCACCGAAGAGCACCCCGACGAGGACGCCGATCCCCACCGCCTTGACGGTGAACTCGGGCATCGCCACCTCGGCGCCCACCACCGGCTCGTAGGTCTCCCCGTCCTCCAGCGGCTCGTAAGCCTGCGGCGGCAGGTTGTAGTCGAGGTCAGGCTCACCCGCCATTATCGCAACCGTGCGCCAAACGCGCGCTTCGCCAGTGGATGAGGTACGAAACGTACCGGATCGAGATTCTGGACGACGAGGTGCCCTTGGGCCAGGGCGACGTCGAGCTCGTGGCGCAACGCTGGATCCAGAGTCGTCACCAGGTCGCTGCTCGTCGCGTCGAGCCACCGGGGGGTGGAGTTGCGGACCACCCGACGTAGCCTCACGATCTCGACCTTGCACGCCGCTTCTACCGCCTCGACGTCCACCGCCTCGAGCCCTCTGACGGACGCGCTGACGCACGCCTCGGCGGCGAGCCGGAAGAGCGTCTTGGGAAGCCCACCGGACAGTCGGGCGAGCTCATGCGCGGCCGAGGGCGACACGGAGAGGCCGCGCGCAGCCAGCGCCTCCTGGACCCACGCGTCGCCTGAGAACGGGGGCAAGAGCGTCGGCAGCCGGTCGCCCGCCGCGAACGCCAGATCCACCGGCAGGGCACACAGGACCGGGCGATCGAGGAGCTCGGCGTCCCTGGCCCAGAGCTGAACCTGCGGAGAGGCCAGGTGCTCGAGCCCGGCCACGATGGCGACTGGAGCGCCAGCGTTCACGACCCCCGCGGCGAGGTTCGCCCCCGTGTATGGCTGTGGACCAGACCAGACCACGTTCACCACCGTGGCGCGGCCCCCGACCTGCTTCGCCACCCTGTGGAGCGCCGTCGTGGTCCCGACCCCCGGCGTCCCGACCACGAAGTGCAGCTCCGGCGCCTCCGCCGCGGCGAGCCGTGTCACCAAGCCACGGAACGCCGGGCCCCAGCCGTCTTCCTCGGGATCGACATAGAGCGATTCATCGACGGTGACGTCGCGTCGCAGGGCGGAGTAGGCGCTCGCGAGCGGCCCCGCGTCCCCGTCCGGCGTTGCGGTCCGCTCGGGCCGGCCACCGAGCACCTCCGATCGCCAGGACCACCAGTCGGGGGCTGCGCGGGCGAACTCGTCCAGCGTGGCGTCGTCGGCGAGGACGATCACCGGCCCCTCGCGGCGAGCCAGCCGGTCGCGTCCAGTGTTCAACCTGGCGAGCCAGCGTGCTCGCGCGTCCGCGTCCATCCACTCGTCCCCCCCCGCGACGGCCACGGCGCCGCCGGCGGTGGCTGTGAGGATCGCCTCCAAGGGGTCGTCGTCACCGAACCGACAGACGCGGACGACGCCGTTGTGCGTAGACCGCAGCCACCCGAGGAACGCGCGGCGCTCGGCCACGGCGTCGACGCGCACCAGCAGGATCGGCTTGCCCAGCGAGAGCGACGTCGCGAGTCGAGCGCGCTCCGGCTCAGTCAGCATCGACGAGGTGATCCACGAGCGGGTGGAGCCGGTACCAGGTGTCGTCGTTGTTGTATTCGAGCACCGCCGCAAGGGTGATGAGCTCGGCCAACGCCTCGTCCATCTGCTCGTCGCCACCGCGAAGCAGTCCCAACCGCCCTCGCAAATGTCGGTGGACCTGACGCTGGAACATGGTCCGGATCTCCGCCTCGGCGCCACGGAGGTCGTCGACCTCGTACGGAGCGCTCCGCTCGGTGACGATCGCATCGAGGCAAGCCCGCCGTAGCATCCGAATCAAATCCCGCACACAGCCACCGCTCACCAGCGCCAGGTGTTCCATGGCGGCTGGCGTGCAGACGCGTTCGAGGCCGTCCACGCGCCGCTCGATGACCCTTCGCATCCGTCCGACGTTGACCGGCTGGACCTCTCCCCGTCGGTTCGTCACCTTGATCAGCGGGAGGGTCGTCGGATCGGGGTCGAAATGGCCCAGTAGCTTCGCGCTGTCGGAGGAGTACAGCAGCGGGAGCGGGACCGTCAGAACCATCGCTGCGTCGATGGAGGCGATGGCGAGCCCCGACTTGAACACGGCGCGCGCCGTCGCGATGTCGAGCTTCTCCAGATCGTCGATGACCAGGAGAAGCTCCGCCCTCGGTCGGGCCTCGCGGATGGCCTCCAGCTCACCATTGACCAATTCGACGAGGCGCCGCAGCTCGCCGACGTCGTCGTAGCGGCGCGCGTGGACCACCGACCGCCCTCGTGACGTGTTGGCCTTGCCCTTCACCGGGCCGAGGCTCCCTTCGAGCCCCAATCCGGTGTCTCTTCTCTGCTCGGCGCTGGCGATCTCTGTCACCGACCCCGCCGCTTCGCGCAACCGCGCCTCGAATGCGGCTGGATCTCCGCCGCCGCTCGACCGCTCACTCCGGCGTCGAAACACCGCGCGAGCGATGGCGACGAGCACCTTGCGGGTATCGAGCCCGAGCAGGTCCGCGTGGTCCGCAACGGAGAAGTCGATGACGGTGTACCGCTGGCCGCGAGCCTCCTCGAGCTTCCGCTTCAGGTGGTACAACTCCGTCGACTTGCCGCTCCCGATGTGCCCGGTGAGCAGCAGCTTGCTGCGCTCTCGAATCGCGCTGAGCTCGAGAAGCTGAAACAGGCGGCGAGTGGCCGGCTCCTCCCGGTCGACGTAGAGGGCGGAGTGCAGCTCCTTGCGGTTGATCGGCTGCGCCGGATCCAGGCGGGGCACGGCCTCCTTGCAGATGTCCAGGAGAGACTTCATGCAACGAGTGTAGGCCACCGCGCGGGCTGAGTCTCCAACTCGGCGACGGGCGCCGCGAAGCCCGGCTACCGTTTCAGGACGAAGGGGAGGGCGAGGATGGCCCCGCTGAATGCGCCTCCGAGGTGGGCGAGCATGCTGACTTGGGGGACCAGGGCGTCGAAGGCGAACTGGAGGAGGGCGATGCCCAGGGCGGCGCGACCGGCGGCGCTGGCGGTGCGGGTCCGGCGGGTGAGGGGATGGGCGACTGCGATGAGCACCGCCGCGGCGAGCACGGCCATCGCGCCGCCGGAGGCGCCGACGATGATCCCGGGGGCGCTGAGGACCCAGACCGCGCCTCCGGCGCCGACGACCCCGCCGAAGAAGACCACGAGCAGACCGAGGGCGCCGATGCCCTGGGCGACGATGGGGGCGACGAAGGCGAGGGCGACGAGGTTGGTGCAGAGGTGGGTCCAGCCGTAGTGGAGCAGCCCGTAGGTGAGCAGGCTGAGGGGCCGGACGGGTTCCCCGGGACCGACGATCAGGGCGTCGAGGCCGACGGTGGCGCGGAGGCCCGTGAGCTGGGCGGTGAAGCCCGCGGCGACGGCGACGAGGACCGTGAGGGTCGCCCAGCTCTCCCAGGGGGGGCGGGGTCGCAGGAGGTGGGCGGCGCGCAGCTCGACGCTGGCGGTGTCGAGGACCGCGCGGGCCGGAGCGTCGAGGGTGACCGGGCTCGGGAGCTGGCCGCGGCGGGCCTCCAGGGCGGCGCGCATCCCGGGAGAGAGCTGGTTTGCGTCGAGGGGGGCGAGCAGCGCCTCGGCGCGGGCCGGATCACCGGCGGCGGCGAGGGCCGTGGCCCGCCAGAGCGTGCGGGCGTCGGGCCCGAGGCGAAGCAGATCGGCGGCGCGCTCCAGGTCCTGCGTCCGCCCCGCGAACGCGTAGGGGGCGAGCATCAGGCCCCAGACGCGCCAGAGCCAGAGCCCCGGCTTGCGGCCCGACCACGCGCGTCCGGCGTCCTCCACCGCGCGCTCGACCTCGCCCAGCTCGCAGCGCGCCCGCACCTCCAGATCCAGGGCCCGGGAGTAGACGGCGTGGTCCCAGGCGCGGATGGAGGCGAGCAGCGCGTCGCGGAGCATGGTCGCTGCGGGATCTCGGCGGGCGGCGAGGGCGTTGATGCGGGTCCAGGCCTCGCTCGGCTGCCCGGCGTAGAAGGCGGCGGCGGCCCGCCAGTTGTCTCGCCACTCGGCGGCGGCGGGGTGGCGGCGGAGCCGGTAGAGGCGGTCGGCGTGGCGGGCGGCTCGCGCGAAGTCGCCACGCCCCGCACGACGCCGGGCCGCGGCGAAGAGCTGCACGGGCAGGACGGCGCCCGCCGCGATGATCAGCACACACGCGACGAGGAGGAGCGGGGCCTGCTCGGAGAAGCCCCAGGCGCCGAGGGCGATGCCGATCAGGCACGCCGGACTCCAAGCCACCCCGCCTCGCCAGCCAGACCAGAGCGCGCCGGTGGCGAGGACCATCGCGAGCGCCGCGACCGCGTCGAGAAGGGTCAACCCGGGGGCCAACTCATCGCGCGACCGCCGATGACGTGCAGATGGAGGTGAAAGACCGTCTGTCCGGCTCCGGCGCCGTTGTTGACCACGACGCGGAAGTCGTCCAGGCCCTCCTGCTTCGCGACCCGCGTCGCCACCCGCATGAGGTGGCCGACGAGCCCCTCGTCGGCGGGCTCCATCGCGTCGAGCCGCGGGATCTCCTTGCGGGGGATCACGAGAACGTGGGTGGGGGCCGCCGGGTTGATGTCGCGGAAGGCGATGCACTGATCGTCTTCGTAGACCCGGTCCGACGGGATCTCACCGGCGATGATCTTCGAGAAGAGCGTCGCCATCAGTCGCACGCGTTCGCGGCGCCGGGGGTGGCGTCGCGGTGATCGAAGTCGGCGGCGTTGTCGTTGGTGTCCTCCCCGTTGGGGCACCGCGAGAGCGATCCGTCGCCCTCGTCACGCTCCTGCGGAGGCTCGGCCTCGACCACGCCCAGCACGAAGTTCTCATAGGCGAGGCCGTCGATGAGCTCACCGCTCTCCGTGCGGACGAGGGCGACGCCGCCGAACTCGTCGTCGTCGATCGTGCCGTCGTCGATCTGGATCGTGGGGCCGCCGAGACCACCGACCACCCCGGCGCTTCCGACCACGAGGTACGCGCCGGCGGCGAGCTCCGCGGCGGCGTCGCTCAGGTCGAGCGTCAGGTACGCCTCCCCGTCGAAGCCACCGTGGAACCGGAGCGACACGTCGTCGAGGGGCTGCGCCTCGTCCGTCGGGTTGTAGATCTCGATGAACTCCGCGTCGTCGTCACCCTCACCGGCGTTGATCCGGTCGGCCTCGTTGATGAGGAGCGGCGCGGCGGGCAGCTCGTCGACGATCTCGACCTCGACGGAGGGCGTCGAGCCGGGGGCCGAGAAGCTGCTCGCCGTCAAGGTGACGGTGCCGGTGTCTTCGCCGGCGTTGATGTTGATGAGCGCCTCGCGCTCCCCCTCGTTGATGAAGCCCCCGCCGCCGAAGGCGAGCACCTCCGGCTCGGCCTCGACCATCACGTCCACCCCACCGATGGGCGCGGGCTCGGCGATGCTGACGGTCAGGAAGAAGGACGAGCCGGTCTGCGCGAACCGGGGCCCGCGCAAAACCAACTCGCCCACGCCGGGATCGCCCTCGGTGACGGAGACGAACGCCTCGAGCGTCTGGTCGCCGAGGGAGATCGTCACGCGGACGTTCTCCGCGACCGCGAGCCCGGTCACGATCAGCGTGTTCTCGAAGCCCCCCTCCTGGATCGGCACCTCGTCGACCTGGAGCGCGGCGGGATCATCGCTGGCCGCCTGGAGGACGAGGCCCCCCGCCCCAGCGCGCCGGTCGAGGTGAATCGTCAACGGTTGTCCTAGCGCGTCGGTGGGGACCCCCGCCGGCCCGGTGGGGATGCTGGTGTTGGCGGGGCCGAACAACGCGATCCGGGGCGCCCCGTGCTCGAAGTCCTCGGCGTCGCGTGGCTCGAGCTTCGAGTCGCCGTGGCCCCGGCGGAGCACCCCCGCGAGGCGTTCGAACTCGGAGCCGATCGTGGGCCGTGGGACGTGGTGGTAGAGGTAGTCGTCGACGCGCAGTCCGCCGGTCACGACGAACTCGCCGATGGGCGCCTCGTCGCCTTCGCCAGCCGCCGGCTCGATGTCCGTCACGCTGACGTCCTCGGTCGCGACGAGCACCCCCTCGAGGGCGTCTGCGCGCGCGCCATCACTCGCGATGTCGGCGGCTTCGACGGGGACGGGGTCGGGGATCGCGGCGCCCATCGCGATGGTGTCGATGAACTGCAGTCGGCCGAGGTGCCGACGGCCCCCCTCGTCGCTGGTGAATCCGCTGAAGCGCATCACGTGGCCGACCTCGATGGGGCCGAGGAAGGTCTCGGTGTCGTCGCCGCGGACCCAGATGCCGCTGCGGTCGGCGCCTTCGGCGTCGTCGGGCACGACCTGGACCGCCATCTCCGTGATGTCGCCGTCGTCGTGACGGATGGCGGTGACGACGCCGCTGAAGCTGACGAAGGCCTCGGCATCGAAGACGCCGACGTCTCGGGCCTGGTAGATGCTCGTCGCACACGCACCGTTGGCGTCGGGCTCGCCGTCGGGGCACGGGCCCTCACCTTCGCCCTCGCCCTCACCCTCGCCCTCGCCCTCGCCCTCGCCTTCTCCTTCGCCCTCGCCTTCTCCTTCGCCCTCGCCTTCCCCCTCGCCTTCTCCTTCGCC
>CAYOBQ010000255.1:0-10174 GCA_964402225.1 uncultured Nannocystaceae bacterium | reverse complement strand
GCCTCCCTGCGAGGAGCGCTGCGCCCACCACGCCCGCGAGGTCTTCGAGGACTGCGTGGAGAGCGGTGGAGGCGAGGACCGCTGCGGGGAGCACGCGCGCCGGGTGTTCGAGCGCTGCGTGGCTGGCGAGTGCGCCGAGCCAGAGCCGGAGCCCGAGCCCGAGCCCGAGATCGATTGTCCCGGCTACTGCTCTTCGCTCGCACGCACCTTGTTCTTCAGCTGCCTCAACGACACCGGGGGTGACCTCGATGTCTGCGCTCGGCGCGTGCCGCGCGACCTGATTCAGCAGTGCATCGAGCTCCGCTGCGTCGACGGCGTACGCGTCACCGCACGCACCTGCCACGCGCAGTGCGATGCCCTCACCCGCGAGTACGGTGAGTACTGCGACCCTCGACCGCGCGACCCTCAGTGCCCACAGTCCGTCGAGGATCGAGACGCTGTCTGCCGTTCCTTCTGCGGCTGAATCTACGCCGGAGCGCTACTCGCCGAAGCGGTACTTGAAGCCCGCCCAAACCTGACGCGGCTTGCCGGGTCGGAGCCCGAAGGGGCGCCGACCGACGGCATAGATCGTGTCGAGGAGGTTGTCGGCCTTCGCATAGAGCCGGGCGCGGTCGGTGACCTCGTAGTAGGCCGCCGCGTCCAGGACGGTGTGGGCCTCGATGAGCTCGTCGTGGGGAACGCTCCCCTGCCCCGGCTTGTCGCGCATCTCACCGACGTATGACGCCGCGAAGCTCGTCCCCCATCGCGGCGCGGCGAGCCCGAGCGCGACCTGCCCCTGGTGCACCGGAACATAGGGCAGCGCGTCTCCCTTCTCTGACTCCCGGCCCCAAAACGGGATCAACGCCTTGTCTCGGATGTCGGAGAGCGTGAGGGTGTAGGTCACGTCGATCGTGAGATCGATCTCCGCGGGGAGCCCGAAGGTCTGCCCCGCCACCAGCTCCGCGCCGTAGACGTAGACCCGCCCCGCGCTGAACTGGCGACCCACCTGCGACGAAGGGCACGCCTGGGAGTTCGTACAGGTGCCCGTGAGGTTCGAGTAGTCGTTGAAGAAGCCGATGAGCTCACCGTGGGTGTGCTCCGTGCGCAGCCGCGCCCCCCCCTCGTAATTCAGGCTCTCCTCGGGAGAGGGGGCCTCGCCCCCGTCCGCCCGGGGCGACGAGGGGTTCTCCGGGAGTGCGGGCGCCTCGTCGTCGCCCGCGCGGGACGAAGGCGTCACCGGGCTGAAGCCGCGATGCACGCCAGCGAGCAGCCCGAGCCACCGGGTCCACTGGAAGTAGGTCCCGACGCCGGGAATGACCACCGCCTCGTCGGCCGTGACGTCTGGCACGCCCGGCGCATCCAGCCGGGTGTCGATGAGCTCGACGCGCAGCCCGGGCGTGAGGTACCAGCGCTTCCACAGGGCCACCTCGTCCAGCACGTGGAACGCCCACGCCGTGGCGGAGCCCGTCTCGTCCCTCGTGCGGGCCGGTTCGCCCCCAGGGATGAGCACGCCGGAGTCCATCCTGTACACCGTCTCGTCCCGAGTGCGATGCACCTCGTCGTAGTGAAGCCGGGCGCCCACCGTGAGCGTATTCCTCAGAATGCCGCTACGCGCGCGCCACTCCCCCTCGAGCTGAATGCCCTGGGAGATGTAGTCGCGATCGTTGGTGCCCAGGAGCAACGCCTCACCACCCGATCCGTCACCCGTCAGCGGCTTGTAGCAGGCGCTCTTCGCACCGTCGGCGAGCACGATGGCGAGGCTCTCCCCCCCGCATTCGTCGGCCTTGCGCCAAGCCCGCGTGAAGTCGTTCCGATAGCCCACCGCGCTCAAGTGGACATCGTTGCCGATGTCCCCATCGTAGCGGAGCTGGGCCTGGGTTCGGGTCCACTCGAGCTCCCCGAGCTGGGACGCCGCGTAGCGTCGATACGGGGTGGCCTCGAAGTCGGCGTCCGTGAGGCCCAGATAGGTCTCGTTGGAGGTCTCCGTGGCGTAGCCGAGCTTCAACTCGAAGCGGTTGTAGACGAAGGCCTCAGGGTCCGTTTCGTAGCGCATCTTCAGCATCGCCTCGGCCTTCTCGAAGCCGGTGTCCGCTCCGCCGTCGATGACCTTGAAGCCGTCGCTATCGAGCCGCACGACCTCGGCGACCAAGCCGGCGCCACCACCTAGATCATCGCCCCAGAAGCCGTGGACCTTGCGCGAGTCGAACTCGCCGTAGGCCAGATCGAGCCCCCCCGCCTCACGCCGGGGCACCGGTCGAGTCCGCAGGTTCACGGCCCCACCGATGGTGTTGGGGCCGTGTCGCACCGAAGCGGGTCCCTTGAACACCTCCACGCCGTCCATGCGCGTCGTGATCGGGAAGTAGTAGGCCGCCGGGGCCGCATAGGGCGCAGGCGCGAGCAGCACGCCGTCCTCCATGAGGGTGACCTTCGCGCTGCGATCCGACGACGCGCCACGCAGCCCGATGTTCGGCCGCAGGCCGAAGCCGTCCTCGTCGCGAACGTAGACCCCGGGCACCTTGCCCAGCACCCGGTGGATGTCATCGTGCTCGTGGGTGGACAAGGCCTCCTCGTCGACCACGTGCGCCGAGCCGGTGATCCTCGCCACCTTGCTCTTGCGCCCCACGATGGTGACCACGTCGGTCTCGTCCTCCGCCTCCTCCGCCGGACTCGCCTGAGCAAAGGACAGCACCGGAAAGGCGCAAAGGCAGAGCCACCTTCCCGCGCTGAGACGCTGCGGCAGAGCCCCGACGCGGCGCGCTGCACGCGCCCCCGAGCCAAATCTAGTCATTGTCGGCCGCGCCTTCCTGAGGTACCGAGAGGCTGAGTACGGTCACCATCTGGGTCTTCATCAGATCGGTGATCCGACGCACCGCGGTCTGGGCCGCAGCCACCGACTCACGACGCTCTCTCAGGGCGGCACCGAGGGGCCCCTCGACGGCCCCGACGGTGGCGATCGCATCGGTCGTCGCCGCGCCGAGGGCGTCGGCTAGCTCACCAGCGCCCTCGGCGCGGAGCTGCTCGGCGAAGACGCCCAGCAGCGCCTGCACGCCGCGCAGATTGGCGACCGCGTTCTCCTTTGAGTGCGCCGCAAAGGGCGACTCGACGTCCGCCGGATCCCCGTCCGGGTCGAGCTTGACGTCCTTGACGTCCAGATCGATGTAGAACATCGCCCGGAAGACGTCGTTCATCGCGTGCTGGCCCGACTCGTAGGGCTCTCCGTCGCCGGCCTTGGCGACCTTGGCGCCGAACCCGGCCCAGGCGTCGCGGAGCCGGCGCGCGTCCGCCGCCAGACGCCCCGCGAGCACCGCCGCGTAGGCGGTGCGCCGACGAACCACCTCGGCTTCCCCGAGCGCTCCCCAGGCCCCGTCGGCGTTGATCCGCACCTGCCGGTCGCAGGCGTTGCCGGCGTCGGCTCGAAAGAGCAGGTACTCCAGGGCGTCGAGGCCGTAGACGTTGACGACCGCGGCGTCGAAGAAGCCCGGATCGGCGTAGCGTTCGGTGACGACCTCCTGATCCACCCGGCAAGGGCTCACCGTCGGCCAGGAGTAGATCTCGTCACGCAGCCCCTGTGCGCCGGGGGCCGTCCCCTTCGCCAGCGGGCCCACCTGCATCACCTCTACGGCCTGCCAGGCGAGGGCCGCCGCGCGCCAGGCCCCCTGCGCGTCCGACGGCGCGGCCCCCCCCGCGTACGCCGTGACCGCGGCATCGAGCGCGTCAGCCGCCGCCGCGAAGGCCTCAAGATGCGCGCCCACGATCCCCGACAAGGCGACCGCCGCTCCCCTCCGGCCTAGCTCCTCCGGCCCCGCGTCGACCACGGTGGCCCCGTCCTCGTCGCAGCCGGCGACGGCGAGCGCCGCCGCGAACGCGACCACATACCTGAACATCGTGGTCTACCAGCCGTTCTCGCCGGCCGAGTCGCCGAGGTTCAGCGCGTCGAAGCCGTAGGCGTCGCCCAGAATCCCTCGGGCCTCCAGCAGCTTCGCCGCGTAGCCTTCGACGTCTCCACCCGGGAGCACCGGCGCCTGCCCGAGGAGCGCGTGCAGCCGCTCGAAGTCCGCGTCGCTCACCGGCGAGCGCGGGTTGAACTGGAGCGCCAGCGCGAAGCCCTTGAGCTCCGACCAGTGCTTCGCGTGCCCGGCGAAGTCGTACTCCGTGGCGACCATGTCGACCAGGACCTCGTTGATGTAGTGCACGATGGTGGCCGAGATCGCCTTCTCCCAGGCCCCCACGGCGGCGTCGCGGTGGCCCCGGAGTTGGTCGAGTTGCGCCTCGCTCAACGGACCACCGGCCTCGGTGATCACCGAACGCCCCGCGCAGAACGCATGCCACGCGTCCTCCGAAAAGTCCGTCGGCGCCTCAGCGTGGCTGCCCCGATCACGCTTCGCGGCGTTGACGGAGTGACCCCAGTTGACCTCCGCCGTGAGATCGATCAGGCCGTCCTCGTCGGCGTCGTGGAAGCCCTCGGTCCACCCGTCTCGCCCGCCCTTTCCGGCGATCTCGTCGTCGGTGTAGTCCCCGTAGTCACGGGCCGCGCCAAAGTACCCGAACGCCTCGTCCCAACCATGCTCCAGAGCGGTGTCGGGCTTCCCCTCCGCCCGTGGCCCTCCGTTGTCGGACAGGATTCCATGGCCCTCGAGATCATCGTCGAGGTAGTCGTCGGTCGCCTGCGAGAAGGCCACCGCGCCGTCGATGAACTTCTGCGTGAGCTGCTGGTAGTCGACGCCCTCGGCGCTGACGAAGGCCTCGCCGATGGCGGCGCCGCTCGGATCGAGCGCCGGCTCCCCGTTGGCCCGCGCGATCGTGAGTCGCTCGATCTCACCGAAGAAGTGGCGCACGAGGCTCTCCGGGGTGGTCACGCCCTCGGCGCTCCAACCCACGAACGCCGTGGACCAATCGACGTGCTGCCCCGCCTCGTCGTTCCCCGCGATCTTGCCAACGAGGTTCTTCGAGGCGACCTCGCCGTAGGTCGTCTGCACCACGTCCATCCCGGTGAAGCCGTGCTCCACGTCCGCAGCGACCTCCCCGTCGAAGTCGAAGTAGAAGCCCAACTCGGCCGCCACCTCACCGGCTTCAGGAGTCCACCCCTCGTCGACCCGAGCCGTCAGCCCCCCGATGGCGGCCTTGAGATCGTGGACCAACAGGTGCCGGTGGATCTGCCCCGAGTAGCTGACGCTGCTGCTGCCTTCGAGGAAGCGGCTGTCGAAGCTGTAGTGGTCGGGGACGTGGACCTGGGGGCCCTCCTCGGAGGCCGACCCGTCGTCGTCACACGCGGCGAGGGTCGCCACGAGGCCAAGGAGCATCCAACTGAAGCGCGATGTACTCATGCTGTGGTTCACCTGACTGGAGACGAAAGTGAAAAGAGCTTTCATTATACGAATGTAAATCGGAGAAGAAAGTCCTCTTTTCCCCAGGGCCAGCACGCGGCTCGGTCGCCATCTCTGCCGCACCGTCCTAGGACGCTGCGGCAGAGTCGCGACGCGGCGCGCTGCACGCGCCCGCCAACCGATTTCGGCGTTGCGAAGCCTTCCGATATCTTCGGATATCGCTACGGTTTCGCGCCTTGAACTCGGCCGGCGGGCACGCACATCACTTGGTCGCTTTGTCTGCCGCAGCGTCCTAGACTCCCGGCGTGGCGAGCTACGAGGACTACCTCTACGACGACTATCCCTTCGCGGAGACCCACCCCGATCGCCTGGGCACCCTGGGTGCCTTGTTCGGCCTCAGCCCGGCACCTACGACGGAGTGCCGAGTCCTCGAGTTGGGTTGTGGCCTGGGGGGCAACCTGATCGCGATGGGCGTCACCCTGCCGAGGAGTGAGTTCGTCGGGGTGGATCTCTCCGCGAACCAGATCGCGCGGGGCCGCGAGACCGTCAGCGCCCTCGATCTTCCGAACGTCCACCTGCGGGCGCTGGACATTCGCCACGTCGACGAGTCCCTCGGGCCCTTCGACTACATCATCTGCCACGGGGTCTACTCCTGGGTCCCAGCCGACGTCCAGAGCGCCATCCTCCGCGTCTGCCGCCGACAGCTCGCGCCCCACGGCATCGCCTACCTGAGCTACAACGTCCGCCCCGGTTGGAACCTGCGCTCGAGCCTGCGGGACATGCTCGAGCGCCATATCCCCAAGGAGGGGCCGCCGCCGGAGCGGGCCGCCCGGGCCCGCGCGTTCTTGCGGCTGATCCGCGAGCACCTCGGCGACGGCGACGGCGCGAGCGCCTGGATGCGCCAGGAGATCGACACGATATCGACGCTCTCGGACCGCTATCTCTTCTACGAGTACCTGGTCGAGCACAACGAGCCGATCTACTTCGAGACCTTCGTCGAGCGCATCCAGGGAGAAGGGCTCGCCTATCTCTCCGACGCCCAGTTCCGCGCGATGCTGCCGGACCAGTACCGGCGCGGTCTCGGCGCCGCCCTCGCGGAGTACGTGCAGGGACACGTGCGGACCGAGCAATACCTCGACTACGTCTCGCACCGGTACTTCCGCCGCTCGCTGGTCTGCCACCGCGAGGCGCCCATCGACCGGGCGCTCACCGCGGACCGGCTCAGGGGTCTGCGCGTCAGCTCGGTGCTGGACTTCGAGGGCGAAGTCGGTGGCGAGGCGACCTTCTGCACCCGGGGCGAGCTGGACCACCGGATCTCGACGACGAGCCCCGCCGTCCAGCACGCCCTCGTGGCGCTGTCCACGGCCGATGAGCACGGGATCGTCTACGAGGCGTTGCACGACCTCGTCGCCGAGCAGCTCGGGCGTCCCCTCGAGGGCGCCGAGCGGGAGGTCATCGGCGGCAGCCTGCTCGAGGGCTACGCCAACGGCTACCTCGGCCTCTCCCGCTGGCGCCGCCCGTACGCCCAGGTGGTCGAGTCACGCCCGCGCACCAGCCCCCTGGCCCGATATCAAGCCGGTCGCGGCGACACCTGGGTCACCAACCTGCGTCACGAGAGCGTGTCGGCGGACAGCGTGGACCGCGCGCTCCTCGCCCACATGGACGGCACCCGTGACCGGGCGGCGCTCCTCGAATGCGTGATGGCGGGGGTCGCCGCGGGTCAGGTCGAGGTGACGATGGACGACGTGGCCGTCGCCGAACGCGAGGTCTTCGCCGAGATCGTCGAAGAGAAGCTACGGCGGATGGGCCCGAGGGGCCTGCTCTTCAACGCTCGTTGAGCAGCCCGTTGATCGCGGTGCCGAGGTCGCCGTTCCCTGAGCGGTCGGCGTAGACGTAGGTCCAGTCGCTGGCGCGCAGGACCGCGTTCCACGGCAGGCCGAACTCGCCGTTGGCGCCGAGGTAGGGCCACATATTCGCGAAGGTCGTGGCGAAACCGTATTGGCCATTGTGGTCGATGAAGAAGCGCCGCGCGTCGGTGTCGTAGTGCGTCGAGTAGTCCTTGCACATCTCAAGCGTGGGCTGTCCGTAGTTGTAGTCCTCACCGACGATGATCATCGGCTTGAGCTGCGCCTCGCCGATGTTGTTCGCGTTCTCGATGACGGTCGGGATGAACTGACGACAGGCTGGGCACCACCCCGCCGACGCGACCATCCAGGCCACCTTCGTCTCGGCGAAGTAGTCGTAGATCGACACGAACTCGCCGGTCTCACAGTTTTGCAGCTCGAAGTTGTCCACCGTGTCGCCGATGCGAGCGGCCGGCGTGACGATCGCCCCGTCCACGGCCAGCCCGTCGGTGCAGAAGCTGTCGCCGCCGAAGACGATGGAGGTGTCCCCCGTCCGCCGGTCGATCTCCTTCTGCGTGAACTTCACGTTGTGGAAGGTCACCGCGACCGGCTCCCCGCCATCGGTGCCGAGCTCGGTGATCTCGAGGGCGCCCTCGTCGGCGATGTAGGTCTTGGTGCAGTCCCCGCCGTTGCAGTTGCCGAAGGCGTAGACGCAGATCTCGCAATCCCGCAGGTTCGTGGTGCCCTCCAGGTCGTAGATGCCCGGCGCCGCCGGCGCGCCCTTGATCTCGATGAGGATGGCCCGATAGTCGTCCTGCCCGTCCACGGCGACCAACCGGTGCCCGTAGTCCTCGAGGGTCGCCTGGGCCTGGACGACGGTGAAGTCGGAGCTGTCGCAGGTGCCGCTGTGCTCGGGGGGCGGTGGCTCGATCTCGCCTTCGCCTTCGCCTTCGCCGCCGATCTCGCCCTCGCCCTCGCCGCCGATCTCCCCTTCGCCCTCGCCCTCGCCACCGATCATGGTCGGGTCGCCACCTCCATCCCCACCGCCGTCTGGAGCGCAGCCGTGGAAGCCTAGGGCGACCGCGAAGAGCGCGATGGTGAAGCAGGTCGGTTGCCGTCGAAGAAGCTCGTACATCGTGTCGTCCCTGACGACGTGGGATGGGCCCGACGCTGTGTACACGTGCATGTAACAGGTGTCGAGTCCCGCGTAAGTACGATACCGGCTCCACTGGATGTTGGAAAACTGTACCGTGCCGCCTACCCTGCCTGCCATGCACCTCCCTCGCTTCCCTCGGGTCCGCCTCGCGCACCTGCCGACGCCCCTCGAGCCGATGGACCGCCTACGCGACGCCCTCGGCGGTGGCCCCCGGCTCTGGATCAAACGTGACGACTGCACGGGTCTGGCGACCGGCGGCAACAAGACGCGCAAGCTCGAGTACCTCTGCGCCCGCGCCATCGCCGACGGCGCCGACACCCTGATCACCCAGGGCGCGGTGCAGTCGAACCACTGCCGGCAGACGGCGGCGGCGGCGGCGAAGCTCGGCCTGCGCTCGCTGCTCCTGCTCGAGGAGCGCGTCGCCGACACCGACGCCACCTACGAGACGTCCGGCAACGTCTTGCTCGACGAGCTCGTGGGGGCCGAGACCCAGCGCCATCCGGCTGGGCACGACATGAACGCCGCCATGGAGGCAGCCGCCGCCGAGCTGAGAGAGGCGGGGGCAAAGCCCTACGTCATCCCCGGCGGTGGCTCCAACCCGATCGGCGCCCTCGGCTATGTGCACTGCGCGCTGGAGTTGCAGAATCAAGCCCTCGAGCGCGGCCTGTGCATCGATCACGTGGTCCACGCGACCGGCAGCACCGGCACCCAAGCGGGGCTCGTCGTCGGCTTCGAAGGGTCCCGCAGCGGCATCCCCGTCCTCGGGATCTCGGTGCGCCACCCCCGCCAGAGGCAAGAGGAGGCGGTCCACCGCCTCGCCGCGGAGACCGCCGAGTACGTGGGCGCCGGCCCCATCCGGCGAGACGCGGTCGTGGCCGACGACGGCTACGTCGGCCCGGGCTACGGGATCTCCACGCCGGGCATGGTGGAGGCGATTCGACTCCTCGCCCGAACCGAGGCGATCCTCCTCGACCCGGTGTACTCCGGGAAGGGCATGGCGGGCCTCATCGGCTGGTTGCGGGCGGGGCGTTTCCGTGACGACGAGGACGTCGTGTTCCTCCACACCGGCGGCACCGCCGGCCTCTTCGCCTATCGCGACGCCCTGATCGGGTGAGCGCGGCCGTCGAGCTCGATCGCCCGGACCTGCTCGGCGTCCTGGGCGGGATGGGCCCCCTGGCCACCGCGGACTTCCTCACCAAGCTCGCGCGGGCCACGCCGGCCACCACCGACGCCGACCACGTGCCGACCGTCGTGTGGTCCTGGCCGCAGACCCCCGACCGGGTCGCGCCCATCGTGGAGGGGACGGGCGAGTCTCCCCTGCCCTGGATGGCCGCCGGCGTCGGGCGACTCGTCGCCGCCGGAGCCCGGGCGATCGCCATCCCCTGCAACACGGCGCACTACTGGTACGACGACCTCGCCGCGCGCTGCCCCGTGCCGCTGCTGCACATCGTCGACGCCGTCGCCGCCCGGGCACCAGCGGGACCCCTGGGCATCATGGCGACCCGCGCGACGCTGGCCGCGCGGCTCTTCCCCAGGAGGCTCGGACGGCGCTGCATCGAGCCCACCGACGCCGAGCTGCGCGAGGTCATCGGGCCCGGCATCGCGGCCGTCAAGCGGGGCGACACCACCGGCTGGAGCGACGCCCTGCGGGCGGTCGTCGACCGAATGCGCGCGGCCGGCGCCACCGCCGTCGTCCTCGGCTGCACCGAGCTCCCCATCGCGATCGGCGACCTCCAGGGTTGCCTCGACCCGACCGAGGCCCTCGCCCGGCACTGCGTCGCCTGGGCGCTCGCTGCACGCTCGACCCCGAATTGACGCGGGTGCATATCCCGATTCTGACGGAGGGAGTGTGGAGGGCTTTCAGCACTCAG